>NZ_CP024920.1:0-600000 GCF_002795865.1 Qipengyuania seohaensis
GTATCGGTGGATGCGGATGGCGACGGTGTGCTGAACGCTGCCGGTGAGATCATCGGGTACTCGGTGACCGTCACGAACGACGGCAATGTCACGCTGACCGGTGTGACCGTGACCGATCCGCTGACCGGTCTCAACCTGGCGCTGGCCGATGACGGCATCCTTGCCCCGGGCGAGAGCTATACCTTCACCGGTCTCACCTATGCGATCACACAGGACGATCTCGACAGCAATGGTACGGTCGAGGTCGGCAACCTTGCCACAGGCACGATCGACAACACCGCCACTGCCGACAGCGACCAGACCGGTCCGGTCAGCGATGACGAAGCGGTGCCGCTCGAGCTGACGCCTGCGATCCTGATCGAGAAGCTGGTCAAGAGCGTGAACAACGAAGACGGCTCGGTCGATGCCGATGGCATCATCGATACTGCCGGCGACACGATCACCTACACCATCACGGTCACCAACGACGGCAACGTCACCCTGACCGATGTCGATGTGAGCGACGTGTTCGAAGGCACCGACTTCGACACCTCGGGACTGGTCTATGTCGAGAGCGGGACCGCCAATGGCGAGCTCGATGTCGGCGAGACCTGGACCTGGGAGTTCACGGTCGAGGCCACGCAGGATCTCATCGACGCCAACTGCTACGAAGGCGGCGACGAGCAGATCACCAACACCGCCAGCGTCACGGCCATGTTCGGCGAAGAGCAGGTCTCCGACGGACCCTCCACCGTCAACACTCCCATCGACTGCGATCCGTCAATCGACGTTGAGAAGTATGTCTCGATCAATGACAACCTCTTCGATCCGCTTCTGGACGACCATGACAGTCCGACTGGGCCGCAGGCTACTTCGGCAAACAACCCGATCTATTTCCTGGTCACGGTTGCGAACGATGGGAACGTCACCCTGACGGGCTTCGACTTCAGCGATATCCTGAGCTCGCCGGCCGGTTCGGTCTTCGCTGGAGAACTTGATTACACCGATCCGGCTATCGATGCCTGGGTCGATCTCGACGGCGACGGCAACCGCGATGTCGGGGAAGATTGGGCGACGGTCGACGGAGCCGACGGAGCGGTCGACGGAGTGCTCGATACCGAAGCTCTGGCACCGGGTGAAAGCCTTAGCGTCTATTACACGATGCCGTTCGAAGCTGGCCAGCACATCAACACCGTCACGGTTTCTACCGACCAAGGCGTTTCGGACAGTGATGCTGCCCATTACTTCGGACTCAATGACCCGGCACCGGGGGTCCGGACGCCAGGGTTCTGGCAGAACCCCAACAATGGCGGCACCTTCTGGGATGGCATTGCCGACAATCAGGCCCATGACGGCCCCGACTTCCCGGACGGCGACCCGAACACGGAAGGCAATCAGGATCTCCTGTATGCGGTCGACAGCAACAACGACGGCGTCATCGATGGAGCTGACGAGCAAGGCCTGTTGATTGGCGACTATAACGGCGACGGGTTCACCAATCCGGGTGAAGATACACTCTTCATTTCGCTGGCTGATGCCCAGGAAGTCGTTAACGCATCGAGCAAGAAGGGCAACGACGTCGTCTCGAAACTTGGACGCGATGTGGTCGCCACCTGGCTCAATTTCCTTTCCGGAAACGACATCGGTGATGGCTCGGAGAATACCGCCAAGCACTATCTCGACGATGCGATCGACTGGCTGCAAAGCTATGCCGGCGCGGACAAGGGCGGTCTCGACGAGACATTCGACACTTTCGCTCCGAGTGGCCGCATCAAGACCAACAGCAGCGATTGGAAGAACCCCGATGGCCTCGACCACTCGGGCGGCGAGATCCACAACGCGTTGGCCGAATACAACGAGGGCGGAACCGTCAACGGGGTGTTCGTGGCAGGCGATGCCGACAGCCTCGCATTCCAGAATGCCTTGGCCGATGCGCTGTCGGAAGGCCTGTTCGAAAATACGAGCAGCACGACCTTCCGCAGCGAACTTGAGAACACTGTCTACGAGACATCGCTCAACGCCGGCATCATCGGCGACGGCGCACTCGATATCGCGGATACCCAATATATCGCGATCGCGTGACGCAACATCACCAGCTCGGCACCGCTGTCGGATGAGACGGCGGTGCCAAGCCTATTCCGGGGGGAGGTAAAGGCAATTGGCTGATTTGGAACATGAGGATTATGGCCGCAAGGCGCGGATAGCACCTTGGCTCTCGGAGCCGCTCAAGAAGAGCCGACCGCTCTATATGCGGGTTCTCGTCGCTGCCTTCCTGATCAATTGCTTTGCGCTCGTTACTGCGCTTTTCACGATGACGGTCTATGACCGGATCGTCCCCAATAATGCCACCGAATCCCTGATCGGCCTCGCGGTCGGGCTTGGCATCGTCCTCATCTTCGACTTCGTTCTCAAGCTTCTGCGCGCTTACTTTGTTGATATTGCCGGGGCCCGTGTCGATCGGGATATCGGCAAAGCTATCTTCGAGCGCATCCTCGCGCTGCGCCTCGATCTCAGCAGGCACACGACCGGCGGGCTGGCGGGGCTTGTTCGAGAGATCGAGACACTCCGAGACTTCTTCGCGTCAGCTACAATCACCGCGCTGGTGGACGTGCCCTTCACGATAATAACCCTGGCCGTGATCGCGATGGTCGGTGGCTGGCTGGTCCTGGTACCCATCGTCATGATCCCGTTGGTAATCCTGTCCGCGGTTGCAACGCAGCCCGCAATGCGGCGCCTGTCATCGCAATCCCTCGACGAGGCGCTCGGCAAGCAAGCGGTGCTCGTCGAGACCATCGGCAGCCTTGAGACGGTCAAATCCTCGAATGCCGGCGATATGCTCAGCCACCGGTGGGATGAGGCGATGAAAGGCCATGCCAATGTCTCTCTTCGCCAGCGCCTGACGGCAAACCTTGCGACGACCATTGCCGGCAGCGCACAGACCATGGCCTATACTGGAATGGTCATTTTCGGGGTCTTTGCGATTGCCGAGCAGAACCTCACCATGGGCGGATTGATCGCATGTTCGATCCTGGCTGGCCGTGCCGTTGCACCACTGGGAGCAATAGCCACCCTTCTCACCCGCATCCACGCCGCGCGCACCGCCTACCGGCGCATCAACGCCATGATGGATATGCCCGCCGAGGGTCCGGAGGGGCTCGGTCTTGCTCCCAGCGTACTGGAGGGAGCGATCGAATTTCGGGACGTCGATTTTCGGTATCCCGATGCGGCCGAACTGGCGCTGAGCGGAGTAAACTTCCGTATTGAACCCGGCGAGAACGTGGCACTTATCGGGCCGATAGGCTCGGGCAAATCCACCATCGCTCGCCTCATGATCGGGCTCTACCCCCCGACCAGCGGCCTTGTCATGATCGATGGAACGGACATCCGTCAGCTCACACCGAGGTCGCTCCGTGCAAAAGCGGGCGCCCTGCTTCAGGACAATGCGCTGCTTACCGGCACGATCCGCGAAAACATCATGCTCGGCCGGCCCGACGCCGACGACGAAGAAATGATGCGGGCCGCCAAGATCAGCATGGCGCACGACTTCATTTCGCGCATGCCGAACGGTTACGATCTCAAGCTGGCTGACCGAGGGTCCGGCCTGTCAGGCGGCCAGCGTCAGTCCATCGCCATGGCCCGTGCACTTGTCGGCCGGCCACCGATCCTCGTCTTCGACGAGCCGACTTCGGCGGTGGACACCGAAACGGAAGCCAAGCTCATCAACAATCTGCGCAAGGAATTCGCCGGACGGACCCTTGTGCTGATCACTCACCGCCCTTCCCTTCTGGCGCTCGTCGACAGGGTCATCCTCATGTCACGCGGCCGCGTGGCGATGGACGGCACACCTGAGGACATCACGCGCAAGGTAACGAGGATAGCAGCACGATGAACGCTTTCTCAAAAATCACCAGCCAGCTCCTTGGCGAAGATGGCGAATTCGAAGCGCAGGAAATCAAGGCGCGGAAATCCTCCAACATAATCCTGTGGTCGATCGCAGCATTCACCGTACTCGCGGTGATCTGGGCAGCCTTCACGACCGTGGAGCGAACCGTTCGAGCGTCGGGTCGGGTCGTGCCCAGTTCCAAGCTGCAGGTCGTGTCCAACCTGGAAGGCGGCGTCGTGCAGGAGATCATGGTCACAGCTGGCAAGGAGGTTCGCAGAGGTGAAATCCTCGTCAGGCTAAATCCGGCAATTACCGGGTCAGCGCTGGACAGTTCGGAAGCCGGTGTCAGCGCACTGGAAGCAAGGATTGCGCGCCTGCGGGCCGAAGTCAGCGGCGGAAGGCCGGACTACGGTTCCCTGCCCTCCGACCAAATCGAGATCGAGCGATCGCTCCACAGCGCACGGTCGGCGGAATTGAGCGGTTTGCGGTCGGCTGGTCAGGCCCGCATCGTCCAGGCCCAGAGGTCCGTTGCGGAAGCGCAGTCGATCCTTACCGCACGGCGGTCGAATTTGACCACGGCCGAACGTGAACTCGCCATGCTCAGGCCTCTGGCCGAGCAGCGTATCGTCCCGCAGATCGAACTGATCCAGGCCGAGAACGCCGCACAGGTTGCTGCGAGCGAGGTATCGGCGGCCGAAGCTTCGCTGGCGCGATCCCGGTCAAGCATCGCAGAAGCGCAAGCAGCTCTTGCCCAGCAAGTGAGCGATTGGCGTAGTCGGGCCGGGATGGAACTGTCGCAGGCGCAGGCCGAACTTTCGGTGCAGCAAATGACCTTGCCGGGACTTGAGGACCGGGTCGATCGCACCGTTATCCGCGCACCGATGAGCGGGCTGGTAAATCGCGTGTTCGTCACCACCGTCGGCGGGACGGTCAATTCTGGCGAACCCATCGTTGAAATCGTCCCGACGGACGATGCCCTCTACGTGGAGGCGATGGTCCGCCCACAGGACATTGCCAACGTTGGACTTGCGCAAAATGCCTTCGTCGAGATCACCGCCTATAATCCGGCAATCTTCGGCAAGATGGCGGGAACCGTAACATCGATTTCACCCGACGCGGTGGTGAACGAAGAAACCGGCGAGAGTTTCTACACCGTCGAGGTGCAGACAACAGATGTCCTGAAAGACCAGGATGGCAACCCGCTGGAGATCGGTCCGGGGATGGTCGCGAACGTCAGCTTGCTGGGCGAAGAACGCTCGATCCTGTCCTATTTGTTCACGCCGATAACCTGGCTCAAGGAACGAGCGTTCCGCGAATAGCGGCAGGCTTAGTCTGGCTTCTTTGGTCGCACGAGCGATTGGGCTTGCCTCTGATCCCGCGGGTAATCGTCCGGAGAGACGCTCGACTGGTTTTTCAAAGCGATGTGGTCTTCGACAATGCCGCCATCTCGCTGTGCGCCCTCATGGTTATCGCCCGAAGCATCCTGGGGATCGTCATCGATTTCATATTCCATGGGGCAACTCCTTTCCTGAAGAAACGAAGGGTGGCGCCGCACGGTTCCCTTTGATCGAGAGGCCTATTTCTCTCGTTTCAGGATCTCGTCCATCTGCTCGCGCAGGATCGGGTCCCACTCTTCCCGGAGCTCGCGGACGCGGGCCATGAGCTCTTCGTTCTCGTGGAACGGGACACCGACGCGGTAGAGATTGGCGACTTCCGGCATGGCGGCCCGGTCGTTCTTTTCAAACGCATCGGTCGCAGCCTGAGCCTGATCCCGGTCCATGCCGAGCGCTTCGTAGGCCGAGCGTCCGATCCTCAGGCTCGCGTCGTAGGTCTCGCGAATAATGTCCCGACATCCGAAGGCCCAGAGATCGTATACGTGGTTGCGATCGATTGCTCGTGCGGTGATGTGCACATGCGGATAGTTCTTGACCACATGTTTGACGAGCTTGTCGATCTGCTCCCTTTCATCAAGTGCGACGACGAGGAGCTTAGCTTTCTCGATGCCTGCCGAAACCAGCAGATCGGGCCGGGTCGCGTCACCGAAATAGGTCCGGAAACCGAACTTCCGGACAATCTCCAACTGGGCGCTGTCATAATCGATAACGGTGGTCGAATAGCCCGCGAGCTGCAGCATACGATCGACGATCCCGCCAACTCGCCCCCGGCCTGCGATGATGACAGGGTTCTCTTCATCGATGACATCGGGCTCGCGCTCCTGCCCTCTGCAATAGAACCTTGCGACTGCCTTGTCGTAGAAGATGAACAGCAGGGGCGTTGCGAGCATCGTGAGCGCGACAACCAGTAGGAGGAGGTCGGCAAGTGCCTGCCCGAAGACGGCGTTGGCCACGGCAAAGGAAATCAGCACGAAGGCGAATTCGCCAGCTTGCGGCAGGCTCAGGGCGAACAGCCACAAGGCCTGTCGTCTCAAGCCGTAGAACCAGCCAACGGCAAACAGCACTGCAAACTTCGTTGCGATCGTGACAGATGCCCAAAAGAGCACGGATTGCCACATCTGGCTCGCCAGTACGAAGTCGACACCCGCGCCGACAGTGATGAAGAACAAGCCGAGCAGCAGCCCCTTGAAGGGGTTGATGTCGCTTTCAAGTTCGTGCCGATACTCGCTCGTTGCGAGGACGACACCGGCGACGAAGGCCCCGAGCGCCGGTGACAGTCCCACAAGCGACATCAGCAAAGCTATGCCAATGACTACGCCCAGTGCGGCAGCGGTGAACAGCTCTCGCAAATTGGCGGCCGCGATGTAGCGGAACAGCGGCCTGACAGCGTAGATGCCGATCCCGACAACGACAGCGACGGCAGTCAGGCGGCAGAGCGCCGCAAGCCACACCGGCATCGCCGCGGTAAGATCGATGCCTCCATGACCTCCCTCCCCGCCATGACCCGTACCGGCGCCGAACATTTCGGGCATGGCAAGCAGGGGAAGAAGCGCCAGGATTGGAATGACCGCGACGTCTTGCACGAGCAGGACCGAGAAGCTTGCCTCTCCACCCTCGCTCTTCATGAGGTTCTTTTCGGTCAGCGTCTGGACGATAATGGCTGTCGAGGACAGCGCCAGAACCATCCCGATCGCCAATGCGGTCTGCCAGGCATTGCCGTCAATTAAGGCGATGCCCATCAGCGCGACCGTCGACAGGATCACCTGCCCACCGCCAAGGCCAAACAGCTTGCCTCGCATCGCCCACAGTCGTTGCGGCTCCATCTCCAGGCCGATGATGAAGAGCATCATCACGACCCCGAATTCTGCAAATACCTGCAGTGCCTCGACATCGACATTGCCCGCCGCGAGCAGCGGACTGATCGCCATTCCGGCCAGGAGGTATCCCAGCACAGATCCCAGTCCGAATCGTGTCGCCAGGGGCACAGCGACCACACCGGCAGCGAGGATCAGAAAGGCGAGGATTAGAAACGAGGTCATGTCGCTCTTCCTGCCCTACATGATCAGATGTGCAAGGCCCGTCCGTAACTCGCCAGCACGCTTTCATGCATGCTTTCACTGATGGTCGGATGCGGGAACACGGTATTCATCAGTTCCGCTTCGGTCGTCTCCAGCGTCTTGCCGACGACGAAGCCCTGGATCATCTCGGTCACTTCCGCGCCGACCATGTGCGCACCCAGCAGTTCGCCGGTCTTCGCGTCGAACACGGTTTTCACGAAGCCCTCCGCCTCGCCCAGCGCGATAGCCTTGCCGTTGCCGATGAAGGGGAAGGTGCCGGCCTTGACGGTGTAGCCCGCTTCCTTCGCCTTCGCCTCGGTCAGGCCGACGCTGGCGATCTGCGGATGGCAGTAGGTGCAGCCTGGGATGTTGCCGCGGTCGAGCGGGTGCGGGTGGACATCCTTGTTGCCCAGTTCCTTGGCAATCGCCTCGGCAGTGGTGACGCCTTCGTGGCTTGCCTTGTGCGCCAGCCACGGGCCGGGCGTGCAGTCTCCGATGGCCCAAAGGCCTTTCGACTTGGTGCGGCCATAGTCGTCGATCTGGATGAAGCCGCGGTCCATTTCGGCCAGGTTTTCGAGGCCGATGTTCTCGGTATTCGGCACGATGCCGATTGCGGTGATGCAGTGGGTGAAGTCGGTTTCGGAGACCTTGCCGTCCTTGGCCTTGATCCTGGCCTTCACGCCCTTGTCCGACAGGTCGAGCGCTTCCACGCCTGCGCCGGTCATGATCGTCATGCCCTGCTTGGTCAGGCTCTTTTCGAGGAAGGCGGAGACGTCCTTGTCCTCCACCGGCACGATCCGGTCGAGCATTTCAACCACGGTCACATCGCAGCCCATGTCGTTGTAGAAGCTGGCGAACTCGATCCCGATCGCGCCCGATCCGATGACAAGCAGCTTCTTCGGCATTTCGGGCGGTGTCATGGCATGGCGATAGGTCCACACGCGCTTGCCGTCAGCCGGGGCGAACGGCAGGTCGCGGGCGCGTGCGCCGGTGGCGACGATCACGTGCTTGGCGGTGAGCTTCTCTTCGCCTTTCTCAGCCTTCACGGTTAGGCTGGTGGGGCCGGTCAGCGTGCCCTCGCCCATGTGCACCGTGATCTTGTTCTTCTTCATCAGGTGCGTGACGCCCTGGTTCAGCTGCTTGGCGACTCCGCGGCTGCGCTTCACAACCGCTTCGAGGTCCGCCTCGATCTTGCCTGCGATCTTCAGGCCATAGTCGCTCGCGTGCTGGGCATAGTGCAGGATCTCGGCCGAACGCAGCAGCGCCTTGGTCGGAATGCAGCCCCAGTTGAGACAGATGCCCCCCAACAGTTCGCGTTCCACGATGGCGGTCTTCAGGCCCAGCTGCGCGCAGCGGATTGCCGCGACATAGCCTCCGGGTCCGGAGCCGAGAACGATGACGTCGTATTGGGTAGCCATTTGGATTTAGCCTTCGATCTTTCCGACAGAGTGGAACACATGGAACACGGTCCTGGAGGTAAAAACCGCGAAGGACGCGCGAGGGGAAGTTAAATAGGTATTCGTGGGGCTGAACGGGCGGCTCATGAGGCCCCCATATCGCAGGACGCGCGAAGTAGGACAGGCATCACGCCCATCGCTGACCAACCGCACGCGGACGATTGTTTTCGTCTAGCAGGACGAACTTGAATGTCCCTTGCGCCACCTTGGTTTCTGCAACGCCGTTACGTTCGCGCGATATAGCTTCGGCATTTATGGTCATGGATGTGTTGCCGGTCGCCGCTATGTCGCAATAGACCGACAGTTCATCACCTACCTTCATCGCGCCGGGAAAGGCGAAGTCCGTGGCTGAAACGACCACCGCCTTGCCCTGCCCTTCCCGGCTCGCGAGCGAACCGGCGCCTAGCGCCATCTGGCTCATCAGCCACCCGCCGAACACGCCCCCGTAAGGGTTCGTGTCCGCCGGCATGGCAGTGACGCGAATGAGAGGTTCACGTGCCAAGCGGATCAGCCCGCCTGGTTGGTGAGGTAGGTGCCATTGATCCAGCCCGACTGGCACTGGCCGTCATAGGCGCGGCGATCCGCGACCGGCGTTCCCGTGCCGCAATCGGCTGCACTCTTGGAATAGACAACGCCGACCCAGTCACCCTCGTTTTCGCAGATCGAGACGAGCTGTCCCGGCTGGAGCAGGTCGGTCTGATTGGCGGCCGCATCGGGAGCGGAGTGCACGGTGAGTACCTGGCCTTCCAGCGTGTCGAGCGCACCCACGGTTCCGGCTGAGCCGCACGCATCCATGTTCGCTTCACCGCCATACATGACAGGGCGAGCGGCAAGCGCTGCGTCGGCAGGTGCGGTTGCTACCTCGTCGCCTGCGGGCGCTTCTTCGGCTTCCTGCGAACAGGCTGCGAGTGCCAGCGCGAGCGCCGGAATAACGATTGCAGTGCGGATCATGATGTTTCTCCTCAATTCAGGCGGACGATGTGCCTGCCCTATTCCTAATGAACCTTGCGAACGGGTTTTAGTGTCCGTGGGGTTATCAGCGATGCGCCCAGCGCCATCTGGCTCATCAGCCACCCGCCGAACACCCCGCCATAGGGGTTGAGGTCGGTCGGCATGGCCGTGACGCGGATGAGGGGAGAGCGGTCAGGCATAATCTGGGTGAAGCTTTGTCATCAACAAGCACTCTGCTGGGAGCGAGAAATGCGAGGTCGCGCTGTGATCAATATGTTTACCACAATGAAAAAGATACTTCATCGTCGTGAATGGCACGGGATGGCGAACAACTTGGCCAACGACGTAATTGGAATGCGGCAAGCGCTCTTTTGAGAAAGGCGTGACGATACCGCGGCTATGTACGATCACATTCCGAAGTGCAGTTAGGTGTGCAACGCGTCGCAGCATCAAATCATTTTGAAAAAGCCTGCAACCTGTAGCCTTAAAGATGAAGGCGTTCAAATCAGTCAAACTCTTGTAAGAAAGGGAGCTAACTTCCTTTTCTACTATGTCGCGTTGAAGGCTCTCTAGGCTACTGCAATCAAAAACTCGCGACACATCGACTTTTTTGCTGAAGAAAGCGTGGGGGTATTCGGTGAAAACCAGAAGGAGCAAATCAACGACGTAGGTTTGAAAGTTATCAACGACCTTCGAGAAAAGCATTGAATCTGCAACAAACTTCGCCTCTTCAGATATCTCGTCAATTTCCTTGAGAGCCTCATACCCCTCCATTAGGCTCACATCGACTCTGATGAGCTTTTCGGTTTCCTTAGCCAGCTGCAACATTGCCTTTGTGATCGTCGGCGCAATATCATTCTCAATGCGAATGTAGCTCAAACCACCAGCCCCATCGGGTTCTCGACCAGCTGCTGGAAGGCCTGCATGAACTGCGCGCCGTCTGCGCCGTCGATGGCGCGGTGGTCGAAGCTGCCGGTGGCGCTCATCACGGTAGCGACGCCCAGCGCGCCGTCGATCACGTGCGGACGCTGCTCGCCAGCGCCGACTGCGAGGATCATCGCCTGCGGCGGGTTGATCACGGCGTCGAACTGCTTGGTGCCGAACATGCCAAGGTTGGACAGCGAGGCGGTGCCGCCCTGGAATTCATGCGGCTGCAGCTTGCCGTCGCGCGCCTTGCCCGCAAGCTCCTTCATCTCGGTGCTGATCTGCGCGAGGCCCTTGCGGCCCGCATCGCGGATGATTGGCGTGATCAGGCCCGAAGGCGCGGCCACGGCGACCGAGATATCCTCGCGCGTGTACTGGTACAGCTCGTCGCCCTGGAAGCTGACATTGCACAGCGGCACGCGCTGCAACGCGCGGGCCTGCGCCTTGATCAGCAGGTCGTTGACCGACAGCTTGATGCCGTCCGCCTCTAGGCTCTTGTTGAGTTCGCTGCGCAGCTTGAGCAGCGCATCGAGGCGCACGTCCACGGTGAGGTAGATGTGCGGGATCGTCTGCTTTGCCTCGGTAAGGCGGCGCGCGATGACCTTGCGCACATTGTTGAGCTTCTGCGCTTCGTACGGCGCGTCGAGATCGCCGCCCATGGTGGCAGGCTTGGCAGGAGTAGGCGCAGATGCGGCGGCTTCCTTCGCTGGTGCAGCACCCGGTTTAGCGTCTTCGACATCGGCCTTAACGATGCGACCATTGGGACCCGAACCCTTTATAGTCGACAGGTCCAGTCCCTTGTCCTCGGCAATCCGGCGCGCGAGCGGCGATGCCCTGACGCGCCCGCCATCGTCGGACTGCTTGGCCGCAGGTGCGGGTGCGGGAGCCGGAGCAGGCGCTTCGGTGCGCTTCTCTTCCTGCTCGACCTTTTCCTCGCGTGCTTCCTCGGCCTTTTCCTCGCCATTGGCGGGAGCAGCCGCCGCAGCTTCGTCCAGGTCCTCGCCCTCTTCGGCGAGCATGGCGATCACGGTGCCGACCTTCACGCCTTCCGTACCTTCTTCAACCGCGATCGAGGCGATGGTGCCCTCGTCAACAGCTTCGAATTCCATCGTCGCCTTGTCGGTTTCGATTTCCGCCATGATGTCGCCGGCTTCGACCTTGTCGCCCGGCTTCACGAGCCATTTGGCGAGCGTGCCTTCTTCCATGGTCGGGGAAAGGGCGGGCATCTTGATCGGCGTGGGCATGTGCTGACGTTACGTCCTCGCTGGAAATACTGTTGTTGGGACCTCTGGCCAAAATGCGCCGCCGCCGCAAGGTCCTTGCGCAGAATACGAATTACCGGATAGGCCTGCGTCCAGAAGAGGGGAACGGGTCATGCGTACATACCTGGTCGTCATGGACGAAACGGAAGAATCGAAGCAGGCGCTGCGGTTTGCCTCGCTGCGCGCGATGAAGACGAATGGCTCGGTGCACATTTTGGCGCTGGTCCCGCAACAGACGTTCAATGCATTCGGCGGCGTGCAGGCGACGATCGAACAGGAAGCACGCGAGCGGGCCGAAGTGCTCGCCAACAGTGCGGCCGGCAACATCTTCGGCGAAATGGGCAAGATGCCCGTCATCGCCGTTCGTCCGGGAGCGCCTGCCGACGTGATCAGGACCTATCTCGAAGATCACGGCGAAGTTGCAGCGCTTGTTCTGGGCACCACCAGGGACGGGGGTAAGGACCCGCTGGTCCAGCATTTCTCCGCCCGCGCGAGCGAGCTGCCCTGCCCGCTCTACATCGTGCCGGGCAAGCTCACGCGGGAGCAGCTGGACGCGCTGGCCTAGCGCTTCTTGCGGCCCTGATGCCGGATATTCTTCGGGCGTCCGCGCTGGCCGCCCTGGTGGTTCTGGCGGGGCGCGCCCTTGCCTTTCACCAGCGGCTTTTTCTTGCGCGGCGGCGGGCGATCCCCGCGCTTTTCGATGGGCGAGCCGTCGCTCTCAGGGACTTCGAACTTCAGAGCCCCTGTCAGCGGGTTCGATTCCGCCAGCTTGAGCTTCAGCCTGTCGCCCACGGAATAGGTCTTGCCGCTGTTCTCACCGACGAGCTGGCGAGCAGCTTCGTCATAGCGGAAATATTCGCGGCCCAGCGTCGAAACCGGGACCAGGCCGTCCCCGCCCAGGTTTTCGATAGTTGCGAAGAAACCGAAGCCTTGCACGCCGGTAATGCGGGTGTCGAAGGTCTCACCGACGCGTCCGGAAAGCCATGCGGCAACATAACGGTCGATGGTGTCGCGCTCGGCCTCCATGGCCCGACGCTCGGTCTGGCTGATGGCGTCGGTAATCTGGCTGAGCGCGGTCCTGTCGCGATCGGAAAGACCCGATGCGGGCGGGATATCGCCCTTGGGCTTGGGCTGTTCGAGATGGTAGGCATCGACCAGCGCCCGGTGCACGAGCAGGTCGGCGTAACGGCGAATGGGCGAGGTGAAGTGCGCATAGCTGCCCAGCGCCAGACCGAAGTGGCCCGCATTCGCCGGCCCGTAATAAGCCTGCGTTTGGCTGCGTAGCACAGCCTCCATGATCAGCGCCTTTTCCGCCGGATCGGCAATGTCTTTCAGCATCCGGTTGAAGAGCCCGGGCGTGATGACCTGGCCAAGGGCGAAGTTGCGGCCCTGCGTGGCGAGGTATTCCTTGAAGGCGGTCAGCTTCTCGCGGCTCGGAGTTTCATGGACGCGGTAGACCACCGGTGCTTTCTTCGCTTCCAGCGCCTTGGCCGCCGCGACATTGGCAGCAATCATGAAGTCTTCCACCACGCGGTGCGCATCGAGACGCTCGCGGACGGCGATTTCCTCGATCACGCCTTCGTCGTTGAGGCGAACCTGCCGCTCGGGCAGTTCTAGGTCCAGAGGATCGCGGGCAACGCGTGCTTTGTGTAGTAGATCCCAAGCGCCCCACAGGTTCTTGAGCGTTTCTTCCGCAGTCCCATCGTCGATGGCTTTCTGCGCGTCCTCATATGCGGTGTTCGATGCGAGACGCACAATGGCGCGGGTAAAGCGCCAATCGGTGACCTTGCCGTCGGGTGCGATGGAAATGTGGCAGGCCATCGCCGCCCGGTCCTCGCCTTCCACCAGCGAGCAGACATTGGCGCTGAGGATTTCCGGCAGCATCGGTACTACCCGGTCGGGGAAATAGACAGAATTGCCGCGCTTGCGCGCCTCGCGGTCGAGCGCTCCGCCCGGCCGTACGTAGAAACTTACGTCGGCGATGGCGACGATTGCGCGATAACCGCCCTTCCCGTCGGGTTCGGCCCAGATGGCATCATCATGGTCGCGCGCATCGGCAGGGTCGATGGCAATGATGGGCACGTCGCGCAGGTCTTCGCGCTTGTCTTCGCTGAGCGGGAGCTGCGCGACCTGCTGCGCTTCTGACAACGCCTCTTCAGGGAATATGTGCGGGATGCCGTGCTTGGCAATCGCGATCAGGCTGAAGTTTTTTGGCGCGAGCGGATCGCCGATAACCTCGACGACCTTGACGGCGGCACGAGCAGACTTGCCAGCCTTTTCCGCCAGCACGAGATCACCTTCTTCCGCACCGCCGAGATCGGCGATGGGCGAGGAATTGCGGACACGCTTGTCCACCGGAGCGAGCCAGGGCTTGCCGCCGCCGTCGAACTCGACGACGCCCATCAGGCCTTCGTTACGAGCGGGGAGCTTTTTCATCGGATGGGCGATCCATCCGCGCGGCTTTTCTTCGGTTCGCGCAAGGAAACGATCGCCACGCTTGAGCGCGGCAACCTTCTTGCTTTCCTTGACCGTGAGACGCGGAGCCTTCTCCTGGCTATCCGGATCCCAGCTCTCGGGCACGGCGATCGGTTCGCCATCCTCGATCTCGAGGACCTTGAGCACCGTGACCTTCGGCAGGCCGCCCATGCGGTGATAGGCTGTACGCTTGCCGTCGATCAGGCCTTCTTCGGCCATGTCCTTGAGGCGCTTTTTCAGCGCGATCTTTTCCTGGCCCTTCAGGCCAAACGCCTTCGCGATTTCACGCTTGCCGGCGGGGGTCTCGGACCCCTGAATGAATTCGATTATCTGTTCTTTGCTCGGGAGGCCTTGTGGCCGCCCGGTACGATTATGTTTTTTCATGACCCGCCATATGGGGACGCGCGCGCCCCATGTCACGGGGTGCTAGTATGCCTTGGCGAGCAATACGCGTTCCGTCGCCGGTTTACCGGTGAAGATGCAGTCTCCATCCACAGGCGCTGCGCCGATCGGCACGTTGCGCATGGTGAGTTTGAGCGCCTTGAGACGTTCGACCACTTCATCCAGCTCTGTCCCGGTCGGCTTGGACCACTGGACTTCGACCCATCCCGGATAACGCGAGCCGGAGAAGAACTTCTCAACCTCGGCAAAATCGGTGACACCGCGGGTAATGTTGGCATCGCGTCGTTCCTGCGCTTCGATGAGCAGGCTGGACTGCATGTGTGCGAGAATATCCGGCACCGTCTGGCCGGCAATTTCACGCGTCGGAGTCTGGAATGCGGGTTTGCCGTTCTCATCGTTCCAAAGTTTGTCACGGCGAAGCAGGCTGACGACGCCATTCTCCATGTCGCGGCCGCCGACCTCGATGATGATCGGCGCGCCCTTGCGTACATAGTCCCAGCGCTTGGCCGCAGCCTTGCCCGGGCGCGTGTCGAGAAGGACGCGGAGGGGTTCACCCAAAACGTACTGCGATGCGAGCGTGGCACGCAATGCCTCGCAATAGTCGATCAGCGCCTCGTCTTCGGGCTTGTCGCGCAGCATGGGCAGGATAACCACCTGCTGCGGGGCGATCTTGGGCGGCAGGCGCAGGCCGTCGTCGTCACCATGCGTCATGATCACGCCGCCGACCATGCGCGTCGAAACGCCCCAGCTGGTGGTGTGGCACAGGCTCTCGCCGCCATCCTTGTTCTGGTACTTGATGCCGCTGGCTTCGGCGAAATTGGTGCCGAGATAGTGGCTCGTGCCAGCCTGCAGCGCCTTGCCGTCCTGCATCATGGCTTCGATCGACCAGGTCTCGACAGCACCGGGAAAGCGTTCGTTCTCGGGCTTTTCGCCCGGGATCACCGCCAGTGCCAGGTCCTCGTCCGCGAACGCACGGTAGACTTCGAGCATGGTCAGCGTGTGGTCTTTCGCCTCTGCCTCGTCGGCATGGGCGGTATGCCCTTCCTGCCACAGGAATTCACTGGTCCGCAGGAACATGCGAGTGCGCATCTCCCAGCGCACGACATTGGCCCATTGGTTGAGCTTGAGCGGCAGATCGCGCCAGCTCTGAACCCAACGCGCCATGGCGTCACCGATGATCGTTTCCGAAGTCGGGCGGACGACCAGCGGCTCTTCGAGCTTCGCTTCGGGATCGGGAACGAGCCCACCGTCCTTGCCTGCGATCAGCCGGTGGTGCGTGACGACCGCCATTTCCTTGGCAAAACCTTCGACGTGTTCGGCCTCGCGCTCAAAATTGGAGAGCGGAATGAAGATCGGGAAATAGGCATTGGAATGGCCCGTCGCCTTGATCCGATCGTCAAGCAGGCGCTGCATGCGTTCCCAGATGCCGTAACCCCACGGGCGAATGACCATGCAACCGCGAACGCCCGACTCCTCGGCCATTTCGGCGGAAGAGATGACGTCCTGATACCAGGCTGCGAAATCGTCGGCGCGCGTGGTGCTCAAGGCATGGCGGATCTGGGCCACGGGTAATTCCTGTATCTGGTGGGTTTCGGCGCGGGCCGATGCAATTATTTGCTCAGTTCGTCCAGCTTCTTCTGCATTTCCGCCATCTGGGTTCGCATCTGGGCGAGTTCAGCGGACTGGTCCGGCTTGGCCGACTTGGAACCCGTCTTGAGCGAACCCGGAATGAAGGCCTCGGCGGCATTCTGCATCATCTTGAAGTTCGCTTCGGCCATCTTGGCCAGCGGGTTGGCTTCGATGCCCTTGGCAAAAGCCGCCTGGATCTGTTCGCGGTTCTTGCGGAAGTTGGCCATGCTGGCTTCGAGGTAGCTCGGCATCATCGCCTGCATCGAATTGCCGTACATGGAGATCAGGTCGCGCAGGAAGCTGACGGGGAGCATCTGTTGGCCGCCCTGGCTTTCCTCTTCGACGATGATCTGGGTAAGGATCGTATGCGTGATGTCGTCACCGCTCTTCGCATCCACCACCTGGAAGTCGACATTCTCGCGAACCATCTTCGCCAGGTCATCCAGCGTGATGTAACTACTGGTGTCCGTATTGTAGAGACGCCGGTTGGCGTACTTCTTGATAGTGATGGGTTCGCCCTCGGCGGTGCGTTTTGCCATGAATTGCCTCTTCCCTATTGTGCGTTGCAGCCATGCTTAGCAGGTGCACAATGTGCAGCGCAACACGTTAGGCCGACCGATCGAAGCGTTGTCCCAGAACGGTAAGCAATTCATATTGGGAAACAGAAGTTTGCTGCGCAGCATCGGGCAGGTGATATGGCAGTTCGACCCAGTCGCCCTCACACAGATCGGGAGCTGTGGAAAGGTCGATGACGATCATGTCCATCGAGACCTTGCCGAGGATCGGCAATGCAACATCGCCATGCCGGAAGCTTGCCCCGCCCCATGCCCGAAGGATACCATCGGCATAGCCGAGGGAGAGGACCCCGATGCGCATATCGGCAGGTGCTTTGAAGGTCGCATTGTAGCCGACAGCCTCGCCCGCCTTCAGGTTCCGCGTCTGGATGATCGCCGCCTTGGGGTATGCCACTTGGCGAATTCGACCGGACAGTTCGTCGCGCGGAACTCCGCCATAAAGCGACAGGCCCGGCCGCGTCAGGTCGAAGTGATAATCCGTCCCCAGAGCAATTCCGGCGCTGTTCGCGAGGCTCAGGGCCTCGTGCTGGATTGCGGGCCGCATCGCCTGAAAATCGGCGAGCTGACGTGCATTCATTGAATTGTCTTCGTCCGCACAGGCCAGATGGCTCATGAGGACTTCCACCTCGAGAGCCTGAACTGCCGGTTCCGATACTTCCGCTACACCGATGCCGAGCCGGTTAATCCCGGTATCCACCATTAGGTGGCAAGCTCCACCACCGCCCTCGGTCCAGAGCTTTGCCTGACGCACGCTGTCGATGACTGGGCGCACACCGGTCTCCCGTGCATAGGCGGCTTCTTCACCCGAGAGGGGGCCATGCAAGACTGCGATACGCTTCGCCGGCACAAACGGCAGCAAGTCCGCAACCTCGCTCCAGTGTGCGACGAAGAAATCGCGGCATCCGGCATCGACCAGGGTCGGGACACATTTCTCGACACCTAGCCCGTAGCAATCGGCCTTCACCGCGGCGCCGGCACGCGCCTTGCCGCTGAGCCTGTCGAGCTCGCGCCAGTTATGTGCCAACGCCTCGCGGTCGATATCGAGCCTTAGCGTCGGCGGGGGTACATCAACCATGCGCGTCTTCGAAATCCTTGGGCGGACCGTCGGGGATGCCCCACCACGCAACAACGAGACCGAATGCGACGATCGCGATGGTGTACCACAGCCCCGAATAGACGTTACCCGTCATGGCGACGATGTATCCCGCGATCAGCGGAAGGAACCCGCCGAGATAGCCTGCACCGATGTGATAGGGGATAGACATCGAGGAATAGCGAATACGCGCCGGGAACATCTCGCACAGCAAAGCCGCGACAGAACCATAGGTCAGTGCCGACAGCATCCCGCAGACCAGCAGCAGCCCGATGATCCCCAAAATGCTGGAGAGCGGCGGCGTCTGGCGTTCGAAGCTGTAGCCCCCATTCTCCAGCCACCCCTGTATCAAAGAGCGGCGGTCGGCATCGGCAAGTGCGGCGTAATCATTGGCTGCACCGCCAACCGAAACCGTCGTCGCCGATGAGTTGCCGTCGATGGCATAGGGCACGCCTAGCGCGGTCAGATCCTGCAGCACGCGGCCACAGGCGCTGGCCTGGACCTCCGCGAAGGGATCGTACTCGCAGGCCGCTCCGCTGACGGTCACATGTGCAGCCGCGGCGCTCTGGTTGAGGCCCGGATTGGCGAGCGCACCCATGCCCCAGAAGATCGGGAACAGCAGCACGAGCGATGCGATTGCGCCGATGATGATCGGCTTCTTGCGTCCCACCCTGTCGGACCACTTGCCGACCATGATGTAGAAACTCATGGAGATAGTACCCGCGATCAACAGCATCCATTCCACGATGCCCTCTTCCACGCGCATCGGACCGCGCAGGAACGAAAGGCCGGAGAAGAAGGCGGTATACCAGATGGTCGTCAGGATGCCCGTAATCCCGAACAAAGCGACGAAAATCCGCTTGGGATTACCGGGATAGGTCAAGCTTTCCTTGAAGGGATTGGCCGACGTTTCACCGGCCGCCTTCATCGCCTGGAAAACCGGGCTTTCCGAAAGCTTGAGCCGCATCCACAGCGAAATGCCGAGCAACACGATCGACAGCAGGAACGGGATGCGCCAGCCCCACGCGGCGAACTCGTCTACCGGAATGAGGGCGCGACAAGCGATCACGACGATGATGGAAAGAACAAAGCCCCCGACCACGCTCGCCTGGATGAAGCTGGTATAGAACCCGCGCTTCTCTGGCGGAGCATGCTCTGCCACGTAGATCGCCGCGCCCCCGTACTCCCCGCCCAGCGCGAGGCCTTGCAGGATACGCAAGCCGATCACGATGATAGGTGCGGCCAGTCCGATGCTCGCGGCGCTGGGGATCAGGCCGACACCGGCCGTCGCGACGCCCATCAGGGTCACCGTCACGAGGAAGGTATATTTGCGCCCCAGCCTGTCTCCGAGGAAACCGAACAGGATCGCGCCCAATGGCCGGAAACCGAAACCAACGGCGAAACCTGCCCAGACAAGAAGCACCTGCAACGTTTCGTTGTCACTCGGGAAGAACGCCGCGCCGATCAGGCCTGCCAAGGTGCCGTAGATGAAGAAATCATACCATTCGAAGATCGTGCCTGCGCTGCTGGCGGCGATAACGAGCCGGATTTCCTTCTCGGTCGGCTCACGCTGCATGATCTGTTCGCCTGAAGACAATTCCTCACTCCCCAAATGCCTTGTCGCGCGCCGGGGTTTAGCGAGTGCCGTCAGCCTTGCCTAGCGCATCCACGGCAGCTCTCCACGGGAGGAGGATTGCACCGTGGCGCGCCGGATACGCAATCGCGGGCTGGAGAATTTCCAGGTCCGGCCATTCGGGCATTGCTGTTATCCCATCGAGCCATGCACCAATCGCTCCCGGCATAGCCGCCATGTCGGCAGCGTTCCTGTTCGCACAATGGCGGGCGAAGATCGTAGCCGCCGCCTGACCGACCGCGCACGCCGTCACCTGCAGGCCCACAGATCGCAAATCATCGTCGAAGGATAAACGGATCGAGCTACCGCAGGTCCGCGACGTGGCTTGCCCTTGGAACGGCGCCATGTCGTCGTAGGGATATCGGGAAAGTTCTACTGCGAGCGAAAGGAAGGCAGGCGAATAGAGCGTGCCACCCGGCGGGCGGCTCACTCTGCTTCGGCCGCTTCTTCGGCGGCCCGCTCTTCGCCAAGCAGGCGCGCGCGGCGTTCGGCAAGTACTTCGACCATCGTCCGCGAACCGCCATCCACGAATTCATAGGTCGCCGCAGTGGTGATCCAGACCGGACGGCCGCGATAGTCCCACACGCTGTCATATCCGAGAACGAGCAGCGAGAACCCGATCACCACGATCACGAAACCCTTGATAGCTCCGAAACCGAAGCCGAGCACGCGGTCGATCGGTCCGAGGATCGAATTGCGGGAGGCTTCCCCGACATTGTTCGCGATGACTTTCATCGCGGCGTAAGGAATGAGGAGGAGCAGCGCGAAAGCAAGGACGGAAACTGCGATGCCAGTTCCCATGACTTCCTGCATCGCCAGCGTCAGCGGTGTGTGGAGGAAACGGATTGCAAATGCCGCGAGCACCCAGGCCGCCAGCGACAGGACTTCCTGCATGAAACCACGCGAAAAACCGCCGATGGCGGCCAGCCCGACGATAAGCAGAACGATGTAGTCAAATCCCGTCATAGACGGCGAGAGGTTTATTATGTCGCCATGACACGGTCAACGAGGTTGGCGAGTTGTCCCAATCCCTTGTAATCGAGGTCTGACGAAGCGGTCTTTTCATCGGCTGGACCGAAACCCGCCTTGAAGCCGAGCTTGGCAGCTTCCCTCATCCGGATACCCCCGTGGGCGACCGATCGCACTTCACCGGAGAGGCTGACCTCACCGACCCACACGCTGCGGTCGGGCAAGGGCTTGTCCGCCAAGGCGCTGACGAGGGCCGCTGCGACGGCGAGGTCGGCGGCGGGATCCGATAGGCGATAACCCCCTGCGACATTGAGGTAGACCTCGGCGGAACTGAAATTGAGGCCGCAGCGAGATTCCAGCACCGCCAGTAACATGGCGAGGCGGCCGTTGTCCCAACCCACAACAGCACGGCGCGGGGTGGCGCCCGACTGGAGACGCACGATCAGCGCCTGGATTTCGACCAGTACAGGCCGCGTTCCTTCCATCGCCGGGAATACGGCGCTTCCGGCCATTTGCTGGTCCCGGCCCGAAAGGAACAGCATCGAAGGGTTCTCGACTTCTTCCAGCCCTTCCCCGGCCATGGCGAATACACCGATTTCATCGACCGCACCGAAACGGTTCTTGAGCGCGCGCAGGATGCGGTACTGATGGCTACGCTCGCCCTCGAAGCTCATCACCACATCGACCATGTGTTCAAGCACGCGAGGTCCAGCAATATTGCCGTCCTTGGTCACATGGCCGACGAGGACCAGCGCGACCCCGTTTTCCTTGGCATAGCGTATCAACTCGAAGGCACAGCCGCGAACCTGGCTGACCGTGCCCGGCGCGCCTTCGATCGTGTCGGAATGCATCGTCTGGATGGAATCGATGACGAGGAACTTGGGCGGCTCCATCGTGCCAAGCGTGGTCAGGATGTCACGCACACCGGTTGCCGCTGCGAGCTTTACCGGGGCATCGGACAGGCCGAGGCGGGCCGCGCGCATCCGCACCTGGCCTGCCGCTTCCTCGCCGCTGACGTAGACGACGCCGTGCCCTTCCCGCGCTACCTTGGCGGCTGCCTGGAGCAAAAGCGTGGACTTCCCGATGCCGGGATCGCCGCCCATCAGGATCGCGCTGCCGGGAACGAGACCACCGCCGAGTGCACGGTCGAATTCTGCCATACCGGTCTTTTGTCGCACGGGCATTTCGCCCGGCTTGTCGAGATCGACGAATTCTACCGCCCGCCCCCCGCTGGACAGATCATGCTTGAGCGAGAACACCGTAGCGGGTGCATCTTCCACAAGCGTATTCCATTCCGCGCAGTCGGCGCACTGCCCCTGCCAGCGGTGGGAAACACCGCCACAAGCCTGACAGACATAGCGTTTCTTCGGTTTGGCCATGGGTGTTGGCTAGACGGAACATTTGCGGAACGCAATTGCCAATGCGCCGTCGAGTGTGCACAAGCCTCGGCGATGCGGCAAAAAGAACTACGGATCGCGCTTGTCTGCTACGGCGGGGTCAGCCTGGCGGTCTATATGCACGGGGTCACACGTGAATTGTGGCACCTTGCTCGGGCCAGTCGCGACTATCATTCGGGAACGCCCTCCTCCTCCGGTGTAGACGCCGTTTACCGCGAAATGCTTTCCGCGATCGAGGAAGATCACGAGCTCCGCCTACGGATCATCCCCGACATCATGAGCGGAGCGAGCGCGGGCGGGATCAATGCCGTGTTTCTCGCACAGGCCATCCATTCCGGGCAAAGCCTCGAACCGCTGACCGACCTCTGGCTCGAAGTCGCCGATGTCGATGAACTCACCGATCCCGATGCCCGCTTGCGGTGGCGCGGTGGCAAGTTCTGGGCGCAGCCGCTGGCGACCTTTATCCTGAGCCGTCCCGGCACGGAAATCGCGGAACAGGTCGCGCCCGAAACTCGTGCGGAAGTGAGGCGCAAGGTTTCGCACCTGATCCGCGGCCGCTGGTTCGAACCGCCATTCTCCGGGCTCGGTTTCTCCAAGCTGCTGGAGCGCGCCTTCAGCGCGATGGCCGAGGCACCGGTGGAGGCTCCGCTGCTTCCGCCTGGGCATCCGCTGGACCTTTTCGTCACCGCGACCGACTTCCACGGGTATCTGGAACTCCTGCGCCTCAACAGCCCGCCGGTTGTCGAGGACACCGAGCATCGCCTCCCCATCTCCATGCGAAGCAGGGTTCCTGCCATGGGCGGATGTGATCTGGCCAATCCGCTTGAACTGGTGTTTGCTGCCCGTGCGACAGCGAGTTTTCCAGGTGCATTCCCGCCGCTCAAGATCGAAGAGATAGACCAGCTGGCCGAGGAAAGCGGTCGCGCCTGGAGTGGGCGCGAAGAGTTCCTCGACACCATCATGCCCGTCCACGTGATGCGCGGCGACACGGAAACGGTATCACTGATCGACGGATCGGTGCTGGTGAACAAGCCATTCGGAGGGGCGATGGCCGCGCTTCGCGGAAGACCTGCCCAGAGAGAGGTCGATCGCCGCTTCGTTTATGTCGATCCGCGCCCCGACAGGTTCGGTTCGCGCGATGATCGCGCGTCGCGCGATGTCGGGTTTTTCTCGGCCATTTTCGGTTCGCTTTCCACGATCCCGCGCGAACAGCCGATCCGTGACAACCTGGAACAGCTCGATGAGCAGAGCCGAGAAGCAGAACGCTTGCAGAGGATCGTCGCTGCACTGCGACCCGAAGTCGACGCGACTGTCGAGCGGCTGTTCGGGCGCACGCTTTTTCTCGACCGGCCAACGCCGAAACGATTGAAGAATTGGCGCCAGAAAGCGCAGCAGGCTGCCGCGGAACAGGCCGGCTATGCCTTCCATTCCTACGCTCAGGCCAAGCTCAGCGGGATCGTCTCGCGGCTGGCGAAACTGGCCTATGATGCTGCACCTTCCCTGCACCTTCCCGATCCGTTGGCGGTCGAAGAGGTCCTGCGCGAGGAGTTGCGACGGCGCGGCCTGACCACGCTTTCAAGCGGCAATGGCGGAGCGACCAACGAAGCCATCGGGTTTTTCCGTGAGCACGATATCGGTTTCCGGATCAGGCGCCTCAGATTGCTTGCCCGCAGGCTGGCCCGCGATTGGGAGGCCGACCCCGAGATTTCGGACGGCGCGCTCGAGCAGGGCCGCGATGCAATCTATTCCATCCTCTCGCTTTACTTCGAAAGGGAAGGCCTGGCCTCGCTGGGCGAGGAGTTTCACGATGTCGCGCAAAGCGTGCTCGGCGATCCGGGCACGGTGCTCGATATGATCGAAGGCAAGCGATTGCTCATCGATACCGACGACAAGGCGGAGGAGATGCTGGCAGAGGCGCTACAGGCGATGCCGGCCAATCTGAAGCGGCGGATGCTGTTCGCCTATCTCGGATTCCCATTTTACGACGTCGCAACCCTGCCGCTGCTGCGCAACGAGGGTTTCACGGAATTCGATCCGGTAAAGGTAGACCGCATCAGCCCCGATGATGCGCGCAGCATTCGTGAAGGCGGGACACGCGCCACCCTTCGAGGGATCGAGTTCTACAATTTCGGCGCGTTCTTCAGCAGGTCCTATCGCGAAAACGACTACCTGTGGGGCCGCCTGCACGGTGCGGAACGGATGATCGATCTCGTCTGCTCGACCGTCGACCACGCTCCCGGCGAACTTGTGGTCAGGAGCTTCAAGAAGAAAGCATTTCTCGCGATCCTGGACGAAGAAGAGGCCGCACGACGATGTGCCCGCGGCCTCCTCGATCAGATTAGATCCGAAGTGCTCGAACGGTTGATCTAACCGCCGAATACTTCCTTGAGTTTGTTAAAGAAACCCCTGCTTTCAGGGCATTCGTCACCGGTCTCGGTCTCGCGGAACTCTTCGAGAATTTCCCGCTGCTGCTTGCTCAGCTTTGTCGGGGTTTCCACGGCGATCTCGACCACCATGTCACCGCGCCCACGGCCTTGGAGAATAGGCATCCCGGCACCCCGCTGGCGCAATTGCTTCCCGGACTGGATACCGGCCGGGATTTCCAGGGTGATCTCATCACCGTCGAGACCCGGTATGTCGATCGAACCGCCCAGTGCAGCCGTGGTGAAGCTGATCGGTACGCGGGTCGCCAGCGTCGTTCCTTCGCGGATGAAGATCGGATGCTGTTTCACGTGCACGAATATGTAGAGATCGCCCGGGGCGGCACCGCGCGGTCCAGCCTCTCCCTTGCCCGACAATCGGATGCGCGTGCCGGTATCGACGCCCGGCGGCATCTCGATTTCGAGCTTTTGCGGAACGTCGACCTGCCCTTCCCCGCGGCAATCCCGACAAGGGCTGGTGATGATTTCGCCATCGCCGTGACAATTGGGACAGGGACGCTCGACCACGAAGAAGCCCTGTTTCGCGCGTACCTTGCCCTGACCCGAGCACAGGTTGCAGGTTCGCTTCTGCGTGCCCGGTGTTGCGCCGCTTCCATGGCAAGTTTCGCACGAGCGGCTGACTTCGATTTCGATCTCGGTCGATTTGCCGTCGAACGCTTCTTCGAGGCTGACCTCCATGTCGTAGCGCAAATCGGCACCGCGACGGGGTTGGGCCCGGCCGCCGCCACCAAAGGCGCTGCCGAAGATAGTCTCGAAGATATCGCCAATATCGCCGAAGTCGGCGCCCGGATGGCCGTGACCGCCCCCGCCCTGCATGCCCTGGGTGAAGGCCTCATGACCGAAGCGGTCGTATGCCGCGCGTTTCTGGGGGTCCTTGAGGCATTCATAGGCGGCGCTGACCGCCTTGAAAGTATTCTCGCTTTCGGTGCACCCGGGGTTGCGATCCGGATGGTGTTTCATCGCGAGCTTGCGATAGGCGGACTTGATCGTCGCGCCATCCGCATCCCGGCTGACGCCGAGCAATTCGTAAAAGTCGATTTCAGTAGCTGACATGATGATCCCGCCTGACAAAAATCCAACCGCCACCGGCGCATTTCGCACCGATGGCGGTCGGGGTTTTCATCAGGAGCCTTAGTTCTTCGCGTCTTCGTCGACTTCGGAGAATTCGGCATCGACGACCTCTTCGTCCTTGCCGGCATCGCCGCCGTCTTCGCTCGGGGCATCGGCCGAAGCCTTCGCCTGCTCCTGCTCGTAGATCGACTGGCCCATCTTCATCGCGCTCTGCGACAGGTCCTGGGCCTTGGCGTTGATGTCAGCTGCATCGTCACCTTCGAGCGCGGTCTTGAGCGCCGCGACCTTTTCTTCGACTTCGCTCTTCAGCGAAGCGTCGATCTTGTCGCCATGCTCTTCGAGTTGCTTTTCGGTCGCGTGGACGAGGCTGTCGGCCTGGTTACGGGCCTCGGCACCTTCCTTGCGCTTCTTGTCCTCGTCCGCGAACTTCTCCGCGTCCTGGACCATCTGCTCGATATCGGCGTCGGTCAGACCGCCGGATGCCTGGATGCGGATCTGCTGTTCCTTGCCGGTTCCCTTGTCCTTGGCGCTGACGTTGACGATGCCGTTGGCGTCGATGTCGAAGGTAACCTCGACCTGCGGCACACCGCGCGGTGCAGGCGGAATGCCGACGAGGTCGAACTGGCCGAGCAGCTTGTTGTCTGCCGCCATCTCGCGTTCACCCTGGAACACGCGGATCGTCACGGCCTGCTGATTGTCCTCGGCAGTCGAGTAGGTCTGCGTCTTCTTGGTCGGGATCGTCGTGTTGCGATCGATCATGCGGGTAAACACGCCGCCAAGCGTTTCGATACCCAGCGAAAGCGGGGTCACGTCGAGCAGCAGCACGTCCTTGACGTCGCCCTGCAGGACGCCGGCCTGGATAGCAGCACCCATGGCCACGACTTCATCGGGGTTCACGCCGGTGTGCGGCTTGGAACCGAAGAAGCCTTCGACCACTTCGCGTACCTTGGGCATGCGGGTCATGCCGCCGACCATGATGACTTCGTCGATCTCGTCCTTGGAGACGCCGGCATCGGCCAAGGCCTTCTTGCACGGCTCGAGCGTGCGCTGGATGAGGTCGCCGACCATCTTTTCGAGGTCTGCGCGGCTGATCGTTTCGACAAGGTGCAGCGGAGTGGACGAACCACCTTCCATGCGGGCGGTGATGAAGGGCAGGTTGACTTCGGTGGTCTGGGCCGAGCTCAGCTCGATCTTGGCCTTTTCCGCCGCTTCCTTGAGACGCTGCAGAGCGAGCTTGTCGCTCTTCAGGTCCATGTTTTCCTTCTTCTTGAACTGGTCGGCCAGCCATTCGACAATCGCGCTGTCGAAGTCTTCACCGCCCAGGAAGGTGTCGCCATTAGTCGACTTCACTTCGAAGACGCCGTCGCCGATTTCCAGGATGGAAACGTCGAAGGTACCGCCACCAAGGTCGTAGACTGCGATGGTCTTGCCATCTTCCTTGTCGAGACCGTAGGCGAGCGCTGCCGCAGTCGGCTCGTTGATGATGCGCAGCACTTCGAGACCCGCGATCTGGCCGGCATCCTTGGTTGCCTGGCGCTGCGCGTCATTGAAGTATGCCGGAACGGTGATGACAGCCTGCTCCACCTTTTCGCCAAGATAGCTCTCGGCCGTTTCCTTCATCTTCTGGAGGATGAAAGCGGAAATCTGGCTGGGCGAATATTCTTCGCCGCCGGCCTTTACCCACGCATCGCCGTTCTTGCCCTTGACGATGTCATAGGGGACCAGCTCGGTGTCCTTCTTGGTCACCGGGTCATCAAAACGGCGGCCGATAAGGCGCTTCACCGCGAAAACCGTGTTGTCCGGATTGGTTACTGCCTGGCGCTTGGCCGGCTGACCGATGAGACGTTCGCCGTCCTTGGTGAAGGCGACGATGGAAGGCGTGGTACGCGCGCCTTCGGAATTTTCGATGACCTTCGGCTTGCCGCCGTCCATCACGGCAACGCAGCTGTTGGTGGTGCCGAGGTCGATACCGATTACTTTAGCCATGGTTTCCCCATAAGTTTCACATTGTTGGACACCGCGCGTCTGGTCCCCCACGAGAGGCGGAACCGGTCGGCGGCTCATTCGAGTGGTGTGTTACCCGAGCGATATAGGTGCGGTTTTTCTTGGCACAAGGGAGGTCCCCCGCTAGTTTTTTGCGCCATCAACAGGAGGGAATTTCCGTAATGTTCAAACCCGTTTTCGCCGCTGCTATGCTCGCTGGCTCCAGCCTGGCCCTTACCGCTTGCGGAGGAGCCGAGGAACAAGCGCAGTCGTCGGCAACCACCGACGCGGCCGGTCTGACGATCGAAAATGCGCGTATGGTCCTTCCCGCAGTCGCCGGAAATCCTGCGGCGATCTACTTCGATCTCACCAACAATAGCGATCGCGGTGTCGCGGTACGCAAGGCCGAAGTCGATGGTGCGGGTAAGACCGAAGTCCACGGCACAATGGAGTGGAGCGGCAAGATGGAAATGAGCGAAACCGGACCGCAAGCGGTATCGGCCGGGGAAACGCTCAAATTCGAGCCGGGCGGACTCCATGTCATGGTCTTCGACCTTTCGCCCGATCTCGTCGCCGGTAGCGAAACCGCGATGACCCTGACTGTGGCAGGCGGCAAGTCGGCCACCTTCACCGTTCCGATCCAGGCCGCCGGGGAAGAGCGCTGAGCGACCCTCGCGATACGCTTGAAATCGAGAGCCACGATGCCGCCGTTCCCGCGACCTGCGAGATCGGCGGACAGCGGCCCCTTACTGATGGGGAAATAGCTCTTGCGAAAAGTGTTTTCGGGACGGCAATCGATTATGCGCGTGTCACGATCCGGCGGCGCAAATGGTTTCCTTTTCAGCCGCGCCGCGTGACCATGGCCCCCAGGGGACATGTTCATTTCCACCCGGCTTCGGAAAACTATTGCGACGACTTTTCGACCGCCAGCACCAGGCGGCAGGGTCTCTTCATTCATGAGATGGTCCACGTGTGGCAGACCCAGACCCGCGGTGAGTGGTATCTGGTAACCCGGCGCATGCCCTGGGCCCGATACGATTACTCGCTGAAGCCTGGTTGGTCGCTGGAACGCTACGGGATCGAACAGCAGGCAGAGATCGTCAAACACGCCTTCTGGCTGCGCAACGGCATGAAGATCGCAGGTGTCGGCGATAGCTCTGCCTACGATCTGCTGGTAAACTTTCCGGAAGCGGAGGGATGACCTTCCTGATCCGCAGCTTCAAGGCGGGTGACGAAGCCGCCTTCGCTGCGCTCAACCTGCGCTGGATCGAAGAGTATTTCGGCATCGAGGAGCGCGACCGGCGCCAGCTCGAAAATCCGGTTGCCTCGCTTCTCGACCCCGGCGGCGCGATCGTGATTGCCGAAGTGGATGGCCGTGTGGCCGGTTGCGGGGCCCTTGCCATTCCGCATGAACCTGCACCCGATGGACGAAAATGGCTGGAAGTGGTGAAAATGGCGACAGATCCGTCAGCGCAGGGCTCCGGCCTCGGATCTGCCATCCTCGATCGCCTCATCGAATTGGCCCGGAACCGCGGTGCCGATGCACTCTGGCTGGAAACGAACTCGGTCCTGGAAGCGGCCACGCGCCTTTATCGGCGCAAGGGTTTCCGCGCTCTAGAGCCGCATGAATTACGCCACACCCCCTATGCGCGGTGCAATCTGCAGATGGTCCGCGAACTCTGAACGACCCGGGGCTATCCACACCCGTATCTTGAGCAAACCGGTTTCAATGGATACGAATGCACGCATTGACCGAGCGGCCCAACCCGCGCTCGGCGATGAGTCATCACAATGGAGCTTAAAGACTACGGTATGAGCCGCGAGCGCGGCTATCTTTCGCATTACGAGATCGACGAGATCACGCTCCCCCCACAATTCGACCCCATGGTGAAAGCGGCCGGCATATTGTCGGCATTGCTCACCTCGGGCCGCGTTCGGCATTTCCTCGACGCCCTGCCCGATCCCGATATTTCGGATTGGGTGAAGAACGCTCCGGAGGAAGAAGTCCGCACGGCCATGGTGCATTATTCCTTCCTCGTGCAAGCTTATGTCTGGGGCGAGGCGGATCCACCGAAACACCTGCCGGTCAATCTCGCCCGTCCGATGTGCGCCTTGGCCGACCGACTGGGTCAGGCGCCGCTCTTGCCCTACTCCGGCTACGTACTCGACAATTGGTACCGGCTCGACAAGTCGGGACCGATCGCGCTCGACAATATCGCCATGCATCAGAATTTCCTGTGCGGCGCCGACGAGAACTGGTTCGTCCTGGTCCATGTCGCGATCGAAGCCGAAGCTGGCGTCCTGCTGGACAACGCCGCCAAGCTCGTGGGCATTGCCAAAGACGGCGATGCGGCTGAAGCGATCCGTTTGCTCAAGGAAATGGATGCGGCATGGGAACGGATCTACGATCACTTCGCTCGGATGCCGGAACAGTGCGATCCGTACATCTATTTCCACCGCGTTCGGCCCTATATCCACGGCTGGGCGAACAATCCGGCACTAAAGGACGGCGGACTGGTCTACGAGGGGATTGAAAGCTTCGAGGGCAAGCCGCAGGCATTGCGCGGCCAGACGGGTTCGCAGTCTTCCATCGTCCCGGCAATGGACGCCCTGTTCCAGGTCGGCCACAGCGACGATCCGCTCAAGAGCTTCCTCGACGAGTTGCATCAGTACCGCCCTGTCGAGCATCGCCGTTTCATCGAAGATCTCGCAGCGCAATCGAAGCTCCGCGATTTCGTCTCGGCTAGCGACAATGCCGAACTCAAGGCGGCCTTCAACGCCTGCCTCGAACAATCCGCCCGCTTCCGCACCCGTCACCTCGAGTATGCGGCGAGCTACATCAACAAGCAGGCTGGCAGCATCGCAGGCAACGATCCCGATGTCGGTACGGGAGGCACGCCATTCATGAAGTACCTCAAGAAGCATCGCGACGAAAATCGCGCTCAACTGGTCACCTGAAGATGCAGTGCGGCCCGGAGGGAATGACGAAACCCGCCGGGCCGTTCAGCATGATGCAAGGTCGCACCTTCAAAGTATTTGGATCGCAAGGTGGGAGAAGAAAAGATGAAACGCTCCGGCTCGATTGCTTGTGCGGCTGGAACGCTTCTCTCGCTTGCCAGCGCGCCGGCAATTGCCGATGACGCATCCAATGGTGAAGAGCTCGTCGCTCGGGCACTTGCGGATGCCAGGCAAGCCTCTCCTGGAATCGAAATCGTATCTTTCGGCTGCACATCCAACCAGCGGATGCTCGCTTGGGTGGACGGCGACCGACTGTACTATCCCTGCATGATGAACGAGTTGGTGCAGGACAGCTTCGACGCAGCAATGCTGGTCAACCTTTTGCTTGCAGAGCCGGTGGCGGAAACTGCGGAACGCCCTAAAGGAGATCCGTCTCTGGCCGAAAGTGCAGCGGCCATAGGTGCAGCGGCGATCGGGTCCGGTCTCGATGACGATACCGATGCCAAGCGAGTGGATCGCTATTACCGCGAGACGCCGAGTGAACCCAACCCTCCCCTCGCGCGCTTCTACCCACGCAATTCGGATACTTTCCGTGCCGAAGTTTCACGCGTCGACAACCTTCGCGATAACGCGCGCCGCAGCGAGGCGACCGACGATAGGATGCAGGAGCGTCTTGAAGAGCGCCGACGCGAAGATCGCGAGGTCCAGGCCCGATACCAGTCAGTCACCGATTTCCTGAACCTGTCGAGAGCGCAGGATTTCTGTCCTGCCGACGGGCGCACCTTCCTGGCAAGAGCCGTGCAGTTTTCCACCAGCCCTCGCCCGGATGACAGGATGGTTGGCTTGTGGGCAGATGACCGCCGACAGGTGCTGCAAGCCTATCTCAACGATGTCTCGCTGTGCCGCTGAGATGCGTCAGTCGTAGGTAACGCCTTCCAGACCTTGTCCTCCGTCCGCAATGAAAGCGTCGATGCGGGCTTCCAGTGCCGGCAACGGGACGGAGCCCAAAGACAGCACCACATCGTGAAATTTGCGGATTTCGAAACGGTCACCCAGCGCGTCCTCGGCCTTAGCCCGAACCCGGCGTATCGTCATCTCGCCGAGTTTGTAGGCCAACGCCTGGCCCGGCCAGCTGATGTATCGATCGATCTCGGTTTCGACTTCCCGAGTTGAAAGCGCCGTGTGGCTGGCGAGGTAATCGATGGCCCGTTCGCGGGTCCAGCCATAGTGGTGGATACCCGTATCGATGACCAGGCGCGCGGCACGCCACATCTCGTAGCTGAGCTTGCCGAACCGCTCGTAAGGCGTGCGATAGATGCCCATCTCTTCGCCGAGGTACTCGGTGTAGAGGCCCCACCCCTCGCCAAAACCTGAAAAATAGGTCTGGCGCCGGAAGCGAGGCGCGTCGTCGCGCTCCAGCGCAAGGGCCATCTGGAAACTGTGGCCCGGAGCGCATTCGTGCATCGTGAGCGCGGGGATGTTGTAAACGGGGCGCGAAGGCAGGTCGTGCGTGTTGATCTGGCAGTATTCAAGCCCGCCCCTTCCGGCAGTGTAGAAGGGCGCGATCGCGGGATCGACAGGTCGCAGTCCGTGCCGATAACGAGGGAGGAAACCGAAGAAATCGCTCAGCCGGTCATCGACACGTTTTGCCGTGTAAGCCGCAACACCCATCAATTCGTCAGGCGTATCGGCAACGAACTGCGGATCGGTTCTCAGGAAGGTGATGAATTCGGCCAAGGTCCCGTCAAAACCGGCGGCCTCTTTCACGCGCTCCATTCCCGCAGTGATCCGCGCAACCTCTTCCAGACCGATTGCGTGGATCTCCTCGGCGGTAAGGTCTAGCGTCGTGTACTGGCGGATTTGCTGGGCGTAATATGCCTGGCCGTCGGGAAATTCGCTGGCTCCGATCGTCTCTCGGGCGCGTGTCAGGTAGTCATCGCGGAAGAATTTCAGAAGCGCCGCATAGGCTGGGGTGACCTGTTGGGAGATGGCCGTTCTCGCCTCTTGTCGCAGACGCTCCTGCTCGTCTTCGGGAATGGATGCGGGCATTGCCTCGAAAGGCTTCCAGAACGGGCTCGTTTCAGGGACATCGACCACGAATGCCTCGATCGACGCATCGCGGCCTTCCAGAGTGACGGCGGGGACGCTGAAGCCACGATCCAGACCGGCACGCGCATTGGCCGTGTGCTCTGCGAAATATCGCGGCAAGTCACGCATGCGGCCGATGTAGTTTTCATACTCCTCTACGGAGGTCAGGGGACTGCGCCCGGCGAGGTAAGACCAGAAATTGGAATCGCTGTTGAGCGGCATTTCCCACTCGGCAAACCGGGCATCGCCGATCTCTGCTTCGAGCAGGGTTCGAAGGACCAGCGCATTGGTCCGCGCATCATTCCCGAGCTGTTCGCTCTCCAGATCCTGCAACTGATCTAACAAATCGGTGTATCGCGCGGCCCGGCTATGCTGCGATGCGGGGGTAACCGAGGGCAGGCTATCGCCTTGCCGCGTCTGACCGCTATCGGTTTCGACCAGTTCGTAAGTAGCAAGCTGATAGTCGTAAAAAGCGTCCGCAAGCGCTGTCAGACGCTCGTCTGGACTTTCCTGCGCGGTAGCCGGTGAAATGGCAGCGATGAGAACCGCCGCTCCAAGCATTGCAGTTCTCATGGCCGATCCACTTCTTTCGCTTAGTCGGGCTTTTTGGCGACGCCGACCATGGCCGGACGCAGCAATCGATCCTTGATCATGTAGCCCGCCTGCATTTCCTGCACGATGGTACCGGGATCGACCTCGTCGGTCGGAATTTCCATCATTGCCTGATGCTGGTTCGGGTCGAGGGGCATGCCCTTGGCCGCAATGCGAGTGATCCCGTTCTGGTGAAACACCTTCTCGAGCTCGCGCTGCGTGGCTTCGATCCCGGCGATAAAGCCCTTGAGCTTTTCGTCTTCGCGCTGCTCGGCAGGAATGGCATCCAGTGCGCGAGCCAGATTGTCAGCTACGCTCAGGACGTCGCGTGCAAAACCGGTCGCCGCATAGTTGCGGGCATCCTGCACGTCCTTTTCCATTCTCCGACGCACATTCTGCGTTTCTGCACGAGCATAGAGGGCATCCTGCTTTGCTGCCTCGAGATCGCCGCGCAGGCTAGCCAGCGCTTCTTCGAGAGCCTCGTCGGAAGCACCGTCTTCGGCACCGTCATCACGCAAATGTTCCGGCACGCCTTCCATCTCGCGCGCCACTTCTTCGTCGACCGCCTTGTCCTGCGGTTCGTTCGTGTTCTCGTTGCTCACTTTAAAACCCTGTCAGCCTAATCTTTTGCCCAAGGAACGGGCCGTGAAATCAACCATGGGGACGACACGGGCGTAATTCAACCGAGTTGGCCCGATGACCCCCAGCACTCCGACCACCTTTCCGTCCCGATCGCGATAGGGCGATGCGATGACCGATGATCCGGACAATGAGAAGAGCCGGTTTTCACTCCCGATGAATATCCTCATCGCGTCGGCATCGCGCGCATTCTCCAGAAGAGTCGCCACCGATTGCTTGTTTTCCAGGTCGTCCAGGAGGGAACGGACGCGCTCGATGTCGCTCAGCGCGGTCTCATCCAGCAGGTTGGCCTGTCCGCGCACGATCAAAACCGGGCGCTCCGCGGTGTCGGTGGTCCAGGTAGCGATGCCGCGCGACACAAGATCGCGACTGGCCTCGTCCAGGGCGCTACGTCCACCGGTAATTTCTTGCTGCACCAATGCCGCCGCCTCGGCGAGGGTCCGTCCGGAGGAACGGGCCGTCAGATAATTACTCGCCTGTTCGAGCGAAACCCCAAGCACCGCCGTGGGGACCGTGAGGATGCGGTTCTCGACATGGCCATCCTCCCCTACCAGGACGGCCAGCACGCGATTGGCATCGAGAGCGGTGAGCGACACCTGCGAAAGGCGCGGCTCCCGTCGCGGCACCATGACCATGCCTGCGGCCCCGGAAAGATCGGAAAGGAGCGCGCTGGTCTCTTCCAATGCCCGCTCGATCGGGCCGGGTTCCCCAAGCCGCTTCTCGATGGCCGCACGCTCCTGCGCGGTCGGTTCGGCAACCTGCATCATCGCGTCAACAAACAGGCGCAGACCGCTTTCCGTAGGCATCCGGCCCGCACTGGTATGGGGCGCGGCAAGCAGTCCGCGTTGTTCAAGTTCCGCAAGGACGGAGCGGATGGAAGCTGGCGAGAGGCTTACCCCGCCATCTGCGGCAAGCGCTTTCGAGCCGACAGGGGTCCCGGTGTCGAGATACCCCTCGACGACCAGGCGGAAGATTTCCCGGGCGCGCTCGGAAAGATCGGAAAGCGGGGTGCCGTTCATACCCTCTATCTAACCACTCCACTTGCGGCCTCAAGGCCCATCGGCCAAAGCCTCCCACGAGATTCGACTGAATTGGAGATTAGAATGCGACCTTCAGGACGCGCGCCCGACGAAATGCGCGCAATCACTATCGAGACCGGCTACACCAAACATGCTGAAGGCAGCTGCCTTATCAGCTTTGGCGAAACGCGGGTCCTGTGCACGGCATCCGTCGAAGAACGCATTCCGCCGTGGCTTCGCGGCAAGGGAGAAGGCTGGGTCACCGGCGAATACTCCATGCTCCCGCGCGCAACGCACACGCGCGGACAGCGCGAGGCGGCAAAGGGCAAGCAAAGCGGACGGACGCAGGAAATTCAGCGCCTTATCGGCCGCAGCTTGCGTGCAGTCGTGGATATGAAGAAGCTGGGCGAGCGTCAGATCACCCTCGATTGCGATGTCATCCAGGCGGATGGGGGCACACGTACCGCTTCGATCTCGGGCGCATGGGTAGCGCTGCGTCTGGCCGTCGATGGCCTGATGAAATCGGGCGACATCGTGGAGGACCCCATCACTGCAAAGGTCGCGGCGATTTCCTGCGGCGTGTACAAGGGTACGCCGGTGCTCGACCTGGATTATCCCGAAGACAGCAACGCCGACGCCGACGCCAACTTCGTATTGATCGAAGGCGGCAAGATCGCCGAAGCACAGGCCACTGCCGAAGGTGCGCCCTATGACGAGGAAGCCTTCCTGCGCCTCCTCCGACTGGCGCAAATGGGCTGCGCACAAGTGTTCAAGGCACAGGACGAGGCAACGCGCAAATGACCCGTCGGCTCGGTTCGGGCAGCCTGGTGATCGCCACGCACAACGCAGGCAAGCTGAAGGAAATTTCGGCCCTGCTCGCTCCTTACGGAGTGAAGTGCATCTCGGCGGGATCGCTCGGCCTGCCCGAACCGCCCGAGACAGGTACGACCTATGTTCAGAACGCCTTGCTCAAGGCTCGCGCAGCCGCAGAGGCGTCTGGCCTGCCCGCTCTCGCCGACGACAGCGGGCTTTCGGTCGATGCACTGGACGGGCGCCCGGGCGTGTACACGGCCGATTGGGCCGAACGGCAGCATTTCGAAGGCGAGCCGGGGCGTGACTGGTACATGGCGATGGGCAAGGTCGAGGGCATGCTTCAGGAAAAAGGGGCGGATGTGGATCGCTCATGCGCATTCCATTGCGTCCTGGCACTTGCCTGGCCAGACGGTGAGCGGGCGGTCTACGAGGGAACGGCACCCGGCACGCTGACCTGGCCTCCGCGAGGCGAGATGGGTTTCGGTTATGATCCGGTATTTGTCCCCGACGGACGCGACCTGACCTTTGCGGAGATACCGCCCGAAGAAAAACACGCCATCAGCCACCGTGCCGATGCATTTGCGAAACTGGTGGCGGAGCAGTTCGGCTAATACGCCATGCGTCCCCAGACATTGCCCGCCGGGTAATAGCGGCAAACGAGGACATCCCAACCCCGGTCGGTAACGACCGCGCAGCCGACCTCCTGTGTATCGCGCCAGATCACCTGCGTGTAATGCGCGACGTCGGCCCATTGACCGGTACGCGAAATTTCGGGAAAACGGCCGTGCCGATAATGGCGTTTTTCGTCTATGAACATGCCGACCATCGTGTCGACAGGCCAAGCGTCTGCGGTCCCCATCCAGAGGTTCTCGCCCGTACCGCTGCGCACCGATGCATCGGCGTGCTCGAGGCGTCCTTTGCGGGCAAGCTTGTGACCCCATTCCTTCGCTTCAAGCGCAAGCTGCGGACTCCAGCGAAGCATCGGGAGTCCCAACTGCTCGCGTTCGCGGTTATGAAGATGAAGAATGCGCCCGGCATGGCGATCGGTTGCGGCATCGTGCGCTCGATGCTCACGCACCGTGGCTGACGAGGTAGCAGCGCCGCCAGCGCTTGCAGCGACACCGACACCCGTGGCACATAGCAGTCCCAATGCGGCGATAGCTGTCGCGTAGAGTTTCATGCCTTCCATACCTTCGGTTAGACCGGAGCTGCCTTAATTTTCAATGAAAGCGCCCCTTGGCCAAAGCCCTCTACATCCACTGGCCTTTTTGCCTCGCGAAATGCCCATATTGCGACTTCAACAGCCACGTCCGCAATCGGACGGATATGGCCGTCTGGGAGCGCGCGCTGCTCAGCGACATGAGAGCGGAGGCAGCGCAGAACAATTCTCAGGAAAAGCTTGCAAGTATCTTTTTTGGCGGGGGAACTCCTTCCTTGATGCCGCCTGCTCTGGTTGAAAACCTCCTCAAGGAAGCGGAGGAAATATGGGGCTTCGACAATGGCATCGAGATCACGCTTGAGGGCAATCCATCGTCGGTCGAGGCAGCCAATTTCGCTGCGCTCGCCACCGCCGGCGTGAACCGCGTGTCACTTGGCGTTCAGTCACTGCGGGACGAAACGCTCCGGTTTTTGGGTAGGTTGCATGGCGCCGAGGAAGCTATCCACGCTCTCGAAACTGCTCAGACCCACTTCGAGCGCGTTTCCATCGATCTTATCTACGCCCGCCCCGATCAGACCGAAACAGAGTGGCGGCGGGAATTGTCGGAAGCACTGGCGCTCGGCACCGATCACCTATCACTGTACCAGCTGACGATTGAGCCGACGACACGCTTTGCAACCGATGTCCGGCGCGGTGTGTTCACGCCGCTGGACAACGACCCGGCAGCAGATCTCTTCACCATGACGCGGGAGATGACCTCCGCCGCCGGGCTTCCAGCCTATGAAATCAGCAATCATGCGCGGCCCGGGCAGGAAAGCCGACACAATCTGACATATTGGCGATACCAGGATTACCTGGGCATCGGTCCTGGCGCACATGGACGGCGGGAAAGCAGTGCGACGCTTCGCCACAAGAAGCCCGAAAACTATCTTGCCGCAATCGAACGCGAAGGTTCGGGCATATCGGAGAGCCGTACGCTATCATCGCGTGAACAAGCCTCTGAAGCCCTGCTCATGGGCCTGCGGTTGGCAGAAGGTATCGATATTGACGCGCTTTCCCGCCGCTTCGACGTCACGCAGGCTGCGATGATCGATGACGCCAAGTTGCGCCTCTATCGTGATCTCGGCCTCGTCTGGAAGAATGCAGAGAGGATTGGCGTCACCGAAGCTGGGATGCCCTTGCTCGACGCCCTGCTGGGAGAGCTCGTTTCAGAGGACCTCGTGACCGGATGACCAAGGCGGATTGCCTTCAGGCCTGGCACGACCATCTGTCGCTGGCACAGCGGCGCTCCGACCATACCGTGCGCGCCTATGCCAAGGCAGCAGAGCGGCTCATGTCCCGCCGCGAATTCGATACGTTCGATCAGGTTGCCGCACTGACTGCTGCAGAGTTGCGAAGTCATCTGGCGTCACGCCGCAGCGATGGTCTGTCCAATGCCTCGACTGCACGCGAGCTTTCCGCCCTGAAGGGTTTCGTGTCGTTCGCTAAGGCGCAGACGGGTCACGACGTCACGCAGGCTCCGCGTCTAAGAGGCCCGCGTCTCAAGAAGGGTCTGCCGCGTCCTGTTTCGCCGGATGATGCGATGGGGTTGGCTGAAACGGTCGAAGCGATGGCGATGGAAGATTGGGTCGGCGCGCGCGACCGTGCGGTCCTGCTTCTGCTGTATGGCTCTGGCTTGCGCATCGCCGAGGCCCTGTCGCTCACAGGCTCCGACCTGCCTCTTGGTGAGACGCTCACGGTTACAGGCAAGGGTAGCAAGCAAAGGACCGTGCCAATCCTCCCGCTAGTACGGGATGCGATTGCGGAATATTGCGCCCTCAATCCCTGGCCGCTTGGGCCGCGCGATCCCCTGTTCCGTGGGGTGAAAGGCGGCGCGCTTTCGCAAGGAGTTATCCAGAAAGCGACCGCCCGGGCACGCAAGGCGCTGGGACTTCCGGACACTGCTACACCGCACGCGCTGAGGCATAGCTTTGCGACCCATTTGCTTGGCGCAGGAGCGGATCTGCGCAGCCTGCAGGAGCTGCTCGGTCATGCCAGCCTTGGCTCGACACAAATCTATACGAAGGTCGATGCCGCCAGTCTGCTCGACACCTATCGCAACGCACATCCACGCGACCGCGACTGATTACATAGCGGCGTGACGTCGCTCGATGGCATCCCAGATCAGCGCGGGTGTATCGGTCCCGTTGAACTTGTCGATCGCGACGATCCCCGTCGGGGACGTGACATTAATTTCGGTCAGGTACTTGCCGCCGATCACATCGATGCCGACGAAGACCAGGCCCCTCTTCTTGAGCTCGGGACCCATCGCCGCGCAAATCTCTTCCTCCCGCTCGGAGAGCTCCGTGGCTTCGGCATGGCCACCCTGAGCGAGATTCGAACGAAACTCACCTTCCCCCGGGAAGCGATTGATTGCACCTGCAAATTCCCCATCGACGAGGACGATCCGCTTGTCGCCTTCGCTCACTTCGGGGAGGAATGGCTGGATCATGTGCGGTTCTGGCCAGGTGAGGTCGAAAACCTCGCTCAGCGCGGACAGGTTGGTACCCGCCTCGTCCAGCCGGAAAATCGCCTTACCGCCATTGCCGTGAAGCGGCTTGATGACGACCGATCCGTGCTTCTGCTGGAAAGCTCGCAAGTCGTCGAGATGCCGCGCGATCATCGTCGGGGGCATGAACCGGGCGTAATCGAGGACAAACATCTTTTCGGGAGCATTCACGACTTCACGCGGATCGTTGATCACCAGGGTGGTGCCCTTGAGCCGATCCAGCAGCAGCGCCGAGCTGATGTAACCGAGGTGGAAGGGGGGATCCTGCCGCATCAGGATGACGTCGATATCTTTCGCCAGGTCGATCCTGCGCCTTTCGCCTGCCGTGAAGTGATCGCCTTCGACGCGCTTGACGGTGACCGGCGCGGCATGGGCGGTAATGCGACCAGCAGGCGTGCCGTCGCTTTCGTAGGCAAGCGAGGTGACGTCGTAGTGCCAAACCTCGTGACCCCGCGCCTGAGCAGCCAGCATTAGCGCAAAGCTGCTGTCGCCAGCGATATTGATGCTTTCGAGCGGGTCCATCTGGACGGCGACACGCAGGCCCATTGCGATCTCCTAAGGTTGCCAGGCGTTGGCGATGTGGCGGGGGAATGCCCCGGGCGCAAGCAGGATCACGTCTACGCGTATGTCCTCGCCATTTGCGGCATAGCGATGCGCGACGGATTCGGTGGCCGCAGCCACGCGCGCCAGCCGCCTCTCGTCGATGGCATTGTCGAGTTCGGTGCGTTTGCTACGCCATTTTACTTCGATGAAAGCCACGAGGTTTCCTCGTTTGGCTACGAGATCGATTTCGCCTGCCCTCGTTTTCACCCGCTGGTCGAGGATGTGCCAGCCCTTGGCGCGCAGCCAGAAGGCCGCCCTCGCCTCACCATCCCTACCGTTCCGTTCGGCAGTTTGCCGCTTCATTCCGCCTTGAGACCCATGGCCCGGGTGTAGAGAGCCTTGCGATCGAGTCCGGTCGCCTTGGCCACGTGACCGGCAGCTTGCGAAGGCTTCATCGTCGTCAGCGCCTCGCGCAGCATATCGTCGGCGTCGGCCTCGTTTGCCTGCACCGCCTGAGGCGGACCGACGAGCAGCACGATCTCGCCACGGGGTGGATGGGCATCGTAATAGGCCATGAGGCCCGAGGCGAAGCCACGCCGGCATTCTTCGTGAAGCTTCGTCAATTCGCGGGCCACCGCAATTTCGCGCTTGGGCAGGACTTCCTCGATGGTGGCCAGCGTTTTGAGGAGCCGCGGCGCGGTCTCGTAAAACACCAGCGTTGCGTCGATCGACGCAAGCTCCTCAAGCGTTTCCCTGCGTCCTTTATCCTTCGATGGGAGAAAACCCGCAAACAGGAAGCGGTCGTTCGGCAGGCCTGAAAGGGTCAGTCCGACCACGGCGGCGCACGGACCGGGGATACTGGTCACCTCTATTCCCTGCTCCCGGCAGTCGTTGACCAGTCGATAGCCCGGATCGCTTACCATGGGCGTACCGGCATCGCTCACCAGGGCAACCGCCCTCGTCCGCATGGATTCGACCAGCCTTGTACGATCGCGATGCTCGCTATGATCATCATAGCGCCACATCGGTTTCGAGATGCCGAGGTGCTTGAGCAGCTTGCCCGTGACCCGCGTATCTTCGCAGGCGACCCCGTCGCATCGGCGCAGGATATCTACCGCGCGCATCGTTATGTCGCCCAGATTGCCGATAGGGGTGGCAACCAGATAGAGACCGGGTGTAAGACTTTGGTCAGGCGCAGGGGATGCGGGTTCGCTCACATGCCTTCCATGACCAGCAAAGAGGGACGCGGCAAGGATGATGCAGGCATTTATGAACCGGCGCGGTGCGATCGCAGCTTTGGGCGCGGTGGCACTTTCGGGCTGTGCGATCATTCCCAAGACGGCGGAACCCGCGCCGCCCACGCCTACTCCGGAACCTAGCGCAACGGCTTTGCCACAGGACGGCGAACGGCACCGCGTTGCGCTGCTCGTCCCGATGTCGGGAGACAACGGTATGGTTGGCCAATCGATCGCGAATGCGACGACGATGGCCCTGCTGGACACGAATGCCGACAATATCCGGATCACGACGTACGACACTGCGCGCGGCGCTATGGCAGCGACGAACGATGCGCTTGCAGACGGCAACCGGCTTATCCTTGGCCCCCTGTTGGGAAGCAATGTGGCAACCGTTCGCTCGGCGGCAGCTGCGTCGAATGTGCCGATCATCAGTTTTTCCAACGACACTACTGTCGCTGGGCCCGGTGTGTTCATCATGGGCCACATTCCGGAACAGTCCATCGATCGCAGCGTGGAGTATGCTCGCGAGCAGGGTGCGAATACGTTTGCCGTGCTTGCCCCTGATTCCGAATACGGACTGCGCGCGGAAGCGGCGCTGCGATCCGCACTTTCATCCTACGGCGGGCGACTGATCGCTACCGAGCGCTATTCGCGGTCGAACACCTCGGTCGTCAGTGCGGCCGGAAGGCTCAAGGCCATGGGTGGGTTCGACACGGTCCTTATCGCCGATGGCGGAACCCCTTCGATCCGCGGCGGCCAGGCCATCGCGTCACCGTCCTTGCGGATCCTCGGTACTGAGAGATGGGCCGGGGAAAGCGCGCTCCTGCGGGTGGCTGAGCTCGAAGGAGCCTTGTTCTCTGCGGTGTCCGACGGGCGCTACGCTGGGTTCGTCACAAGTTACGAAGCACGCTTCGGAAGCCAACCCTATCGGGTGGCCACGCTTGGATATGATGCCGTTCTTCTCACCTTGCGCGCTGCACGCGATTGGCCGGTCGGCCGCGATTTCCCTAGCAATGTCCTGTTCCAGTCGGGCGGCTTCGACGGGATGGATGGCCCATTTCGGTTCCAACGGAACGGTATCGTCGAACGAGCGATGGAGGTCCGCGCTGTCAGCGATGGCGGGATAATCACCGTTTCGAGTGCACCTGCCGGCTTCTGATGGGCGGATAACATGCGGACAGTGCTTGTGCGCGTGGATTCGCGCGCGATATAGCAGTCACCATGTCCGACGATCTTTTCGAAAATACCCCCACATCGAGCGGCGATTACGACGCATCCTCCATCGAGGTCCTCGAAGGTCTCGAACCGGTGCGCCGGCGCCCGGGCATGTATATCGGCGGGACCGACGATCGCGCCCTGCATCACCTCGTCGCCGAGGTGCTCGACAACGCGATGGACGAAGCGGTTGCGGGCCATGCCAGCAGGATCGAAATCCGGCTGGACGAAGGCAACAAGGTCACCATCAGCGACAATGGCCGCGGCATCCCCGTTGCAGAGCACCCGAAATACCCGGGAAAATCCACGCTAGAGGTCATTCTCACCACCCTGCACTCGGGCGGGAAGTTCTCTGGCAAGGCCTATGCAACCAGCGGCGGCTTGCACGGGGTTGGCGTATCCGTAGTCAACGCCCTGTCCGACTATACTCGCGTCGAGGTCGCTCGCGACAAGCAGCTTTACGCGCAGGAGTTTTCCAAGGGGCATCCCACCGGAAAACTTCAGGAGCTAGGCGCCATCCCGAACCGGCGGGGCACCACCGTCAGCTTCACCCCCGATACCGAGATCTTCGGGGACCGTGCGTTCAAACCGAAACGCCTGTTCAAGCTCGCTCGATCGAAAGCCTATCTCTTCGCTGGCGTCGAAATCCGCTGGAAATGCGCTGACGCCCTGGTCAGCGAAGATGTTCCGGCAGAAGCCGTTTTCAAATTTCCCGGCGGCCTCGCAGATCACCTTGCAGAACAGCTGGGCGGACGCGAATGCGTTACCGCACAACCCTTTGCCGGAAACCAGGACTTTCCCGATGAGCAAGGCCGTGTCGAATGGGCTATCGCCTGGCCGCTGTTTTCCGACGGGTCGACTAGCTGGTATTGCAACACCGTGCCGACACCCGATGGCGGTACGCATGAGCAAGGCCTGCGCGCGGCCCTGACCAAGGGCCTCAGGGCGTTCGGCGAACTCACTGGCACCAAGAAAGCGAAAGATCTCACCGCAGACGACGTGATGAACGGTGCGGAAGTCATGCTGTCCGTTTTCGTTCGCGACCCGCAATTCCAGAGCCAGACGAAAGATCGCCTGACTTCGCCCGATGCCGTCCGGCTGGTCGAGAATGCGGTTCGCGATCACTTCGATCATTTCCTTTCCGACAACATGGACCGCGGCAAGGCTCTGCTTGGCCAGGTCATGGAGCGGATGGACGAGCGCCTGCGTCGCAAGCAGGAACGCGAAATCAAGCGCAAGACCGCGACGAATGCGAAGAAGCTCCGCCTTCCTGGCAAGCTGACCGATTGCAGCGGCGACGGCGACGGCGAAACGGAGCTGTTCATCGTCGAGGGGGATTCGGCAGGCGGCAGCGCCAAGCAGGCCCGCAACCGCAAGACGCAGGCCATCCTTCCCATTCGCGGCAAGATCCTGAACGTCGCAAGTGCAACTGCCGACAAGATCCGCGCCAATAGCGAAATCGCCGACCTGAGCCTGGCGATGGGTTGCGGGACCCGCAAGGATTGCGACGCGGAGAACCTGCGCTACGACCGTATCATCATTATGACCGACGCCGATGTCGACGGCGCGCACATCGCCACGCTGCTCATGACGTTCTTCTTCCAGGAGATGACCGATATCGTGCGCAACGGTCATCTCTACCTTGCCCAGCCGCCGCTCTACCGCCTAACCGCCGGCAAGGAGAGCCGCTATGCCCGTGACGACGAGCATCGCAAGGAGCTGGAAGAGACGGTATTCAAGGGCAAGAAGGTCGATGTCGGCCGCTTCAAGGGCTTGGGCGAGATGAACCCTCAACAGCTTCGCGAAACGACCATGAACCCGGAGACACGTTCTCTGATCCGCATCACCCTGCCTCCGGAATTCGAAGACCGCGCCAAGGTCAAGGAACTGGTGGACCAACTCATGGGCCGCAATCCAGAGCATCGGTTCAATTTCATCCAGAACAATGCCGGTGAGTTCGACCGCGAAATGATCGATGCCTGACGACGAGGAAGAGCCGGACGGAACCAAGGAAGGCGATGTGATGGCCGGCGACCGCCGGATCGCCCGGACAGATACTGCCCTTCCCGATTGGTACGCATCGGACGCTGCCTACCGGCCCATCCCCATTGCCTGGTTTGCAGGAGCGCTTGTCCTGCAAGTGGTGGCACAGCCCGCCACCGTCATGCTTTTCTGGGGCCTGTTCGGTCTTCCACGACTTGCTGTCGTGGCAATCGCCCTCCTGATCAGCGGAATGATCTGGCAATTCACCAGGGATCGCGGAATGTCTGGCGCGGCGAAACCATGGCAGTGGGCCACGGGTCTCATGCTCGCATTCTTTTTCGGCATTACCGCACTGTCGATGCTCGGCTAGATCTCTGCATCGCCCATGCGGGTGTGGACATGCAGTTCGCCCTCGAGAGTCCGATGGACCGGGCACTTGTCCGCAATCTCCAGCAGCCGGGCCCTCTGTTCATCGTCGAGGGCGTCGCCGCGGATCGAGATCACCCTGTTGAGGGCCTGCATCTGCTTGCCTTCCTGCATAGCCTCCACGTGGTCGCACTCTTCTTCGTGCTTGCGTTCATGCGTCACGTGGACACTGACACCTTCCAGCGGCCATTTCTTGCGATCCGCATACATCTTCATCGTCATCGCCGTGCACGTGCCCAGGGCGGCATTGAGAAGGTCGTACGGCGTCGGTCCACTGTCGTCGCCGCCGTAGCTCTTCGGCTCGTCGGCAATGAACTGGTGCGAGACGGTGTGCACCTCTGTGCCGAATTTCCCGTGACCGGTGCAGGCGACGATGCCCTCCTGCGGCATGGGCCAGTCCTCCCGCAGCGGAAGGTAGCGATGGGCCCATCCCGCGATGACCCGAGCCGCAAAGTCGGCGTCTTCTTCCTGCAGTAGCAAGTGATCTGCACCCTCCAGGCTGACGAAGCTCTTCGGATGCTTGGCCGCCTGGAATAGCGCGCTGGCGTGTTCCACCCCGACGATGGCGTCGGTCGGGGAATGCAGGAACAGGAGAGGCTTCCTGAGACGCTTCACCTCTTCGAGCAGGTCGATATTCTCGACCCGCTCCAGGAATTCTCGTCCGAGGCAGAATTCCTGCCCGCCGATCCGCACCTCGCCTTCACCTTTGCTTCGGATAGCCTCGATATCACCGTCGATATTGCGCAAAACATGCGGAACATCGGAAGGTGCGCCGATCGTGGCAATGGCCGCGACTTGGTCAGTGCCGATTTCGTCTGAAGCAGCCAGGACGGCTGCTCCGCCAAGGCTATGCCCCACGAGCAGGATCGGTTGCTGGAATCGCTCGACCATATATGCGCCAGCTGCGACGAGATCGGAAACGTCCGCAGCAAATCCGGCCCTGCCGAATTCACCGCCGCTTCCGCCGAGGCCGGTAAAGTCGAAACGCAGCGTCGCAATCCCCTCGCGGGCCAATGCGCGCGCAACCGCCACCGCAGCCCGGCTCTGTTTTGTGCAGGTGAAGCAATGGGCAAACAGTGCCGCCCCCCGCACGAGCCCGGTCGGCATTTCGAGCGAGCCGGTCAGGTCATGACCCGCATCGGTGGCAATCGTCAGGTTTTCGGTCGGCATGTACCCTCCTTCGTCCTTGGGGATGCAAGTGTTACAACGCCCCCTTGCCCTAAGCGTGCCCTAGCCCTAACGCATCGCACAAGTTGCAAGGGAAAACCCATGTCCGAAAATTCGACCGACCAGACCCGTTTCGAAGGTACCAGTTCCTATATTGCCACCGAAGACCTGAAGGTCGCGGTGAACGCCGCGGTGACGCTGCGCCGCCCGCTACTCGTCAAGGGTGAGCCCGGCACCGGCAAGACCGTGCTGGCGCACGAAATTTCGAAGGCGCTCGGCGCTCCGATGATCGAATGGAACGTCAAGTCGACGACAAAGGCGCAGCAGGGCCTTTACGAGTACGATGCGGTTGCTCGCCTGCGCGACGGCCAGCTCGGTGACGAGCGGGTCCATGACATCTCGAACTACATCAAGAAGGGCAAGCTGTGGGAGGCGTTCACTTCGCCAGAGCTTCCCGTCCTGCTGATCGACGAAATCGACAAGGCGGACATCGAGTTTCCGAACGACCTCTTGCAGGAACTCGATCGCATGAGCTTCGACGTTTACGAAACGCATGAGCAGATCGAGGCTCAGGAACGCCCGATCGTCGTCATCACTTCGAACAACGAGAAGGAACTGCCCGACGCTTTCCTGCGCCGCTGTTTCTTCCACTACATCAAGTTCCCCGATCGCGACACGATGCGGGACATCATCGAAGTCCACTATCCGGGCATCCAGAAGAACCTCGTCTCCAAGGCGATGGAGATCTTCTACGAGCTGCGCGAAGTGCCCGGTCTGAAGAAGAAGCCGAGCACCAGCGAATTGCTGGACTGGCTCAAGCTGTTGCTCAACGAAGACATGCCGCTCGACGTGCTACAGGACAGCAATCCGAACAGCGCGATCCCGCCGCTTCACGGAGCGCTGCTGAAGAACGAGCAGGACGTGATGATGTTCGAACGGCTCGCATTCATGGCGCGCCGCCAACCGTAAATTTCAGGCTACGCCGAACACCGAAAAGGGCGCGTTCCGCAATCGGAGCGCGCCCTTTTCTCTTGGGGTATGTCGTTTAGTCGAGCGAGTAAGCCAGTTCGCTGTCACCCCAGCGACGACCGTTGATGATCAGCGGCACATAAACGTTGCGCACGACCACGTAGTTCTTCCCGTCACCTTCCTGGCGATATACCGCCATCATATAGGGATCGGTGCTCTTCTTCGCGGCGACATCCACACCTTCGAGCATGATGCGGCCGTTGCGGCAGTATTTTGTATCATGCGTCAGGTCGCCGGTAGGCTTGCGCGACCGATCCGAGACATGGGTGGGCAGGAAACCGTTCATGTCGGCAGGCGAGCACATCATGATCGGGCCGCCCTCTGCCACCACCGAATCGATTATCGGGCGCCAGTTGCGATCGGCCCAGTCACTGAGCTTGTTGCGGAAGAGTTGCGGGTTCGTGCCCGGCACTTCCCTGTAATCCGTATCGAAGAACTGCTCCATCGTGAGCTCGCCCTTCTCGATCGCCTCTTCGGCGACGCGGGCGAGGTTCTTCGCGTGATCGATGGCGCGCTCGACCAGCTGGCTGTCCTGCGGCGAGAGGCCCGCCTTCACCAGCTTGTCGAACATGTCGCTCGCGGTCAGTTCGAGTTCTTCCATGCGATCGTGTGCGGTCGCCAGCTTGTTCTCGTTCTCGCTCGCTGCGCGGTCGAAGCTTTCGATGACGGCCGAGACACGGTCCACGTGCTCCGTCATCATGCCCGTTGCACGCGCGATCTGGTCATTCTGCTGGTCGACTTCCTCGACCAGCTGGGAGACGCCCGAAATCGTCGCATCGATGCTCGCGACCGAGCTCTTGGCCTCGTTCGAAGCCTTGGCGCCTGCTTCGATACGCTCGATCACGGTCGCAGCTTCGGTGCCGAGTGTTTCGATCACGTCCGAAATCTCATCCGTCGCCTTGCGTGTTTCACCCGCCAGCGACTTCACCTCGTTGGCGACCACTGCAAAAGTGCGGCCTGCTTCGCCTGCACGCATCGCTTCGATGGTCGCGTTGAGGGCGAGGATATTGGTGGTCTCGGCGATCTGCTCGATGTCCTGAGAACAGCGCTTAACCTGGTCCATCGCCGCAGCGAAACCGGTGACATGGGTCGCCAGCGTTTCGACGAGGTCGAGGAGGTTGGTGATCTGGCTCAGGGACGACTGGATCTGCGTGGTGCCCTGCCCCAACCGCTCGATCGCGCGAGCGGACAGGAGGCGCGCTTCGTCGGAAGCCTCGGCAACCTTGCGTTGGTCTTTTTCGAGTTCGTGGACTGTGCCCTGGAGTTCAGCATGCTCGGCACGCAGGATGCCGGAGCTGTCGATCACCGCCTGCACAATGCCGGCCACATCGGAACACCCGACCGTGACCTTGCCGCACGCCTCCGGAATCGACTCGATGCTCGCCGCTTTCGAAGCATCAACAACGCTAAGTTCCATCAGATACGATCCCTTTGTCCCCGTTCTGCGGGAGGGGTCTAAACGGAAGTGGTTATCAGCGGGTTAAGGCAAATTCCCACTTTCCCGTTTGCGCGGGGCGGCAGGAAAGCTAGGAGAATGCCATGTTCTTCAATTTCGTCGACGAGCTTCGCGCTGCGGGGATCCCCGCAAGCTTCAAGGAACACCTCACGCTGCTGGAGGCCCTGGACAAGGACGTTATCGAGCAATCGCCCGAGGCGTTCTATTATCTCAGCCGCGCGACCTTCGTGAAAGACGAAGGGCTGATCGACCGTTTCGATCAGGTTTTCTCCAAGGTCTTCAAGGGTATCCTCAGCGATTACGGCCAGAACCCGGTCGATGTGCCGGAAGACTGGCTGAAAGCGGTGGCCGAGAAATTCCTGTCCGAAGAAGAGATGGAAAAGATCAAGTCTCTGGGTGACTGGGACGAGATCATGGAGACGCTGAAGAAGCGCCTCGAAGAGCAGGAAAAGCGCCACCAGGGCGGCAACAAGTGGATCGGCACGGGCGGCACCTCACCTTTCGGGAACTCGGGCTACAACCCGGAAGGCGTGCGCATCGGCGGCGAAAGCAAGCACAAACGCGCAATCAAGGTCTGGGACAAGCGCGAATTCAAGAACCTCGACAACACCAAGGAACTGGGCACGCGCAACATCAAGATGGCGCTACGCCGACTGCGCCGCTTTGCCCGCGAAGGCGCGGCCGACGAACTGGATCTCGACGCGACCATCGACGGCACGGCCAAGCAGGGCTGGCTTGACATCCGGATGCGTCCGGAGCGGCACAATGCGGTCAAACTGCTGCTGTTCCTCGATGTGGGCGGGTCGATGGACCCCTTCATCAAGGTGACCGAGGAGCTCTTCAGCGCCGCGACGAGCGAGTTCAAGAACCTGGAATTCTTCTACTTTCACAACTGCCTTTATGAAGGCGTCTGGAAGGATAACCGCCGCCGCTGGCAGGAGCGCACCAAAACCTGGGACGTGCTCCACAAATACGGCCACGATTATAAGATCGTCTTCGTGGGCGATGCGGCGATGAGCCCTTACGAAATCACCCATCCGGGCGGCAGCGTGGAGCATATGAACGAGGAAGCCGGTGCCACGTGGATGCAGCGCGTGGTGAACACCTACCCGGCGACCGTCTGGCTAAATCCCGTGCCCGAAAAGCAGTGGGGCTATTCACAGTCGACGAAGATCATGAAGCAGCTGGTCAACGACCGCATGTATCCCCTCACCCTCGACGGGCTGGACGATGCCATGCGCGAATTGAGCCGCAAGCAGGGGTAGTCAGCAAGCCTAACTGTAGATCAGGTGCGGCGCGATGGTTTCGCGCCACGCTGCCTCGTCGGCGTCTGCCAAAGCATCGAGATCGCCCGGCTCGGCCTCACTGTCGTCCACCCATTCGCGCAACGACGGACCGCCGTTGATCACGTCGATCGCCAGCCTGTCGAACTCGTATTCGTACGGGAAGTCACGCCACAATTCGTAATCCGGATAGAGGTTGCGGATAGCCTTGAATGCGAGGGCCTGCAGTCGCCACGGTTTGAACTCGTGATGATCGTAAAACGGACCTTCTGCGTGGATCATCAAGCCGTTACACAGCGTACCTGAGTGTTTGTGGAAAGTCGGTTCAAACCAACATTCGCGCAAGTGGCATCCCCTTAGCCAACTTGGAGCCATCCCCTGCATGGTAGCCAGCACGGCCGCTGCATCTACATCCGGAGCCCCGAACAGTACTTCGAGAGGGCGCGTTGTGCCTCTCCCCTCGCTCAATGTAGTCCCCTCGAGCATGACTGTGCCCGCATAGGCGCGAGCCATGTTCACATTGGCTGCATTCGGACTGGGATTGATCCAGATCCGGCCTTCCGGCCAACCGAAGCCAGGCCCCCTGCCCGGCTTCCACCCTTCCATTTCGATGACGCGATATTCGACGTCGAGCTTGAAGTAATCGACGAACCAGCGCCCCATTTCACCCATCGTGAGGCCGTGCCGCATCGGCATCGGGGCCGCACCGACGAAGCTTTCCTGGCCCGGAACCAGCAAGGTTCCTTCGACGGGACCGCCTGCCGGGTTCGGCCGATCGAGAACCCAGACTTCCTTGCCGGCCTTGGCGGCCTCTTCCAGCAGGTAGAGCAGCGTCGTCACGAAGGTGTAGATCCGGCAGCCGAGATCCTGGAGGTCGAACAGGAACACGTCCGCCGTGCTCATCATCTGGCCGGTCGGGCGGCGCACTTCGCCATAAAGGCTGAAGATAGGGATGCCGTGGCGCGGATCGGTCTCGTCCGCGGTTTCGACCATATTGTCCTGCTTGTCGCCCTTCAGGCCATGCTGGGGTCCGAATGCCGAGGTAACATTGACCCCCTTGGCGATCAGCGCATCGAGCGAATGCTCCAGCTGCGCAGTGACCGAGGCGGGATGCGCCACGAGGGATACGCGCTTGCTGTCGAGCTGGGCGCGAAGGTCGGACTCCGTAAGGAGACGATCGATGCCGAATTTCATGGCGCGCTGGGTGCCGCAAGCCTTGCTGCGAAGCAAGCCGGATCATGGAAATCCGGCTGATCTTTCGCATGTTTCATCGCCCAGAAGCTTTTGACGCCCCCTTCTTCCTCCAGCACGCAGGTGATGCTCATCTCCTGCTCCCCTCCGGCAATCATGCGCGCGGGAATCGCGGCATCGAATACGGCGAAGGCCTTTCCGGGCCGCATCGTACAATCGGCCGCCCCCGAAACGGGTCGCTCGCTCATGCCGTGTCGGTAGCCGGCAAAATCATAGGCATTCCAGCCTTCCGAGGGCGAGAGGTTCCACTCCGTATAGGAATGCGATCCCGGCTCCTTCAGGAACAGCTCGAAACAGGTCGTTTTCCAGAGCCCGTCGCGGCGCTTTCGACCCACGAATGGTGGAAGGACAAGTCGACTGGCACTTTCGATCCGCCACCTCACCCGCAGCCACTGCGAATCGCGTTGGAAAACCCGCGCCTCAACTGAAGACACCGCCAAAGGTGGAAATGCCGGATGCGCGATCAGTTCATGCGTTTGCATGCACGCATCTTCCTGCTAGCGGCGACGTGTTATGAGTAGCTATCAATCCGATCTCCTGCGCGTGCTCGAAGAGCGCGGCTATATCCATCAGGTCACCGATGCCGAGGGGCTGGACAGCCTCGCGACCAAGGGCGTCGTGCCGGGCTATATCGGCTTCGATGCTACCGCGCCAAGCCTGCATGTCGGCAGCCTTGTGCAGATCATGATGCTGCGCCGCCTCCAGCAATCGGGCCACAAGCCGATCGTGGTCATGGGCGGCGGCACCACCAAGGTTGGCGATCCGTCCGGCAAGGACGAAAGCCGCAAGATGCTGACCGATGCGGATATCGATGCGAACATCGCCGGAATCCGCAAGGTCTTCGAACGCCTGCTGACCTTTGGCGATGGCCCCACCGATGCGGTGATGGTCAACAACGACGAATGGCTCAGCCAGCTCGGCTACATCGAGTTGCTGAGGGACGTTGGCCCGCACTTCACGATCAACCGGATGCTGACATTCGATTCGGTTAAGCTGCGCCTTGAACGCGAACAGCCGCTGACCTTCCTCGAATTCAATTACATGATCCTGCAGGCTTACGATTATCGCGAGTTGGCCCAAAGGTACGACTGCCGGCTCCAGATGGGCGGCAGCGACCAGTGGGGCAATATAGTCAACGGCATGGAACTCGCCCGCCGGATGGACGGGACCGATCTTTACGGTCTCACCACGCCGTTGCTGACGACTGCCGACGGTGCGAAGATGGGCAAGACCGCCTCTGGCGCCGTATGGTTGAACGAAGAGCAGCTGCCCAATTACGACTTCTGGCAGTACTGGCGCAACGCGGACGATCGCGACGTCGGGCGCTTCCTGCGCCTGTTCACCGACATGCCGCTTGATGAGATCGCGCGGCTCGAAAAACTCGAGGGTGCAGAGATCAACCAGGCGAAAACGGTTCTCGCGAACGAAGTCACCAGGCTGGTGCGCGGCGAGGCAGCCGCCAGGCTTGCCGAAAAGACCGCTGCGGAAACCTTTGCCGGTGGCGGTGCCGGTGCCGACCTGCCGACTCTCGAAGTCGGCGCGGAAGGCGTGCGCATCGGCGCTGCGCTGACCGCGCTGGGCTTCACGGCATCCAACGGCGAAGCGAAACGCAAGCTGGCGGAAGGTGCGGTAAAGCTGGACGGGGAGGCCGTCACCGACCCCGGGTACCTGATCGATGTCGCTGAAGGGGCAGAAGCGAAGCTGTCGTTGGGCAAGAAAAAGCACGCAATCTTGCGGCGTTGACCCATCCCGAATTGAATAAGAGCTGCGGTTAACCGGATATTTGCCTTTCCGGTCCATCTTTGTCGGCAGCTTAAATCAACAAGGGATCGTATCGCATGGGTGCCGGAGCACAACTCAGCGTCACCGACCAGCGCCGCATGGCGCGCCACCCGGTAGACCACCCGGTCATTGCCGAACACCACGGCAAGGGCGACATGCGCATGCATATCGCCAATATTTCGGCCAATGGTTTCATGATCGATGATGCCGATGACGTTGCGCGCGGAGATCGCGTCGTGGTCCGTCTTCCGGTGATCGGTCGTATCGAAGCCTATTGCATCTGGTGCCGCGACAATCGCGCCGGTTTCCAGTTCGAGCGCATCATTCGCGTGGACGATTTCCTGTCGTTGATCGACACGGTCCAACCGAACCCGCGCCTGCGCAAACTGCGCTAAGCCGCAACAATCATTTTTAAACGCGCAAGCAGGCGTCTCTTCACAAGCGAAGGGGCGCCTGTCATGCGTCTGGGGTGACGCTGGAAGACCCCCCCTCCCCCGACAGGTCCCCGCTGCGGATCGCCAACTTCCGCTATTACTGGGTTTCGCGCCTTTCGATGACATTGGCGCAATACGCGATGATGCTGATCATCGGGTGGCAGACCTATAACATCGCGCGCGACGGCGGCATGGGCGTTGCCGAGGCTTCGGGCCAGCTGGCGCTGATTGGCCTCCTCCAATTCGTCCCGCTGTTCCTGCTGACGCCTTTTTCCGGCTGGGCTGCCGACCATTTCGATCGCCGGAATCTCGGCAGGCTGACGGTACTTCTCCAACTGGTTTGCGCTTCTCTGCTCGCCTGGCTGACATGGAGCGGCGCGCTCTCGCTGGCCTGGATCTTCGGCGTAGCCATCCTTCTCGGCATTGCCCGCGCATTTGCAGGCCCTGCCTTGTCCGCACTCGCACCCAACCTGGTGCCCAAGGCGATCCTGCCCAATGCGATCGCCCTGTCGAGCATATCGTGGCAGGTCGGGATGATCGTTGGACCGGCGGTCGGCGGTTATTTCTACGCTCTTCAGCCCTTTCTGCCCTATGCCGTTGCAGTCGGCCTGTTCCTCGTCTCGATCAGCGCGCTGTCCATGATCGGCAAGGTGCCGCAGCCACCGCGTGCCGTGAACCAGCGCCCGATCCACTCTATGGTGGAGGGTTTGCGCTACGTCGTGCGTAACAAGATGGTGCTTGGCGCGATCACGCTCGACCTTTTCGCGGTCTTCCTTGCGGGTGCGACTGCACTGTTCCCCGTGTATGCTCGCGATATTCTGGAGGTCGGGGAGACCGGCCTCGCGCAGCTTGCCATGGCCCCGGCGGTCGGAGCGGCCCTGACCGCTCTGTGGTTTTCGTTCCGCCCCCTCAGGAGCAACGTCGGACCCAAGATGTTATGGGCTGTCGCGATATTCGGCGCGGCGACCATCGTGTTCGGCCTCTCCAAGTCCATGCCGCTCAGCCTTGCCATGCTGTTCATCGTCGGGGCGGCCGATATGTTCAGCGTCTATATCCGCCAGTCGCTGATCCAGCTGCATACGCCCGACGACAAGCGCGGCCGCGTCTCATCGGTGAGCCTGCTCACGATCAGCGCATCGAACGAATTCGGCGATTTCTTCTCCGGCAGCCTCGCCTATGCCATCGGTCCTGTGGCAGCGGTTGTCGGCGGCGGTGGAGGCGCTATCCTGACGGTTGCTCTGTGGTCGAAAATCTTCCCGGTACTGCGCACGACGCGGACCTTCGACCCGCCTGATGAATTGAACGAAGAGACACCCGATAAAAAGCTGCAGGAGCAGACCAAATGAAAGCCCAGTCCGTCCTCGAAACCATCGGTGGAACCCCGCATATCCGCCTTTCGCGCCTATTCCCCGACCATGAAGTCTGGGTGAAAAGCGAGCGCACCAATCCCGGCGGTTCGATCAAGGACCGCATCGGTCTCGCCATGGTCGAGGATGCGGAAAAGGCCGGACTGCTCAAGCCCGGTGGCACCATCATCGAACCGACTAGCGGCAACACCGGTATCGGCCTCGCGATGGCCGCCGCCGTGAAAGGTTACACGCTGATTCTGGTCATGCCCGAAAGCATGAGCATCGAGCGGCGGCGCCTGATGCTCGCCTACGGTGCCAAGTTCGACCTCACCCCGAAGGAAGGCGGCATGAAGGGCGCCATCGCCCGCGCGCATGAGCTGGTCGAGCAGACCGAAGGTGCATGGATGCCGAGCCAGTTCGACAACCCGTCGAATTACGAAGTGCACAAGCGCACGACCGCACAGGAAATCCTGGCCGACTTCGCCGATACGCCGATCGACGTGATGATCACCGGCGTCGGAACCGGAGGCCACCTGACCGGGTGTGCCGAGGTGCTGAAGGAAAAATGGCCTGCGATGAAAGCCTTCGCGGTAGAACCGGCGGCATCGCCGGTGATCAGCGGCGGACAGCCCGGCCCTCACCCGATCCAGGGCATCGGCGCTGGCTTCGTGCCGGAAAATCTCCACACACAGGCCATCGATGGCGCGATCCAGGTGGATCCCGAAGATGCCAAGGAATGGGCCCGCAAGTGCGCAACCACGGAAGGTATCCTGGTCGGAATTTCCAGCGGAGCGACGCTGGCCGCAATCGCCAAGAAGCTGCCCGAACTCGATAGCGGCGCGCGGATCATGGGCTTCAATTACGATACCGGCGAAAGGTATCTTTCGGTGCCCGATTTCCTCCCGGAGTAAACGCGAAGAGCACCGCGATCAGGGCTTTTACCTAGATCGCAATGCAGAATATTTTTCGCGGCCCGTCCGACTCTCGCCCTCATTGAGCCATCATCAATGACGGGAACGACAGGTGCTACAAGAAACGAAAATACCAGCGTCGACGATTCTATCCCCGGAGCTCGACGCAATGCGCATGGCCTGCGCCGTTGGGCTGACCGGAGGCAATCTCGCCCTCGCCCTGCTGGAACAGAGCGAGGACTGCGTCAAGCTGCTCACTCTGCAGGGCGAGCTGGATTACATGAACTGCGGCGGGATGAAGGCGATGGAGATCACCGATTTCGAAGAGGTAAAAGGCCAGCCCTGGTGGTCGCTGTGGCCTGCAGAACACCGCGATTTGGTTCGCGAAAGCTTCAATCGTGCGGCATCGGGTCATGAACGCCAATTCACTGCCGATTGCCCCACGGCGGCTGGGACACCGCGCCGGTGGAGCGTTCATTTGAAACCCCTCGTCGCGCCTGCGGGACCTGTCGTTGCTGTCCTGTGCACATCGCGGGACATTACCGGGGTGGCGCAGCTGGCTGCCTAGCCCCCGCATACGAAAAGGGGCGGCTCGCTGGCCGCCCCTTCTTGTCTTGGTTGTCGCGCCGGATCAAGCAGCGGTCTGGAAGGCTTCTTCGCCCAGAGCCATCATGCTGTCCGCACCCGTTTCCAGCTTGCGACGCAAAGCGCCTGCGTCTGGGAGATAGCGATCCATGTAATAACGCGCAGTAGCCAGCTTCTGTTCGTAAAAAGCCTTGTCATCGCCCGCGCTGCCGACCTTGGCTGCGGCGATCTTGGCCATCTTCAGCCACATCAGGCCAAGCGTGACGATGCCCATGATGTGCATGTAGTGGTGTGCGCCGGCGCCCAGGTGATTGGGGTTCTGCATCGCATTGTTCATGAACCACATCGTGGCAGCCTGCTGCTGGCCCAGCGCCTTTTCGAGCTGCTCTGCCATGTCCTTCGTCGCTTCGACTTCCTTCGCCGCAGCGATTTCCTCGCCGACGACCTTGAAGAAAGCCTGCACGGCCGCGCCGCCCTTCTGGGCGAGCTTGCGTCCGCAAAGGTCCATGGCCTGAACGCCGTTCGTGCCTTCGTAGATCTGCGCGATACGCGCGTCGCGCACGAACTGGCTCATGCCCCATTCTTCGATGTAGCCATGGCCGCCAAAGACCTGCTGCATGTTGGTGGCGACTTCATAGCCCTTGTCGGTGCCGTAGCCCTTGATGACCGGCGTCATGAGACCGATCAGCAGGTCGGCCTGCTCGCGTTCTTCCTCGGTCTGGGCCTTGTGCGTTAGGTCAACGAGAAGCGCACCCCAAAGGCACAGGGCACGCATGCCTTCAGTGAACGCCTTAGCATCCATCAGCATGCGGCGAACGTCGGGGTGGACGAAGATTGGGTCGGCCTGCGCTTCGGGCTCTGCCGGTCCGCTGAGCGCGCGGCCCTGACGGCGGTCGAGCGCGTAGGCGACTGCGTTCTGGTAGGCGGCTTCGGCCTGGCTCAGGCCCTGGATGCCGACGCCGAGGCGCGCTGCGTTCATCATGATGAACATGGCAGCGAGTCCCTTGTTCTCTTCGCCGACCATCCAGCCCGTCGCACCGTCATAGTTGAGCACGCAGGTGGAGTTTCCGTGGATGCCCATCTTTTCCTCGATCGAGCCGCACGAAACGCCGTTGCGCTCACCCGGAGTGCCATCCTCGTTTACGATGAACTTCGGAACCACGAACAGCGAGATGCCCTTGGTCGAATCCGGTGCGCCCGGGGTCTTTGCCAGCACGAGGTGGATGATGTTGTCCGCCATGTCGTGTTCGCCGGCGGAGATGAAGATCTTGGTACCCGTGATCGCATACGAACCGTCGCCATTCGGCACAGCCTTGGTGCGGATCATGCCTAAATCCGTTCCGCAATGGGGTTCGGTCAGGTTCATGGTGCCGGTCCACTCGTTGGAGATCATCTTGGGGAGATATTTCTCCTTCTGCTCCTGCGAACCCTTGGCGATCAGTGCCGAAATCGCACCATTGGTAAGGCCCGGATACATGCCGAACGCCTGGTTGGCGCTGGCGATAAACTCTTCCATCACGAAGCCGAGAACGTGCGGCATACCCTGTCCGCCGAATTCTTCCGGAGCAGCGATCGTGCCCCAACCGGCCTCGCGGAACTGGTCGAACGCTTCCTTGAAGCCGGGGGGCGTGGTGACCGAGCCGTCTTCGTTGCGCACGCAGCCGTGTTCATCGCCGATGCGATTGAGCGGAGCCAGCACCTCGGCACAGAACTTTCCGCCTTCGTTGATGACCGCTTCGGTCACGTCTTCGCTGACCATTTCGAAACCGGGCAGGTTTCCGTAGCTGCCGAGTTCCAGCAGCTCGTTCACGACGAAGCGGGTGTCACGGGTGGGTGCGGTGTAGATTGGCATGTCTAGTCCTTGGAGAAATATCTAATCGTGTGGCGGGGGTCTCGCCGGGGAGGTGTTTGAAACTAGTCGAGCTGGTCTTCGACCAGGCTGATGAACTCGGTCAGTTCCTTTATGGAACTGTCGATGTCCGCACGCTGTGCCTTGAGCTTGGCCACGTGGCGGCGACATTTTTCCAGGGTAACGCGGCGCTGTTCCGCGCGTCCGTCGTCGAGATCGTAAAGGTCGATCATCTCGCGGATTTCGGTGAGCGAGAAGCCCACGTTCTTCGCGCGCATGATCCAAGCGAGGCGGGCGCGATCACGCTTGGAATAAATCCGCGTCAGACCGACCCTGGAGGGAGCGATCAGGCCCTCGTCCTCGTAGAAACGAAGCGCCCTCGCCGTGCACTCGAACTCGCTCGTCAGATCGGAGATCGAGTATTGCTCACGTTCGAGCTTGTCCGGACGTTCGAGATGAGCGCCAGCATGACGGCGATCGGAATCTTCGTTCGCGGAAGGATTTCTGAGAGGCTGAGACATGCCTCTCTTCTAACGCAACGTTTACGTAAGCGTCAAGTATTGACGGGTTGGAGAACGCCGTCTTCGAGCTTGCGATAGAAACAGCGCGTCGCGCCTGTATGACAGGTCGGTCCTGCCGGACTGCAGGAGACGACCAGGGTATCCTGGTCACAGTCGACCATGATCTCTTCGACCCGCAGGACATTGCCCGACGTTTCGCCCTTCAACCACAGCTTGCCGCGAGACCGGGAATGAAAGTGAGCGAGCCCGGTCTCCAGCGTCTTGTCCAGCGCCTCTGCGTCCATGAAAGCGACCATCAGGACCTCGCGATTCGCTGCGTTCACGATGACTGCGGTGAGTAATCCGTTGGCATCGAACTTGGGTGCAAAGACCTTGCCCTGCTCGCGTTCGGTCTTGGAAATGCTCATGGAATGGTCCGTTTTGTAAAAATACGACAGCTTGTTGCACGATAACCACAAGGGTGTTTCAAAATCGACCCAAATCGCGAATGCCTATTCAACGAACGCGATGTTTGGGTGATGTTCCTTCTCGCAGGCAATGTGAGGTCTGCCAACCGGATCACGGGTATCGCGAGATAGCTCAGGTTCAGGGGGTCCCGGGTCCGCTGCCGCATGGGGGTACTAATGCGGCGCACCCGGTAACGATGAGGGATAGGACCCGATGCATACTGGGGGGGTTGCATCATGTCGCAAGACGGGTCCGGTGTATTTCGTCACGTGGCGCCCGGGACCGGAAGGTTCCGGGCGTTTCGGTTATTTGGAAAGGTTCTGTTGCGTGGCGCTAGCAAGTGCTTCGTCGAGGACCCGCGAGAAACAGCAGATCACGACTGACTTCGCACCTGCCCGCTTTAGCGCGCGGACGCAGGCCTCGCTTGTCGCGCCGCTGGTCAGCACGTCGTCGATCAGAAGAATATCGCGACCCTCAAGCCGAGCTGCCATGGACGCGCGAACTCTTATTGCACCGCCGAGAATCTTCGCACGGGCCTTAGCGCCCATCCCGCCGAGGCTGGGTGTCGCCCTCGTCCGCTCCAGCGCATCGACCACCATCCTGCCGCGCCCTGCCCGTTCAAGTTCCCGCCCGAGCAAGGCCGCCTGGTTGAAGCCACGTGTCCAAAGGCGCCAGCGATGCAGGGGAACGGGGACGATCAGCCGTCCTTCCGGCCCCGCAGGAACGCGCGCCGCCATGAGCCGGGCGAGCAAAGGTGCAAGGCCGATTTTGCGTCCATGCTTAAACCCGAGGACGAGCTTGCGTGAAATGTCCGTATATAGCGTTCCGGCAGCGATACCGTCGTGAATGGGTTTCTTGCCGAGGCATGGTGCGCATATCCGCTCCTGCTCGCTCGCACCTTCGCCGAATGGGCGCTGGCACAGGCTGCAACTTGGATCGCCCGGAATGGCTAGCCCGCTCCAGCATTCCTGGCACAGGCCGCCATGTTCGCCGATCGCATCGCCGCAAGCTGGACAGCGCGGGGGATAGACGAGATCGACAACGGGGGCCGCGCCGTCGCGCAAATGCTTTCTGATTGTGGCTAATCTCCCCATGCCGTTGTCGTGCCGCGCTTGCATCGCGCTGGCAAGAGCGGCAGTGCGCCCAGCATGGAAACACGGTCGCCTCCCCGCATTTTCTCGCGCCAACGCCGGATCGCAGGCCTGCGCCGCCTGCTGGTACGCCAGTCCCAGCGCGACGCCGCGCGATACGTGATGGACGACATGGTCGAGGACGTTCTCGAACGGCTCGAATTCATTCGGCTTGCCCCGAAGCGCGTGCTGGTGGTCGGGGACTGGACCGGCACGCTGGCCCTGTCGCTAAGAGGCAACGGCGCAGCGGTTGAAGAGACGGACGTGCGCAGCCTCGACGAAGAGGCGCCGCTACGAAGCGGTCCGTTCGACCTGATCGTCAGCCTCGCCTCACTCGGCCGGGTGAACGACCTGCCTGGTGCCCTGCTCCACCTGCGCGCCGCACTCGCCCAGGACGGCATCCTGCTCGCCAGCTTGATCGGCGCTGGAAGCCTTGCGAACCTGCGCCGCGCCATGATCGCGGCCGAACCGGACCGACCCTCGGCACGAATGCATCCGCTGGTGGACAACGCTTCGGCATCCGGGCTCATGCAAAGAGCCCTGTTCCGCCGCCAGGTGGTCGACAGCCGGAGCGTGGAGGTGGCCTTCAAATCGCTCGACCGACTGGTGCAGGACCTGCGCGACCAAGGCCTCGGCTCCAGCCTTGCCTCCGCACCACCTCCGCTCTGCAAGGCATCTCTCGAAAGAGCGCGAGAGGCATTCCTATCCGGCGCTAACGATCACGGCCGGGTAATCGAAACCTTCGAGATTCTGACCCTAACCGGCTGGAAAGACTAGCGTAAACTGGCCTGCGCTGCCGCCAACCTAGCAATGGGGACGCGGTAGGGCGAGGCACTGACGTAATCGAGCCCGGTAGCCTCGCAAAACGCGATGCTGGCCGGATCGCCGCCATGTTCGCCGCAAATGCCCAGCTTTATGTCAGCGCGTGTGGCCCTGCCCCGCTCTGCCGCCAGTTCGACCAGCTGGCCGACGCCATCGATATCGAGGCTGACGAAGGGATCGCGCGCGAAGATGCCCTTGTCGACATAGGTCGTGAGGAAGCGGCCCGCATCGTCGCGGCTGACGCCCAGCGTCGTCTGGGTAAGGTCGTTCGTGCCGAAGCTGAAGAATTCACCGACTTCGGCAATTTCGCCCGCCATGAGCGCCGCACGCGGCAGTTCGATCATCGTGCCGACGAGATATTCGACAGTGCAGCCGGAGGATTCGAACACCGATTTGGCCGCCTTGTCGACCACGTCCTTGAGCAATTCGAGTTCGCGCCGAGTGGCAACCAGCGGGATCATGATTTCAGGGACAGGTGCCTCGCCGCTCGACTTGGCGACTTCGCACGCAGCCTCGAAGATCGCGCGCGCCTGCATCTCGTAGATTTCGGGATAAGTGATCCCGAGACGACACCCACGATGGCCCAGCATCGGGTTGAATTCGTGCAATTCGCCCGCACGGCGGCGCAGCTTATCGACGGTAATGCCGGTCGCCTTGGCCAGGTCCTCGAACTCGGCATCGCCATGCGGCAGGAATTCGTGGAGTGGCGGATCGAGAAGACGGATCGTGCAGGGAAGCCCCACCATGACTTCGAAGATCTTGACGAAATCGCTGCGTTGTTCGGGCAGCAGCTGGTCCAGCGCTGCGCGGCGCCCGTTCTCGTCCTCGGCAAGGATCATCTGGCGAACCAGGCTGATGCGGTCGGCATCGAAGAACATGTGCTCGGTCCGGCAAAGGCCGATGCCTTCCGCACCGAACTGGCGCGCCATGCGGCATTCGGTTTCCGTCTCCGCATTGGTCCGCACGCGCATCCGGCGGTGCTTGTCGGCCCATTCCATCAGCACGCCGAAGTCGCCGGCCAGCTCGGGCTCGATAGTGGCGACCTCGCCCGCCATGACCTGGCCGTTGGCGCCGTCGATCGTGATCGTATCGCCTTCCTTGAGCTCGCGATTACCGATCGTCAGCGTCCGCCCTTCACGCGCGATCGCCACCTGAGATGCACCGGAGACACACGGACGGCCCATTCCGCGCGCAACCACGGCTGCGTGACTCGTCATGCCGCCGCGTGCGGTCAGGATGCCGGTCGCCGCGTGCATGCCGTGGATGTCTTCCGGGCTGGTTTCGACACGGACGAGAATGACCTTCTCGCCGCGATTGGCCCACAATTCCGCCGTATCGGCATCGAGCACGATCTTGCCGCTTGCCGCACCCGGCGAGGCCGGAAGGCCGGTGGTCAGCACATCGCGCGGCGCATCGGGGTCGAGCGTAGGGTGGAGAAGCTGGTCCAATGCCATCGGATCGACCCGCAGGATCGCGGTCTTTTCGTCGATCAGGCCTTCGCCGACCATGTCGACCGCCAGCTTGAGCGCGGCCTTGGCCGTGCGCTTGCCGTTGCGGGTCTGCAGCAGCCACAGCTTGCCCTGCTGCACCGTGAATTCGATGTCCTGCATGTCGGTGTAATGCCGTTCCAGCAGGTCGAACAGGCGCGCCAGTTCGGCATAGGCTTCGGGCATCGCCTCTTCCATGCTCAGGGGCTTGGCGCCTGCCGCCTCGCGCGCAGCCTTCGTCAGGTACTGCGGGGTGCGGATCCCGGCTACCACATCCTCGCCCTGCGCATTGACCAGCCATTCGCCGTAATAGGCCTTCTCGCCGGTCGAAGGATCGCGGGTGAAGGCGACGCCCGTCGCGCTGGTATCGCCCATGTTGCCGAACACCATGGCCTGCACGTTGACGGCGGTGCCCATGTCGTGGGGAATATCGTTGAGGCGGCGGTAGACCTTGGCGCGTTCGCTGTCCCAGCTGTCGAATACGGCGCGGATGGCGCCCCAGAGCTGCTCGGTCGGGTCCTGCGGGAACGGCGCGTCGTGCTCTTCTGCGACGATTCGCTTGTACTCGGCGACCAGCACCTTCCAGTCATCGGCCGACATTTCCGTGTCGGCGTAGAAGCCGTTATCTTCCTTGGTTATCTCCAGCGCTTCTTCGAACAGGCCGTGATCGAGGCCAAGCACCACGTCGGAATACATCTGGATGAAGCGGCGGTAGCTGTCCCAGGCGAAGCGTTCGTCGCCCGACGTCTTCGCGAGGCCTTCCACCGTCTCGTCATTCAGGCCGAGGTTGAGGACGGTGTCCATCATGCCGGGCATCGAAACAGCCGCACCCGAGCGGACCGAGACGAGCAGCGGATCCGCCGCATCGCCGAACCCCTTGCCGACGGTGCGTTCGATATGGGTCAGCGCAACCTCCATCGCCTTGCGCAGTTCAGGAGCGAACTCGCCGCCATGCTCGAGGTATTTGAGGCATTCCTCGGTAGCGATGGTGAAGCCGGGAGGGACCGGCAGGCCGATGCTGGCCATTTCGGCAAGATTAGCGCCTTTACCGCCGGTAACTGTCTTGTCCTTCTGCCGGGCATTCGTATGCGGAGCATCGCCGCCGAAGGTGAAGACTGTATCCGTCACGTAATATCCCTCAAAGTTTACAAAGGCGACAGTGTGTCGCCCGCAATTTCTGCCGTCGAACCCGCGGAATTCCGCGGATCAAGGGCGGCCTGCCAAAGGTGACACTCGTATCGAAGGGATTAGCCCTCGATACGAGAGAAGTCGGCGACTTTGTGCACTGCAGCACGGAAGGCTGCAAGCAGGTCGAGCCGATGTGCCCGCTTGTTTTCTTCATCCGCATTTACCGTCACTTCATCGAAGAAACGGTCGATGGGTGCGCGCAGGGAAGCGAGAGCCGCCATCGCGCCGGAGAAGTCTTCCGCCTCAATGGCCCTCGCCGCCGCCGGCTCCGAAGTCGCCAAGGCATCCATCAGCGCCTTTTCAGCCGTTTCGGGCTCGTAGGAAAGCTCCTTGGCATGACGCTCGTTCATCTTGGCATCGATCACCGCCTTCATGTCGGGATCGTCGACCAGCGCCAACGGGTCTTCCTCGCCGGTACGCGCGATCTCACCCTCGGCGCCGTGCCAGTCTTCCTTCTTAAGGATGTTGGCGGCACGCTTGTAGCCTGCGAGCAGGTTGGCGCCGTCCTCGGTGTCCATAAAGGACTGGAGCGCCTTCACCCGCGCGAGCAGGCGGACGAGATCGTCCTCGCCGCCGAGCGCGAACACCGCGTCGATGAGGTCATGGCGAACGCCCGCCTCGCGCTGCTGGACCTTGAGGCGGTCAATCAGAAATTCTGATAGAGGTTTCTGAGCGTCAGTGATGCCCCGGCTAACCTTCTCTGCCTCGAAGGACCAGTTGTGTACGTCCTCAGGACCGATGCCGATAGAATCATCTTGGTCAGGTCGGTCAGGATAGCGATAGGCGTCGAAGCCCAATAGCTTCTCGCCATAGCGCTTGAGACGAGCGGTCAGTGCACTCCCGTAGTGTCCATCAGACGCTGTGGCGTGTAGATCCTCCCAGCTCGACCGGAGGCTGTTTTTGGTGATGAGGTGAATAATCGCTAATTCAGCCCTTCTCAGAGCGAAAGGATCCTTTGAGCCAGAGGGCTTCTCGCCGATCACGAAAAAGCCTGCGAGCGTATCCAGCTTGTCCGCCAAACTCACCGCCACTGTTACCGGGGCACTCGGAACCTCATCGCCCTGCCCGACCGGCTTGTAATGATCGCGGATCGCGTCGGCGACCGCATCGGGCAGACCCTCGGCGCGGGCGTAGTAGCCGCCCATGAGGCCCTGCAGTTCAGGGAACTCGCCGACCATTTCGGTGACGAGGTCGGCTTTGGCGAGGCGCGCGGCCTGTTCGGCCATGTCCGCATCGGCACCTTTGACCACGCCTTCCTCGACCAGCCAGCGGGCCAGCTTCGCCACCCGTTCGACCTTGTCGGCGACGGTGCCCAGCTTCTCGTGGAAGGTGATGCGCTCGAGGCCCTTGGCGTGTTCGGCGAGGGTCTTTTTGCGGTCGACGTCCCAGAAGAAGCGCGCGTCGGACAGACGGGCGGCGAGGACCTTGCGGTTGCCGTCGACCACGCGCGCGCCGCCGTCTTCCGCCTCGATATTGGCGGTGCAGATGAAAGCGTTGGCGAGCTCGCCCGCCTCGTCCTCGCAGACGAAATACTTCTGGTTCACGCGCGCGGTCAGCTGGATCGTCTCGGGCGGGACCTCGAGGAAGTCTTCCTCGAACCGGCCGAGCAGCGGGACCGGCCATTCGGTGAGGCCCGCGTTCTCGATCACCAGCCCCTCGTCCTCGACCAGCTTGAGACCGGCTTTGGAGGCAACCTTTGCCGCGCCCGAGCGGATCAGGTCCTGCCGTTCCGCATGGTCTACGATAACGTGCCCGGCGCGCAGCTTCTTCGCGTAATCGTCGGCATTGCCGATGGTGATGTCGCCCGAATGGTGGAAGCGGTGACCGAGCGTGACCGAGCCGGAGGTAACGCCATGCACCTCACATTCGACTACGTCGTCACCCAGTAGCGCGACGATGCCCGACAGCGGGCGTACCCAGCGTAGGCTCTCGGTGCTGATAGAGGCAGCGCCCCAGCGCATCGACTTGGGCCAGCTGAAGTCGCGGATGATCGCGGGGATCGCCTCGGCGAGCAGGTCCTTCGTCGCGCGGCCGGGCACGTTCTTCACGGCGAAATAGGTCGCCCTGCCCTTCACGTCGCGCGTTTCGAGATTGCCCTTATCGACGCCCGCCTTGCGGCAGAAACCATCAAGCGCCTGGTCGGGAGCACCAACCGGCGGCCCCTTCAACTCTTCGCTGACCGCCTCGGTGGCTTCCGGCAGGCCGCGCGCAATCAGCGCGAGGCGACGCGGGGTCGACCAGACGGTGATCTCGCCGCATTCGACACCGGCGGCATCCATCTCGCGGCGAAACAGCTTTTCGAGCTCGGCGCGCGCACCGGCCTGCATACGGGCGGGGATTTCTTCGCTGCGCAGTTCGAGGAGAAAGTCGCTCATTTCGACCACTCCGGATATTTCTCGGCCCACACGGGCGCTTCCTTTTCCATATGCGCTTCGCAAGCCCCGCGCGCGAGGTCGCGGACGCGGCCCATGTAGCTGGCACGTTCCTGCACGCTGATCACCCCGCGCGCCTGGAGGAGGTTGAAGATGTGGCTCGCCTCCACCGCCTGCTCGTAGGCGGCGATAGGGACGTTGTGCGCAAGCGCGTTCTTACACTCGGCCTCGGCCTTGTTGAACAGGTCGAACAGCGCGTCGGTCTCCGCGACCTCGAAATTCCACTTCGACATCTGCTTCTCGTTCTCGAGGAAGACGTCGCCATAGGTGACGCCCTGCCCGTTGAAATCGAGGTCATAAACGTTGTCGACGCCCTGGATGTACATGGCGAGGCGTTCGAGGCCGTAGGTCAGCTCGCCCGCGACAGGCTTGCAGTCGAAGCCGCCCATCTGCTGGAAATAGGTGAACTGGGTCACCTCCATCCCGTCGCACCAGACTTCCCAGCCCAGCCCCCATGCGCCCAACGTCGGGCTTTCCCAGTCGTCTTCCACGAAGCGGATATCGTGCTTCAGTGGATCGATGCCGATCACGCGCAGGCTTTCAAGGTAAAGGTCCTGGATGTCCGGCGGGCTCGGCTTCAGAATTACCTGATACTGGTAATAGTGCTGCAGGCGGTTCGGGTTCTCGCCATAGCGACCATCTGTCGGGCGGCGGCAGGGCTGCACGAAGGCCGCGTTCCACGGCTCCGGCCCCAGCGCGCGCAGCGTAGTGGCAGTGTGGAAGGTGCCCGCGCCCATACGCATGTCGTAGGGCTGGAGAATCAGGCACCCATGCGCGCTCCAGAAATCGTGCAGCGCAAGGATCATATCCTGGAAGGATTTTTGGGGATTGCGGTCCATGCGCGGCGCAATGGCGCAAGGGCGAAAACGGGTCAATGCCGCAATGCAACGCGGCCACGACCGGCCAAGGGGCGATTGCACCAGGGCTCTTGAGCCGGAACAAGATGGCATAGACGGTTTTTCCGCTTGTCAGGACGGCCCGTTGCGTGGTCTGTCAGATCGGCCGGAGCGACTAGAGTAGCTGACCGACTAGGATTGGACGAAACGACAATGACCCAGCGCAAGACTTTTACGATGGCCGCCTCGGTATTCGGGCTCCTGTCGATCTCCGCCTGTGCTTATGGCGCGCCCGTCGAAACGGCGGCTGCGCCGGTCGAGGAAGTATCGAGCGGCCCGGCAATATGGAGCGTGTCCGACGCCGACACGAAGATATACCTCTTCGGGACGGTGCATGCCTTGCCCGACGATATCGAATGGTTCGACGAGGAGATTTCCAGCGCCCTCGCCGCTTCCGATACCATTGTGACGGAGATACTGCCGGACGAAATGAACGATCCGGCCAGCCAGCTTGCGATCGCCCGCAATGCCACGCTTCGCGCCGACAGTTCCTTGCGCGACATGCTCACCGAAGAAGACCGCGTGGCCTATGAAAGCGCGCTTGGCTCGCTCGGCATGCCGCCCGGTGCATTCGATCGGTTCGAACCGTGGTTCGCCGGAATGACGATGGCCATCCTGCCGTTGCTGCAAAAGGGCTACGATCCGGAAAGCGGCGTCGAGAAGATCATCGACACCAACGGCGGGACGGACCGAAAGCGCGAAGCGTTCGAAACCCTAGAAGGACAGATCGCCATTTTCGATGCCCTGCCGCAGGAAGCGCAGATCGAGTTCCTGATGTCCTCGGCGCGCAATCCGAACGCCATGATCGAAATGGTCGACCGGATGGTCGTCGAATGGATGGATGGCGATGTGGAGGAACTGGCCACGATCATGAATGCCGGCCTTTCCGACGAAACGCTCGCTTCCGCCCTCCTGTACGATCGCAACGCTAGATGGGCCGACTGGATCGACGACAGGATGGATCAATCCGGCACTGTCTTCGTCGCCGTCGGTGCGGGCCACCTCGCGGGAGAGAAGAGCGTCCAGTCCTTCCTCGAAACGCGCGGATTGACGGTAACCCGTATCCGCTGATGGCGCGCTGGGCCCTGCCCCTGATTTCTGTTCTCGCGCTGGCATCCTGTCAGGGCGATAGGGATGACGACGATCCCGCTGCCGAATATCCGGCCGCATGGGAGATCACCGGCCCCGATGACCTGACCGAGGGGTGGTTGTTCGGGACTGTGCACGCCCTGCCCAGCGATCTGGACTGGCAATCCCCCCAGCTTCAAGACATCGCCGCCGATGCCGATATGCTGGTGGTGGAGGTGTCGGGTCTGGACGATCGGCGCGGACTGGAGGAACTGTTCCGCTCGCTCGCCTACGATGGCCCGCCCGGTTCACCGCTTTACGCACGGGTCGATCCGCTATCGCGCGATAGGCTGAGGGCAATCGAAAACCGCGAAGGTGTCGATGCAGGCTCGTTCGACCCGATGGAGACATGGGCCGCCGCCCTTGCCCTCGCCGAGTTCGGGCGCGCCCATTCGAGCGAATATGGTGCCGACAAGGTCCTGCTCGAACAATTCCAGGATCGCGAGATTGTCGAGCTCGAAGGCGCCAGACTGCAGCTCTCCATATTCGATGGCCTGCCCGAAAAGGAACAGCGCGACTTGCTCCAGGCAATTATCGAAGAGGTGGCGAAGGAGCCAGAGGATCGCGTCGATCTCGCGGCGATCTGGTCGCGCGGCGATCTTCCCGCGCTGGAGCAGACCACCCGGCAGGGACTCCTTGCCGATCCAGAACTAAGGGACGCCTTGCTCGTCCAGCGTAACAGGGCATGGGCCGCTCAGATCGAAAACCTGCTCAGTGCATCGGACAAGCCGCTGATAGCAGTAGGCGCGGGGCATTTGCTGGGCAAAGACAGCGTCCAGTCGCTTCTGGAACAGCGCGGCTTCACGATCAGGCGCATCCAGTAGGCTTCGAGCTTGCTTTTGCGCTCGATACCGCTATAGGCGCGCCCTTCGGCGTCATGGTCATCCCTGGAGGCGTGGCGGACCGAAGTACTCAAATGCATTCGAAAGGTAAGCGACATGAGCGATGCTCTGACACTTCCGGCCGAGGCGCGCGAACGGGCTGGCAAGGGAGCCTCCCGTGCACTGCGTCGTGAAGGCCGCGTCCCCGCCGTAATCTATGGCGGCAAGGAAGAACCCACCCTGATTCACGTTGAAGCCAAGGAGCTGGTCAAGCAGCTCAACTCCGGCCACTTCATGAACTCGATCGTCGAAATCGAACTCGGCGGCAAGAAGATCAAGACCCTTCCCAAGGACGTGTCGCTCCACCCCGTCAACGATCGCCCCGAGCACGTTGACTTCTTCCGCATGGTCAAGGGCGGCAAGATCGAAGTTTCGGTCCCCGTAGTCTTCATCAGCGAAGAAGCTTCGCCGGGCCTCAAGAAGGGCGGCGTTCTCAACGTTGTCCGTCACGAGCTGGAACTGGTCTGCGAAAACGACAAGATCCCGGGCGAAATCGAAATCGACGTCACCGGCAAGGAAGTCGGCGATTCGATCCACATCAGCGAAGTTACGCTGCCCGCAGGTAGCGAAAGCGCGATCACCGACCGCGACTTCACCATCGCCACTCTCGTTGCTCCGTCCGCTCTGAAGAAGTCGGAAACCGAAGGCGAAGGCGAAGACCAGACCGGCGAAGGCATGGAAGCTGGCGAAACCGCTGCTACCGAGCAAGGTCCGGACGCAGACGCGGCCGAGGAACAGGAAGACAAGAGCGAGTAATCGCCCCTCCTTCCGATCCGGAAAAATCGAAACGCCGGGCTTCACCACGAAGTCCGGCGTTTTCGTTTATGCAGATGATGCGTTAGGCTGGCTGGCGAACAAGGAGCCAAGCCCATGCCGTCGATCAATCGCCGCACCCTTCTCGCAGGGGCAGCCGCCACCGGGGCCCTCGCCGCCGCTACCACAAAAGCGCAGGGCGAGACCGTCCCCAGTCCGCCGGACCTGTCGGGCCAGGCGATCCTGATTACAGGCTGCTCCAGCGGGTTCGGCAGGCTGAGCGCCGTCCACTTCGCCGAACTCGGCGCAAAAGTGTTCGCCACAATGCGCAACCTTCCCCGCGCCGAGGCTGAGGAACTGGAGAAGCTGGCGGCCGAAAAGAACCTCGACCTGCACGTGATCGAGTTGGACGTGCTCGATGACGAAATGGTTCTCGCCGCCGTCGCCGAAGCGGAGCGTATCAATGGTGGCCCCATGGACGTGCTCGTCAACAATGCAGGCATCGGGATCACCGGCCCCGTCGAAGTACAGGACATGGAAGCGACGAAGCTTGCATTCGATACGAATGTCTTCGGCTATCACCGGCTCGTTCGGGCAGTCCTGCCGGGAATGCGGTCGCGCAAGAGCGGCCATATCTTCAGTATCTCCAGCCAGCTCGGCCGGGTCATCATTCCTTATGGTGGGCATTATTCGGCGACCAAGTTCGCCGTGGAAGCGATGGGCGAACAGCTCGCCTACGAGCTGGTGCCCCACAATATCGAAGTCACGGTCATCGAGCCCGGCGGTTATCCGACCAAGGTCTGGGTCAATCGCAACCGCTATTCGGGCGAGCTGAAGGACCGTGCGGATGGCGTGCACACCTCCGGCTATCCGCAGGTGGTTGCGCGGATGGGGCAGGAAGACGGTTCAGGTCGCAGTGCGGATCCGATGGACGTACCGCGCGCCATGGCCCGTGTCCTCGCCATGCCGGCGGGCACGCGGCCCGTCCGCGTTCCCGTCAGTGGCGGAAGCATCCCGCAGGCGGCGATCAACGAGGTCTGCGCGCGGACACAGGTCGACTGGCTCGGCGGCTCGCCCTTCCTCGGCCCCTTGGTGAAGGCCGTGCACGACTGACGCTGCGACTTGCCCTGACGCGCGCAGGCTTTATGGCGCTGGCCCATGCAGATCTGGACTGGCCTAGGAAATCCCGGACCCAAATACGCCCTTCACCGGCATAATATCGGGTTCATGGTGTGCGACGTGATCGCGGAGATGCACGGCTTCGGGCCGGTGCAGAAGAAGTTCTCCGGCTGGGCGCAGGAAGGCCGCATCGGTAGCGAGAAAATCCTGCTGCTAAAGCCTGCAACCTATATGAACGATAGCGGACGGTCGGTTGGCGAGGCGCTGCGGTTTTACAAGCTGGGCGTAGAGGACCTGACCGTGTTTCACGACGAGCTTGATCTGGCGCCGTTCAAGATCAAGGTCCGGCGGGGTGGCGGCCTAGCCGGACACAATGGGCTGCGCTCCATCAACCAGCATCTCGGGCCGGATTTCCGCCGCGTGCGAATCGGTATCGGCCATCCTGGCAGCAAGGACCGCGTTACCGGTCATGTCCTTGGCAATTATGCGAAGGCGGAAATGGACGATCTGACCGATATGCTTGGCGCAATTTCGGCTGAGGCAGACTGGCTCGCAAAGGGCGACGACGCCCGATTCATGAGCGAAATCGCGCTTCGCCAGCAAGAGGAATAGCAGTCCGCGGGACGAAACGTGTCTCCAAATGAAACAGCCTGTTCAAACGGTTTCACCAAATGCAATTTTAGTGACAGGGCTGACGAACTTGGCTAAAGGCAGGTTTACCTTTCGGTGGGGATGGTTTGATGAATACGCGTAATCTTGTGTTTTCGGCAGTTGCAGGCCTCGGCCTCCTTGCCTCGACTCCCGCAGCGGCAGAACCCATCCTGCTCGACGCTAATGAGGTTGGCGAAAGCTTCACCATCGATTTCGATGGCTTCGTGAATGGCGATGTCACGGTCGATGGCCTGAGCTCACAGCTCATCCTCACGCTGACTTCCATCGTCGGCAATGTCTATAATTTCGACTATTCGATGGCCAATACGAGCGATACCGATGCGGGCGTCGATTCCCTCGTCTCCAGCTTCGCATTCAACACCGACCCGGAGATCAGCGGCGCGACCAGCACCGGCACCTACAATTTCACCAACACGGACAGCAATTATCCCAACCAGATCGGCACTGTCGATGTCTGCTTCCAGGCCGCGAATACCGGCTCGTGCGCAGGTAACAGGGGTGGTGTTGCCGGTGGCGAATCCGGCTCCGGCACGCTCGCACTTTCGTTCGATAGCGCGCTCAGCAGCCTCACTCTCGACGATTTCTACGTTCGCTACCAGTCGGTCAGCGGCGCAGGCGCCATCTCTTCCGCCAGCGGACGCCAGGTTACGACCAGCACCAGCTCTGGCAATGAAGTGCCGGAGCCGAACATGATGCTGCTCTTCGGCCTTGCTGCCCTGATGATCTTCGCCGGCACCCGTCGCCGCCGCGAAGTGAAGCCGGCGCTCGCGACCGTCTCCTACAGCTAAACCAGTTCATTGAGGGTAAGCGGCACGCCAACTCCGGTTGGGGTGCCGTTTGCTTTTGGGCGCTTGCGATCAGGGTTTGCGCGCTGCCGCAAGCCGCCGGGCTATGCGAGCGTTGTTGGGTTCGAGAGCGGCAGCTTTTTCCAGCATTTCGACACCACGCTCGCGCGACCCTGTCTCGACGAGCAACGTACCTGCCGTATCGAGTATCGACGCATTATCGGGAGACGCCTCCACCGCTTCAAGCGCCAGCTTGAGCGCGGCATCTTTCTTGCCGAGACGTGATTTGGCGAAGGCGAGGTTGTTCAGAACCATCGCATTGCGCGCTCCGCCGCGGCGCAGAATCGCTTCGTAGCTCGCCTCTGCGCTTGCCCACTGGCGATTGCGCAGGGCCTGGTCCGCCTTGGCCAGTTCACCGCCGATCCACTGCGGGGTTACCTCGTTTGCGCGTGAAGCGTATTCGGCCGCTTTTGGATTGCCGAGCGCCTTGGCCGCCTCCGACGCGAGCGCCAGTTCTTCCGGTCGCGCGTCTGGCCTGATTGCCACAAGCTCGATCACGTCGAGCGCGTCCTGCGCGTTTCCGGCCTTCATCTGCGCACGTGCCACCAAGACCCTGAGATCGCGGCGCGACGAGTTCGCGTTCAGCATCGGCTGAAGCAGTGCCAATGCCTGCACCGGGTAACCAAGTTCGAGCTGGGCCTCACCATAGGCCAGTCGCAAGCCCGGGCTTTCGTCCATTTCTCCCTCGTAGCGTTGCAGGATATCGCGCACTTGCGCCCAATCCTCATCGCGCGCGGCCAGTTTGGCGCGCAGCAATTCGATCGCACGGTTCTCGGGGGCTTCCTTCGTGAGGGCCGCCACCAGGGGTGCCGCCGCCTGGAAGTCTTCCATCTCGACCAGCACTTCGGCCTTACCGAGCCGAGCTTCGAAATTGGCAGAATGCATGCCGAGAGCAGTCTCGTAAGATCTCAGGGCCACGGGCAGCTTGCCCCGTGCCCGGGCGACGAGCGCGGAGGCGAGGTGAGCATCGATCGAAGTCTGGTCGACCCCGATCGCCCGCGATGCGAGTGCTGCCGCTTTATCCTTGTCGCCGCGCGCAAGCTCAAAACGGGAATAGGAAGACAGTAGCCGTGCATCCTGCCTCTCCCGCCCTTCCCCCAGCGCAAAGGCTGCGGCGGCACCATCGATGTCGCCTTCCGCCAGTAACGCCAGCGCCCGAATCCGGTCGGCACCCGCAAGTTCGAGCCCCTCGACCGATGCGACGGCCTCTTCGAAACGGCCACGCAGGATTTCGGCTTCTCCACGAAGGATGGCATAATCGGGACGCGCCTTGTCGCTTTCGGACAGGCGATCCAGTGTGACTACCGCACCTTCACCATCGCCGAGCGCGATCTGGGTACGCGCAAGCATGGCACGCATCTCCAGATTCTCGGGCCGCTCTCTCAGTCCCGCGATCAGCGCAACGCGAGCAGAGCGGTAATCGTGCTGGGCGAAAGCTTCCTCGCCGCGTGCAAAGCTGCTGTCCGGATCGGGCGAACAGGCAGCCAGCGAAGCGGCAATGGCGAAGAGAGACAGGAAGGAATGCGTTCTGGTCATCCGGCAGGCCTAGCAAACAAGGTTAAACCGATCGTGAAGCTGGCAATCGAGTGACCTCACGGCTAAGGGCAGCCACATATCACTATATCCGGAGTTTTCGATGGGTTTCCGTTGCGGGATCGTCGGACTGCCCAATGTCGGCAAGTCTACCCTTTTCAATGCACTGACCGAAACGCAGGCCGCTCAGGCTGCGAACTATCCGTTCTGCACGATCGAGCCGAATGTCGGCCAGGTCGCAGTCCCCGACGAGCGGCTCGACAAGATCGCCGCAATCGCCGGTTCGGCCAAGATCATCCCGACGCAGCTGGCGTTCGTCGATATCGCTGGCCTCGTTAAGGGTGCCAGCAAAGGCGAAGGTCTTGGAAACCAGTTCCTCGGCAACATCCGGGAAGTCGACGCAGTGGTTCACGTCCTGCGCTGTTTCGAGGACGACGATATCCAGCACGTCGCCAACAAGGTCGACCCGATCGCCGATGCCGAAGTGGTTGAAACCGAACTCATGCTGGCGGATCTGGAAAGCCTGGAGAAGCGCGTTCCCAGTGCCGAAAAGCGTGCGACCGCGGGCGACAAGGAAGCCAAGCTGATCGCAAGCGTGCTCGGCCAGGCCCTCGCCCTGCTGCGCGACGGCAAGCCCGCCCGCCTGACCGAACCCAAGGACGAAGAAGAAGCGCGCGTTTTCGAACAGGCGCAGCTGCTGACCGCCAAGCCGGTGCTCTACGTCTGCAATGTCGGTGAAGAAGACGCCGCCAAGGGCAACGATCTGTCTGCGCTGGTCTTCGCCAAGGCCGAAGCGGAGGGCGCGCAGGCCGTGGTGGTTTCCGCCGCCATCGAAAGCGAGCTTGTCGCGATGGACGCCGACGATCGCGCCGAATACCTCGCCGAACTGGGCCTCGAGGAAAGCGGCCTCAGCCGCGTGATCCGCGCAGGATACCGCCTGCTGGGGCTCAACACCTTTTTCACGGCAGGCCCCAAGGAAGCACGCGCCTGGACCTTCCCCGAAGGTGCCAAGGCCCCGCAGGCTGCGGGCGAAATCCATACCGATTTCGAGAAGGGTTTCATCCGCGCCGAAACCATCGCCTATGACGATTACGTCGCGCTCAATGGCGAAAGCGGTGCCCGCGAGGCTGGCAAGCTGCGGCAGGAAGGCAAGGAATACCTTGTCCAGGACGGCGATGTCATGCTTTTCAAGTTCAACGTCTGATACCGGAGTACCCGGAATGAAGCGCTCGCTCACGGCCGCCCTCGCCCTTGCCTTCCTGCCTCTCGTGGCAGGCTGTGCGCAGCAGGTCGAAACTCTCACTTCCGCTCCTGCGGTAGTGGAGGAGCAGCGCGAGCGCATGACGATCCTCGTCTCGATCGACGGTTTCCATCCCGACTATCTTGAGCGCGGACTTACCCCCACCCTGTCCGCACTTGCAGAGGGCGGCGTCACCGCTTCGATGCGTCCGTCGTTTCCGACCAAGACTTTCCCGAACCACTGGACGCTGGTGACCGGCCTCGTGCCCGATCATCACGGGATCACCGCCAACCGGATGGAAGACCAGGGTCGCCCCGAAGAACCGTTCACCATGGCGACGGTCGATCCCTATTGGTGGAACGAAGCCAGGCCGGTCTGGGTCGAGGCGGAAGAAGCCGGCATTCGCAGCGCGGCCATGTTCTGGCCCGGCTCTGCCGTTCCGTGGGGCGGCACGGCGCAAGGATGGGGTCCAGTCTCCGACGGCGTCCTGCCGAGCGACTGGCAGCAATTCTCGATGCAGATCTCGAACACCCAGCGCGTGAACGCGGTTCTCGACTGGGCGAGGCGCCCCGCCGATATCCGCCCGGAGTTCGTGACGCTTTATTTCGACACGGTCGACACCGCCGGCCATGATGGAGGACCCGATAGCGAAGAAGTCGACGCGGCGCTGCGCGACGTAGACAGTCACATTGCTCGCCTGACGGATGAACTGCGCAAGCTCGGACAGCCCGCCGATCTCGTCATCGTTTCGGATCACGGCATGGCGGCAACCAGTTCCGAACGCGTCATCGCGCTCAACGAGGTACTCGACGAGAGCCTCTATCGCCTCGTCGAAGCAGGCGCATACGCGACTTTCGAACCGACCGCAGGCAACGAAGCAGCGCTGGTGAAGGCGCTGGTCGAAACCGATCACGCCAATATGAAATGCTGGGAGAAGAGCGCCATCCCGGCAAAGTACCAGTACGGCACGCACGGCCGCATTCCGCCGATCTTCTGCCTGCCGGACACGGGGTGGACCATCACTCGCTCGCGCCCGAACAATGCGTGGACCGGGGGAAATCACGGCTTCGACATGTACGCGCCGGAAATGGCTGCGCTGTTTATCGCCAACGGGCCCTCCTTCCCCGCGGGCCGCGAACTCGCCAGCTTCCAGAACACCAGTATCGCGCCGCTGCTGCGCCACCTGGTCGGACTACCGCAGGCCGATCGCGCGGATGGTACTCTGGAGCCGTTCCTTTCGGTTCTGCCCCAAGCTAAATAAGCGCAGCTACGGAACGCATCGCCCCCTCCTGCCGTTAGGCATGCAAAACACAGGGAGCTTTGCGCGTGGTAGACAAGTCCGAGAAATTCAACTGGTTGGTGCGCGTGGGCTATTTCAGCCGCGCGATCCTGTATTTTGTCCTCGGACTGATCGCTCTCACGAGCTCCAGCAAGATCGCGGAAGGCACGAACGGCATTTTCCGCGCGATCGAGGAATATCCCGCCGGAACCGTCATCCTCTGGATCATGGTCATCGGCCTTATTGCCTATGCCCTATTCCGCTTCTGCTCGCTGTTCTTCGATATCGAGAACAATGGCTCGGACGCCAAGGGCTGGGGCAAGCGCATCGGTCATGCCGGCAGCGGGATTGCCCACCTCGCCCTGGCATATTCGGCCTACAAGTTTGCCGGTAGCGAAGGTTCGGGCGGCGGCTCCGGCAGTGGCGGAGCGCAGGAAGCCGCCTCGGGCGTGCTGTCCTTCGATCTGGGCGGTTTCGTTCTCGGTGCACTTGGCATCGCGCTTTTCGTGGCCGCAGTACACCAGGCGAAGAAGGGCCTCACCGGCAGCTTCATGAACCGTATCAGCGCGCAGGCCCCCGATGCCACACGCTGGCTTGGCGGCGCAGGCTTCCTCGCCCGCGCGGTCGTCTATCTCGTCATCGGCTGGTCGCTCATCCAGGCCGGCTTCATGTCGGGCGGTGCAGACCAGATCAAGACGCTTGGCGACGCAGTTGCCAGCCTTGCAGGCGAAGGGTTCGTGTTCACGCTCACCGCGATCGGGCTGATGCTGTTCGGGCTCTTCAGCCTGATCTTGGCCCGCTATCGCATCATTCCGGAGCTTGACTCCAGTGCGGGTGTGCCCAGCTACAGGGCATGAACGCGCCCACCAAAGAACACAGCGAGAAGGCGGGCGGTCCCAAAACCGCTCGCCTTTATCGCATGGTGATGGACAAGCACGTCTGTCCATACGGAATCAAGTCGAAGTACCTTCTCGAAAGCGAGGGTTACACGGTCGAGGATCACCACCTCACCACCCGCGAAGAAACCGACGCCTTCAAGGCTGAGCACAATGTCCAGACCACGCCGCAGACCTTCATCGACGGCAAGCGGATCGGCGGACATGAAGACTTGCGCCGCTTCTTCAACCGCAAGGTCCCCGAGAAAGGGGAAACCAGTTACCAGCCCGTCATCGCGGTCTTCGCCGTTGCTGCGGGCCTGGCATTTGCGCTGAGCATGTTCGTATACGGGTCGCCGGTCACCGTGCGCGGCGCCGAGTGGTTCGTCGCATTCTCGATGGCGATGCTGGCTATGCTCAAGCTGCAGGATGTCGAGCAATTTTCGAGCATGTTCGTCGGTTATGATCTGCTCGGTCGCCGCTTCGTCCCCTACGCCTATGCCTATCCGTTTCTGGAGGCGTTGACGGCAGTCCTGATGGCAGGCCGCCTGTTGCCGGCGGTGTCGGTTCCGATCGCCTTATTCATCGGCACCGTGGGTGCGGTCAGCGTGTTCTACGCCGTCTACATTCAGAAGCGCGAGATCAAATGCGCCTGCGTCGGCGGCAGCGGTAACGTACCTCTCGGCTTCGTATCGCTCACCGAAAACCTCGCCATGATGGGCATGGGCATTTGGATGTTGCTTCGCCCTGCCCTGTGATCCAGAGATTGCGGCATGAAATTCTACGAAGACATCAAGGTCGGCGACCGCCGCGAATTCGGACATTACGAAGTCACGCGCGAAGAAGTCACCGACTTTGCCCGCAAGTACGACCCGCAACCCTTCCATCTCGATGACGATGCTGCCGCAGCGACGCATTTTGGGCGTCTCTCTGCCAGCGGTTGGCACACCTGCAGCATGACCATGGCAATGATGGTCGAGAACATGAAGACCGAGAAATCGGCCGGTCTTGGCTCTCCCGGCGTCGATGAATTGCGCTGGAAGAAACCTGTCTATCCCGGCGACACACTGCGCTGCGAAACCGAGATTATCGAGAAACGCCGGAGCGCATCACGCCCCGAAATGGGTATCTTTAAAAGCCGTATCCGTACCTTCAACCAGGACGGAGACATGGTGCTGGAGATGATGTCGAACGCATTGATCGCGACGCGCGATCGGGACGGAACCGACTAGCTCACGCCCCGCACTGGGTCGTGCCCACATTGCGATAGACGACGCGATCCTGCGCGTCCCTGATGGTGAGTACCGATGGATAGTCCATCGTTTCATCCCCCGATTGCTTGCCAGCATCCTCATCGATCTCGAGCTGCATGGAATAGGCCAGTCCGCTGTATTTTTCGCGTGCCAGATAAGGCAATTCCCTGCTGCCCGCGTCTGACGCCATGCGGATGATTTCGTTGTCACGCTTGAAATAGCCGGCGTCCGATTGGGCCACGGCAATGGCGATCCCGCCCGCGCTGCCCGTTTTCGGCAGCACGTTGCAACCCGCACCGAACATATCGGCGCTTTCGACATCCGCGAATGTTATCGGAGACGGGACTAGCTCTTCGGGCGGCGGCTCCTGGTTAGCCTCCACCTCGGCAACAGCCCGGGCATCCGCCGCAGCTTTATCTTCCGGCGTCGGCCCGCACGCGGCAAGGGCCAGTGGTGCAATCGCGATAATCCAGCGCATCAATGTCGTCCGAACAGTTTCTCGACGTCTTCCATGGAAAGCTTAACCCACGTGGGCCGACCATGGTTGCATTGTCCCGAACGCGGGGTGCGTTCCATTTCGCGCAGGAGCGCGTTCATCTCGTCCACCCGCAGCGTGCGCCCTGCCCTGACCGATCCATGACAGGCCATCGTCGCCAGCACGAGGTCGAGTTTCTCGCCAAGCAGCAGCGCTTCCCCATTAAGCGCCAGATCGTCATCGATATCGCGCAGAAGCTTTTCCGGATCGGTCCGCGCGATGGCGTGTGGCAGACTGCGGACCAGCATCGCGGACGGCCCGAAGCGTTCGATGGTAAGCCCATGAGATGCCAGCGCATCGGCAGCACTTTCCAGGCGGTCGCAGGACACCTCGTCCAGCTCGACCACTTCGGGAATGAGCAGTGCCTGGCTGCGTGAGACGGCTTCTTCTGCGCCTGCGGCCTTGAGCCTTTCCAGCACCAGTCTTTCGTGCGCGGCGTGCTGATCGACCAGCACGAGCCCGTCCTTCGCCTCTGCCACGATATAGGTATTGGCGACCTGTCCGCGCGCGATCCCCAGAGGGAAGTCCTGCTCCTGCGCGCTGACGGGAGCGGCTTCTTCCGCGCGACCTCGCGGTGCGGCCATGATGTCGGATTCTGCGCCGCGCCAGGCAGCGTTCGCTTCCGACACGCGAGATTGCGGCGCCGACCAGTCGCGTCCTTCGAAGATGGAACGCAGCGCGGGCGACGGTTCATCACGCACCGGCTCCTGCTGCCAGCGCGACATTGCGCCCGCATCGGGTGATTGGGCGCTCCGTTTGTCGCCCGTGGCCAGCGCCTGGCGCAATCCCGAAACGATGAATCCGCGCACCGCCTGGGCATCGCGAAAGCGCACCTCGGTCTTGGCCGGATGGACGTTCACATCGACATCCTCCGCAGGAAGATCGAGGAACAGCGCGAGGACGGCGTGACGATCGCGCGCCAGCATATCCGCATAGGCACCGCGCACCGCGCCCGTCAGCAAACGGTCCTTCACCGGCCTGCCGTTTACAAAGAGGTACTGGTGGTCCGCGATGCCGCGGTTGTAGGTCGGCAGTCCCGCGATGCCGGTGAGGCGCATGGTCCCTCGGTCGAGGTCGATAGCGACGCCATTGTCCTTCAATTCGCGCGCGATGACCTGCGCCACGCGGTTGGCAAGCCCCTCTCCTCCCTGGAGACCGAGAATCCGGCGGTCACCGTGATCGAGCGTGATTGCGACATCCGGACGGGCCATGGCGAGACGGCGTACGACGTCGAGGCAGGCTGCATATTCGCTGCGCGGAGTGCGCAGGAATTTGCGCCGTGCGGGAATTTTCGCAAACAGGTTCTCGACCTTGACCCGCGTGCCGGGCGGGAGGGCTGCCGGGCCTTCCGAAACCAGAGCACCGTGGTCCACAACCCGCTTCCAACCCTGCTCCGCGCCCGCTGGACGGCTCTCCAGAGTGAAGCGCGCCACGCTGGCGATGCTCGGCAAGGCTTCGCCGCGAAAGCCGAGAGTGCAAACCTGCTCGATCGCCTCGTCAGGCAATTTCGATGTCGCGTGCCGCTCCAGCGCGAGCGCCATTTCATCGGGCGTCATGCCGCAGCCGTCGTCCGTCACTTCGAGGCTGGTCAATCCGCCCTCGACCAGCTTCACGGCAATCCGCGTCGCCCCCGCATCAATCGCATTTTCGACCAGTTCCTTGAGCGCGGAAGACGGCCGTTCGACCACCTCGCCAGCGGCGATGCGGTTGACCAAATTGTCGGGCAGGCGGCGGATTGTGGGCATGGAAAATCCAACCTAGCGACGAATCGCCGGAAATCCGAGACGGCACGTGTGGGTAATCCACGCCAAAGGCTCGGAAATTTTTGGCATTCGGTGCGTAATATCGCTAAGGACCGCGCACCATTTCCCCCCGGAACAGGTGCGAGCGGCTCCGACCGCCCCTCGCCTCTTCAAATTCTAACGGAAAATCGCGTCAAAATGGGCTTCTGGAACAACATCTTCAAATTCGGCGTGCAGAACATGGCGATCGACCTCGGGACCGCGAATACCTTGGTTTACGTCCAGGACCAGGGCATCGTTCTGAACGAGCCGAGCGTCGTTGCGCTTGAAACCATCAATGGCATGAAGCGCGTGAAGGCGGTCGGCGACGACGCGAAGATGATGATGGGCAAGACGCCCGACTCCATCGAGGCCATCCGTCCGCTGCGCGACGGCGTGATCGCAGACCTCGACGTCGCCGAAGAGATGATCAAGCACTTCATCCGCAAGGTGAACGGCCGCAAGAGCCTGATGCGTTATCCCGAAATCACCATCTGCGTCCCCTCGGGCTCGACCTCGGTCGAACGCCGCGCGATCCGCGATGCAGCATCGAATGCCGGCGCTTCGCAGGTTTACCTGATCCTCGAGCCCATGGCCGCTGCCATCGGCGCCGACATGCCGGTTACCGAACCCGTCGGCAGCATGGTTGTCGACATCGGCGGCGGCACGACCGAAGTCGCCGTCCTCTCTCTCCGCGGCCTCGCCTACACCACCTCGGTGCGTACCGGCGGTGACAAGATGGACGAAGCAATCGTTTCTTATGTCCGACGACACCATAACCTGCTGATCGGCGAATCCACGGCTGAACGGATCAAGAAGGATTACGGCATCGCCCGCGCTCCCGAAGACGGCATCGGCGAGCAGATCACCATCAAGGGCCGTGACCTGGTAAACGGCGTGCCGAAGGAAATCACGATCAACCAGGGCCACATCGCAGAAGCGCTCAATGAACCGATCGGCGCTATCGTCGAAGGTGTGCGTATCGCGCTCGAAAACACCGCGCCGGAACTGGCCGCCGATATCGTCGACCAGGGCATCGTCCTGACTGGCGGCGGCGCGCTCATCCGGGGTCTCGACGAGTATCTTCGCGACGAAACCGGCCTCCCTGTGACCATCGCGGAAGATCCGCTGTCCTGTGTCGCAATCGGCACCGGCCGCGCTATGGAGGACCCGATCTACCGCGGCGTCCTGATGACGGCTTGAGGAAGGCTTAGGATATGGCGCCGAGCGGCACTCGGCGCTCGAGCTATTCGCGACGGGCGCAGTACAATCTCTTCACCGGCTACATCATCGCCGGGATCGGCGCGGTTATCGGCGCCGTGCTGCTCGGCCTGTCGTTCTTCCAACCCAGCTTTTTCGGCGGACCGCGCTCTGCAGCTCAGGATGCGGTCAGCCCGGCAACCGAAACTGCTGCGACCGTCCGCACGAGCAGCAAGTCCCTATGGGATTCGATCAGCGGCTATTACCGTGCAGGCTCCAAGAACGCCGAACTCAAACGCGAAATGGAACTGGCCCGCATAAGGCTCGAAGAAGCCGAAGCGGTTCGCCAGGAGAATGTGCGCCTCAAGGGCCTGCTGGACCTCCAGGACCAAGAGCGCACGCCGGTGGCGGTCGCTCGCCTTATCGGCTCGACTGCTTCGAGCACCCGCCGCTTCGCGTATGTGGGCGCTGGCGAGGATGATGGCGTCGAAGTCGGCATGCCCGTTCGATCGCCTCGCGGCGTGGTAGGACGCATCCTGGAGACCGGTAGCGATTCTTCCCGCGTGCTACTCCTGACCGATAGCGAAAGCGTCCTGCCCGTACGCAGGGCTGGCGACGAGGTCGTGGCTTTCGCCGAAGGCCGAGGCGATAGCCTCCTGCGGATCAAGCTCATCAATCTGGGTATCAATCCACTGAAGGAAGGCGACCTGTTCGTCACTTCGGGGGCCGGTGGTTACTATCCTCCCGGTATTGCCGTCGCCATCGTCACAGAGCTGACCGACGACGGCGGTGTCGCCCGCATCGTCAGCGATCCCGCGGCGACGGATTTCGTTGCCATCGAACCGATCTTCGAACCCGACGCCGCCAGCGGCGCGACGACTCCGGTCGAAGAGGAGTTGACCGACTGATGGAGCGGATGGAACCGCGCGCCCGTAGCGATGCCTATGGCAGCCGCATCAATCGTTCGCATTCCCCCCTGATTGCCAATATCATCCCGTGGCTGTCGATCCTGCTCGGATCGTTGCTGCCGATATTCGCAATCGCGGCGGCACTCCCGATGGTACCACCACTGGGCTTCCTCGCCTTGCTCGCATGGCGACTGGTCCGGCCCGGCCTGCTCCCTGTCTGGGCAGGGTTCCCGCTCGGCCTGTTCGATGATCTGTTCAGCGGACAACCCTTCGGCTTCGCGATCCTTTTCTGGTCCGTTTCGATGCTGGTCATCGAGTTCGTCGAACTTCGCCTTCCTTGGAGAGCGTTCTGGCAGGACTGGTTCACGGCCGGTTTACTCGTCACCGCATATATTCTCTCAGGCTGGCTGCTGAGCGGTGCTTCGCCGACATTGCCGGCTCTTGTCGCCCTTGTCCCGCAACTGCTCATGTCCATCCTCATTTTCCCCATTGTTGCGCGCATCGTGGCCCGTCTCGACAGGCTGCGCCTTCGCCGCTGGAAGCGGGTCTGATGGGGATATTTTCGCGCAGGAGCGGCATTGCAGGTCGGCAGAAGGACCTGGTTAGCCAGACCACGCTTGAAAACGCATTCGATCGGCGCACCTTCGTGGTCGCTGCCGGAATGGGCGGTCTTGGTACCATTCTGGCCGCGCGCATGGCCTACATCGCCATTGCGGAAAACGAGCGTTGGGTGCTGGAGTCGGAGAGCAACCGCGTCAACCTGTCCCTGATCCCGCCGCGCCGTGGCTGGATTCTCGACCGGAACGGAGCCCCCCTCGCTTCCAATCGTGCCGACTTTCGCGTCGATGTCATTCCCGACCGGATGAAGGATGCGGAAAAGACGATCGACCAGCTGGCGGAAATCCTCGACCTTGAAGCGACCACGGTTGCCGACATCACCAAGCGCATCGACGACGCGCGCGGTTTCCAGCCCATCGAGGTGGCGACGGGCCTGGATTACGACCAGTTCGCCGCCATTAGCGTGCGCTTGCCGGATCTTCCCGGTGTCGTTCCGCAGCGCGGTTTCTCGCGCTTCTATCCGACCGGGCCGAGCGTGGGGCATCTCATCGGATATGTCGGGCCGGCCTCGGCCGAGGAATACGAAGAGAACCCCGACCCCATCCTCATCACGCCGGGCTACAAGATCGGCAAGGATGCGCTGGAAAAGCAGTTCGAGCAGGACCTTCGGGGCGAACCAGGCGCCCGCCGCGTCGAAGTAACGGCGTCCGGCAGGATCGTCCGCGATCTCGAAACGCGCGAAGACATTCAGGGCGACCCCGTCCGCCTGACCATCGACGGCCCCTTGCAGGATTATGCAGCGCGCCGGATCGGCCTGGAGAGCGGATCCTGCGTGGTCATGGACTGCGAGACAGGCGATATCCTGTGCATGGCATCCATGCCCAGTTTCGATCCCAACAGCTTTTCCGCAGGGATCGGCCGCGTCGAGTATTCGATGCTTCGCGATGACGAGCGCGTTCCCTTGCGCAACAAGGTCCTGAAAGGCCTTTACCCGCCGGGTTCTACCGTGAAACCAATGCATTGCATGGCTTTCCTCGATGCAGGTGTGAAGCCCGAAGAATCCATCATGTGCAATGGCGGGCGGCGCATCGGCAATCGCTTCTTCAATTGCTGGAGCAATCACGGCCGGGTCGACATGGCCAAGGCGATCTACCAGAGCTGCGACAGCTATTTCTATCATTTCGCCCAACAGATCGGTTTCGCAAAAGTAGCGGAATGGGCCAGGAAAATGGGCCTTGGCGAGGAGTTCGATCTCCCCGTGACGAGCCAGTTTTACGGCACCGTCCCCTCGCCTGCTTGGAAAGAGCGCAAATTCGAACGCGAATGGCAGCCCTTCGACACGGTCAACTCCTCGATCGGTCAGGGCTATTACCTCACCAATCCTCTCCAATTGGCGGTGATGGCGGCGCGACTTGCAACGGGCGACAGGGTCATGCCCCGACTGCGGCTGTCGGATGAAAAACCGAAGTTCGAGCACTTCGCCTTCAGCCCCGAGGAGATCGGTTACGTCCGACAGGCGATGAGCGATACGGTCAACGGCCCCGGCACAGCGGGACGCGCGCGCCTGCCGTTCGATGACGTATTGATGGCCGGAAAGACGGGTACGGCGCAGGTGGTCTCGCTAAGCATATCCGACGGCAAAAGCGGACCGTGGAAATACCGCGATCACGGCTTGTTCGTGTTCTTTGCTCCCTTCGACAAACCGAAATATGCCGGTGCGGTCGTTATCGAGCATGGCGGCGGGTCGGGCGCAGCCTATCCGATCGCCCGAGATGTCATGACCTTCATGTTCGATCCTGCGAAGGGGATGGAGGCACTGCGCGCGCTTGAATTGCAATGGGGTGGTACCGCGCAGGAAAGGCTCGACCGGAAATACCGCGCTTATGCGGCCGCAAACGGTGAGTCTGTACCGCCCGTCCCGACGCGGGACGAAGACATTTTCGACCAGGTCGAAGCGGAAGCAAGGGTAGCAGCACGTCAGCCAGAAGCGCTTGCCGAAGATGCGATCCAGCCACGGGTAGATACGCGTAGTGCGCAAGAAGTGAGTGACGCCTCTCCGCCCCCCCAAGCAGCGCCAGCGCCGACCAGTGCGCCGTCCGCGACACCCACACCCAGCAGCAGCCCGGCTCCCGAATGAGCGGCATCGTTCCCGCACCCGTAGCCCGCCAGCCATGGCAGATGCTCTTTCCCCTGTTCGGCCTGATTGCGTTCGGCGCGCTCGTGCTGACCTCGGCGGCTGCGGGCGATTTTTCACGTTATGCGGAATCGCATCTCGTGAGGTTCGGAATCTTTTTCGTCACGGCCGTCGTGATATCCCGGTTCTCGAAGGACCTCGTAAAATTCTTCGCCTATCCGGGCTACATCGTGGTGCTGCTGTTGCTCATGGCCGTTGAGATCATGGGTACGCTGGGCGGAGGAAGCCAGCGCTGGCTGGAGGTCGGACCGATCCGGATCCAGCCTTCCGAATTGATGAAACCTGCGGTCGTAGTTGCACTGGCCCGATTTTATGAGAGCCTGCCTGTGGGCATGATCCCCACCTGGCGGGCCCTGATCCCGGCCGGGGCCATCATAGGCCTGCCGATGGCTTTCGTTCTCCTGCAGCCTGATCTGGGTACTTCGCTCGCGATCGCATTTGGCGGAGGGCTGGTCATGTTCTTCGCAGGACTGCCGCTGCGTTGGTTCCTCATGGCGGGTGGCGCGGGCTTGGCTGCAATCCCGCTTGCCTTCTTTTTTGCGCTGAAACCTTACCAGCAGGACCGCGTCACCACGTTCCTTGATCCGGAAAGCGACCCGCTGGGCGAAGGGTATCAGATTACCCAGTCGAAGATCGCAATCGGATCGGGCGGCCTGTTCGGCAAGGGTTTCAACGAAGGGTCGCAAAGCCACCTCAACTACCTGCCCGAACCGCATACCGACTTTGTCTTCGCGACCATGGCGGAAGAATGGGGATTTGCAGGCGGCCTGTTCGTGATTGGCGCGTTCGCCATCATCCTGAGATGGGGTTTCCGCGTCGCTCGGGACAGCGCTGATCGCTTTGGCAAGCTGCTGGCGGCTGGCATGACGGCAACGATTTTCTTCTATGTTTCCATCAACCTGATGATGGTGATGGGTCTTGCGCCGGTCGTGGGTATTCCCTTGCCCTTCGTGAGCCACGGCGGCAGTTCGATGATGACCAACATGATCTGTATCGGCGTCCTGATGATGGTTCACAGGTGGAACCTGAACGCGCCGAAACGCGGCTTGAAGGCATGATCGCGATTTAGGCCTTTTAATCCGAACGACAGCCGCTATATGAGCGCCTCCCCCGAGTCGGGGGCCGCCCGCACCACCGGGCCGGAGCGCGGTCAGACCGTGTGAGTGGACGCATAGCTCAGTTGGTAGAGCAGCTGACTCTTAATCAGCGGGTCCTAGGTTCGAGCCCTAGTGCGTCCACCATTTCCACTTCCCTCGTTAGTCAAACTAATCGTTGCGCTGAAGCGCGCAACCATTTTCGTGTGCGTCGTATATTTGACATCACATTTGAATGTGATTAGGCGGAATGGATGAACACGATCGATAAAGTTCGCACTCTCGTCTCCCAAGGTCTGATGACCCGCGCCGGCCTTGCCCGTGCAGCGGGGCTGCACGCCAACACCCTGCGCGATTGCACCGAGGACAGCTGGAACCCCACTGCCGACACACTGGCCAAGCTGGAAGCGTTTCTCGAGGCGAATGACGAGACGCCAGTAATCGTCGGCGCGGAAGAGATCATCGATGAGGCCCGTAACGGTCGGATGTTCATCCTGGTCGACGATGAAGACCGCGAGAACGAGGGCGATCTCATTATTCCGGCTCAGATGGCAACGCCCAACGCCATCAACTTCATGGCGACGCACGGGCGGGGCCTGATCTGCCTCTCGCTCGATCGCAAGCGTGTCGAGGAACTCGGTCTCGAACCCATGAGTCGCGACAATCGCGAGAGCATGCAGACAGCCTTCACCACATCGATCGAGGCAAAGACCGGCGTGACCACCGGAATCAGCGCGGCCGACCGTTCGCGCACCGTTTCGGTCGCCATCGATGCGTCCAAGGGGCCGGACGACATCGTGACGCCCGGCCACGTCTTCCCCCTCACCGCACGCGATGGCGGGGTGCTGGTTCGCGCCGGGCATACGGAGGCTGCCGTGGACATCTCCCGTCTGGCGGGCCTGAATCCGTCGGGAGTGATCTGCGAGATCATGAACGACGACGGCACCATGTCCCGGTTGGACGACCTGGTAGCTTTCGCTCGCAAGCACGACATGAAGATCGGCACGATCCGCGACCTGATCGAATACCGCATGCGTCACGATCATCTGGTCGAGCGCATTGCCGAGGACACGTTCGAGTCCGATTACGGCGGCGACTGGAAGATGCTGACCTACCGCAACACGGTCGACGGCAGCGAATCCTACGTCCTGCAAAAAGGCGACGTGAAGGAGGGCGAAGCCACCCTCACCCGCGTACATCCGATCTCGATCTTCGATGATGTGCTGGGTAAGCCGGGACCGCGCAAACGCACTTTGCAGCGCGCCATGCAGGCCGTCGGTGACCATGGCTCGGGCGTCATCGTGATCATCACGGGCAGGCCCGCGAGCGGCTATGGCGAAAACGAAGCGCAGCGCAATGTCGGCATCGGTTCGCAGATCCTCGCCGACCTCGGCGTCGAGAACATGATCCTGCTCAGCAACTCACAACCCAATGTCGTCGCAATCGAAGGCTATGGCCTCAACATCGTCGATCATCGTCCCATTCCGGAGTAAGCACAGATGGCCAATTTTCTCATCGTCGAAGCACGTTTCTACGACCATCTGAACAACATGCTCATTGCAGGCGCCACCTCAGCGCTCGAGGCTGCAGGGCACTCGGTCGAAGTGTTGACAGTGCCGGGCGCGCTCGAAATTCCCGGCGCGATTTCGATGGCCGCAGACAGCGGCCGCTACGACGGCTTCGTCGCTATCGGTGTAGTCATACGAGGCGAGACCTATCACTTCGAGATCGTTGCGGGCGAGAGCGCACGCGGCATCATGGCGCTGACAATGGATGGCATCGCCATCGGCAATGGCATCATCACCGTCGAGAACGAGGAGCAAGCGCTCGCGCGGGCCGATGCGAGCCGGAAGGATAAGGGCGGCGAGGCTGCAAAGGCCGCGATCGCCCTGCTCGAATTGCAGGGCCGGTTCGCGAGTTAAGCAGAACCGTCGAGCATCTCGGTCAATCCGAGCGGGGCAAACGGCCCCATTATCAGCTGTTCGAACACGCCGATTCCGCTCCTGCCGTCGCTTCCCGTAACCCTTACGGGTATCTGGACATGAACGTTTTCCGGCTTGAGCGGGTCGACACCGGCGAGGTCGATGTCCTCGCGCGATACGCGCAATGGTCCATGGTGCAGGCCATGGCCCCACTCGGGGTGAGTATAGCCGATCCCGCGCATCTGGAAGCGGCCCAGCGGTTCGAACGTCACCTGCTCCGGCGCGCCCTTCACGGCGAGCGATAGCGTGCCTCCCGATGGCCAGCGCGTGTCAGGTGCGAGCCGGGTGCGCATACTCCCAACTCCCTCGCTGATATCGCGGGCATCGGCCCCGTCCGGCGCCCATGCCGCGCGAGTGTTCCACGCCTCTCCATGCTCGTCGTTGTTCACATGGAAGAACAGGCTGCCTTTATCGAAATTGATCGGCGTCCACTGCCAGAAAAACCCTGGCAATTGATGGCCGGGTATCGGCTGGGGATCACTGGCACCGATCGGTCGAATACCCCAGCTGCGGTCGCGCGTTCCCGCCGTTCCCTGCGCCAGCGAATGACGCTCTCCGTCGAGTGAGATCCAGCCCGTCAGGTGACCGTTCTGGGTCATCCGCGTGTAGTCCATGAAAGCGCGCGGGCCGAGCCGGTGGGTAAAGCGCGGCTCTTCGATAGGGAATGCCCGGCCCGTGAAGACGAATTCGGCGGCGATGCCATCGGTCTCTTCCACGGTAACCTTGAGCGCGTGCAGCGGCTCGACGATTTCGATGGTTATCGGCCCGCAACGCAAGTCCATGCGCTGCATGCCCATTTCGGCTGAAGCATGGATGCAGTGCTGCGTGTCGCCTCTAATGAAACTGAAATGTGCATCGACGATGTCGAGGTGCGGATAGACACCGAACGCCAGCGCAAAGAACCCGCTGCCGTCTGGCGCATAGCCATTGAAGAAATAGCGGTCATAGAAATTCCGGTCCGTGCCCGAATAGGCGATCGGTTCGGGCGTCTGATGGATCGGATAGTCGTCCCCGCGCGATAGAACCATCAATTCGCCTCCTTTAACGCCGTTATGCTGTCATGCAGAAGTGCCATTGCGCAAGCACCGCGCGCCATCGACAGAAAATTTGCATCGCCCCGTTCGGTCCTCTCGACGAAAGCCGCGCTGAAAACCGCGGTGGAAACTCCGTGAAGGATACCTGTGCGAAAATCTGCGGCTATGGCTGCGCGGCTGAGATCGACGCCGCGGGCTTTCATTTCGTAGAGATAAAGATCGAGCAATTCGTCTTCGTGCTCCAGACCAAGGTCACCGATCCCGCAGCCAAGGAAATAGCCGATATCGGTCATAGCCTTGCCAACCGTCACCGTTTGCCAATCCAGGATAGCGACAGGCTCTGCACCTCCGTGGATATCGAACAGCATGTTATCGAGGCGGAAATCTCCATGCACCAGGCACTGCGGCTCGCTGTCTCGCTGGTGATATTGCGAAGACAGTGCGGCCAGTTCCTCGCACAGCGCCATGTATTCCGGCTCTAGCCGAGACCCGTATCTTTCCCGAAAAACGGCTTGCGCCTGCGGGTACATTGCCGCGACCTTCTCTCCCACGTCGAGCGCGGGCTGCAACCAGTCGGCCGAAAGCAGCTCGCTGTTCTCCCAACAGGGTGCGTGGATTGCGGCTGCCTGCCTGATCGCTGATTTTGCATCGGTGAGCGAGCATCCCGCGATCTGGTCGCCCTGCCGTGCCGGTCCGAGATCTTCGAAGATCAGGCAAAACCTTTGGCCATCATCGCAAACGTCGGCGAAATGAACCTTCGGAACCCTGACATCCAGTCGGGGCGCCGCTTCGCGGTAGAAATGGACTTCCTTGCTATAGAGTCCGAACAGCGCCGCAGTGGCGCGGCTGGTATCATCAGCGGCAGGAAATTTCGCGGCCAGGGTTACCGGCACTCGCGCGCCTGCATCAGGCCCTCGCAAGGTGATCCTCACGCTGTCACCGACCTGTCCGGTTCCAATCGGGGTCCAGCTGAGCCCGGTAATGTCTGCTTGAAGCAGCTCACCGATCCACGCGGCAGTAATGTCGTCCGGGTGCCCCGGAATGTGATCCATGCGAACGTAACCCTCTCCCTAGGTAGGAAAGGCTAGCCAGCCCATCACGGCATGGCAATGTACATCGTCTTATCCCGTCCACCGAAATGGACGACACGACACACGAAGGCCAGATCGCAGCTATCCTGGACCAGCTGGAGCATTGTCTCATCCGGCTCGACGCACTGGAACTGAGCGGAGCGGCCTTGCGGCTCGATCACGCTATCGAGGAGTTGCGCAGCGCAAGAGGGCGCAAGCCCGGAGCTCAGCCGAAGCAGGAGCGCCCGGCGTAGACTGCGCTGTCCCCCAGCTCTTCCTCGATGCGGATCAGCTGGTTGTACTTGGCGAGCCTATCCGAACGAGCGAGCGAGCCGGTCTTGATCTGTCCGCAGTTGGTGGCAACCGCGAGGTCCGCGATCGTCGCGTCTTCCGTTTCGCCGGAACGGTGCGACATGACCGCAGTGTAACCGGCGCGATTTGCGATACTGACTGCATCAAGCGTTTCGGACAGGGTGCCGATCTGGTTGACCTTGACCAGCAGCGAATTGGCCAGACCCTGTTCGATACCATCGGTCAGGCGCTGGGGATTGGTCACGAAGAGATCGTCGCCCACCAACTGCACCTTGTCACCGACGAGGTCGGTCAGAGCTTTCCAGCCCGCGAAATCGTCTTCCCCCATCCCGTCCTCGATCGAACGGATCGGGTATTCGGCACAAAGCTTTGCCAGGTATTCGGCCATCTCGTCTCCGGAAAGCGCGAGGTTCTCGCCCGAAATCATGTACTTGCCGTCCTTGAAGAACTCGGTCGAGGCGCAGTCGAGCGCCAGGACGACGTCGTCTCCGGGCGTAAAGCCCGCCTGCTGGATCGAACCCATGATGAAATCCAGCGCGTCACGAGTGCTCGCGAGATCGGGTGCAAAGCCGCCTTCGTCGCCCACTGCCGTCGCGAGACCCTTTTGCGACAGGTTCTTCTTCAGAGTGTGGAAGATCTCCGCACCCCAGCGCACCGCTTCGGCAAGGCTGTCGGCGCCGACCGGCATGACCATGAATTCCTGGATGTCGATCGGATTGTCGGCGTGCTCACCGCCATTGATGATGTTCATCATCGGCACGGGCAGCACGTGGGCCGAAACCCCGCCGATATAGGAATAGAGCGGCAGGCCGCGGGCATTGGCGGCTGCCTTGGCCACGGCCATGCTGGTGCCGAGAATTGCGTTTGCTCCGAGCCGTCCCTTGTTCGGCGTGTCGTCGAGCGCGATCATTGCAAGGTCGATGTCACGCTGGTCTTCGGCGTCGAAATTGCCGATCAAGAGGTCGCTGATTTCACCGTTGGTGGCATCCACCGCCTTGAGCACGCCCTTGCCGAGATAGCGGTCCTTGTCGCCATCGCGCAGTTCCACCGCTTCGTGCGCGCCGGTCGATGCGCCCGAAGGCACTGCTGCACGTCCGAAACTGCCATCTTCAAGCAGGACATCCACCTCGACAGTGGGGTTGCCCCGGCTGTCCAGAATCTCGCGGGCGTGAATGTCGATGATGGCGGTCATTTCGGAACAAACTCCTTGGCGGGGTGTTGTAATGGCATAGGACACCATTAGATCGGTGTACGGGCAGCGCTGTATTCGCCGGAACATGTCGGCGCAAGCGACGTTGCAAAAAGGAATACCGGGCCTCGTCTGCAGTCCCGGGATGAATACGAATTGACGGGAAGGACGAGGCTATGGCCGACGAAAACACATCTACCGGTTCCACGAAGCGAACCACCACCACACGTAAGAAATCCACCACCCGCAAGGCGCCCACGAAAACCGTGGCGAAAAAGGGTGCAGCCAAGGAGAAGGCTCCAGTGACCAACACAGCAACCGACAACACCGCCGAAAACACTAATCCGCACCGCGCGGAAGCAAAGAGCCGCTTCAATGCAGCGCTCGAAGAGGCCAAGGCGGGCGCCGCCGCCCTGCGTGCAGAAGGCAAGGAACGCGCGAGCGCCGTACGTGGCCAGGCCAAGGGCAAGCGCGAAGATTGGGTCGACGAAGCCAAGGCTTACGGCGCAGATGCCCGCGTGAAGGGCAAGGAACTTGCAACCGAAGGCAAGGTGAAGACCAGTGAAGGTCTGCGCGCCCTCAGCCGCACGATCAGCGACAACGCTTACCAGGTCGACGAAAAGCTTGGTGCGAAGTACGGCGAATACGCCCGCTCTGCCTCCACGGCCCTGGAAGACTATGCCGGCAAGCTCGACGAAAAGAACGTCGATGACCTGGTCGAAGACGGACGCGAGTTCGTGCGCAAGAGCCCGGGCCTCGCGATCGGCATTGCGGCTGCGGCAGGTTTCGTGCTTTCACGCATTTTCCGTCGCTGATCGGTGAGCAAGGGGGGCTCGATGCTCGAAGAAGAAGAGCGCGATAACGCGCCGTATGAAGGTCCGGTAGACTTGCCGGACGAGTATGAGCCCGAAGAAGAAGAGGCCGAATCTGTCGGCCCTTCCCTTGCAGACGATGTCCTCGCGCTTCTTGAAGACGGCAAGACTTACGCCGAGGCCGAGATGGCCTACCAGAAGAGTCGCGCGGGATTTGCAGCAAACAGGATCAAGGGCGCCATAGCTTTCGGGCTTGGCGCCTTTGGCGTGCTTCACCTGGCGCTTATTGCCATGACCGTGGGTTTGGTGATTGCGTTGGTACCTCTTGTCGGCCCGTGGATCGCAACGGCCATCGTCACTATTTCCCTGGTCGCTCTTGGTATCCTGTTGCTCAACCTGCTGAAGGGGCGGATCGAGGATATCCGCGATGCGTTTTCGGATGAAGGACATGAGTGATCGCAAGGCCCAGATGCTGGCGGATCGCCACTTGCGCAATTCCGCCAAGGCGCTTCTCGACGCGGACGTCGAGAATTTGAAGACAACTTTCAGCGGCAAATCGCTGGGCGAACGCGCGCTTGATCGCGTGCGCGAAGGCGCGGTCGACGTTTACGAGGAAGCGGTCGAAGTTGCTGAAAACAACAAGGGCGCGCTTGCCGCGCTTCTCGCCGCGGTAGTCGTGTGGTTTGCGCGCAACCCGATCCTCGCGATTTTCGGGCTTGAGCCTGAAGACGACGAAGAGACAGCGCAGAGCGACGAGTAGGCGGAACGTCCGCCCCCTTCAAATCGTTGACTCAACGAACACAAATTCCGGAGAACAAACATGGCAGATAACGCCACCACCAACGTCACCCCTATCAGCGCCGATAGCCAGCTCAGCGACGAGCAGAAGCGTGAGCGTCTGCGCAAGCGGATCGAAGCCGGCGAAAAGCGTAACGAAGATCGCAGCTTCGCAGAGCAGGCGAAGGATGTTGCTGACAGCGCGGTCGATTTCGCCAAGAAGCACCCGGTCGCAACGGTGGCCGGCGCAGTCGTCGTCGGCCTCGCAATCGGTGCGATGACGCGCAGGGGCCGTGAACTCGGTCGTCGCGGTGGTTCGCTCGCTTCCTATGCGGCGGACGCAGCTCTTGCATACGGACTCTCGATCATCGACGAAGTCGGCGACAAGTTCGAGGACTACAGCGATGCGGCAGGCACCCAGGCACGCCGGTTGAAGCGCGACGCTGCCTATCGGGCCGATTCGCTCGGCGATACGCTGCGGGCCAGCGGCCGCAAGGCGAGCAGGAAATCTTCGCGCACCGTACGTGACCTCAAGGCGCGCGTCGGTCGCTAAGACATAAGTAGCAGTTCGATGCCAAAGCGGCGCGACGGGTTTTCCTGTCGCGCCGCTTTCGCTATGGGCGACGCAAATCTCCTCCCCAAAATCGGAAAAAAGACATCATGGAAGAAAAAGAGAGCAAGCAGACGCTCTACCTGGTCATGGGCGGGCGGGTCACCGATCCGCGCAGCGTCACCTTCAGTGACCCTGAGAGCATTCACGTCGCCGGCGTCTATTCGACCTACGAAGATGCCGAGAGCGCATGGCGCGGAAATGCCCAGCGCACGGTCGACGATGCCGAAATGAAATACGTCATCGTGCACCTTCACAAATTGCTCGATCCGGAAGCCTGACACCGGCGTGGCATATTCGATCCGGCCTTATCAGGATTCGGATGCAGAGGCTCTGGCTGCGGTTTGTCGTGCCGCAATCAAGGGGATCGGGCCAGAAGCCTATTCGGATGAGCAGGTCGATGTCTGGCTCTCGCGCCACCCGGGTGCCGAACTCTACCGCGAACGCGTGAGTAATGGTGCGACGATTTTCGTCGCTGCCAACGAAGCAGACGATCCGGTCGCCTATGCGCTGCTGGAGCCGGACGGCCACCTGGATCATCTCTACAATGATCCTGCGCACACCCGCAAAGGCCTGGCGCTGAATCTGCTCGCGACCGCGTCGCTTTATGCCAAGCATCACGGCATCACCCGCCTCTACACAGAGGCGAGTGACCTCGCCCGCCCCTCCTTCGAGGAGGCGGGTTACGTGGCTACGGAAAAGCGCGAATTCGAGATCGACGGGGTGCCGATCCACAATTGGGCGATGGAAAAAGCCATCGACTGACGGCTTTTTCCGTCAGATGAATTCGATCTTGTCGATAAGGTAGAACTTGTCGCCCGATGGAACGGTCACTTCGACTTCGTCTTCGAGCTGCTTGCCGATAAGCGCGCGCGCGATTGGCGAGGTATAGGAAAGTCGGCCCTTTGCTGCGTCTGCTTCGGTCTGTCCGACAATCTGGTACTTTACCGGTTTGTCGTTCTCATCGAGCAGGGTCACGGTCGCCCCGAAGACGACCTTATCGCCCGAAAGCGTGCTGGGGTCGATAATCTGGGCGCGGCTGATCTTGTCTTCCAGGTCACCGATCATGGCTTCGACCTGGCCCTGGCGTTCCTTGGCTGCGTGGTATTCGGCATTTTCCGAAAGATCGCCATGCGCGCGCGCTTCCTCGATCGCGTCGACGATCTTCGGCCTTTCGGCGCGCAGCACCTTCAGATCGGCAGTGAGCTTCTCGTAGCCCTCGGCCAGCATCGGCACTTTTTCCATGGAACCCCAAATCCTTCCTGCTTGCCCTGCCCTCCGGGACAATTCGAACCCACCCGCGGGAAAAGCGGAGCGTGGAATGTTCGTCTGTCAGGAAAGTAGGCGTGTGTTCTGGTCAGCTATAATAGTCTTGCAATGAACGCACTTCAAGCTGCTCGGTAGAAACCTCCGCAATCGCACGCGCCGCAGCAAGGCTGGCTGCCGCCGTCGTGTAGTACGGAACCTTCTTTTCCAGCGCGGCCACACGGATCGACTGGCTGTCGAGGAGCGATTGCCAACCTTCGGTCGTATTGAAGATCAGGTCGACCTCTCCGTCGATAATCGCATCGACAATATGCGGGCGACCTTCCGCAACCTTGTTGACCGGCTCAACACTGAGTCCCTGCGCTGCAAGGAAACGTTGAGTCCCGCCGGTTGCGATCACACGGAACCCCTGATCGAGGAGGGTTGCGACGGCGGGCAGGATGACTTCCTTGTCGCTGTCCTTGACCGACACGAACAGGGTGCCGCCTTCGGGCAGGATCATACCCGCTCCCAGCTGCGATTTCAGAAATGCAGCGGGAAAATCCCGGTCGATGCCCATGACTTCGCCCGTGCTCTTCATCTCAGGCGAAAGCGCCGGGTCGGATCCGGGGAAACGGCTGAAGGGGAATACGGCTTCCTTCACTGCCATGTGGTCGGGCCGCAGGTTGAACGGCTCGAAATTCGACAGCGGTTCGCCTGCCATTACGCGCGCCGCGACCTTGGCGACCGGCCGGCCGATGGCCTTCGCCACGAAGGGCACGGTGCGGCTGGCGCGCGGGTTGACCTCGATCAGGTAGACCTCGCCATGCTTCACGGCGAACTGGACATTCATCAGGCCGCGCACGTCCAGAGCCTCTGCAAGGGCAGTCGCCTGGCGCTCCATCTCTTCGACGATGTCGTCGGGAAGGCTGTAGGGCGGTAAGGTGCAGGCGCTGTCGCCCGAGTGCACACCGGCTTCCTCGATATGCTGCATCACCCCAGCGATGCGAACCTCATTGCCATCGGCGATAACATCGACGTCGCATTCGACCGCATCGCGCAAGTACTGGTCGACGAGCACGGGGCTGTCGCCCGACACATTCACGGCCGTGTTGATATAGTCGTCGAGCTGCGCTTCGCTGTCGACGATCTCCATCGCGCGGCCGCCAAGGACATAGCTCGGGCGGAGGAGGACCGGATAGCCGATGCGCGCCGCGACTGCTGCGGCCTCGTCTCGGCTCTTGGCGATGCCGTTTTCCGGCTGTTTGAGGTCCAGCTTCGACACAAGCTTGGCGAAGCGTTCGCGGTCTTCGGCAAGGTCGATCGCGTCCGGCGAAGTACCGAGGATCGGGATACCCTCGCGCTCGAGTGCAGCCGCCAGCTTGAGCGGCGTCTGCCCGCCAAACTGCACGATTACGCCGACAAGTTCGCCCTTAGACATTTCGACGCGCAGGATTTCCAGCACGTCCTCTTCCGTCAGCGGCTCGAAATAGAGGCGGTCGGAGGTGTCGTAATCGGTCGAAACGGTCTCGGGGTTGCAGTTGACCATGATGGTCTCGAACCCGGCCTCTGCCAGCGCGAAGCAGGCGTGGACGCAGCAATAGTCGAACTCGATGCCCTGCCCGATGCGATTCGGACCGCCTCCGAGGATGACGATCTTCTTGCGATCACTTGGCTCAGCCTCGTCCTCGGGTTCTCCGAAGCTGGGCGCTTCGTAGGTCGAGTACATGTAGGGCGTTACCGCCTCGAACTCTGCGGCGCAGCTATCGATGCGCTTGAACACGGGGTTCACGCCGAGCTTCTGGCGCAGCTTGCGCACTTCCTGCTCGCTAGTGGCGCCGGCCATGGCACGCAAAGCATCGTGCAGGAGGCCGGAACGGCGGGCCTGCGTTTCCGCCATGCCGCCGGCAACGCCGACCGAACGGACCGCCAGCGTGGCGAGGCGCTTGTCGGAAAAGCCCATGGCCTTGAGGCGGCGCATCTCGGCCGCATCGCGCGGCAGGCCGTTGTGGCCGAGCATCTGCTCTTCGTAGATGATCGCTTCAATCTGGCGCAGGAACCACGGGTCGAACCCGGTGATCGGCTGGATTTCCTCGACCGTGAGGCCTTCGCGGAAGGCCTGCGCGATCTTGAGAATCCGGTCAGGCGTGCGCTGCGACAGCGCGGCAGTGATCTTGTCGCGGCTCACGCCTTCCAGCTCTGGCACGCGGTTGAACCCGTCGAGACCCGTCTCGAGGCCCCGCAGCGCCTTCTGCATGCTTTCGGCGAAGCAGCGGCCGATCGCCATGACTTCGCCCACCGACTTCATCGCCGTGGCAAGTTCGGGCTTCGAACCCTTGAACTTCTCGAAGGCGAAGCGCGGGATCTTGGTCACGACATAATCGATGGTCGGTTCGAACGAGGCGGGCGTTGCGCCGGTAATCTCGTTGTCGATCTCGTCGAGCGTGTAGCCAACAGCCAGCTTCGCCGCGACGCGCGCGATGGGGAAGCCGGTCGCCTTGGATGCCAGCGCGGAAGAACGCGAGACACGGGGGTTCATCTCGATGACGATCAGGCGGCCATCCTTGGGATTGACTGCGAACTGTACGTTAGAACCGCCTGTTTCCACACCGATTTCGCGCAAGACCTCGATCGAGGCGGTGCGCATGATCTGGTATTCCTTGTCGGTCAGCGTCAGCGCCGGGGCGACGGTGATGGAATCGCCCGTGTGCACGCCCATCGGATCGACGTTTTCGATCGAACAGATGATGATGCAATTGTCCTTGCGGTCGCGCACCACCTCCATCTCGTATTCTTTCCAGCCGAGGAGCGATTCCTCGATCAGGACTTCGGTGGTGGGCGAGGCGTCGAGGCCTTCGCGCACGATGCGCTCGAACTCGGCCTTGTTGTAGGCGATGCCGCCACCCGTCCCGCCGAGCGTGAAGCTGGGGCGGATGATGGAGGGCAGACCGGTACGCTCGAGCACCGCAAAGGCCTCGTCCACCGTATTCGCGATACCGCTGCGCGCGCTTTCGAGGCCGATCTTGTCCATCGCCTCGCGGAAGCGCTGACGGTTTTCCGCCTTGTCGATGGCGTCGGCCTTGGCACCGATCATCTGGACGCCGTATTTCTCCAGCACGCCCAGCTCGTCGAGCTTGAGCGCGCAGTTCAAGGCCGTCTGCCCGCCCATCGTGGGCAGCACAGCGTCGGGCCGCTCCTTCTCGATGATCTTGGTGACGATTTCCGGCGTGATCGGCTCCACATATGTGGCGTCGGCCATCTCCGGATCGGTCATGATCGTAGCGGGGTTGGAGTTGACCAGGACGACCCGGTAGCCCTCCTCCTTCAGCGCCTTGATCGCCTGCGTGCCGGAATAGTCGAACTCGCAAGCCTGGCCGATGATGATCGGACCGGCGCCAATGACGAGGATCGAGGAGATGTCAGTGCGTTTGGGCATTATGTGGCAAATCCGAGAATGAATTGAATCAAGTTAAGCGCCGCTAAGAACGCTGAAAGGGTAGGATGGGCGAGAAGATTGACAACTTCTCGCCACGGCACATTCGGCGCTTCGAGGAGCAGGATCACTGCTTCCACGCGTTTGCATGCGTTCATTCGAGTTTCGATGTCTGCATTTGACTGCATAATCGCCCCGAGCAAGCTATCTGCTTTCTCGCGTATGATCACCGAATGCTTGTGGCTAATTGCCTTGCTGAGCCCGGTCCAATCCGTACTGTCGATGGCTTGCTGAAGCTCGTGCTGCGAAGGTTTGTCCTTTTCGGCATCAAACCTCTCTTTTGCATCTGCGCCATTATCAGCGATAGTTTCTATCGCTTTTTCTGCTGCTGCCCTCGTAGGAAATCCACCAGTAGAAAACAGAACTTCATCATCTTCGGAGAAACGCACGCGGTATTCACCCGCTTTGTCCTTGTAGATCATGAAGGATGAGGTCACCCCAACATCCCCACGAATTTCTCGAAAAGATAGAAACTGTCCTGCGGGCCGGGGCTCGCCTCGGGGTGGTACTGCACGCCGAACGCCTTCTTGCCCTTGATCGAGATCCCGCAATTGGTGCCGTCGAAGAGCGAGACGTGGGTCTGCTCCACACCTTCTGGAAGCGTGTCGACATCGACTGCGAAGCCGTGGTTCATGCTGGTGATCTCGACGAGGCCTTCGCTGTCACCCCACTCGCTGCCGACGCGCTGGACGGGGTGGTTGGCGCCGCGGTGGCCCTGGAACATCTTGGCAGTCTTGGCCCCAGCCGCGAGGCCGAGCATCTGGTGGCCGAGGCAAATGCCGAACAGCGGCACGTCGGCGTCCAGAAGCCCCGTGATGACCGGCACGGCATATTCGCCGGTTGCCGCCGGATCGCCCGGACCGTTGGAGAGGAACACGCCGTCGGGCCTCAGCGCCATGACCTCGTCCAGCGAGGTGCGCGCAGGCACGACAGTGACCTTGGCCCCTGCTTTCACGAGGTTGCGGAAGATATTGTCCTTCGCGCCGTAATCGATGGCGACTACGTGCGGCTTGGCAGCAGTCCCCTCGGTATATCCGAAGCCGAGCTGCCAGTGGCCGCCCTTCCAGTCTTCCTGCCCTTCGCGGGTCACGCCGGGGACGAGGTCGAGGCCTTCGAGCCCGCTCCATTCCGCGGCCTGCTTCTTCAGGGCCTTCATGTCGAACTCGCCGCGCGGATTGTGCGCGATGACCGCGTTCGGAGCGCCGTTGAGGCGAATGCGGCGGGTGAGAGCGCGGGTGTCCACGCCCGACAGGCCGATCTTGCCGTGGGCGATCATCCAGTCGACGAATTCCTGCTGTGCGCGGAAATTGGACTGCGGCGTCACTTCCTGCCGCACGATGCAGCCGACGGCACCCAGCCCGCGACTCTCATGGTCTTCCTCGTTGGCACCGACATTGCCGATATGCGGGAAAGTGAAGGTGACGATCTGGCTGTCGTAGGAGGGATCGGTCATCACCTCCTGGTAACCGGTCATCGCCGTATTGAAGCACACTTCGCCGACGGCCGATCCGGAAGCGCCGAAGCCCTTGCCCCAGATGCAGGTTCCGTCCGCGAAGACGAGGACTCCCGTCGCGCCTTTGGGTTGCGCGTGCGAGAATGCGGGCAGGGCCATGGGGGCTCTCCGAGTCAGGGGTTTCCGGCGATGTCGCTAAGCCATGGCCGCTATAGGTGCAGCGCGCGCCCGTCAAGCGGAACACTTGGCTTTGCGCCAGCTTGCCTTACATGAGACCCGAACCATCCACAGATTAGCGTTACGAGGCCCCATGCTCCGCGAAAAGATCCAGACCGAAACCGTCACCGCCATGAAGGCCAAGGACAAGGAACGGACCGCCGCGCTCCGCCTGATCGGTGCGAAGATCAAGGATCGCGATATCGAGCTGCGCACTTCGGACAAGAAGCCGGAAGACGACGAACTCGTCACCGATGTGCTGATGAAAATGGCCAAGCAGCGCCGCGAATCGATTGCCATGTACGAAGACGGCGGCCGGCAGGAACTGGCCGACAAGGAAAAGGCCGAACTGGTCGTGATCGAGGAATTCCTGCCCAAGCAGATGAGCGAGGATGAAACCCGCGCCGCCATCGCCCAGATCAAGGCCGACACCGGTGCCGAAGGCATGAAGGACATGGGCAAGGTCATGGGCGAATTGAAAGCGCGCCACGGTGCGACGCTCGACATGAGCAAGGCTAGCGGCCTTGTAAAGGAGGCGCTGTCGTGAAGCGCCTGCTACTACTGGCCGCACCCCTCGTCCTCGCCGCTTGCGGTTCGAGCGAGTCGGACCCCGCGCCGACGCCGACACCCACCCCTTCCCAGCCCCGGACGCTGGTCGCAGCGGACCTCGATCTGTCGACTTTGGGTGCCAAGATCGTCGGTCCCCAGGGTCCTGAAATCGAAACGGTTTTGAGCGCAGGTAGCGCCCAGATCGGTGAGATGGTCAGCTTCGTCGCTTGCCCCGAAGGCGTGGAAACGTGCGAACCCGGCCAGATGCCGGAAGGCACGATCTACACCTACGTCCACCAGATCACCTTGGCCCAGAATAACGAGGCCACCCAGGATGCGGCGATCACCGGCCCCGAAGTCGTCGAAAGTCCCCCCTCCCTCTTCCGTACGACCGAAAAAGCGCATGGCTTCAATGCGGCAGTCGGTTACTCCAGCGCACAGGCACTCGACGCCTTGGGAAGCGAAGACGCAATCGCGATTACCAGCGATGATGGACGCTTGATCTGGCGTGTCGTCGAAGGTGGCGGCTGGCAGCCCGGTTCGACGATCACCTTCTGGTGGCAATCGACACTTCCACCGGCTGGTCCGGCCGACGCCTACCTCCTGGAAGTGGAAGGCAGCCAGTCCATCGCGCGCGGTCCCTACCCGGCAGAGGAAAAATCCCCCGCCGGCACTTCCGCAAACTAGCCGCGGCGACGCACAGGCAGTAGGAGAGGTCATGGCCCTCTCACCCCAATGGCTGGACGAATTGCGTATGCGGACCACGCTGTCGGCCGTAATCGGTCGCACCGTGCGTCTGACCAAGGCAGGGCGTGAGTTCAAGGCCTGCTGCCCCTTTCACAACGAGAAGACGCCCAGCTTCTACGTCAATGACGAGAAGGGGTTCTATCACTGCTTCGGATGCGAGGCGCATGGCGATGCCATCCGATGGCTGACCGACCAGCGCGGCATGCCATTCATGGACGCGGTCAAGGAACTTGCGGCAGAAGCGGGCATGGAAGTCCCCGCCCCCGATCCGCAGGCCGCCAAGCGCGCCGAAAAGCGTGCCAGCCTGCACGACGTCACGGCAGCGGCGCAGGACTGGTTCGAAGCCAATCTAAGGAGTGCCGACGGAGCGGCAGCCCGAGCGTATCTCTCGCGCAGGGGCTTCTCCGACAAGACGATGCGCGAATTCGGGTTCGGATACGCTCCGCAGAACCGGCAGGCTTCGAAAGCCGCCCTCTCGCGGTTCGACCAGCAGATGCTGATCGAAGCCGGAATGCGGATCGAGGTCGAGGGCAAGGATCCCTACGACCGCTTTCGTGCGCGGCTGATGCTCCCGATCCACGATGCCCGCGGCCGAGTCATCGCCTTTGGTGGACGCATCCTCGACAGCGAAAGCAATCCCAACGCGCCGAAGTACCTCAACTCTCCCGATACGCCGCTGTTCGACAAGGGTCGCACGCTTTACAACCTGCACCGTGCCGCGCCAGCGGCGCGCCAGACCGGCCGGATCATCGTCGTCGAAGGATATATGGACGCGATCGCGCTGGCGAATGCAGGTATCGCAGAGGCCGTCGCGCCGCTGGGTACGGCGCTGACCGAAAACCAGATCGAACTCCTGTGGCGGCAGGTCGAACGACCGATCCTGTGCTTCGACGGCGACAATGCCGGACAACGCGCCGCGATGCGCGCCATCGAACGTGCCCTGCCGATGCTGCGCCCCGGTCATTCGCTTTCGATAGTCAGGCTACCTGCCGGAATGGACCCCGATGATCTGATCAGGGAAAGAGGCGTGTCGGCGATCGAAGAGATGCTATCCAGTCCGGCAAGCCTCCTCGACACCTTGTGGGAGTTCGAAAAAGCCGCCGCACCGCTCAACTCGCCGGAAGAAAAGGCAGGGCTGAAGGCGCGCCTGATGGACCACGTGGAAGCGATCGCGCACCCCGATATCCGTGCGCTCTACAAGCGGGAACTCAGCCAGCGCTTTTCCGATTTTGCCTTTCCTCCCCGCCCGCAGCGTGAGTTCAAGCCGCGCGGGGAATGGAAGAAAGGCGGTTTCAAAGCGGTTTCTCCCCAACTTTCCGCCGACGCCGAACGGCGATTGAAACACGCCATAGAAGGCGGATCGCGCGACACTCTCGCAAGCGCCGTAATCCACGGTATGCTGCGCCATCCAGGCGAAATCGCCCGCCACGAGGCAGCCCTCGCCCGTGTCGCGCAAAGTGACCGAAATGTCGGTTCGGCCATAGATTCGCTTCTTGCCGCAGCGGAAACGCTTGATTCGCACGCGCAATCGCCCATATCGCTACCCGAAGGCCTACCCGCCCCACCGGCAAACATCCGCTTCGCCTTTCTCGATGAAGGCACTGATCCGGTAGACGCGTGCGAGGAACTGGCCGAAGCCGTGTCTCTGCTGGTCGAAAGGCCGGCACTCGAAGCCGCGTTGGCAGCAGCGACCGCGCGTTTCGAGAGCGACCCCGAAGGGGCTTTCGTGGAACAGCAGCAATTGCTGAAACGGAAGCTGGAATTCGAGGCGCGACTCGGGCAAATGGCAAGCCGCAAGGCCGCTTCGGCGACCGCAAAAGATTCAGATGCCGCGCAGGACCCGGAACCTGGTAGCGGCGCAAGTACGGACTGATTGCTCTTTATGGCCACCAAGACCAAGTCGGGCGAAAAAGACGACGCACCGCTGATCGATCTCAACGAAGCGTCGGTCAAAAAGCTTCTCAGCAAGGCAAAGAAGAAGGGCTACGTCACCTATGACGAGCTCAACGACGCCTTGCCTCAGGGCGAGATGAGCTCCGACCAGATCGAGGATATCCAGTCGGCCCTGTCCGAGATGGGCGTTCAGATCGTCGAGAACGACGAAGACGCCGAGCAGGATGACGAAGTCGAGGAAATCGCCCCGGCGCCCTCCTCCGGCGAGAAAGAGCCTGCCAAGAAGCCGGTCGGCCCGAAGAAGCTGGCCGCTGGGGAGCGGACGGACGATCCGGTCCGCATGTACCTGCGCGAAATGGGCGCGGTCGAATTGCTCAGCCGCGAAGGCGAAATCGCCATCGCCAAGCGTATCGAATCCGGTCGCGACATGATGATCATGGGCCTGTGCCAGAGCCCGATTACCTTCCACGCCATCATCCAGTGGTCCGAAGCGCTCAATGCCGAGGAAATGCAGCTGCGCGAGATCCTCGATCTCGACGCCATGCTCTCCAAGGAGCCGCCGGCAGACAAGCTGAACGATGACGCCGAAGACGATGACGACGACGGCGAAATCTCGGAAGAAACCGCCGGTCCGACCATTCGCGACGAAGACGAAGACGATTCCGAGGAATCGGACGACGAAGACGGCGAGGAAGGTTCGAAAAAGGACGATGAAGAGGAAGAGGACAACACCATGTCCCTTGCTCAGATGGAAGCCGCCCTCAAGCCGGACGCCATCGAACGCTTTGCCCGCATCGCCGACCTGTTCGGCAAGTTCGAGAAGCTTCAGGCCGAACGCGTCGAAGTGCTCGGCCGCGGTGACGATTTTCCGGCCGCCAAGGAAAAGAAGTACGAAGCGCTTTCGGAACAGCTCACCGCTGAAGTGGAGAGCGTCCAGTTCCATGCGACCAAGATCGAATTCCTGGTCGACAACCTTTATGCCTTCAACCGCCGCCTGACCGCTCTCGGCGGCCAGATGCTCCGCCTGGCGGAGCGTCATAAAGTCAAGCGTGTCGATTTCCTCGATTCCTATATCGGAAACGAGCTCGACGACACGTGGATGGAAGAGAAGGTCAAGAAGGACAAGAAATGGGCAGCCTTCGCAGAGAAGGAAGCCGACGCGATCGACCGCATCCGCACGGAAATCGCGGACATCGCCAGCGCCACCGGGATGGCCTTGCCCGAGTTCCGTCGCATCGTGAACATGGTCCAGAAGGGCGAGCGCGAAGCGCGTATCGCCAAGAAGGAAATGGTTGAGGCGAACCTGCGTCTCGTGATCTCGATCGCGAAGAAGTACACCAACCGCGGCCTGCAGTTCCTCGACCTCATCCAGGAAGGCAACATCGGCCTGATGAAGGCCGTCGACAAGTTCGAATACCGCCGCGGCTACAAGTTCTCGACCTATGCGACCTGGTGGATCAGGCAGGCGATCACCCGCTCGATCGCCGACCAGGCGCGCACGATCCGTATCCCGGTCCACATGATCGAGACGATCAACAAGCTCGTTCGCTGTTCGCGCCAGTTCCTGCACGATCAGGGCCGCGAGCCGACACCCGAAGAGATGGCGGAGAAGCTCTCCATGCCGCTCGAGAAGGTGCGCAAGGTGATGAAGATCGCCAAGGAGCCGATCAGCCTCGAAACGCCGATCGGCGACGAGGAAGATTCGCATCTCGGCGATTTCATCGAGGACAAGAACGCGATCATCCCGGTCGACGCCGCGATTCAGGCAAACCTGAAGGAAACGGTCACCCGCGTCCTTGCCAGCCTGACCCCGCGCGAAGAACGCGTGCTGCGCATGCGCTTCGGCATCGGCATGAACACCGACCACACGCTGGAAGAAGTCGGCCAGCAGTTCTCGGTCACGCGCGAACGTATCCGCCAGATCGAGGCAAAGGCGCTGCGCAAGCTCAAGCACCCGAGCCGCAGCCGCAAGATGCGCTCCTTCCTCGACCAGTAAAATTTGCCGTTCAATCGGTGATTTCAGGTTCGGCCCGCTGGCAATCAGCGGGCCGTTTCCGTAAGGGGATGCCATGCGTATCGCCATTGCCTCCGACCACGCCGCGATCGACCTCAAGGCCGAACTGCGCGATTGGCTCATCGAACAGGGACACGAGGTCGCCGACCTTGGCCCGGACACGACCGACAGCGTCGATTATCCCGATTTCGGCTACAAGCTGGCCGGCGTCGTTGCCGATGGAACGGCAGAGCGCGGAATCGCTCTGTGCGGATCGGGCATCGGCATCTCCATTTCGGTCAATCGCAATCCCGCGGTGCGTTGCGCTCTCGTCTCGGAGCCGCTTTCTGCCTCACTGTGCCGTGAGCATAACGATGCAAACTGCATTGCGATGGGCGCGCGCCTGACGGGTAGCGACATGGCAAAGGCGTGCGTTACCGCATTCCTCGAAACCGAATTCGCAGGCGGGCGCCACCAGCGCCGCGTCGACAAGCTCTCCAACCCGGAAAACTGATCATGGCAACCCAGGCAGCAGATACCCAACGCGACCCGATGGACCGTTTCTGGCACGACACGCTGGAACAGGCGGATCCGCAAATTCACGCCGCTATCCGCAATGAACTGGCACGCCAGCAGGACAAGATCGAGCTTATCGCGAGCGAAAACATCGCGTCGACGGCTGTGCTCGAGGCGACCGGCAGCGTCTTCACCAACAAGTACGCCGAAGGCTATCCCGGCAAGCGGTACTACGGTGGCTGCGACTATGCCGACGTAGTAGAAACACTGGCAATTGATCGCGCCAAGCAATTATTTGGTTGTAACTTTGCCAATGTGCAGCCCAATTCGGGAAGCCAGATGAACCAGGCCGTATTCCTGGCTCTTCTCCAGCCCGGCGACACCTTCATGGGCCTCGACCTGAACTCGGGCGGCCACCTCACCCACGGCTCACCGGTCAACATGAGTGGCAAGTGGTTCAACCCGGTCAGTTATGGCGTTCGCAAGGGCGACGAACTGATCGACATGGATGAAGTGATGGCCACGGCGAAGCAACACAAGCCGAAGCTCATCATCGCAGGCGGTACCGCATACTCGCGCGTCTGGGACTGGGAAGCATTCCGCAAGGTGGCCGATGAAGTCGGCGCAATCCTGATGGTCGACATGAGCCACATTTCCGGCCTCGTCGCCGGAGGCGCGCACCCCTCGCCCTTCCCCCATGCCGATGTCGTCACCACGACCACTCACAAGAGCCTGCGCGGCCCGCGTTCGGGCGTCATCCTGTGGAACGACGAAGAACTGACCAAACCGCTCAACATGGCAGTCTTCCCGGGCATGCAGGGCGGTCCGCTGATGCATGTCGTCGCGGCAAAGGCCGTCGCATTCGGCGAAGCCCTGCGCCCCGACTTCAAGGATTACGCGCACCGCGTGGTAGAGAACGCCCGCGCCCTAGCCCGGGGTATCGAGGCGAATGGCCTGCGGGTCGTCTCGGGCGGCACGGACAATCACTCCATGCTTGTCGACCTCACGGCCAAGGATGTGACCGGCAAAGCTGCAGAGGCCGGTCTCGACCGCGCCTGGCTCACCTGCAACAAGAACGGCATCCCGTACGATACGCGCAGCCCCTTCGTGACGAGCGGCATCCGCCTCGGCACGCCCGCAGGCACCACGCGCGGGTTTGGACCGGCAGAATTCGAGACCATCGGCAAGCTGATTTGCGAAGTCGTGGACGGGCTGTCTCGCAACGGTCCCGAGGGCGACGGCCAGGTCGAGGAAAGCGTGCGCGGCCGTGTGTCGGAACTGTGTGCAAATTTCCCGGTCTATCCGGGCCGCTGAGGAAATCGACGATGGATGACAAGGACCCGCAACACCAGGATCACGACCTGCTCCCCGACGCGCGGGACGAGCTCAAGGCAATGATGAAGGAGGGTGTCGACCACCCTTCGACCAAGCCGGTTCTGACCGGCGCGGCCATCGGTGCGGTTGCCGGCTGGGTCCTGCCGGTCGTCGGACCGATCATCGGCGGCGTCGCTGGTGCCGGACTGATGCTCTACAAGCGCCTGAGACCGTAAAATGCGCTGTCCTTTCTGCGCATTCGACGACACCCAGGTTAAGGACAGTCGTCCGACGGAGGATTCCACGTCGATCCGCCGCCGGCGCCAGTGCTCCAGCTGCGGCGCCCGGTTCACTACCTTCGAACGGGTGCAGCTGCGCGAAGTGACCGTGGTCAAATCCGGCGACCGGCGAGAAGCTTTCGAGCGCGCGAAGCTCGAACAATCCATCTCCCTCGCCTGTCGCAAGCGCGATGTGTCGCCAGAACGGATCGACCAACTGGTTTCCGGCATCCAGCGCCAGGTCGAAACCGCCGGCGAAGCCGAAATTGCATCGCAGCGCATCGGCGAGATGGTCATGGACGGGCTGCGCCAGCTGGATTCGGTAGCTTATATCCGCTTCGCTTCGGTCTATCGCGACTTCAGCGAGGCCCGCGATTTCGAAGAATTCGCCAGCACGGTGCAGGAAGCCGCAGCAAATGAGCGAGGCTGAACTCCGCAAGCCGGTCATCGTGCTTGTCCGACCGCAGCTTGGCGAGAATATCGGCAAGGCAGCGCGGGCGATGCTGAATTTCGGGCTTTCCGAGCTGCGATTGGTCGAACCGCGAGACGGCTGGCCCAATCCTTCAGCCGGGCCCGCCGCATCGGGCGCGGACATCGTGCTCGAGAATGCACAGGTATACTCGACCACCGCAGAAGCCGTGGCCGATTGCGGCCATGTCTACGCCACGACCGTCCGCAAGCGCGGCGTGACGAAACCCGTCGTGACGCCGGAAGAAGCGGCATCGGAAATGGCAGTTGCAGCCGGACGCAGCGCGATCCTGTTCGGTCCGGAACGCTCCGGGCTGGAGACCGAGGACGTGGCACTGGCCCGCGCGATCCTGACCGTTCCGATCAACCCCGAATTCGGATCGCTCAATCTCGCGCAGGCGGTGATCCTTTGCGCCTACGAGTGGAGCAAGCACGAATCGCTGGCCCAGCCGACGCAGGAAGACCTCTTGCCGCCGGCCCCGCAGGAAGAGCTGGAGGGGCTGATCGGCCACTTTGAAAGCATGCTGGAGCCGAACGGTTACTTCCTCCCGGAAGCACGCGCCGATTCCACGCGGCGGACCTTGCGCGGGGTGCTGACGAAACCCGGCTGGAACCACCTGGAGGTTCGCACCCTTCGTGGAGTGCTGTCATCGCTTCAGCGAAAACCGCGCGGGGATTGACCGCACGCGTGTCGACAGTTCGTGCGCTTGGCGTTAGGCGCATCGTGAAATCCACTTAATTCAAGGAATTACCATGCGTTTTGCAGCGATCGTCGCTGGCCTGACCTTTGTCGCCGCCCCCGCCTTTGCCGGTCAGCAGGAAGCCCCTGCCGAAACCCGTACACAAGCTTCGAAGGCCGAGGCAAAAAAGGATGCAGAGAAAATCTGCAAGTATATTCGCGCCGACATGAGCAGCCGCCGCAAGCAGAAAGTCTGCATGACCGAAGCGGAATGGATCGAATTCAACCGCGGCAACTGACGCGGGGCATCCGGATCAGCCCTTGAGGCGGTCCCACTCACCCAGTTCGTAAGCGATCGAGGTTTCGACCAGATCGTCCCAGATTTGCGCGATCTTCCCGGCCGGAAGGTCGCGCTTTTCTGCATCGGCGCGCGCGTTTTCGATGACTTCGGTCTTGCGCGCCTCGTCACGGACGACATTGCGATCGGTCTTGATGCGCGCAGCGGCCCGCATGTAGCCGAAGCGGCGGTCGAGCAATTCCATCAGTTCGCGATCGGTCGTATCGACCCCGATGCGCACTTCGCGCATGTCCTGGCAGTCTTCGGGCAGCTTGAAATCGGCAGGCTTTGAGGTGTCCATGGCCGCGCCGAATGGCGAAGCCAGACGCACTTGTCGAGCGCAAACCAAACCCTCTCTCGACATTGGCATTTCTCCCCGTCATGGAGGCGCCATGGCAAGCAATGCAAATACCTTCCGCAATCAGCCCGACGAACGTGGGCATTTCGGCGATTACGGCGGCCGCTATGTGGCGGAAACGCTCATGCCGCTGGTCCTCGATCTGGAACGCGAATATCGCAAGGCGCAAGCCGATCCGGAATTCCAGCGAGAGTTCGACGACCTGCTGGAACACTACGTAGGACGCCCCTCCCCGCTTTATTATGCGGAGCGTCTGACCGAGGCGTTGGGCGGCGCGCAGGTCTGGTTCAAACGTGACGAGCTCAATCACACCGGCGCGCACAAAATCAACAATTGCATCGGGCAGATCCTGCTCGCGATCCGCATGGGTAAGACCCGCATCATCGCGGAAACCGGCGCGGGCCAGCATGGCGTTGCAACGGCAACCGTGTGCGCGCGCTTCGGCCTTCCTTGCGTGATCTATATGGGCGCAGAAGACGTCCGCCGGCAATCGCCCAACGTCTTCCGCATGAAGCTGCTTGGCGCGGAAATCGTGCCCGTCACCAGCGGGCGTGGCACGCTCAAGGATGCCATGAACGAAGGCCTGCGGGACTGGGTCGCGAATGTGGAGGATACCTTCTACATCATCGGCACTGCGGCAGGTCCCCATCCCTATCCGGAGATGGTCCGCGACTTCCAGAGCATCATCGGCAAGGAAGCGCGCGCGCAGATGCTCGACCGTATCGGCCGCTTGCCCGATCTCGCAGTGGCGTGCATCGGCGGCGGATCGAATGCGCTCGGCCTGTTCCACCCGTTCCTCGATGATCGCGAAGTAAAGCTCCTGGGTGTGGAGGCTGCGGGACACGGCCTCGATGGTGACGAGCACGCGGCAAGCCTGCTTGGAGGTTTCCCCGGCGTGCTGCACGGCAACAAGACCTACCTGCTGCAGGACGAAGACGGCCAGATCACCGAAGGCCATTCGATCAGCGCCGGTCTGGATTATCCGGGCATTGGTCCCGAGCATGCCTGGCTCAAGGACACGGGCCGCGTCGAATATACCGCCGTCACCGACGAAGAGGCGCTTGAAGCGTTCCAGCTCCTCTGCCGCACCGAGGGCATCATCCCGGCACTTGAGCCCAGCCACGCCATCGCGGCGGTGGCCAAGCGGGCGAAGGAGATGCCGAAGGACAGCGTTATCCTCGCAAACCTTTGCGGACGCGGCGACAAGGACATTTTCACCGTTGCCGAGAAGCTGGGAGTGGAGATGTGAGCGAGCACCTGCGTATTCCTATGGAATTTGTTGGTTTCACCATATTTGTGTGGATTTTTGGTGTAGTTGGAATAGCTGTAGTCGAACGAACAGAACCGGCTTTTTTGAGCACTCGCGGTGCCGTTAGCTATATTGTTGCAGGCGCATTGTTAGCGTGGCTGTCTTGGGGCTATCGAGCAAAGGCAGCGGGGCACGAAAATTGACCCGCCTCTCCAACGCCTTCTCCAAGCCCCACCCCGCCCTCGTCTGCTTCGTTACTGCAGGCGATGGCGACACCGCGTCTAACCTCGACGCTCTGGTCGAGGGCGGCGCGGATGTGATCGAGCTGGGTATGCCCTTCACCGACCCCATGGCCGATGGTCCGGCGATCCAGGCGGCGAATATCCGTTCGCTCAACGCAGGGACCACGACCGCCGACGTGCTGCGTATCGCACGCAAGTTCCGTGAACGGCATCCGGAGATTCCGCTGGTCCTCATGGGCTATGCCAACCCGATGATCAGGCGCGGGCCGGACTGGTTCGCCAATGCTGCGAAGGAAGCGGGCGTCGACGGCGTGATCTGCGTCGATATTCCCCCTGAAGAGGATGATGCCCTCGGCCCACAATTGCGTGATGCCGGGATTGCGCCCATTCGCCTCGCCACGCCGACCACCGATGCCAAGCGGCTCCCTCAGGTGCTCGATGGATCGTCGGGCTTTCTCTACTATGTCGCAGTTGCCGGGATCACCGGCATGCAGCAGGCCGCCATCGAATCGATCGAGGCAAACGTCAGCCGCATCAAGCAATCGACGGATATCCCGGTGGCCGTTGGCTTCGGTGTGCGTACACCAGAGCAGGCGGCAGAGATTGCCGAGGTCGCGGATGGCGTCGTCGTCGGTTCGGCTCTGGTAGAACTAGTCGGCGAATATGGCGTCGATGCTCCCGCCAAGCTGCGCGAGCTTACTGCAGGGCTTGCCAAGGCGGTCCATTCGGCGGCAAAGGGCCCTGCATGAGCTGGTTCACACGCGTCCGTAATTCGATCTCCTGGCTGCCCAAGCGCAGCACTGATGAAAACCTCTGGGTGAAATGCCCCAGCTGCCAGCAGATGGTTTTCGCCCAGGAATACCAGGACAACGCCCACGTCTGCCCCCGCTGCGAGCATCACGGCCGCATCGGCGCGGACGAGCGCCTGCGACAATTGCTCGACGAAGGCTTCGAAACCCTGCCCGTTCCGGAAGTTCGCGAAGATCCCCTGAAGTTCAAGGATTCGCAAAAGTATACCGAACGCTTGAAGAAGGCCCGCGCCAAGAGCCCGCACCGCGATGCATTTATCGTCGGATCGGGTACCATCGAGGGCAAACCTGCGGTCGTCGGCGTGCAGGACTTCATGTTCATGGGCGGCTCCATGGGCATGGCCGTCGGCACGGCGTTCTGCCAGGGAGCGGAGCGCGCCCTCACCCGCCGCGCGCCATACATCGTCGTCACCGCAGCGGGCGGTGCGCGCATGCAGGAAGGCATCCTCAGCCTGATGCAGATGCCCAAGGCGACCGTCATGACCCGCCGCCTGAAAGAAGCTGGCCTACCCTATATCGTGGTCCTCACCGACCCTACCACGGGCGGCGTTACGGCAAGCTATGCGATGCTTGGCGATGTCCACATTGCGGAACCGGGCGCCTTGATCGGCTTTGCCGGACAGCGCGTCATTCAGGACACCATTCGCGAGCAGCTGCCCGATGGCTTCCAGCGGGCCGAGTACCTGCACAAGCATGGCATGGTCGACATGGTCGTTCACCGCCATGACCTGAAGGACACCATCGCGACGCTGCTGGACTACCTGGCACCCGCCGAGGCGGCCTGACCCCTCAGATGCGGGATTTCGCCCGCTCCGACAGCGCTGCCGTGCAGGCGCAGCTCGATCGGTTGGCGCAGCTTAGCGTACCCGATGGCCGACTGGGCCTCGAGACGATCCGCGCCTTGCTGGGACGTCTTGGCAATCCGCATCGCCGCTTACCGCCGGTATTCCATGTCGCGGGGACCAACGGCAAGGGTTCGACCTGCGCTTTCCTGCGCGCGATGCTGGAGGCGCAGGGCTACTCGGTCCACATGACGACCAGTCCCCATTTGGTGCGCTATAACGAGCGCATCCGGATTGCCGGCGATCTGATCACCGACGCTCGTCTCGCGGAATTGCTGGCAGAAGTGCTGGACGCGGGTGAGAGTTTAAATCCCAGTTTCTTCGAAGTCACCATCGCTGCCGCATTCACGGAATTTGCGCGCATTCCTGCCGATGCCTGCATCGTCGAGGTCGGTCTGGGAGGACGCTTCGATGCGACCAATGTTCTCGAACCGGAGGTTCTGGCGGCTTGCGGGATCGCCGCGCTGGGTATCGATCACGAAAAGTTCCTCCTCGCGCCGGAAGATGGCGTTCCCTCGAAACCGGTCGCCCGCATTGCGTTCGAAAAAGCTGGCATCGCGAAAAAGGACGTGCCCCTGGTTATCCTCGCCAGGAGCAATCCACCTGAAGCCGAAGCGGTCATCGAGAGCGCGTCGCACAAGGTCGGCGCACATCTCGTAAAGGCCACATCATTCGGAAACGGCGCCATAGATGCCGGCGCGCATGACTATCCCGCCCCTGGCATTCGCGGCCCGCACCAGGAGCGCAACGCCGCCCTCGCCCATGCGATGCTTCGCAGCCAGAGCCGCCTCGCGGTTGGCGAAGCAGCCATAAGGAAAGGCATTGAGCGCGCCAGCTGGCCAGCCAGGATGCAGCTCTTGCAGGATGGCCCCCTGACTTCCTTGGCTGGCACCCGTCAGGTCTGGCTGGATGGGGGGCACAACCCAAATGCCGGTGAAGCCGTTGCAATGGCGATCAAGGGTGAGTTGCATCTCGTCCTGGGCATGCTGGACAACAAGGACCCGCGCGCTCTGATCGAGCCATTTGGGAACAGGGCTCGTTCTTTGACTATCGTTCCCGTCCCGGGACACGAGACGCATCCGCTCTCTGCCTTCGGTAAAGGTGCCCGCAGCGCCGCTGATATAGAAGAAGCGCTGCGAGAATTGCCTGCCGACGAATATCCGGTCCTCATTGCCGGATCGCTCTACCTTGCCGGAGAGGTTCTGCGCCTCAACGACGAACTCCCGGATTAGGTGCGGTTGCCGCCCTGGACGAAATCCCGGGCAATGGCGCTTAGGTAGACGCTGTCATTGCGCCAGACACGCGGGGCCATCTCGCGCGTCTTCTTGATGACCACCGGTCGCAGCGGAACGTCGAAGACAAGGCCCAGCTCATCGCCATCGCGGCGCCCGATCGTGGCGTAGGTATCGAAGCCCAGCCAGACGAGGACGCAGTCCTTGATGTTCTCGACAGGTGCCAGAAGCTTCACGCGTGCGCCGCCCTGCGAAAGGTCGATGATCTCGACTTTCTTGCGGCCTTCCAGAGTTTCAATATGTGCGAGCACGCCGAGATCCAGACGCAGGTAGTCCCTGCGTCCCTCTTCGCCCGATGATTGTCGCATAGCAGTCATATCGGTGCGCATAGCGCGAAATAATTTCGCATTCGCTAATCACTGCGACGCACGTGTCAGGCGGCCTGCTCTCCTAGCTCCGGAGCGACCACGCCAGCCGCGGCCTTACCCCGGCTTTCGCGATACCATTCGGCCAGACACAGGATCACAGCGACAACGCCGATCAGCGTGGTGAAGATGAAAACGAAGTAATACCCCCGCTCCTCGATCATCTGCCCCAAGGCGCCGCGACCAAGGGTGCCGACCAACAAGGTCAGCGACGCGAGCAGCGCGTATTGGACCGCCGCATATTTCTTGGCGACGATGCTGGAAAGCCAGGCGATATAGGCTGCGCCTGCGATACCGATCGCGAGGTTTTCCCAGAAGATCGTGAAGGTCAGGCGTGCCAGTCCTTCGATTTCGGACATCTGGAACACGCCCGCGATGAAATTGACGAGCGCGGTGAAGCCGATTGCATCGCTACCTGCCTGCATCAACTGGCCACCGATGGCGAGATCGGCATAGAGCAGGTTCGTCGCCGCAGCGAGCGCCGCCCCCAGCGTGAGCGTGAACATTCGTCCGAACTGGGTGATGATCCAGCCGCCGAGCGCCAGCCCGAGGAGGATCGCGAAGACCCCGAAGAATTTGGAGGCAAAGGCCACCTGGTCGCCCGAGTAGTTAAGCTCGCCGAGGTAGAACGGGTAGGCGAACACGCCCCAAATGGAGTCGCAAATGCGATAAGTCAGCACCAGCGCGAGGATCAGCACCAGCGACCAACCCATGCGGCCGACGAATTCGACGAGCGGCAAGACGAGTGCGCGGTAGAGGTGGTCGGTGAACTTCACGCTATGTCCGGCGCCCACACCGGGAGCCGACAGGATGACGTTCCTTCCGACCTGCTTCTGCTTGGCGATCCAGGCAGCGATGAACGCCGGCAGGACCACGGTAGCAATCACGATCAGGGGACCGAACGTCGTCGTGAATTCCGTCACGTCAGGGCGGTTTTCAGGGGTAGCGGTCATCGAGCGGACCATGAAGACCAAGACCGTCGCGATGGCCCAGCCCCACAGCAATCCGACTGCCAGCAACGCCCGATTGCGAACCTTCTCGGTAACCTCGCCCGCGTTGTAGAGTTCGGCGACTTCGTCCTCGTTCGCGGCAACCGTCGCGGCAGAGCGTTTTTCGACGCTGGCGTCGGGCGCGAAGAGCCCTGCGATGCCGATGCCGAGCATGATGGCCCCCATGATTACATAGGTCTGCGGCCAGCCGATCCGTTCCGCGATAATGAGGCCGAGAGCGCCGCCGATCAGGGCGGCCAGACGGAAGCCCATCTGCGTAATGGTCGACAGGATATCGAGGGTCGCCGTTTCGTCGGCGACGTCGATCCGCCAGGCGTTGATGGCAATGTCCTGCGTTGCGCTGGCGAAGGCGCCGATCGCCGCAAGCAGGCTGAACCAGCCGAGCGCACTCTTGGGATCGAGAAAGCTCATGATCAGCAAGGCGATGCCAACAATAAGCTGCATCGGCGCAATCCATTGCTTGCGCTTGCCGAGCTTGCGCAGTCCCGGGATATCGACCTTGTCGAGGAGCGGGGACCACAGGAACTGGAAGGCGTATGCCAAGCCGACGAGCGAGAACACGCCCATCGTTTCGAGGTCGACTTCAGCCTCGCTCAGCCATGCATAAAGGGTGCCGAGAAATAGCGCCGGAGGCAGGCCTTGGGCGAAGCCGAACAGCGCCATAAAGCCGCTTTTCCGGTTTGAAATTGCCAGGCCGAGTGCGCGCCAGGTCGATATTTTCTTTTTCTTTTCGTCGGCAACCGCTTCGGCCATGCCCTAGCGTCCTTTTGTTATGGTCTGTTTTTTGCGACACTAGCCGCGAGAGATGGAGAAAGGAACAGGTCCGATGGGGGTTCCGAACACACTGGCGACAGGTCGGCGACCAACCGACGGAATGCTGCGACTGGCACGCGACATCGCGGAAAACAAGCAGCACGAAAACCTGCGCCAATCCAGCGTCCCGGCAAGCGTTTATACCGATCCGGATCACTGGCAGCGCGAGAAGACTGCGATATTCGATCGTTTGCCGCAGATCCTGTGCCCCAGTGCAGTCCTGCCCGACCCCGGAATGGCCCTGCCCCATGAGGCCACCGGTCGCCCGCTGCTCGTCACGCGCGATGCCGACGGAAAGGCACACGTCTTCCTCAACGTGTGCCGCCATCGCGGGACCAGGCTGGTCGAAGGCAATGACGTGGCGCGCACGAAAAAGCTCGTCTGCCCATATCACGCCTGGACCTATTCGGTGGACGGGCGCCTCCTCGCCCTGCCCCGGCCTGATACATTTCCGGAGCTGGACAAGGGCGGGATGGGACTGGTCGAACTTCCATCGAAGGAAACGGGCGGGCTCATCTGGTTCTGTCCGCAAGAATCGACCGCCGATTTTGGCCATGCGGACAAGATCGGCGAAGATTTCGATGCGCTCGGCATGGGAGAGCACGTGTTGTTTCGCCGCAAGACCCACGAAGTGGCAGGAAACTGGAAGCTCATCATGGATGCCTTCCTCGAAAGCTATCACGTCACGCGGCTTCACGCCCAGACGATCCGGCCCTTCTTCAAGGACGGTGTCACCAGCGGCGACATGATCGGTCCCTTCGCCCGCAGCGCTGTCGGAAGGCTGGAAGAGATGGAAGGCGTCGACCTGGAAGATATGGACCAGATGCGCCGCGTGGTCACTTTCGCCTACCAGTTGCTGCCGGGCGCCCTGGTCATCCCCAGCCCTGATTACATCAATGTCATGGTGATGATGCCGCAGGCGCACAACAGAACGCTCGTCGAGGACTTCATGCTTATCCCGGAGCATCCGAGCACCGACAAGGCGCGCGATCACTGGGAACGCAGCTGGGCCTTGCTGGACGGCGGTGTTTTCGCAAGCGAGGATTTCCGCGCTGCGGAGCTTGGCCAGCAGGGGCTGGAGACCGGCGCTGTACCAGAACTTACGCTTGGCACGATGGAGGGCGGGATACGTCGCTACCACGAGACAGTCGAGGAAGCCTTGCGCGCTGCCAACTGAGCGCCTAACCGCGCGGGTTATGTCCGACAATCGACTTCCGGAAGAAGGCGACCGTATCGCCAAACTGCTCGCACGGGCTGGTATTGCCAGCCGACGCGAGGTCGAACGAATGATCGCGGACGGGCGCGTCTCGCTCGACGGGAAAGTGCTCGACACGCCTGCAGTCAAACTGACTTCGCTGCAGGGTGTGAGCGTAGACGGCAAGCCGGTCGGCAAGGCCGAAGCTACGCGCCTTTTCGCGTTCCACAAGCCGTCGGGACTAATCACGGCCGAACGCGATCCTGCGGGCAGGCCGACGATTTACGCCGCGCTTCGCAATGCACTCCCGAAATCAGCCGGTCGCGTGATGCCGGTCGGCAGGTTGGACTTCAACACCGAAGGCCTGCTGCTCCTTACCAACGATGGCGAATTGAAGCGGGCGATGGAATTGCCGTCTTCCGGTGTGCCGCGCAGCTATCGCGCGCGCGCTTTCGGAGATGTCACTCAGGCCATGCTCGACGAATTGATCGAGGGCGTGGAAGTCGACGGCATCCGTTATGGTCGCATCGAGGCCGATCTCGAACGTGGCAGCGGGAAGAACCGCTGGATTCAGATGACGCTGACCGAAGGCAAGAACCGTGAAGTTCGCCGCGTGCTAGAACACCTCGGTCTTCAGGTGAACCGACTGATGCGCATTTCCTACGGTCCGTTCGAGCTGGGCGACCTGCCGCGCGGCCAGGCTGTGGAAATCAATCGCGAAGCGGTCGAGCAATTCCGCAAGCAATTGCTGCGAGACATCAAGTGAGGGTCATCGCCGGAGATTGGCGTGGCAGGAAATTGGTGGCGCCAAAGGGTGAAGGCACTCGCCCGACGGCCGATCGCACTCGCGAAACGCTGTTCAATATGTTGGCGAGCAGGCTGGGGAGCTTCGAAGGGTTGTCGGTGCTCGACCTTTTCGCAGGATCCGGCGCGCTTGGCATGGAAGCCTTGTCTCGCGGCGCGGAACACTGCCTTTTCGTCGAACAGGATGCCGATGCGCTGAAGGCGATCAAGGCAAATATCGCGTCGCTCGATGCGCGCAGGCGTGCGACCGTACAGGCCGGGTCGGTGATGAGCCTAGGTCCTGCCAAGGCGACACACGACCTTATCCTGCTCGATCCGCCTTATGACACCGGTGCAGGACAGGTTGCTCTGGATCGGATGCTGAGGCTCGGCTGGATAGGGCCTGCGACATGGATCGCTCTCGAAACCCACAAGCGCGAAGACATATCTATTCGGGGTCTCGAGATCGAGGGCGAACGGGTAGTCGGCAAGGCCAAGCTAACGATCCTGCGCCTCGCCGATTGAGCGCATAAGAAAGGGGCAAGGCCGCCATGGCAACCTTGCCCCCTCCAAGCGTCTCCGCCGGTTAAAACGGCAGGGACGAAATTATGGTAATTTAGTCGCCACGGGTGGCCGGCAGCGGTTCGTCGATCTCGCTGGCCGGACGTCCGGGCCAGTATTCCAGCGGACGGTTCACACCGGGACCACGCTTGCCTGCTTCCCAGGCGTTGATGCAGTTGTCCTGAGCGTCGCTGGAACAGATCGGCAGTTCGCCGTCCGGCGGACCTGCGTCGGCCGGAGTGGTCTGCACCACTTCGCTACGCACGAACCGCGGGCCAGTGGTGGCCGAGTTCGATGCAGTTCGCGCTGCGGTGGAGGTGGCGCTGGCGTTCTGCATCTGGGCTGCGATTGCGGTCCAGGCCTGAGCGCGCTGTTCGGTGTTCATCTCGTAGAGGCGAACGCGCTGCGTATCGTTCAACACCCACCAACCGGCTTCCTGTTCCGGTTCGAGCGTCCAGTAATACTCCTGCGCGCCTGCAGGCCATGCATCGTAGATGCTGCGGCGATCGTCCGGCCAACCGTCATAGGCCGACTGCTGGTCGGTCGTGAGGACGTAAGTCTTGGTTTCGCCTTCCATGTGATGATCGGCCATGGCAGGTGCGGCAGTGAAAGCGAGCGCTGCGGCGCTGGCAAAAATGAACCTTTTCAAGGGACTTCTCCTTTTGTCTTCATTGCCGACACTACGCAAAGCCAGTGTGCAAGGTTCCGAAACAGTCATCAGGCCCCTTGTGTTGACGCTTGGCGTTCCCTAGCTGTTCTAGGCAGATGACCACTCCCCCTTCCCCGCACGACACCACGGAAAACGGCGATATTCCGGCCTATGCCGCGATGTTGAACGAACCCCAACGCCAGGCCGTCCTGACGACGGAAGGGCCGGTTCTCATGCTGGCGGGAGCGGGAACGGGAAAGACTGCCGCCCTCACTGCCAGGCTGGCCCATCTGATCGCCACACGCAGGGCTTGGCCCTCGGAAATCCTCTGCGTCACTTTCACGAACAAGGCCGCGCGTGAAATGCGCCAACGGGTCGGAAGGCATATAGGGGATGCAGTCGAAGGGATGCCATGGCTTGGCACATTCCACTCGATCGGCGCGAAGATGCTTCGCCGCCATGCCGAACTGGTCGGCCTGAAGTCCAATTACACCATTCTCGATACCGACGACCAGCTGCGCTTGCTCAAGCAGCTCATCCGTGACCAGGAGCTGGATGAAAAGCGATGGCCGGCGCGCCAGCTTGCCGCGCTGATCGACCGCTGGAAGAACCGCGGCCTCAATCCCGGCGATCTGGATGCGGTAGAGAACGAGGCTTATGCCAACGGACGAGGAACGCAGTTTTATAAATTGTACCAGGATCGCTTGAAGGCGCTCAACGCGTGCGATTTCGGCGATCTTCTACTGCATATGCTGAACATATTCCGCCAGCACCACGATGTGCTCGCGCAGTATCAGAAGCGCTTCAAATATATCCTCGTGGACGAATACCAGGACACCAACCAGGTCCAGTACCTCTGGCTGCGCCTGCTCGCACAAGAGCGCAAGAACATCTGCGTCGTCGGCGATGACGACCAGTCGATCTATTCCTGGCGCGGGGCAGAGGTCGCCAACATCCTGAAATTCGAAAAGGATTTCCCAGGTGCCGCGGTCGTCAAGCTGGAACAGAACTATCGTTCCACCCCCCAAATCCTTGCTGCGGCATCGGGTCTCATCAACGCCAATAGCGAACGGCTCGGCAAGACCCTCTGGACCGAATTGCCTGCCGGGGAGAAGGTCCACGTGGTCGGCGTGTGGGATGGTCCGGAAGAAGCGCGCCGCGTCGGTGAAGCGATCGAAAGACTCGAATCCGAAGGCGCCCCGCTCGATGAAATAGCCATCCTCGTGCGAGCCCAGTACCAGACGCGCGAGTTCGAAGACCGCTTCATCCAGATCGGCCTGAACTACCGGATCGTCGGCGGCTTCAGGTTTTACGAGCGCGCGGAGATTCGCGACCTGCTCGCCTATCTCAGGGTCATTTCCCAGCCAGCAGACGATCTCGCATTCGAGCGCATCTACAATCAGCCCAAGCGCGGCCTCGGCGCGAAAACGCTAGAGGTGATGCAGCGCCACGCCCGCCGTACACAGGCTCCGCTCGCTGCTGCATCGTTGGAGCTGGCAGACACCGACGAACTCCCGGCTCGTGCCCGCAACACCTTGGTCGCGCTGCTTTCGCAGTTCGTTCACTGGCGCGAACAGTCGGAAAGAGTCACTCCGTCCGAGCTACTGCGCATGGTCGTATCGGAAAGCGGCTACGAGGAAATGCTGCAGAAAGACCGCAGCGCCGAGAGCGCAGGACGGTTGGAAAACCTGACCGAACTTGCACGCGCCATGGAAGATTACGAGACACTCGGCGACTTCCTGGAACACGTCGGGCTCGTGATGGACAACGACCGTGCCAATGACGGCGAAAAGGTCACCATCATGACGATGCACGCTGCCAAGGGTCTCGAATTCGACCATGTCTTCCTGCCCGGTTGGGAAGAAGGCGTCTTTCCCAGCCAGCGGGCAATCGATGAAGGCGGCCTAGCCAGTCTCGAAGAGGAACGCCGCCTCGCCTATGTGGCGATCACCCGCGCGAAGCGGCGCTGCACCATCTATCACGCGGCCAACCGGCGGATTTACGGGCAATGGACCAGTTCCATACCTAGCCGCTTCATCGAGGAATTGCCCGACGACTTCGTCGAGAGCGAAACGACGATGAGCGGCGGCGCCTCCCTGTGGCGCGCAAACTGGACCGAAAACGAAGATCCCTTCGCCCATGTTTCCAGCAATCGTCCAGGACGCTCGTCCGCGCGCGGTCCCGGATGGCAGCGCGCTCTTGCGTCCGGCTACGACAGCACACCGAAACGGCTTGCCGAACCGGGCAGGAGCGCGGCGAGCTTTGCCGCCAAGCCTCGCACAGACGTCGCTGTTGGTGCGCGGGTGTTCCACGACAAGTTCGGTTACGGCTATGTTATGGATCAGGAAGGCAACAAGCTGACGATCGAATTCGAAACGTCCGGTGAGAAACGGGTGCTCGACAGCTTCGTCAAGCCGGTTTCCGACTAGGCAACCACTTCACTTTCGTCATCCAACGCCGCGGGTTTGCGGCGCCAATATCGTTTCTCGAACGGGCGGGCGAGTTCACCTGCGATGCCGCGCGTGCCCTCCTCGATACCTGTTTCACACCCGACATAGGGAGTCGGATCGCAAAACGTGCCGAACATGCGATCCCAGATGGTCAGCGTATTGCCGAAATTGGTGCCCATCAGCTGTTCGTCACGGATATGATGCAGCCGGTGCGCAGCCGGCGAGATGAGCCAGTTGCGCAGCGGACCGAACGTCCAGTTCAGGTCGCAGTGAACCAGGAAACCCCAGAAGGTGATCCCAAGGCCAGCCGTGCCGATGGCCCATTCAGGGATACCCATAAGCAGCAACAGGCTGAGATCGACGCACACGCTGAGCAGTTTGCTGAAAGGGTGTTTCCTTTGCACCGAAAGCCACGACAGGGCGGTATCGGCATGGTGGGTGGCATGGATCCGCCACAGCATGGGCGAATGCTCGAGCCGGTGACGCCAGTAGATCACAAAGTCGAACGCCAAGAAGGCGATGACTACAGTCAGCCAGCCGGGTACGCTGTCCCAGAAGCCAGCGAAGTTTTCCGACATGCCAATGAAATCGCGCACCGCGCCGCTGGGAAAGGCCAGAAAGGGCGCGAGGATGACCAGGTTGATGAAGGTCAACGCGAGGTTGGTGGTGAATTCCTTGCGCCCGCGATTCATAGCATCGACGATAGCGCCGCGCTTCATGATCAACGCGAGCGATCCAAAGAACAGACCCGCTAAAAACAGCAGGCTGACCGTATACCAGAAATGTTCTGCGAAGATTTCCATCACGTCCTCATCACTACAAGATTGTAGTTAGAGAGACGTTAAGTCAACAAGCCGAGACGTCGAGGAAACCCGGGACCGGACCATTCCATCCGCCGGCATCCTCGGGCGCGTTGTCCGCCTTCGGCGTGGGCGCCCTGGATTTCACCGGCTTATCAGACACATCGGGCTTCTTTGCCCGCTTCTCTGGCTTCGCCTTGGGCTTTTCAGCGCGCTTCTTGGGTTCCGGTTTGGGTTCGGAAACTTCGCGCTCAGTCTTCGTCTCTGACTTCGCCGCGGTTTTCGCGCCCGGATCGACCAGTTCGACGCGGACATCCTTCTTGCCGAACACGGGGATCTTGGACTTGGTCAGCTTTTCGACATTGGCAATCGCTTCTGCATCATCGTCCGCGACAAGAGTGAAAGCGCGCCCTTTCGCCCCCGCGCGGCCGGTGCGGCCGATACGGTGCACGTAATCATCGGGATGCCATGGCGTATCGAAATTGAAGACGTGACTGACACCTTTCACGTCGAGCCCGCGTGCTGCGACGTCGCTCGCCACAAGAATGTTGATGTCGCCGGACTTGAAGCGGTCCAGCTCCTTGATCCGGCTGGACTGGTCCATGTCGCCGTGAATCTCACCGCTGGAGAAACCATGGCTCTGCAGGCTCTTGTTGAGCTCGCGAACGGTGGTCTTGCGGTTGGCAAAGATGATCGCGGTTTCTACCTGGTCGTGACGGAGCAACCAGCGCAACGTTTCACGCTTCTGGCGTGCCTGCACGGGGATCTTGAAAGCGGTGATATCCTTGTTCGTCGTCGCCGCGCGGCTCACTTCGATGCGCTTGGGGTTCTTGAGGAACTTCTTGGCCAGCTTCTCGATCGGCGGAGGCATGGTTGCCGAGAACAGCATCGTCTGCCGGCTTTCGGGCAGCTTGTCGCAGATGAACTCGATATCGGGAATGAAACCCATGTCGAGCATCCGGTCCGCTTCATCGATGACGAGCAGCTCGCACCCGTTGAGCAGGATCTTCCCACGCTCGAACAGGTCCATGAGGCGTCCCGGCGTCGCGATCAGCACGTCGACGCCTTCGTTCAGCGCCTTCACCTGGTCGCCCATCTGAACGCCGCCGATAAGCAGGGCGAGCCTCAGATCGTGGTTCTTGCCGTACTTTTCGAAGTTTTCCGCAACCTGTGCAGCCAGCTCGCGGGTCGGTGCCAGGATCAGCGAACGCGGCATGAGCGCCCGGCGGCGACCGCTGGCCATGACGTCGATCATGGGCAAGACGAAGCTTGCCGTCTTGCCTGTTCCAGTCTGCGCAATCCCGATGATGTCTTTCATCATCAGGACGGGAGGAATGGCCTGGGCCTGGATCGGTGTCGGCTCTGTATAGCCGGCATCGGAGACGGCTTTGAGCAAGTCAGGTGAAAGGCCGAGATCGGCGAAATTCATGCGAGTTTCGGATGCCCCAAAAATTAGGAAAAAGGAAAGCGCCGCAACATGCAGCTTCTTCCGGTTGCGCCCTTTGACGTTTTACCCCGAACAGTCAAGGAAAAGCGCGGTTATTCGACTGTTTCAAGCACCATCTGATGCAAGCGTGCAACCTTGCACTTGGCCCCCGACCGACTCATCAGCCGGTCGCGGTTGACACAGAGCAGCCCGTCCTCGGATGGCTCCATGTAGAAACCCTGGTAAAATTCGCGCGGGCTGCACCCTTTTTCGAGCTGCGCGGAGAGCATCCGCCGGTCGCGAAGGAACAGCATCAGCCTGCTGCCCTGATCGGCCACGCCGCCAATCCGCTTGGCATCGATACATTTACCGAACGGTCGTTCGACGAGTTGCCTGCTCTGCGGCTCGACTGTTTCAGCCATCAGGCTTTGCCGAGCCGGTCCGCGAGCAGGGGAAACACGCAGGATGACCCTGCTCTCGATCCTGACCTGGTTCGCCGGCGGGGGTCTCGGGGCGTCGAAAATCGAATTCCAAGCATCGCCGCTGGCGGAAAGCGGCAGGGCGGAAGACGAAGCCCTGCTCGTGCGTGACTGTTGCCAGGTCGGAGCCTCACACGTCGCACGCTCGGCCGTTTCCTCCTGCGCCGGAGTGGGCGCAAGCAACAGCGCCAGAGGCGCGGTCAGGGAAAACAAGCTGGGCATCGGGGCGATAGGTTTCCTCGTGTCCACGCCGAAAGAGCAGCGACGTGTGAGCAACGCCTTGCCTCCCGACAATTGAATACCGGCTTAATTGGATGGAGCGCGAAGGCAATAGCTGGTGACTTACCTATCCAGTGTGGCATGAGTGCATCAATGAATACGACGACACGATCCTTTATCACCGAGGCATCGGCCATCCTCGGTTCGCGCGGATTCACGCAGGATCTCGACTTGATCGAACCGTGGCTCACGGATTGGCGCGGCCGGTATACGGGGACAGCACTCGGCCTGGCATCGCCTGCTTCGACTCAGGAGGTATCCCGCCTAATGACCCTGTGTGCGCAGCACGGCGTTCCGATCGTCCCGCAGGGCGGGAACAGCGGGATGTCGGGCGGCGCCACTCCGGACGATACAGGTCGGGCCATCATCCTTTCGCTCCGACGGATGAATGCGATCAGGAACTTCGACGAACAGGCGCGGCAAATTACTTGCGAAGCTGGCGTCGTCCTCCAGACACTCCATGACGAAGCGGCCAAGCATCGGCTTCGGTTTCCCTTGACGCTAGGCGGCAAAGGGTCGGCGACCATTGGCGGGCTGATTTCCACCAATGCGGGCGGCACACAAGTTTTGCGGCACGGCACAATGCGCGCTCAGGTTCTCGGACTCGAAGCGGTCATGGCTGACGGCAGCATCATGGACACGCTTACGCCGCTCAAGAAGGACAACCGGGGCTTCGACCTGAAGCAATTGCTGATCGGATCGGAGGGGACGCTCGGGATCGTGACGGCCGCCACCCTCCGTCTGCTGCCCGAAATTGGCGGTCGATGCGTCATCTGGGCAGGGTTGAGTTCGCTCGCGCAGGCGCGCCAGTTGCTATTGCATTGCGAGGGTGCGGCTGCGGAGGAGATGGAGGGGTTCGAGGTCATTCCCTCGCATTGCCTCGACGCGGTGCTCAAGCACCTGCCCGATACGCGAAATCCACTGTCTGCCCATCATCACTGGCACGCCTTGATCGAACTCGTCGCCGAGCCGGAGAAAGTAGACGCCCTCCAGCCGCTTGCAGAGACGATGCTGGCCACTGCCATGGAGCAGGATTTGCTGGAAGACGCGGTGATTGCGGCGAACGAAACGCAGGCAGAAGCATTCTGGCTAATCCGCGATTCGATCTCGCCAGCCGAGCGCGCGATCGGGCCGGCGATGCAGCATGACATTTCCGTCCCCGTCGCAACGATGGCGCAATTCGTGGAACACGCCACTCCCTTGATCGAAGAACGTTTCCCCGGAACGTGTGCTGTCGCCTTCGGTCATCTTGGTGATGGGAACGTCCATTTCCATGTCCTCGCCCCGCCGGATGCGGTCCCGGGCGAGTGGGAGTTGGGACAGGGCAAAGAAATAAGTGCCTATGTCCATGATCTCGTGACGCAGTGGCATGGCTCGATCAGCGCAGAACACGGGATCGGGCAGATGAAGCGCGACGAACTTGGCCGGCTAGGGGATCCTGTTTCGCTCTCGCTGATGCGCGCGATAAAGGACGCGTTAGACCCCCGGGGATTGCTCAATCCCGGCAAGCTGCTCCCGCTTGCGAAAGGCGGTTTGAACGCCTAAAGCCCCACTCGAGGGCGCATGTGGGTCCACCACGGAACCGCATCTTATCCCACGCATATCAAAACGACTTCGGAGAAATTTCATGGCGAGCGCGCCGCAGCAGCCTCAACTGCCCCTTTTCTTTAACGATCTCATGCCGCTGAACAGCAAGGATCATGCGAACTACAAGTCGCGTTCCCTGGATTCGGCACCTTGGCTGTCGAAGGCCCACGCTATTCCGCTGACCGTGGAAGAGTTTGTGCAGGCCCAGCGTAATTTCCCGATCGTTTTCTCGACCGGCGACGCTCCCCTTCCCTTGGCCCTGATGGGTCTGAACGAAGGCGTTAACACCTTTGTCGACGATAAGGGCAAGGTCACCGATCCCGTCTACATTCCGGCATACATCCGCCGTTATCCCTTCATGCTCGCACGGCTCCAGAGGGACAGCGACCAGCTCTCGCTTTGTTTCGACCCGACCAGCGATGCCGTGGGTGAATTCGATGAAGGCCGCCCGCTGTTCGAAAACGGCGAAGCTGCCGAAGCGACCCAGCAGATTCTCGACTTCTGCCAGAACTTCGAAAGCGCAGCCCAGCGCACTCAGTCGTTCATTACGCAGCTGATCGAAAACGAGCTTCTCATGGACGGCGAAGTGTCGATCCAGACCGACGGCTCCGACAAGCCGTTCCTCTACCGCGGCTTCAAGATGGTCGATCAGGATAAGGTTCGTGAACTTCCTGCGGCGAAGGTCGAAGAGTTCAACAAGAACGGCCTGATGATGCTCATTCACGCCCACCTGTTCTCGCTCGACAACATGCGTACGATCTTCTCGCGCCAGGTCCAGCAGGGCTGGAAGCCCGAGGCAATCGCAGAAAACGGTGCCGCAAACGTCTAAGAAACTGGTAGCGTGGCCGGGTCGCTTTCCCGCGCTCGGCCACGCCATCATTTTCGCCTGTCTGGCGAACATTTCCGTCTCTGCCAGCGCAGAGGCGAAAGCTCCCCCTTCCCTTTCCCCGCTCGACGTCTTCCAGCAACAGGAAGACCGTCTATTCCAGACAGGCTTCCGCCTGGCCCGGGAAAACGCGCCGTTTTGCCTCCGCCAAACACAAAGTGTCGGATTGCTGGTTCACGACGCGGCATCCTACAAACGTCCTGATCAAGTCCGCGCCCATTTCGATCTTCGCGGAGATGTAGCTGTCCAATCGGTAGCCGCAGGTTCGCCCGCCCACGAGGCAGGAATCCGCCAGAACGATACACTGGTTTCCATTTCCGGTACCAGTGTCGAAACGCTCGCCGACGCCGCCGGCGAGACTTGGGAACGTGCCGCCAGAGTTAACAGGATGCTGGCGGAAACAGCCTCCGATGGCCGGTTGCATATTGAACTTGCCGAGGATGGGCACCGCGCCACATCGTTTGTACTCGAACCTGTAAAACTGTGCGCCTCGCGTTTCGAATTGCAAAGCGGAAACAGCAAGGCTGCCGCAGACGGCGAACGCGTGCTGGTCGGCAATTCGTTCCCCGGCTTCGGGTACTCGGATCCAAAATTCGCCGCTGCCCTCGCCCACGAAATGGCGCATAATCTCCTCGGCCATCTCGATCACTTCGAGAAGTATGGAAGGCGTGGCGGCCGCGTTCGCAATAGCGAGCGCGATGCCGACCGGTTAATGCCGTGGCTGCTTTATAACGCGGGATACGATCCGCAGGCGGCCGTAGACTTCATGCGGGATTGGGGCCCGAGGCACGGAGGCGGTATCCTTCGAAAGCGCACTCATGACGGGTGGGATGAAAGGGTGGAATTTATCCAGGCCGAGTTACCCCGGATCGAAGCTGTCTCGATCAACGGCAAGGCCGATTGGCGAACCAAATTCGTCCCGTTCCTCAAAGAGGATGATTGACGAAAACTCGGGGTTACAGAGTAGCGGCTTACTCTGCGGCCTCTGCAAACTGGCTGCCGGATCTCAAATTGGCGACCTCGCTTCCCAGGACTTTTACTAGCCCGGCGAGCAGCCGTGCAACTCCCCCCAACCGCGCGCTTGGCTGGTCGAGACGGGCATCCAGGTAGAGTGATCGGCACACCTCGATCTGCAGAGCATGCAAACCGCGTTTCGGCATTCCATGCCTGTCGAGCACGTACCCGCCCGAGTAAGGGCGATTGTGCGTTGCAAGGCGACCATTCCGAGAGAGATACCCGAGCGTTTCGGCCGAAATGGTCCCGCTGCAGCTTGTGCCGAACCTGTCACCGATCACGAATTCGGGCCTCGCTCCTCCGTACGCCCGATCGCTTAGAGGTGGCATCGAATGCAGGTCCACCAGCAATGCCGCTCCCCAGCGGTCCCGCAGCGTTTCCAGCGCCTTGCCGAGCGCGCTATGATAGGGGCGATGGATCGTCTCGATGCGGCGATCGAGTTCGGTCCTTTCGATAGGATCCCGCCAAATCTCGCCGACACCCGACAGTCGCCGAGGGATCAAGCCAAGGCCGCTACGCGCACGGCGGTTTGCGATTGAGTGAGACAGCGTCCGCTTGCCGCTCCCTGAAATCATGCCCCAGTCCACATCGTCGGGTGCGCGATTGAGGTCGATCTCGGCTCGCGGAGCCTTTGCAACCAGAAGTGCTGCGCCGCTGGCTTCCGCAACGGCTTCTGCCAGACGGTCGACATACCGGTCCTCCAGCCGCAATTTGCATGACGGATCGCGAAAAGACTGCTCGACCCTCTCGGTATAGCGCCTTCCCCCGTGAGGTGCGGCAATGAGGACCGGTATCGGCGATCGTTCCCCAAGCTTCAGCTCGAAAGGAGCGCAATCGGCAGGATCCGTATCACCGTCGGTGTTTTGGCGCGAAGTCATGGCGTCAGGGATGGCGGACTGTGTTAGGCAAGTCAAAATCGATTGCGCCAAACAGGGACACGGACCAAATCCTATCAAGATTTGTTAAGCGGTTTCGGTTAGGAAGATTCCCATGAGTGAGCCGAACCACCAGCGAATCCTGCTTGCAGAAGACGACGACGCAATGCGCACCTATCTGGAGCGCGCCCTCGACAACGCAGGATACGTCGTCGACTCGGTTGACCGCGGCACGGCTGCGGTACCGCTGCTGGAACGCAACGAATACGACCTGCTCCTGTCCGACATCGTCATGCCGGAAATGGACGGGATCGAGCTGGCTCAGAAATGCAACGAGATCAGCCCTGGCACGAAGGTCATGTTCATCACGGGCTTTGCAGCCGTGACGCTCAAAGCAAGTGCTGAGCAACCGAATGCCAAGGTGCTCTCCAAGCCTTTCCACCTGCGCGATCTCGTTCTCGAAGTGGAACGCGTGCTGGGCAGCCAGGTCAGCGCACAACTTTTGTAAAGCAGTACCGTTTTGCCCCTTGCGCGGCCGGTGAGGCCCCGCTAATGGGCGCGCCTGTCGATTACTTCGGCACGTTCGATAGCGTGGGCGTATAGCTCAGTGGTAGAGCACTATGTTGACATCGTAGGGGTCCCAAGTTCGAACCTTGGTACGCCCACCATCGAACCCCGATAACCGCAAGATCCAGGAATTCCGGCTCCCAACCCGGCCAGCGGTTTCGGTTACCTCAAAAAATCTGCTAAAAACTTCTGGAAATCCGCTGCGCTTGCGACGGCGGAGGTTGCCTTCGAGGCAATTGGTTTCCATGGCTGGAGTGTACCGATAAATCGGACACATCCATGCGGCGTCGCAAGCCAAAGGTATTGAGTTTTGACCAAACGGGCTCTGATAACCGGCATCACCGGTCAAGACGGCGCCTATTTAGCACGCCTTCTGCTCTCCAAGGGGTACGAAGTGCACGGGGTCAAGCGGCGATCCTCCTCATTCAATACCGCACGTATCGAGGACATCTACGAAGATCCGCACGCGCCTGATCCAAGTCTCTTCCTCCACTACGGTGACATGACGGATGCAAGCAACCTCATCAGGTTGATGCAGGAAATACAGCCGGACGAAATCTATAACCTCGCTGCGCAGAGCCACGTTCGCGTCAGTTTCGAAACCCCCGAATACACCGCAAATGCGGATGCGACGGGTACCCTGCGACTGCTCGAGGCAATCCGGATCCTCGGGCTCGAGCGGAAAAGCCGTTTCTTCCAGGCGTCTACCAGTGAAATGTACGGGGACGCAGCTCATTGCCCCCAAAATGAAGAGACCCCGTTTCGCCCGCGAAGCCCATACGCAGTAGCCAAGCTTTATGCCTACTGGATCACGGTCAATTATCGAGAGGCCTACGGAATTCACGCATCGAACGCGATCGCGTTCAACCACGAAAGCCCCTTGCGCGGCGAAACATTCGTGACCCGCAAGATTACGCGCGCCGCGGCTGCCATTGCCCACGGCAAGCAGGAGAAGCTCTTTCTCGGCAACCTCAACGCACGCCGGGATTGGGGCCACGCCCGTGAATTCGTCGAAGCTATATGGCTCATGCTGCAGCAGGACGAACCAGACGACTACGTCCTGGCGACCGGCAAGACGACCGAGGTCCGCGAGTTCGTACGTTGGGCATTCGATGATGCCGGTATCCCCGTCGAATTTGTCGGAGAAGGTCTGGAGGAGAAGGCGATCGCCAAATCGGATGGCCGTGTCCTGGTCGAGATCGACGAGCGCTATTTCCGACCAACCGAAGTCAAAGCCCTGCAAGGCGACGCCAGCAAGGCCGAGCGCATTTTGGGCTGGAAGGCTCAGACCAGTGCCCGCGAGCTCGCCCGTGAGATGGTCGAGGCGGACAGGACCGCGCTTCAGGCCGCACTCACGAATGAATAGCCTGCCCTATTCACTGGACCGTAAGCGGGTCTACATCTCCGGCCATCTCGGGATGGTGGGTTCTGCCATTGTCAGGCGGCTTGAAAGCGAAGACTGCATAGTCCTTTTCGCTGACCGTTCCATCGATTTACGCGAACAGGCGCAGGTGCGTAATTTCTTTCGTGATACGCGACCGGAGGTCGTGATCGTCGCTGCCGGCAAGGTCGGGGGAATCCTGGCGAACTCCGCATATCCCGCCCAGTTTCTCTACGACAACCTCATGATCGCAGCCAACACGATCCACGCTGCGCGCGAGGTTGCAGCTGAAAAGCTGCTCTATCTCGGCTCGTCATGCATCTACCCGAGGGAGGCGGAGCAGCCGATTTCGGAAGAGAGTTTGCTTTCAGGGCCACTCGAACCGACCAATGAATGGTATGCACTGGCAAAGATCGCAGGGGTAAAATTGTGCCAATCCTATCGCCGCGAATACGACTGCGATTTCATCAGTGCGATGCCCACCAACCTTTACGGTCCCGGCGACAATTACGATCCGCAAACGAGCCATGTTCTGCCCGCTCTGATCAAGAAGGCGCACGAAGCTAAGGCTTCGGAATCACATTTCCTCGAGGTTCTGGGGTCAGGCAAACCGAAACGCGAATTCCTGCACGTTGACGATTTAGCCGATGCCTGCATCTACCTGCTCAGTCACTATTCCGGGGCTGAGCCGATCAATGTCGGGTCGGGACACGAGCTTTCGATTGCCGAATTGGCAAATCTCGTCTGCAGCATCGTGGGCTTCTACGGGCAATTGCGCTTCGATCCGACCATGCCGGATGGCACGCCTCGCAAGCGGCTCGACACGTCAAGGCTGGACGAACTCGGATGGATGCCGTCCATCCCTCTCGGGCGCGGAATTGCCGACACTTACGCCAGCGTAAAAAGCGAACTGTGAAGTCTACCGGCTGCCACCGATAGCAGTCTGGTAAACTGCCCTGACAGCTTTAAGCTTCAGCAGGTTGAACACACCCGCCACTGCCAACAAGGCAAGCGCAGCCCCATGAATTCCGGCCCACATCGAGGCGGGGATCAATGCAGCCATGAGGGTCACTGCAAATCCGACATTCAGCACCGAATAGGCATTGGCTGCACCTGCGCTATTGAGGACGGTCGAAAGGAAGTCGCCGACGAACCGTACGATGGTCGCTACGATAATCGTCGCGCCGAATACCGGCGCCCAAGGGAAATTTGCTTGGGGGAAATAGGTATGGACCAAGAATACAAAGGCATAGATACCCGCACCAAGAACGGACCCCGAGACCATAACGATTGCTGCCAACTGCCTGATTTGTTTCTTCCAGGCCACGACGTCTTCCCTGTGAAGCTGGATCAGTTTCGGCAATGACGGAGTGATGATCGCCGCTTGGATGAGGGTCTGGGCAACATTGGCGAAGCTCCAAAAAAACACGAATATCCCCAACTCGCGCTCGTCCACTGTGCCCGAGAGGATGAACCGGTCTCCGAACGCGATCAGGACCAGTGCGAGGTCACTCGGCCAGATGCGCAGGCCATCCTTGATGGTCGCGCGCGACCAGCCTTCTCCCATAGAGCCGGAGCTTCGCAGACGGCTGCCAAGAACTGCGAAGACGATTATGATGTTAGCGACCTGCCCGGCTATCCAGCAGGCGAGAATGGTCTGCAAGTTGGCATATTCGGGCGAATATCCGGCCAGACCGACAGCGACCGGAATCCAGAACGCGCTTCGCATCGCGAGACTGAAGTTCGCCAGCACATTGAAGCGCAGCGCGGTCAGCGCGATGTAAATATCCATTCCCAGAGCCTCGCCCCATAGGATCGCGGCGATGAACAAGACGAGGGCGAGAGGCATGCCTGCCTCCGATATGGCAAACGGAAGCCCTGTGATGGTTGCCAGAAGCAGGACGGCCAGCGTGAAACCCATACGGCTGCGGATGATTCCGACCTGCCGTTCTTCGTCGGAACCCACGATCGCGCGGGCCATGTGGAAGTTGAGTCCGAAGCCGAAAAGCGCAGGTGCCAATGCTCCGAGCCCGAGCACTAGCCCGAACTGCCCCATCGCCTCAAGACCGAGATTGGCCGTAATGAAGATCGTCAGCGCGAAGCGCATAGCGATCGCCGTCAGGCGAATGCTCGCAATACTTCCGCCCACTCGCCACATCGCAACCGCATTCCTTGATCCAAGTCCTCTGTCCGCCTAGAGGTCCGCCACGATTTCGCAAGCATTCACCAAGAGTTTTCCAAGTGATCTATCTCAATGCCCGTTTCACCGGGCAAGGCATGACCGGTGTGCAGCGCGTTGCCTATGAACTGGGGCGCAGGGTACTGGAACGCCGACCGGACATGCGCGCTCTGGCTCCGGTCGGGCCGCTTTCCGAGTATGCCTTGCCCGCCCAAGTGATCCCCTCCCCACTTCCCGCAGCGGGCGGGCATTTCTGGGAACAGGTCATTTTGCGCGGAAAGGTCGGCAGTGACGATCTGCTGGTCAATCTCTGCAGCACCGCGCCGGTCGGGGTGAAGCGCCAGATCGTCATGATGCACGACGTCAATTACCAGCTCGGCCCCAAGGGATATTCGCGCAAGTTCCGCTATTGGTACACCGCGCTTCAAGGACAACTGGTCAAGCGCGCCACCATTTGCACCGTATCGCACTGGTCCGCCAAGGAAATCGCCAAAACCTTCGATATCCCGGTCGACAGCATCACGGTGATTCCGAACGCTGCAGGTCACCTCGACGATGTCGAGGCCGATCCGGCAACCTGCGCGCGGTACGGCATCGATGGGCGCCCCTATGTCCTGTGCGTGGGAAGCGCCAATCCCAACAAGAATTTCGACACCGCCCTCGCGGCCTATGCCGGGCTGGAAAATCCGCCCTTCGACCTCGTCATCGTGGGCGGCAGCAATCCGAAGATATTTCAGGCCGAAATGTCGATGGTGAGCAAGCCCAACGTGCATCGTCTCCCGCGGATAAGCGATGCCGAACTCAAGGCGGTCTTCCAGGGAGCGAGTGCCTTCGTGATGCCGTCATTTCTCGAAGGCTTCGGCATTCCGGCAATCGAGGCCATGCATCTCGGCGTACCCGTCATCGCGGCCCGGGCATCCGCCCTCCCCGAAGTTTGCGCAGATGCGGCGCTATACTTCGATCCGCAAGATGCATCCGAACTCGCACAGGCGATGAACGCGCTTACTTCGGACGCAAGTCTGCACGCGGACCTCGTGGCGCGCGGATATCGCAACGTGGCGAGATACGACTGGGATAGTTCCGCAGATCAACTGGACCAATTGATCGAGCGTGCCTACGGCAAGGTACAATAACTGTCGGTTGGCCCGGACCTTACGTTCAGCCTGGCGCCTTGTTTAATTGGCTAGACCGGACGAGCACTGCCGCGACTGGCAAGAAATACTGGAGCAAATGAATTGTCCCGCGACTACGATGGCAAGGTAGCGATCGTCCATGACTGGTTCCCGGTCATATCTGGTGCCGAGCGCGTCGTAGAGCAGTTCAACCTGCTCTATCCGCAGGCGGGCATCTACAGCCTGTTCGATTTCCTCACCGACGCTCAAAGAGCCGAAATCCTCGGCGACAAGGCAATCCACACGAGCAACCTCAACCGGCTGCCTGGGGTCAGCAAGTACTACCGTAGCCTTATCCTGCCTTGCACTCAGGCGATCGAACGGTTCGACCTGTCCTCCTACGATCTCGTGGTATCCTCCAGTGCGGCCCTGGCGAAGGGGGTCATAACTGGCCCGAACCAGCTTCATGTTGCCTATGTTCACAGCCCTGCCCGCTATGCCTGGGACCTGACCCACGAGTATATCGACAATATGTCGGGCACCTTCGGCGGCGTGAAGCGCGCGATCGCGCATTCGATGATGCACCGGTTCCGCAAATGGGATGCGCGCACTCCCAATCTCGTCGATCAGTTCGTCGCCAACTCCGATTTCATCCGCCGCCGGATCTGGAAGATTTACCGGCGCGAAGCCGAAGTCGTCTATCCGCCAGTCAATGTTGCGGACTTCGTGCCAAGCGAAGAGCCCAAGGAAGATTTCTTCCTCTTTGCCTCGCGCCTCGTCCCTTACAAGCGCGCCCCGATGGTGGTCGAAGCCTTCAACCGTCGACCCGATCTGAAACTCGTCGTGGTCGGCGGCGGCCCTGAACTCGACCGGGTGCGCTCCTTGGCAGGACCCAATGTCGAAGTTCGCGGTCACGTTTCCTTCGCCGAGTTGCAGCGGCTGATGCAGAAGGCGCGCGCGTTTGTATTCGCCGCGCTGGAAGATTTCGGCATCGCGCCGGTCGAGGCACAGGCTTGCGGCACACCGGTGATCGCACTTGGCAAGGGCGGTACCGCCGAAACTGTCATTCCCCTGGGTTCGTCCGGCGCCAGCGGCGTGCTGTACGGGGAACAGACGCTGGAAGCACTGCTGGCAGCTATCGATACTTTCGTGGCGGAAGGCGCATCCATCTCGTCAGAGGATTGCCGTGCGAATGCGGAACGCTTCTCGATCGAGGCGTTCCGGCAGAACTTCAGGAACACCGTATCGCGCGCCTTTGCCAATCACGGCTAGTCTCGGCCGCTTTCTGACTATTTCGTTTTCCTACAACCACTTCGTCTGATTATTGGCGCAGCTCCCTGAACAAGGAGCAGCCAGATGGACAGATTCGAAGACTTTCGCGACAGCGTCGGGCACCCGTCGCGCTCGCCTTTCCCGATTGCGCCCAGCGACGACGACGCATTGCCCCTCGTTCCGAAGGGCATCTATGTCGGGACCGGCGGAGATGTCACCCTTCGGGGGGTCGATGGTGATCAGGACGTCACCTACCGCAACCTGCCCGACGCCAGCTGCATTGCGGTACGGGCAGGTTTCGTCCGCGCGACCGGGACTACCGCAACCGATCTGATTGCGGAGGTCTGAGCATGAGGACGAGCGGCGCAATCGGCGGGGCAAATCCCGCATCACTTTCACGACTTGGCACGCCTACCGGCCTGCATTTCGAACCCTTGCATTTGCCGGACGAGTGGCTGGCAGGATGGCGGGTGGCCGAATGGCAACCTGCTGGTTCGATCGCGTTCGGCGGCGCGCATAATGTTGCAGCGATCGACGAGTCCGCTGCGGATATCTTCGACCGCTTCAGCGACGCACGCGTATTGCCGGGGACTGTTCTGCACGTTTCTCCCAGCGGGAACGACAGCTCGGGAACGGGTCAGCAGGCCGCGCCTTACCGATCGATCAACAAGGCAATCCGGTCTGCCAACGAGGCAGGACTGCCAGCAAGGATCATGATCGAAGCCGGCGCCTATTCGCGAGGGGCATGCCCGGGCTTCGCCGGCACCTCGCCCAGTGTCGATATCGCCTTTATCGCGCACGGCGGACGCGTCGTAACCGGCAGCTGGGATGAGACCGGGAATGCACCGGTCGATACGCAATACCCGAACACCCATGTGGTCGCGACAAGCAGCGTCGATCGCGTGCTGGACCGGTTGCGCCTGGACCGGGACGGCTTCCACCCGGAGTATATTCGCGTCGCGAGTGCCGCGATCTGCAATCGTGTTCCCGGAAGCTGGGCCTACCAGGACGGCAAGGCCTATATCCATCGTCACGACGGCGCGCCGGTCACGACCGCCAACACCTATTTCCTCCGGCCTAGCACGGCCGTCTGGTCCTTCGCATCACCGGTCAGCATCTATCTCGGGGGGAATGACGCCCTTTCCGGCTTCGATACCATCGGAGGCAATACGGGCGCTGCCCTCGTCTACGAAACGAGCGGATTGCCTGCGCAAATGAAAGCCCTGGTCGTCGAAGGATGCACGTTCCGCTACAATGGCGGCGCATGGTCGGTTCCCTCCGGAGGCAGCGGGGTCCGCGTGAAGAACCTGCACGGGTTAGCCCTGTTTTCGGATTGCGACGCCAGCAACAACACGCGCGACGGCTTCTCGGCCGGAAACGCCGTTGCCGGCGCGGCGACCCACATGGTGACGGTGAATTGCCGGGCAATCCGGAACGGTGACCGCGGGGCGGGTTACAACACCTCGCAGTCGGACAATGCCTACACGCTGCATGACGACAGCATCGGTCTGGATCTCGCAGGACAATTCCGAGAGACGAGCGGCGGTGGCGTGAGGAACGTGGGGATCTCCATGGGCCTGATGATCGGGACGCATATTTCCGACGACCGGGGCGACCGGATGGTTGGCGGCATCGTCGATCCAGGAGCGGTCGTCGCAGACGAGCAATCCCGGATCTGGCTCGACCGGGTAGCTCTTGCAATGCCGCCCGCGTCTGCCCCGATCAGGATCGCCAGCGGAGCAAAGGTCAGGTGTTACCGGACAGCGGCTTTCCGAAGCCCGCCGCAGGTGCAGGGATCGCTCGAGGCTTACCAGGCGTGATCCCGGATGGCGCGGCTGCATAGCCATAGCTTGGCGCCGCACGCGGCCGCGCCCCTTTCCGTTCGATAATCGTGCTCATCGCCAGGCCGACGCCAACGAGCATCCAGAGAACCGGCATGGTTGAACCGCCGAGCGAATCGCTCGAAGAGTTGCTGATGATGAACAGGATCATGGCGACCAGCACGAGACCGGCCGATCGGAAGAGCTGCCTGTTGTAGGCGCTCGCGTGAATTCCGAACGCGAGTTTCTTCGAGACCCTTATAGTCGAGTAGATCACCAACAGGAAGAAAGCGACGATCAGGAGAAGACCCAAGATACCGGTTTCCAGCAGGTAATTGATGAAGACGTTGTGCGCGTGGGTGTAGTTGATGCACGCATTGGCATTCCCGCCGCCGATCCCGAAAACCGGTTTTTCGAGCATGCAGTTGATCGAGTCCTGCCACATGCCACCACGCGATTGCGTGCTGTCGGCACGGTCCGGATTGGTGATGAACTCTTGGAGCTTGCGGTAGAAGTAGTTGTTGTAGGTCTTCAGGCCGAAAACGATTGCCGCAAGTCCTGCGACGGCCGCAATCAGGCCCGCGATGGCGCCGCCAAGCGCCTCTACTGCCCGGCCTTCACGCGCCGGCAACCAGAAGAACACCACCGGGATGATGAGAATTGCCAAGGCGATGTTCGTCTTCGATCCTGCCGTCACCAGGACGAATAACAAAGCCGCCATCACGACAAGCCACAATTTGCGGTTCAGGAGGCCGGGCAATTGCGCAAGCACCAGAGCCACCAGCGAGACCATCGCCAGCTGGTTCGGGTGCTCGAAAAAGCCGTTGCTTCGATAGGACCACAGATCCCAGAAAACCAGTTCGCCCAGCGGCTGGTAGAAATACCCGATCACTAGCGCGGGAACCGTCGCGACCCCGCCATAGAGGAATGCCCGGATGACCTTCCGCAAACGCTCGGCGTCAAGCGTGACGAATTGCACGAACGAGACGAGGTAGAGAATGCCGAAAACCCAGCGGCTCAGGAACCTGATAGTTAGAACCGGGTCCGGCGCGACAACCATGGATGCCATACCCACAAGGATCATCGCCGTACTGACCCAGACGATCGGATGCAGGGCCGTGCGGGTCGCACGCGGGATAGCATCACCGAAGACCATCCACTGGAACACGCAGGCGCTGAAGGCGATGGCGATGAAAATCTGGGTTGCCGAGACCTTGAAGAATTCCGGCCCGATCCCCCAGGTGAACCAGACGGCGAAGGTCGCCACGACGATACTGACAAATCCAACCCAACTCGAGATCGAGCGATCCGCCTGATCAATCAGCGGCAGGGTTTTCTTTGAGCTATAGGAAGGCGTTTGGTTCACTTCGCCCTCAATCTAACGGAAGCACGCGAGGATTCGCAATCCAGCGGCTATCGGAAACGCCGCTTGGAGCGAACACGCGGATTTGAGTGAGCATGCATTCCGGTCCGACTACGAACAGCCGGTAGAACGAGCCGTCCTCGAAAACGGCAGGGCCGAGTTCCATCGGGCGCGTAGGCAATGCGCAATCGGCCGAAAGCAACAGGTCGGGACGCCCAGACACCGCTGCACTGCTGTTCCAGCCCAGCACATATCGTCCCGAGGTAAGCCGGACGTGCTGGTTGGTGAGGTTCTCGGCAGCGAAATTGCGACCGGTCACAGTGAGCCTGATTTGCCCGTCTTCTTCTGCGATACCGAGAGTCTGCGTGGTACGACGCTCCCGGCGCCATTCGAACGGAGCGCGGCCGCCAAAGGAGCTTTCCTTGATTGTCGAGAAATCGGCATCCCACAGCCCTGTCTCATCGACCGCTCCGGGCCCGCTCATCGCCGTCCATACTTCCCACCCAAGAAGAGGATTAACGGCATAGATCCGATCGGTTTCGCGCCGTGCGAATAATTCGGTCGGCCGAAAGTCATTGGAACTTGCTGACCGCAGGATTGGCAAGCGCGCGGCGATCTCATCCTCTGGAAGTTCGTGTAGCCCGATGATTAGATTGTCGCCCCAGCCCTCACCGGCCGCCATGGCCGCGCCTAGCGCTCTCCGCGAATCAGGAACGTCCGCAATAACGACCAGCAATTGCCGGGTCACAGGGCTTCTGGGCTCTGCCCGGACCAGCGCTTCCATCCGGCTTGCGGCGATATCGTATTCGCCATTCGCAAGCGCCAGCTGGACCGCGTTGCCCTGTGCCAGCAGATCGCGCCATCCGAGCGAGCTCGCAATCCGGAAGATATCGGCCGAAGCCTGGGCATTGCCCGCAAGCTGGTGCGCTGTGGCGAGTAGGGACAGGTTAGAGCGTCGAAGCGGGGCGTTGAGAACCAGCCGCTCGGCCGCTTCGAGAGCGGCCGAGCCTTCGCCATCCTCGATTGCGGAGGCGACCTCGCTACGTGCGTTCGCTATTGCGTAGGGCCACTGCTGGGTGACCGAAATCCCTGCACGGTCGGTCATGGCCGCCACCGTGAGAACGGCAGCTGCAGCCAGGCCTGCGAGTAAGCTGGCCTTGCCGATGAGCGACAGGGTTAAATTAGCTGCCATACTCATAATAGCTGTATGAGTAGTCTGTGCCGCCTCCCAAGCCGAGACGTTTGGCCTTAGCGAAATCGAACTGGGTGAAGACGCCGCCGACGACGTTGGCTCCGGCACTGCTCAGGCGGCGCAGGGCATTGCGAGCGGCGCCACGATGGCTGTCTTCCGCCTCAACCACGAACACGGTCGCAGTGTTGGGGATGGCCGACAGGATCGGCGCATCGGCAAGACCCATGACCGGCGGCGCATCCAGGACGACGAGATCGTATTGGTCTTCGATAGTTGCCAGCAGATTGACGAAAGCATGCGAAGCGAGGAGGTCGCTCGGATTCATCGGAAGTGGACCGCTGGTCACAGCGCCGAAGGACTCGATATCGGTCTCGCGAACCACGCTCGATAGCGGCGCATCGGTCGTGAGCACGGTGACGAGGCCGGTGTCGTTGTCGGTCCCGATTGCTCGGTGAACTGAAGGACGACGCAGGTCGCAGTCGATCAGCAGCACGCGCTTTCCGCCATCTGCCATTGTCTTCGCGATACCGAAGGCAGTGGAGGACTTGCCCTCGCCCTGCCTCGTCGAGGTGACGAGCATGCGCGGAGGCAGGCCGGACGGCACTGCGAACTGCAGCGCGGTGCGTAGTGAGTAGAAGCTTTCCGTCAGCGGAGCCTTGCGATCCTCCATCGCCTCGATCGGGGATTCCCCATCCTTCAGCGCCGGAGTGATACCGAGCAGCTTGAGGCCGAGCTTCTCTTCCAACTCGTTGGCCGTGCGGAGGCGATCGTCCATCTGCTCGCGCAGGAAAATGACGAAGCCGGCAACACCTACGCCCGCAATAAGAGAAAGGAGGAGGTTCAATAGCAGGTTCGGAGACGAAGGCTCGATGGGCTGCTGGGCAATGTCGATCTGCTGGACGTTGTTGCTGGTGATGTTCGCTTCTGCACTCAGGGTGCGGAAACGCTGGAGGAAGCCGTCGTAAAGCTCGCGGCTGCTTTCGACTTCACGCGTGAGGGTGTTAAGCTGCACGCTGCGGTCACGCTCGGCCTGTGTATCGCCCTTGAGCGAATTCACACGATCCTGGAGCTCGGATTCTCGCTCCGCAGCGATTCGATAAGCATCCCGGATGGAAGCGCGGACGCCGGCAGCCAGACGCGAGATCTGGGCATCGTACTCGTCGAGCTGCTTCTGCAGGGGAATGACGGTTGGATGCGTCGGCTGTTTGACCGCGAGTTCCGCCTCGAGCAGCGACTGAACCCGCGCGCGTTCAGCGATGAGATCCTGCATCGCATTGTTCTGCAAAGCCTCTGCGATTGCGTAATCTGGTGCCCTCGCGACGCTATTCCAGCGACTTTCCGCTGCGATACGGTCGGTCCGAGCCTCCGCAAGTGCATCATTGTAGCGACCAAGGTCAATCGTAGTGATGGTGGTGTCGGCGACTCCGGGGGTAGCCGACGGCAGGCGGACCAGCCCGGTGTTGCGCGCGTAGTCATTGGCTTCGCGCTCGGCGTTCTGAAGGCGCTCACGCGCTTCTTCGAGCTGGCGTGAGAGAAAATCGCGAGCGTAGGCGGTCTTATCGAGGCGGCGCTCGATATTGTAGCGCAGGTAACTTGCCACGAAGGTATTGGCGAACTGTGCCGAAAACGCAGGATTGGGACTGGTGAAGCTCACCCGTACAACGCGCGAATCCTGCGGCAAGCCGATATCAAGATTGTCCTCGATCGTTTCGAGCACTTCGTCTCGCCGGGCGAGTTCGGGATTGGGTTCATCTTCGCCGGGAGGATCGATGTTCATCAGATCGAGGAACTCATCGTTATCGAAAAGGCCCATTTCCTCGGCTACGCGTTCCGCCATGCGTCGGCTGCGGAGCACGTCTACATTGGTCTGTAGGAAACGGTCCGCGTCCTGGTAGGCTGCGGAGGCGGCCTGATCTTCGGCATCGAGGATGCGCTGCTCTTCCTGGTCGATCTGAAGCGTTGCCGACGCCGTGTACATGGGCGTCATCAGGAACGTCACCGCAATCCCCAGCAAGAGGAAGGCGGCAACGATCCCAGCAATCAGCAGACGATACTGCCAGAGGCTACCGACGAGCCTACGGAAATCCAGCGACCCGGCAGTCGGCGCGCCATAGGCGTTATCGCCCGGCGGGAGGATTATGACCTCCTGACTTGAATCCGTGGCAGGGCTAGAAGCGTGTGAATACATTGAAGAACGGTGCCGTTGTGAGGAAGTCGCGAAATGCGCCTTTTAGGGAAGAGAAGCCGACGACGACAACGTCGCCGCCGCGCAGGATCGGATCATCAGCCTTGCCGTTCCGGATATCCGCAAGATTGAATACCGCGCCATAGCGCTCTCCATCCTCATTACGGAACACCATGACTTGGTCTAGGTTCGCAGTGCGGGTCGGGCTCTTCGCGAGCGCAATAACCTCGACCAACGATGCCCGACCGTTGGTAAGTTCGTAACGACCAGGTTCCTCGACACTACCTTCGACCACCACAAAGCGGCTGGCCGAATTGGTCACAAACACGGTCACGCGGGCATCGCGGTAATAAGTCGCGTCGAGCCGCTGCTTGATTTCGCCAGTCAACTCTTCGGTCGTCAGTCCTGCGGCATCGACAGTGCCGATCAACGGATAATCGAACCTCCCTTCCGCATCGACCGGAATGTCCGCGAACGAAAGGGCAGGTTCGTTGTAGACGGTGACCGTGAGCCGATCAAAAGGACCGACTCTATAGGTCACGACCTCACCGTCTTGCGAAATCAGATCATAAGCCGCTGCGTCACGGGCGAGCGACTGGGAAGGCGTCGTCTGACACCCTGCCAGAGCGAGGCTCGCCAAACACAAAAAGAGGCCTGCCCGGCCAAAAGGGTTTTTAGTTCCGTTTTTCAAGGTGCGTCCCGTCCGAAAGTATCCAGGCCATAGCAGTTGAGGCCAACACAGCAAGACTTATAGCCCGGAGAGGATAATCGACAGTCGAATGCAGGGCAATGACAATAAGGGCAACGATTGAGAATACCTCCGCTTGCCCGAGGCGTTCGCGCTTCTTCCACACCGACCACACTATCGCCACAATTGCCGCTGCCAGCAGGATTACGCCAGGCAATCCGGCTTCGATCACGAACTCGAGCCAGTCTTGGTGAGCCCTGTTCGCAGTCGTCTGGTCCACGACTTCCAGACGTTCGACAAGTTCGAATGAGTAGCGGAACGTGCCGACACCCATTCCCCAGGGCCAGGCTTCCTGAGCGAGATAAAATGAGTCCGGCCAGATATCTTGCGCACGGCCGCTGCTGAGGTCCGAGAACCGGTCAGCAAGCTTCCTCACCTGCTCGATCTGGAGCAATCCGAACACGAGCAAGGGAACCGACGCCGCGCCAAGCGCCGAACCGATTGCCCAGGTTCTCTTGTTGGAAGAGCGGGCAAAAGCGATGGTAACGATGAGCAACGCAGGCACGAGCAATAGTGTAGTGCCGGCGCGCGAACCCGTCATGAGAATGCATACTACTAGGAAAAGTCCGGCAGCCGCGAAGGCAGGGCGCCACTTCCTCGAGCGCTTGTCCATGAAGGCCAAGGTTATCAGCGCAACTATTCCGATCACGAGGAATGTAGCCTGAGAATTCTGGTTGGCGAACAGGCCGCTTGGTCCGGCATCGATCGACCGGGGATGGATAAAGAATGCTTCGCCTACCAGCGCCTGCAGCGCCTCCAGCAATCCTGAGGCTACCGCCAGCAGGGCGATTGCCAGAAGCACAGCCGGCACCTTGTCGCGCCGCAAGGTGTACGCCATCACGAATGCGGCAATTGGCGGCGTTAGGCTGGCCAAGCTCCACCAAGTGGAAGCAGGGTCGATTGATAGCGGCCAGGAGGGGAGACCGCCTCCGAGGCTTTGGAGGGCCGATGCGAGCGGCCCGCGCATAGGCAGTGCGGTCCATGCTGCGGCTGGCAGCGGGATCAGCTGAAGCGCAATCAGAAGCGGCAAGGCCGCCACAGCGATCCAGGCGGTGACCGGAAGCCTGCCGTCAAGAGCGTCTGGCTTGACAGTCAGGAGCGCGAGCACTGCCAGAGCGACGAGGATAACGAGCCCTTCCGTGCCAACGGAAGGAACGCCGCCGCCACCCAGAATCGTGGCGAAGGACAAAAAGCCGATAAAAAGCAAACCGCTCAGCCCAAGATGCATCGGTTGCGACATGGGCCTGCGTGAACGTTTTCTTGGCATTCTAAGGCTGCCCCCATTCGAAGTGGGTTGCGCTATATTGGATTGAAATTCTCATCGATAGAGTGGCTGAAGTGCAACAATCGCCAGACTTTTTCGCAGTTGCGATAAATCGTTTAAAAATAGCGATAGATTGACCGCCCATCGTCCCAGGAACCAACCCCAGTGAGGTCGGAATTTGTGAAGAAGAGAGAATTCCCGACAGTCAGCCACGGCCGATTCGAAGAAAATCGGAAGGCCCCGACAATCACAAAAGGCGATAAAAAGGGGCCACCGCCAAGCTTAGCGGTGGCCCCAGAGCTAACTCGGATCGAGGGTGCCGGAGCGGCTCGCCTCAGATCGAATTATTAGCCGTTGCTGTCGTCGTCGTCAGCGGCAACAACGATGCCGGCGATCACAGCGGCAGCAGCCAGAATAGCCACAATCGTAGCCGAACCGCCGAGTTCCGACTTCCGTTCGCTACGCTTCGAAGCGCGGCTCACAGGCGCTTCAGCCGAAGCCTTAGCCGCAGCCGGTACGGCCTGCGATGCGCGAAGCGGTTCAGCAGCCGACGCAGCGCTACCGAGAGCCAAAGAGGCTGCTGCAGCAACGAGAAATACATTCTTCATTATTCATTCTCCTGATTTCACGACACGCCTCGTGCCGCCTTGAATAAAAGGTCTACAAAACGCCTATATTTTGTCAACCGCACCGGGAGTTGACCAAACCCGATTTGGAGGCAAAACGATCCCGAAATCTCCTGCCTGAAAGCCCGACAACAGCTCGGATAAAGCAAATCACACGATGTGGGTCGCATATGACGATGAAAATTTTATTACTCAATAGCTTATTCCCACCCTCGACGGTTGGGGGTGCAGAAAGAAGTGTAGAGGTCCTTGCCAAGGGTCTCTCTAGTGCTGGTTTTCACATTACTGTAATATCTTTAACCGACGGCGATGACATTACCGAGGTCAGGGACGGCGTAAAAATTCATCGACTTGCTCACGGCAATATTTACTGGCCATATGACGGCATCCGCCGGGGTGGCGGCTCCCGATTGCGCTGGCACATGAACGACGGAATGAAATTCGCACATCAGTCGAAGATTGCGGATATTCTTCAAAGAGTATCTCCAGATGTTGTGCATACGAATAACCTGACCGGGTTCGGGTCCGAGGTGATCCCGCTGGCGAAAAGCCATGGCCTGCCAGTCGTCCATACCCTTAGAGATTTCGGGATCATGTGTTCGAGATCCAGCGTGTTCAAGAACCTGCGAGATTGCACTACCCGTTGCCTATCCTGTCGCATCCTGACATCGAACAAGGTAGCGGGCGCCAGCGAGGTTGACCTCGTGGTTGGAAACAGCTCGTACATGATCGAACGGCATCGCGAACTAGGTGTTTTCCGCGATGTGCCTGCACGGGTGATCTACAACGCCGTGCCTGGAATTCTCGATAACCGTCCGGTCGCCGCCCAGGCAGCCGGGGACGACGCCTACCATCTTGGCTTCGCAGGAGCGATCAAGCCGGAGAAAGGCATCGAAGTACTCCTGCGAGCTCTGCGCTCGCTGGACAGGAGCGACTGGAAGTTGTCGATCGCCGGCAAGGGGGACGACGAATACATTCGCAGTCTTAAGGGCACCTATTCGGACCTACCCATCGAGTGGCTCGGCTTCGTCCCGGTCGAGCCATTCTTGGATTCGATCGACATGATGGTGATCCCCTCGATCTGGCCAGAACCCATGCCGCGCACGCTCATCGAAGCGATGGCGCATCGCTTGCCTGCCGTCGTGAGCGATGCCGGCGGATCACCGGAAGTTGCGGCCATGTATCCCGGAGCTCAGGTATATCCGCGCCAGGACGCGGATGCCCTTGCAGAAATCCTGGCTGCATCCATTGCGCAGCGCCCTCCCCGCCAGGAAGTTGATGAAGGGATTCTCGAGACATTCAGCGTGGACAGGCTGGTGGAAAATTATCTGGGCGCCTATCGAGAGGCAATCGCCTTGAGGCGCAGGGAGGCATGAGGGAATGACCGAGGCTGATGAGGGCGCCCGGCAGGATGGCTTTCGCCGAAGCGTGAGGATGGACATCGCCTTCTGGGCCGAACGGTGCCGTTCGCAGCCGGGGCCGGGATTTTTCGTAAGACAATTGCTTCTCAGACCCGGTTTCCATTTCGTCTTCTGGCACCGGTTCGCACGCCTGCTTCGACGCGTCCCCTTGATCGGGAAGCCGCTGGCCCGCATCCTCATCTTCATGCTCGAGATAGCTTTCTCGTCCGAAATCGCCATCAGCGCCACGATCGGCGGGGGCTTTTATGTCCCTCATCCGTTCGGCATCGTGATCGGGACGAACTGCAGGATCGGCAGGAACGTGACGATGCTGCAGAATGTGACCCTGGGCAACCGGTCGATGACAGAGCCGGAAACGCCAGTCATCGAGGATTCCGCCTACATCGGCGCAGGTGCAGCACTCATCGGGGGCATCACCATCGGACAGGGGGCGTCGGTTGGCGCAAATGCCGTTGTACTGCGCGACGTTCCCGCAGATCAGGTAGCGGTCGGGAACCCGGCCAGGCTCCTGACTGATGCTTCATCGAAGAATGGGCCTGAAATCGGTCAATAAGCGGAATCGTGCACGACGACACGAAGCGTCGCGAACAGTATTCTGATATCCTTGAGGATAGACCAATCGGCCAGGTACTCGAGGTCGGCCGCCACTCGGTCGGTCAGGTGCCGTTCCTCGTGCGTTGCCCCCCGGAATCCCCGCACTTGCGCCAATCCGGTCATGCCGGGCTTGATCTTGTGACGCTCCCAATAACGCGGATCGATATCCCAGTAGAGCCGTTCCTGCACACGACCGACGATAGCGTGGGGCCGCGGGCCGACCACGCTCATATGTCCTAGCAGCACATTGAAGAGTTGCGGCAGCTCATCGATCGACGTCTTGCGGATGAAATTGCCGACCCGGGTCACGCGGGGATCGTTCCGGCTGGTGACCATAGTCGCCGCGTCGTCCCTGAGGGCATGCGACATCGACCGGAACTTGAAGATATTGAAGGATCGGTTTCCCTGTCCGGTCCGCCTCTGAAGGAACAGTACCGGGCGGCCGTCCTCGATAAGGATTGCGATAGCGGCAGCCAGCAGGATGGGCGACAGGAGAATGATCGCCACGCTGGCCACGAAGATATCGAACAGACGCTTCACCAGCTGCTGGCGCAGATTGAGGGCATTGGGTGTCACCACGAAGGTTCGCTTGCCTTCCAGGTCCGCGGTTCCCACGATCCCGATCTCGTTGAGAGCACGATCGAAAATCTCCCCCTGCACATCCAGTCCGCGAAGCAACTTGCTCCACTCGTTCCTTCGCTCGCGCGAACAAGACACCACAACTCGATCCATGCCGACCACGCTCTGGCTGATGGCTTCAAATTGAGCAGGATTGTTGAGGATCTGCCCAATATCGATGTGGGTCACCGGCACATGGCCGAAGTTCTCGGATTGGTGAATTGCAACATCATCTTCGAAAACGATTACTCGATCGACGAAGGTGCCGGTACGCCTGCGATTTCGGCGCACGAGATAAAAGCGGAAGAGCGTGGCAATGATCGCCCCTCCGAAGAGGCCCATCGAAAGGCTCAGGCGCGAGATCTGGTTCGTAGCCTTGACTGCGAAGAGGAACAGAAGACAGATGCTCACGGCCGCGATGAGGCCTTGGGCAAACCCGGAAACCGACCTGGTATAGCTCACCAGCGCAGAGTTGCTGTAGGCACCGAAATAGGCCGCGCAGATCCAAAGAACCGGAATGGAGCCTGTTGCCACATTGAAGGTCGGATGCTCGACGCTCAAACCGTTCAGCCAGAGCGCAATAAAGATGCTCGCGATCATCGCGCCAAAATCGACCAGGATGAGCTGATATTTCTGAAATATACGCGTCCGCGGATGAATACCCTTGGGCTCTGCGGTGCTTAGCAACGCGATTGGCGCCGAATTTGCGATGGTCGAATTCTCGTTCATAATCACGTCGATCGAAAGATATCAGTCCGGCAGCCGAGTTAGCACCGCGTCATCTCGCATGCATTTTGCTGCCACCGATTTCGGAACTGGTTTTCTGGTAACGCCCGGCACGTTTCTTGGCAACTCTTGCATTCCTGAATCGGAGCTATCCGCACACTCGAATGATCTGGCCTATTCGTCCGGCTGGCAAGCATTTGCACGAGATGCCGGGCGCAGCTGCTCCGAGCAGTGGCCTTGCCCTTGCCCGTTGCTCTGCTAAAGCGCGCGCAACTCAATTCGAACTGACAGGAAACCCATGGCCAAGATCAAGGTAGCCAACCCCGTCGTCGAACTCGACGGCGACGAAATGACGAAGATCATCTGGAAGTGGATCCGCGAGCGGCTGATCCTTCCGTATCTCGATGTCGACCTGAAGTATTACGACCTCTCCATTGAGAAGCGCGACGAGACCGATGACCAGATCACGGTCGACGCGGCCAACGCGATCAAGGAACACGGTGTCGGCGTCAAATGCGCCACCATCACCCCCGATGAAGCGCGCGTCGAGGAATTCGGCCTCAAGAAGATGTGGCGTTCGCCCAACGGCACGATCCGCAACATCCTCGGCGGCGTTGTTTTCCGCGAGCCGATCGTGATCGACAACGTGCCGCGCCTTGTCCCCGGCTGGACCGATCCCATCGTGGTTGGCCGTCACGCCTTCGGTGACCAGTATCGAGCCACCGACACCCTGATCCCCGGCGCCGGCAAGCTGCGCCTCGTGTTCGAAGGTGCCGACGGGAAGAACATCGACCTCGACGTGTTCGAGTTCGAAAGCCCGGGCGTCGCCATGGCGATGTACAATCTCGACGACAGCATCCGCGATTTTGCCCGCGCCAGCTTCCAGTACGGTCTCGACCGCAAGTGGCCGGTCTACCTGTCGACCAAGAACACCATCCTCAAGAAGTACGATGGTCGCTTCAAGGACCTGTTCCAGGAAATTTTCGACGCCGAATACAAGGAACAGTTCGACAAGCATGGCATCACCTACGAACACCGCCTGATCGACGACATGGTCGCCGCGGCGCTCAAGTGGAACGGCAAGTTCGTATGGGCCTGCAAGAACTACGATGGTGACGTCCAGTCGGACATCGTCGCGCAGGGCTTCGGCTCGCTCGGCCTCATGACTTCGGTCCTTATGACGCCCGACGGCAAGACCGTCGAAGCGGAAGCAGCCCACGGCACCGTCACCCGCCACTATCGCCAGCACCAGCAGGGCAAGGCGACGTCGACCAACCCGATCGCCAGCATTTTCGCCTGGACGCGCGGCCTCATGTATCGCGGCAAGTTCGACAACACTCCTGAAGTGGTGAAGTTCGCCGAGACGCTGGAGCGGGTCTGCATCGAGACCGTCGAAAGCGGCAAGATGACCAAGGACCTCGCACTGCTCATCGGTCCGGAACAGAGCTGGATGACCACCGAACAGTTCTTCGAAGCCATCGTAGAAGGCCTCGAAGCAGAAATGGCGAACTGGGGCTGAAACTTCAGCGCATCTGGGTCATTACCCAGATAAGCCAGATCATCGGGGTCGGCATGATGCCGGCCCCGTTTTCGTTTGGGGTCGACTGAAATATACGGGGTAGGAATGGCCAAGCAGCCAGCAAAAAAGCGCAGCGTTCGTCGCAAGGGCAGTGAAAAGTTCGGGCAGAAGCGGCTCGAAGTCCGCAATGCGAAGATCAAGGACATTCCCGGCATCGCGAACCTCGTGCGCCGGGTCTACGAGGACATGCCTGCCTATACGCACGGCGAAATCCGTGGCCAGATCAACAATTTCAAGGACGGCTGCTTTGTCGCACTGCTCGACGATGAAGTGGTCGGGTATTGCGCGACCATGCAGGTAGCAGAAGCGCTGGCCTTCCAGGATCATGACTGGGACGAGATCACCGGCAACGGCTATGGCAGCCGCCACGATCCCACCGGTGACTGGCTCTATGGCTATGAAATGTGCGTCGACCCCAAGGTGCGGGGCGTGCGTATCGGGCGCAGGCTTTACGAAGAACGCCGCGCGCTAGCTGAAGAAAACGACCTCACCGGTATCGTCTTTGCCGGCCGCATGCCGAACTACCGCCGCAACCGGCGCAAGGTCGACAGTCCGCAGGACTATCTGGAGAAAGTGGTCGAGGGAAAGCTCCACGACCCCGTCCTGCGTTTCCAGCTTGCCAACGGTTTCGAACCCGAACGCGTGATGCAAGGCTATCTTCCCGAAGATAAGGCCAGCATGGCCAACGCCATCATGATGGTCTGGCGCAACCCCTATGTCGAGCGCGACCAGCCCGTGAAAAAGCGCATCCCGCGCGGTGTGGAGGCGGTACGCGTAGCTACATGCCAGCTCCAGGCGCGCGCAGTGGCAGACTATGACGAATTCATGCGGCACGTCACATATTTCGTAGATGTTGCAAGCGATTACGAATCGGACTTCATAGTCTTTCCCGAACTTTTCACGCTGATGTTGCTGAGCTTCGAGGAGAAGCAGCTATCGCCCGTCGAGGCGATCGAGCGCCTGTCCGAATACACCCCGCGCCTGCGAGACGACATTTCCGAAATGGCAATGCGCTACAACATCAACATCATCGCCGGCAGCCACCCGACGCGCATGGACGATGGCGACATCCACAACATCGCCTACGTTTGCCTGCGCGATGGTTCGGTCCACGCACAGGAGAAGATCCACCCGACCCCGAACGAGCGGTATTGGTGGAACATCAAGGGGGGCGACAAGGTCGAAGTAATCCAGACCGACTGCGGCCCGATCGGCGTGCAAATCTGTTACGACAGCGAATTCCCCGAGCTCAGCCGCCGCCTAGCCGACGAAGGCGCACGCATAATCTTCGTGCCCTTCTGCACCGATAGTCGGCAGGGATATCTGCGCGTGCGTTACTGTTGCCAGGCCCGCGCGATCGAGAACCAGTGCTTCGTCGTGATGTCGGGCAATGTCGGAAACCTGCCGAACGTCGGCAACATGGACATCCAGTATGCGCAGAGCTGCATCCTGACGCCCTGCGACTTCCCCTTCGCCCGCGATGGCATCGCCGCAGAATCTACCGAGAACGTGGAAACGCTCACCATCAGCGACGTGAACCTTGCCGACCTGCAATGGGCACGTGCGGAAGGCACCGTTCGCAACCTCGCCGATCGGCGGTTTGACCTCTACCGCATCGAGTGGGACGAGGACGGCAAGCATCCCGGCAAACCGCGCCCGCGCCGCGAGCCCCTCGGACCGACCGGTCCAGGGGGCGGCTAAGGCTCAGAAGCGCGCGTTGAAGCTCGCGGCTGCGCCCACATCCGCAGGGGCATCGGCAATATGGTCCGGCTGGTGCCGGTAAAAAAGCGAAGCACCGCCCCAGCCGAATGACACGGGGCCTGTCCATCGTGCTTCTCCAACAAGTTCGCGCCCGCTCGGTGAGAGCGAGAGGCGACGGTCGGAGAAGAGTGCACTTTCGGCCGCATAGTCGTAGCTGGTGGGCACGCGCAGGTTCAGACCGCCCTGCTCTACGCGGATCGGCTGCGAGACCCTGAACGCCATGCTGTCGGCGAGATCGAAAACGCCACGGCGCTGAAGGTCGATCGACCAACCCGAGGTCCTCAGGCCGTTCGAGTTGAGCACGAGACCCGCCTCGTCCGCGAAAGACCACCCGTTCTGCACCGCTCCCGCCACGGTCCAGCGCCGGGCGAAGGAATGGGCCATGCGCGCGGTCACGCTGAGGCTCTGCGAACCAGCGCCGCCCAGAGAGCCGCCGAACCAGCCACCGAGCAGAGTCTTGTCTTCGCGCGTCCAGTCCACAGCGACCGAGCTTTCGATCGGCAGCCCCCGGCTGCTGAATTCGATTCCTGCCCGCGCGAAACCCAGCCGGTCGAACAATTCAGGCTGGCGATCGACGAGGAAAGCGTCCGTCCCCAGGCCAATGCGACCCTGCTCGAACGTCGCGGTTGCGCGAATGTCCGGTGACAGATCGAAGCCTGCCGCGAATGCGCGCTGGTCACGGCTGCGGAACGGCGTCGCTCCATTCCCCGAACCTGCAATCAGGAATGCCGGCTCGGCAGAACCTGCCAATTGCGTCGTAAGCCCGCGAGCGCCCTCGTTGACCGAGAACCCAAAGGATAGCTTCGGTGAAAGGCGGGCGATAACCCTGCCAGCGAGCAACCTTGCCGTGTCGGCTTGCCCACTCGACAAGAGCAGTTCCTGCGGAGCTTCAAGACCGCCTCGTGCGGCAAATCTGTCGGTGACACTGAACGCCATCGACAACGCGCCTTCATTCACGACATGGCGCTTGGCACCTGTCGCGAGTGCAGCACGCAGCCTGTCGTTGTCGCGGTTCGCGTCCTTCAACCCGCCGCCAAGGTCAACCGAGAAAGCGCGGTCGTATTTGTCGGTCGCAACGACGGTCATGCCCCCGTACGAAGAGAGCGCATCGCCCATCGCTGGCGATCCCACGGCGGTCGGCTGGTTGCCCGTCAAGGCAATCGAAGTCCCTGCAACGGACATTGCGCCAGCCGGGCGGAAGGCTTGCGCGACATCCAGGATACCCCTGCCGAAAATCGCGTCGGTGCCGGCAGCTCCGCCATCCCTCGCGCTTTCGAGCAGGAGTTGCACGATCTCAGCGCCCGTCAGATTGGGAAATGCCTGCCGGATCAACGCAACTGCGCCTGCGACCTGCGGAGCAGCGAAGCTCGTTCCCGAAAAGAGGATGACGAACTGACCCTGAGGGGTCGTTTCAATGTAGATTTCACCATCCTCGTACACGCAGCAAATCGCCTCTCCGCGTGCCGAGAGATAGAATTGCGCGTCGTCCCCTGCCGGGTTGGCGAAGCTCGAGAAATCGCCGTTCTGATCGACCGATCCAACGATGATCACATTGTCGCCGCCCGCGGCCCGAATGTCGGACGCGAACGGGGTCGGCTGGAACTGGTCGAAATCGGGATCGCTGCCGTCGCCGTAATTGCCGGATGACACGACGATAACGACGCCCGCAGCCGAAGCGCGCCTGACCGCATCGAGAAGCGCAGTCCCGGGGGACTGACCGCCAAGGCTCAGGTTGACCACGGTTGCGCCGGCGCTGACCGCGACGTCGATCCCGCGGGCAATATCGCGGTCGAAAAAGCTGCATCCCAATGAAGGGTCATCAGGCGTGTCCGTCGCACAACTGCCCGGAGCATCGGCGCGCAAGGCGAGGATTTCCGCGTCGAAAGCCATGCCCAGGACACCGATACCATTACGCGCAGCCGCCGCCACCAGGCTCACATTGGTCCCGTGATCATCTTCTCCGTTGACCGAGCGGTTGCCTGCGACATCCTGCGATTGCGGATGGATGCGATTGGCGAATTCGGGGCTGTCGAGGTCGATGCCCGAATCGATGACGGCGATGATCGACCCTCCCCCGGTCGCTCCGCTTTCCCAGGCAGTTATCGCGCCATGGAACTTGGGTCCGTCGGACTCGTCGAATTCGCGCGTCTGGAAGCTGGTGGGTGTCGGCGTGGGGCTGGGGGTTGGCGTAGGAGTTGGTGTCGGCGTCGGCGTCGGGCTCGGTGTGGGCGACGGAGCGGGGCGAGGAGTGCTGATTGGACGGTCGCTGCCGCCCCCTCCTCCACAAGCGTGGAGAACGGTTGCCATGCTCAAGACGGCACATGCACGTAGCAGGTTCGAACGGATGGGTTTTCTCTTCAAAGCGCGACCTTTCCCCATGCATTTATCGCTCTTGGGTTAGCGAACCCTGAACCATTCGATTCATCGGTGCATTCACCGACCGAAGCCGGATGACAAGAGTGCTTGAAGCCCATAAGGCTTAAGGCATGGCATCAGGCGACCTGGCATCCCCCGCAATATCCGACGCGCTCGTCATTCTCGGCGCGGCGGGGCTGGTGATCCCGGTCTTCACACGGTTCCGCATTACCCCGGTTATCGGTTTCATCCTGATCGGGATCCTGGTCGGCCCCTATGGCCTTGGACAGCTGGTCTACGAAAGACCCCTGCTTGAACACATAACCATATCCGATCCCGAAGCGCTCGAGCCATTTGCAGAGTTCGGGATCATCCTGCTCCTCTTCGCAATCGGCCTCGAGCTCTCTTTCAACCGTCTCTGGCAGCTGCGGAGGCTGGTCTTCGGTCTTGGAGCCATGGAATTGATGATCGGCGGCCTGTGTCTGGCGGCCGTGCTGGCAATGATGGGGCAGTATTGGACGGGCGCTCTCGCCCTCGGTTTTGCTCTCGCCTTCTCCTCGACGGCAATCGTGTTGCCGATCTCGGGCAGTACCAGCCCGGTTGGCCGCGCGGCGCTGTCGATGCTCCTGTTCGAGGATATCATGATCGTCCCGATCATCTTCATCCTCGGCGCCATGGCCCCCAATGCGCAGGCAGAAGGCTGGAGCGGGATGATCGACACGCTGTGGCAAGGCGCCCTGGTCATCGCGGTAATGATGATCGCGGGCAGGATCGCCCTGCCCCGCCTCTTCGCGCAGGCCGCTCGCACGAAGAGCCCTGAACTGTTTCTCGCAGCCGCACTGCTCGTCGTTATCGGCGCGAGCCTAGCCACGGCTGCAGTCGGCCTTTCGCCCATCGTCGGGGCGCTGATCGCCGGCCTGCTGATCGCGGAAACCGAATATCACGGCGAAGTCGAAACCATCATGGAGCCGTTCAAGGGCCTGGCGCTCGGTATCTTCCTTATCACCGTCGGCATGAGCATCGACCTGCGGACGATCTGGGAGAATCTCGGCACCATCGCCATCGCGGTCCTCGGCGTTCTCGTGTTCAAGGCGCTGCTCACCGGCACGCTCCTGAGGCTCATGGGCGCACGGCGCAGCACAGCTGCCGAAACCGGAATCCTGATGGCCAGCCCGTCGGAAACGACCCTCATCGTGCTCGCTGCGGCCAGCAGCGCCATGCTGATCCAGCCGGGTACCGCCCAGTTCTGGCAAATCGTGACTGCCATCGGCCTGACCTTCACTCCCCTGCTTGCTCGCCTTGGCCGCGTGGTCGGACGCCGTGTGGAATCTGCACCCGAACTGCCGGAAGAGGACGAGGGAGAACCGCGCGTCATCATCATCGGCGCAGGCCGCGTCGGCAGGCTGATTGCGCAAATGCTGGACGAGCACGGCAAGCCCTATGTCGCGATCGATTCCGATGCCGACATGATTCAAAGCGCCAAGCGCAAGGGTTATCGCGCGGTGTTCGGCGATGCAGCCCGCGGCGATGCGTTGCAACGCCTCGGCATAGAAGACGCGCTTGCCGTTGTCCTGACCATGGACGAGCCGATCCTGGCTCAGCGACTGGTGGCGAAGCTGCGTGCAAGCCATCCCGATCTGCTGATCGTGGCGCGTGCGCGAGACATCGCACACGCTTCGGCGCTTTACCGTGCCGGAGCCAGCCATGCCGTTCCCGAAACGCTCGAAGCGACGCTGCAATTGTCCGAAGCGGTGCTTGTCGACATCGGCGTCGCCATGGGGCCGGTTATCGCCTCAATCCACGAAAAGCGGGATGAATTCCGCGCCCGTATCGAGGAGGACGGCGCCCTCACCTATAAGCCGAAGCTACGCTCAGGCACGGTAGACGGCTGATTATATATGAACTCTTGCGTTTCCGGTGCGTTGATTAGGCAAAGGAGACACAAATGAGCGACATAGATCCGACCAAACCGATCCCGAACGACGAAAAGTTCAAGCCGCAGAACGTGGCCGATCCGCTGAAGGACCGCGCGCCCGATCAACTGCGCGGTAAGCCCGGTGACACCGACGGCTACGATATCGAGCAGGGCTCCAGCGGCGTGACGAAGAAAACGCCCAGCGCCTGATCTACGGTGAGAATTGAAAGCGCCTGACGGACCTCGGTTCGTCAGGCGTTTTCGCGTTCTAGCGCAGCACGCGCGGCTGCGATCGCCTCGTCTGCCTTGCTGCCATCCGGACCGCCGCCTTGCGCCATGTCGGGGCGGCCGCCGCCGCCCTTGCCGCCCAGGGCCTCGACGCCGGCACGGACGAGGTCCACCGCACTAACGCGGTCGGTTAGATCGTCGGTCACCGCGACAGCGAAGGCGCCTTTGCCTTCATTCACCGCGCAGATCGCGGCTACGCCCGATCCCAACCGCTTCTTCGCATCATCGAGGAGCGGGCGAAGTTCCTTGGGATTGAGGCCTTCGATAACTTGTCCGGAGAAACTGATACCGCCGATGTCCTCATCGGCAGGGCCAGCATCGCCCGATCCACCGCCGCCCAGAGCGAGTGAGCGCTTGGCTTCGGCCAGTTCCTTCTCAAGGCGCTTGCGCTCTTCCACCAGGGCAGACACGCGCGCGGCCGCTTCATCGGGCGAAGTCTTGAGGGCGCCTGCGATCGCGCGCACCGTTTCGTCGCGGGCCAGCAGCCATTGACGCGCAGCCTCGCCCGTCAGGGCTTCGATACGGCGCACGCCGGAGCTGACGGCGCTTTCGCTGACGATCTTGAACAGGCCGATATCGCCCGTCGCCTCGACGTGAGTGCCACCGCACAGTTCGACCGAGTAATTCTTCCCTTCATCGCCCCGACGACCCATCGACAGGACGCGAACCTCGTCGCCATACTTCTCGCCGAACAGCGCCAGCGCGCCTGCGGCCACGGCGTCGTCGGGCGTCATCAAACGCGTGCCGACGGTTTCGTTGGCGCGAATTTCCTCGTTCACCTCTGCCTCGACTGCCGCGATATCCTCGTCGGAAAGCGGCTTGGGGTGAGAAAAATCGAAGCGGAAGCGATCGTCGGAAACCAGCGAACCCTTCTGTGTCACGTGGCCGCCAAGGCGGTTGCGCAGCGCTGCATGTACGAGGTGCGTAGCAGAGTGGTTTGCGCGGATACGGTCACGGCGTCCAGCATCGATCTCGAGATGCACCGCCTCGCCGACCTTGATCGTTCCCTTGGCAACCTTGGCGACATGGGTGTGCAAGCGACCCAGCGGCTTGTTCGTGGTCGAAACGGCGATTTCCAGCCCCTCGGGCGTCCAGATGCGCCCGGCATCGCCGGTCTGGCCGCCGCTCTCGCCATAGAAGGGGGTCTGGTTGGTAAGGACGATGACGTCGTCGCCTTCCGACGCGCTGTCGATTTCCTTGCCATCCTTCACCAGCGCGACGACCTCGGCCTCGCCCGTGTCGGAGCTGTAGCCGGTGAACTCGGTCGAGCCTTCGCGTTCGGCGATGTCGAACCAGACTTCGTCGTTCGCCGTTTCGCCCGAACCTTTCCAGGCGGCACGGGCAGCGGCTTTCTGCTGGGCCATTGCGGCATCAAAACCGTCCTTGTCGACGCCGATACCGCGATTGCGCAGCGCGTCTTCAGTAAGGTCGTAAGGGAAGCCGTAAGTGTCGTAGAGCTTGAACGCGGTCTCGCCGTCGAGCGTGCCGCCCTCGCCCATGTCGCCGGTGGCATCGTCGAGGAGCTTGAGACCCTTGTCGAGCGTGCGGCGGAACTGCGTTTCTTCTCGCTCCAGCACTTCCTGGATCAGCGGCTGGCCGCGTACCAGCTCCGGATAGGCAGCGCCCATTTCGCTGACGAGTTCGGGCACGAGGCGATGCATGAGCGGTTCGCTTGCACCCAGCAGGTGCGCGTGGCGCATGGCGCGGCGCATGATGCGGCGAAGAACATAGCCGCGCCCTTCGTTGCTCGGCAGGACGCCGTCGGCCAGCAGGAAGCTGGTCGAGCGCAAGTGGTCGGCGATCACGCGGTGGCTGGCGGTCTGGTCGCCTTCGGCCTTCACACCGGTCAGCGCTTCGCTGGCGCCGATCAGGGCCTTGAACGTGTCGGTATCGTAGTTGTCGTGCACGCCCTGCATGACTGCCGCCACGCGTTCGATGCCCATCCCGGTGTCGATGCTGGGCTTGGGCAGGTCGCCGACGATCTCGTCCGCTTCCTGCGTGAATTGCATGAAGACCAGGTTCCAGATTTCGACGAACCGGTCGCCATCTTCCTCGGGGCTACCCGGAGGGCCGCCCCAGATATGTTCGCCGTGGTCGTAGAAAATTTCCGAACACGGGCCACACGGACCGTCCGATCCCATCGCCCAGAAATTGTCCTTCGTCGGGATGCGGATGATCTTGTCGTCGGCAAAGCCCGTGCGCTTCTTCCACAGATCGAATGCTTCGTCATCCGTGTGGTAAACCGTGACCAGCAGCTTCTCGGGGTCGAGGCCCCACTCCTTGGTCAGCAGCGTCCAGGCGTGGTCGATCGCCTGTTCCTTGAAATAGTCGCCAAAGCTGAAATTGCCGAGCATTTCGAAGAACGTATGGTGGCGCGCGGTGTAGCCGACGTTGTCGAGGTCGTTGTGCTTTCCGCCTGCGCGCACACACTTCTGCGAACTTGTCGCGCGCGGCGCCGGCGGCGTTTCGAGGCCGGTGAACGCGTTCTTGAACGGCACCATGCCCGCATTGACGAACATCAGCGTGGGATCGCTGAAAGGCACCAGGGGTGCGCTCGGCACTTCCTCGTGGCCGTTGGAGGCGAAGTAATCGAGAAAAGAGCGGCGGATTTCGTTGGTCGACGTCATGGCTTGCGCACGTAAGCAATCGGCGCGCAGCCGACAAGCGCGAAAGACCGGTGAAAGTGTGCGGATTCCCCGATTATCGGGCCAATGTGGCGCTTACGATCCAGCAGCTGGCGGGCAATTCGATGCGGTCGCCCTTGCGATGGCTATCGAGCATCGTGCGCAATCTCGAGATCGCCCCGTCGCGCTCTTCACCCGACATCGCCGCAATTGCCCGGGCGGCCGGACCAATCCTCAGGAAATAGGAGGTCGCATCGTCGAGTGCGTCCGACCCCTCGCCCGCGACCATGCCGTAATCGATTGCATCGAACCGAAGCGCTTCCCAACCGGCCTCTTCAAGAGTTCCCGTGACGTAGTCACGTTCTCCAAAGGCAAACGGGCCGGGCGCGCGTGGATCGGCAGGTGCAGGCGAGACGTCGAGGATCGATGACAATTCCTGCGCCCAGAGGTTCTCTGAGCGCTTGCGAAAGCAGGAAAACACCATGCGCGCACCGGGTGAAACCTGGCCAGAAACATGCGAAAACGCAGCGACCGGATCTTCGAAGAACATCACCCCGTGGCGCGAGACGACGAGGTCCGGCTCTCTATCCGGCGCATTCCATTGCGATGCATCTGCCAGTTCGAAACTCGCATTGGAAAGGCCGGCGGCGCGCTCCCTCGCCACCGCGAGCAGTTCCTCGCTGATATCGACACCCGATACCTGCGAAGTGGGACACTTTCGGGCGAGACTTATCGAAATCTCCCCGGCCCCGCATCCGATGTCCAGCGCTTGGTCGAAGGGTTCTGCTGCCGCCTCGGCCAAGAGCCGCTGTGTCAGGGGTCCGAAGCTGCGATCGGTCCGCTGCCATTCATGCGCCCAGCTCTTGCCGGTCTTTCCCGTCCATTCGGATACCGAAACGCTCGCATCAGACATTATAATACTTCCGGTACCACTGCGTGAAGCGAGCGACCCCGTCCTTGATATCGGTAGAGGGTACGTAGCCGGTGAGACTTTGAAGAAGCTCTGCATCCGCCCAGGTCGCGGGCACGTCGCCGGGTTGCATGGGCATCAGATTGCGTTTGGCCGTCACTCCCAGCGCGTCCTCGATTGCCGCGATCATGTCGCCCAGCTGGACGGGTTTGGAATTGCCGATGTTGACGACCCGCCATGGGGCGACAGGCGACAGGCTGTCTCCGTCCTCGACATCTTCAGGCCGTTCCGGTCGCACGGGCACCGTTTCGATCAGGCGGCGGACAGCCTCCACCAGGTCCTCGACGTAGGTGAAGTCGCGCATCATTTCGCCGTGATTGTAAACATCGATCGGCTCACCGCAGAGCATGGCGCGAGTAAACTTGAACAGGGCCATATCGGGGCGTCCCCACGGACCGTAGACGGTGAAAAAGCGAAACATCGTGATCGGCAGGCCGAAGAGGTGCGCGTAGGAGTGCGCCATCGCCTCGTTGGCCTTCTTCGTCGCCGCATAGAACGACATCTGGTGATCTGCCTTCATCGTCTCGCGATACGGCATTTCGGTGTTGGCACCGTAGGCCGAGGAGGTCGAGGCAAGCAGCATGTGTTGCGGCGGATGGGCGCGCGCCGCTTCCAGCAGCTCGAAAGTTCCGACGAGATTGCTCTCGAGGTACGACCGCGGGTTCTCGATCGAATACCGCACGCCGGCCTGCGCGGCGAGGTGAACGACGACATCGGGCTTTTCGGCTTCGAACAGGTCCATGAGCAGAGCAGGCTGCTCGATCGGGTCGTTGATGATCCGGAATCCCGGATTCTGAAGCAATTCCGACTGGCGCCGCCGTTTCAGCGCGGGATCGTAATAATCACTGAGCGAGTCGACACCGATAACGCGGAACCCGTCCGCCAGGAGCCGTTTGCACGTGAAATACCCGATGAATCCGGCAGCCCCGGTTACAAGAGCCGTGCGGTTTTCCTGCATCAATCGGCCCCGAAAAGATCACGCGTGAAAACCTTGTCGCGCACGTCGGCAAGCTCTTCCGTCAAACGGTTGGCAACGATGACATCCGAGACCCGCTTGAACGCTTCCAGATCGCGTTCGACGCGCGAACCGAAGAAGCTGTCTTCTTCCATGACAGGTTCGTAAATGATGACCTCGATACCCTTGGCCTTGATCCGTTTCATTATGCCCTGGATCGAGGACTGGCGGAAATTGTCCGAACCGGCCTTCATCACGAGGCGGAACACGCCAACCGTCTTGGGTTCTTTCGCAATGATGCGATCGGCCAGATAGTCCTTTCGCGTGCGGTTGGCATCGACAATCGCGCGGATAAGGTTCTGCGGCACCTCGCTGTAATTGGCGAGCAGCTGCTTGGTATCCTTGGGCAGGCAATAACCGCCATAGCCGAAGGAAGGATTATTATAGTGCGACCCGATCCGGGGATCGTGGCCGATGCCCTCGATGATCTGCCGTGTGTCGAGACCGCGCGACAGGGCGTAGCTATCCAGTTCGTTGAAGAAGGCGACCCTCATGGCAAGATAGGTGTTGGCGAAAAGCTTGATCGCCTCTGCCTCGTCGGCATCGGTCAGGAGGACGGGTACATCCTCGTCCAAGGCTGGTTGGAGCAGCAGGTCGGCAAACTTCCGTGCCCTTTCCGAGCGTCCTCCCACGATGATGCGGGAGGGGTGGAGGTTATCGTATAGCGCCTTGCCTTCGCGCAGGAACTCGGGACTGAAAATGATTCGATCGCTTCCGAAGCGTTCGCGCGCCGATGCAACATAGCCGACCGGAATGGTGGATTTGATCACCACGGTAACATCCGGATTTGCAGACAGCACCTTCTGCGTGACGGAATCCACAGCAGACGTGTCGAAGAAATTCGTTTCGACATCGTAATTGGTCGGCACTGCGACCACGGCGAACTCCGCGCCTTCTACTGCATTGTCGAAATCGGTCGTGAAATCGAGGTCGAGATCGTCCCTGCGCAGGTATTCCTCGACCAATGCATCCTGGATGGGAGATTGGCGGTCGCGAAGCATGGCGATCCGCTCTGCGGAAACGTCGACGCCCACAACCCTGTTATGCTGCGACAGCATGATGGCATTGGACAATCCTACATATCCAAGTCCGAAAACTGCGATCTTCATTGAATTACCTGTTTTGCGTAAAGTGTGCGTGCGTGTCTTCGGCAAACCAATTCAGCTGCCTCATGAAAGGCGCGGCGAGCCGACGACAATCGAGGCTTACCAGACGAAATAGGCACCGCCCTTTTCACGTGCGCGCTGCCACGCCGGTCGTGCATGGATCGCCTCGACGAACCGTGCAAGTTTGGGCGCTTTCTCGGCGAACCCCTGCATCACGGCAATTTCTGCCGGGAAGCTCATCATGACATCGGCCGCGCTCCAGTCCTGACCGACGAAATGAAGATCATCGCCGATCTTTTCCTCGGCGAATGCGACATGGGCCGCGAGCTGTTCATCGACACGCGGCATCAGGGGAGCGGCAGCGTCACCGAGCCTCCCGGCATAGATCTTGAGCATGACCGGAACGAAGAAAGAGCTTTCACCGAATTGCATCCATTCCAGATGGTCGATCCAGACATCGCTGCTGCGGTCGGGCAACCAGTCCTTGCCGCCGTGCCGTTCGCACAGATACTCGATGATCGCCCCGCTCTCGCTGATCAATCGGCCATTGTCTTCGATGACCGGTGACTTGCCCAAGGGATGAACCTGCTTGAGCTCGGGCGGAGCGAGATTGGTCTCGGCATCGCGCTGATACGACCGTATCTCGTATTCCGCGCCCAACTCTTCCAGTAGCCAGAGAATGCGCTGCGAGCGACTGTTGTTAAGGTGATGGACGATTACGGTCATTTTCAGTTCCAGAGTGGCGGCCAGGCCTGCCTAGTCGCAGCCGAAACGTAATGCCAGTATCGAATACGGAAAAGCCGGTGCGGCAACATCCATGAAGGAGTGCGCGCACCGGCTTTCCGTTTCATCGGGAGCACCGGGGGACAGTCCGGCTTGCAAGTGGCTGGGGTTGAAGTGCCACTCACGCTCCCGCTTCGAGGGGCTGTGATCAGTCGTCCGCGTCCGGACCGGTCATCATCTCCTCGGCGACCTCGTCGGTTTTGCCGCGAATGGCGGCTTCCAACTTGGCACACATCTCTGGATTTTCTTTCAGGAAGGTCTTCGCATTTTCGCGGCCCTGGCCGATGCGGACGCTGTCGTAGCTGAACCAGCTGCCCGATTTCTCGACGAGGCCCGCCTTGACGCCCAGGTCGAGGATTTCACCGATCTTGGAGATACCTTCCCCGTACATGATGTCGAATTCGACCTGCTTGAACGGCGGCGCAACCTTGTTCTTGACCACTTTCACACGGGTCGAGTTGCCGACCACTTCGTCGCGGTCCTTGATCTGGCCCGTGCGACGGATGTCGAGGCGCACCGAAGCGTAGAACTTGAGCGCGTTACCGCCCGTCGTCGTCTCGGGGTTGCCGTACATTACGCCGATCTTCATGCGCAGCTGGTTGATGAAGATCACCATGCACTTCGAGCGGTTGATCGAACCGGTCAGCTTGCGCAGCGACTGCGACATGAGGCGCGCCTGGAGGCCGACGTGGCTATCGCCCATCTCGCCTTCGATTTCGGCGCGCGGTACCAGCGCAGCGACGGAGTCGACTACGAGGATATCGATCGCGTTCGAACGCACCAGCGTATCGGTGATTTCCAGCGCCTGTTCGCCGGTATCGGGCTGCGACACGATCAGTTCGTCGATATCGACGCCAAGCTTCTTGGCATAGACCGGATCGAGCGCGTGCTCTGCATCGACGAAAGCGGCCGTACCGCCAGCCTTCTGGGCTTCGGCGATGGCATGCAGGGCCAGCGTGGTCTTACCCGAGCTTTCCGGGCCGTAAACTTCAATGACACGGCCCTTGGGCAGGCCGCCAATTCCCAGCGCGATATCAAGGCCGAGCGAACCGGTGGAAATCGATTCCACATTCATCGCTTCCTTGCTGCCCAGCTTCATGGCCGAGCCTTTACCGAACGCGCGGTCGATCTGTGCGAGGGCGGCATCCAGCGCCTTCTGACGGTCTGCAGACATTTCTTTATCCTTCACGAGCTTCAGACTGGCCGCCATGACACATACCCCTTTCGCTTATCCAGAGCCGTTTTCGACTCTTCAACACAACAGGGTGTACCGTTTTTGTTCCACAAGAACAAGAGTGGAACGAAATTTTAGTTGGAAAACTAGTCATTTTGTTGGCGGAAACGCAGAACTCTGCGGGAATTCGCAGCTATTTCAGTCTCGTAGATCAACCTGCCGTCCTTGATCCGCGTACCCTTCAGCCCGCGAAGTTTGGTGTAGCCTGCCGTTCCGAGATCGAGCCTTACCGTAACAGGGGCATCGTTGGCATTTGAAATCTGCGCACGCTTGCGGACCCAGCGACGTTCTTTTTCCAGATCCTCGCGATCGACTCCGCCGCATTGGGCAAAAACCTGGGTGCTTTGCGGCAGCTCGAGCTCGATGTCCTCGGACAGGGCGAAGTCACGCAGCCTCGTTTCCGCGACCAGTAAGTCACCGAAGGAAGTCGGCTCGTAAATGGCGATGCCGCCCATCGGCAGGGACTGGCCCAGGCCTTTCGCCTTGTCGTTCTTGGTCGCCAGGATCAGCCGGGCAGGATCGAAATATTCCACCTCGTCGGCATCGTCGACCTCACCATAATCGCAGCCGACAACGTAAATGAAACGCGCTTCGACCTCGTCCTTGTCGAGAAATGCGACCTGCTTCTGCCCCTGAGCTGCAACTGTAACGGGTTCCGGAATACGGTAGAGCTTGAGGTCGCCAAGCGCCTCCTCGGCCGCGATCACAGCCAGGGGCGCTGCAGCTTCGGCCATGACCTTCTGCATCCGGCTGCCGGTCACGACGATCGCTTCGCTGTCCATCGACATCACTGCTGCAGGTGGCGGCGGAGGCGGTGGTGGCGGAGGAATCAGATAGCCAGGTGGAGATCCGGCCGATGTGCTGCCAAACGGATAGCAGGTCAGTCGAAGGGGCCGCGCCTCGGGCTCGTCAGCCAGCTCTTCGAAATCGCTTTCTACATTGAGTTTCCCTGCAACCGCCATGAGATCGGCATCGGGAAAGCTCTGGCCGTTATCGTTGAGGATCGTCAGCCAAGACAGCAATTCCATCCGCAAGCTGCCGTCCGCCCTCGCCTCGTGCAAACGGGCGACGTAATTCGCTTCCCAGTCGAAACCCCATGCAAGGTAGGACAGCGTGACGGTGTAGGTCCCGCCCGCATCGCTTCGCGTATCGATCGAGAAGACCGGCTGCGAGGACAAGCCTGAAGGCACTTCGTCGAAAGTCAGCTTTTCCGGCAGACCGGAGCATCGCACGGCCTCGAACCCTTGCTGGGTTTCGAGCACCAGTCCGCCGTCTGCTCGGGTTCGCACAATGGCGCTTTCGGACCGGGCCACACCGGTTGCCGGATCGGTGCGGGTAATGGTGACGCGGTTGCCGAGTGTACGGTCGACCAGCGCAGCAGGGCTGAGGAGATCGGCGTTGCGGTTCTTCTCGATTGTCCCGCCTGGCAGGCCGGTGACGATAGCGCTGACGGCCACCATGCCTTCCGCAACTCCCGTAAAGCGTATGCTGGACTCGCCAGGCGGCAGAGTCACGGTCCTGATTTCGCTGATCATGGCGAAGCCTCGTGGCCACCTGCGATCCATACGCTGGTCCTGGCCGCGCTGTGGGTCGCGATAGACCGTCACCGCAAGCTCTTGTGGCGTCGATGCATCGACGGTTTCGCGCGCCAGCAGGCCATCGGCCGGCACCATTGCCGCGATTGCCGCTATGAGGACGAATGGACGGGTCACGCCGATGCGGAGATCAGTAGCGCGTTTCGAAAGTAACGGTGACTTCGCGCTTACTGTTCGCAGCCACGGGCACCGTCCACTCGCGCCGATCGAGGCCCGCGCTACGCCCGGCGACGTCTTCGCTGATCACGCGGTAATCTCGCGACCACCAGCCGCGATAGAGGCCGCCCTGCGTAAGTTCGACTTCGACCGGCGTCGGCTTGGCGTTGGTAATCGTGTAACGCATGGTCGTGCGCCAGAAGGTCTTGGCTTCCTCGACCTCGATTTCGCGTGTCACTTCGCCGTTCTCGATGACACGATAGCGCGCGCTTTTTTCGTATTCGCTGGCCGTGATCTTTTCACGATCCACTACTTCGGCAAGCACGAGCACGTCGAAGGCATCGCCGGTCCGCAGGGTCAGTTCGCTGCCCATCGGCGTGTGGCCGATGCTGTTTTCGCCAATAAACTGCGGATTTCCCTCGGCATCGCGCTGGTAGAAGCGCACCGCCCCGGCAGGCAGGGCATCGCCCAGTCCCTGCTCGCGGCTGGTGCCGAACTGGACCTGGCTGGCGACGTTGATGGAGCGGTCGTCATTTGTCAGCCAGTCGACAGTGCGCTGATAACGCCTGCGCGCTGGAACGCTCTGCACATCGAGGAAACTGACCTGCTTGGTCTGGTTGTTGGCAATCGTCGTACGCTCGGACAGCGGATAAAGATAGAAATCGCCCAGCCGTTCGCGATCCGCAGTTTCTGTGCCAGGCACCATCGAATTGCCCCGCGGCGGCGGTGGCGGAGCGGGCCGGCGGCGCGGATCGTAACCATTCGAACCGGGCGAGCCGGCGACCAGCAGCGTGTCCGCATTATGGAACGTCGTGCCAGTCTGGTTGGTCAACGTCACCCAGCCCTGCATATCGACCGTGCCCTTTTCTTCATCGAACAGGGCGACGTAATCGGCGCTCCAGCCTAGGCTCGGCGTGAGGTAGCGGATCGAAGCGGGCCGCGTTCCGGCGCGGGTGCTGTCCACGGTCACCGACAAGGTCGGGCGCGCGCGTAAATTGGTCGGCACCCGGTCGAAGATCGCCCTGACCGGCAAGCCGTCGTCGCGCAGCACCTCGATACGGTCGCCGATTTTCACCACCACGCCGCCAGCCGTGGAGAGGACGGTGGCCCGTTCGCGCGTTTCGGCGCCCGTTGCGGGATTGGTGCGGATCAGGGTGATGGTCTGGCCGATGGCCTTTTCCATGAGCTTGGTCGGGGTCAGCAGGTCGAAGTCGAAATTCTGTTCGACGATCCCTGCCCCGGCAGCTGCGAAACTGAGCGTTTCGGGCCTTATTCGGGCCGATACGTCGGGAAATTCGATCCGGCTGCGTCCGGCAGCGATCGAAAGCTGGCGCACATCCTGCACCAGCGCCTGTCCGTTGTTGTAGATGGTGACGGAAACGTCGCCCTGCGCCGTGGCATCGGGGTCCGCCAGTGCCTGTTCCGCGGTCTGGGCCAGCAGCGGCGCACCGCCGAGAATGGCCAGTCCCGCCAGTGCCGAAATCGAATACGCCTTCATCGCAGTCCCCTTACCACAGCCAGGGGCGCCCGATTACTTAGGCGTCCGTCTTGGCTTGTTCTCCAAGTACCTCTGATACCTTGCCGTTTATTTGCTGTACGCTGAACGGCTTGGGAATAAAGTGCATGTTGTCGATGTCGATATCGTTACGCAACTGCTCTTCTGCATAACCCGACATGAAAAGTATCGGGATTTTCGGTTTCACCTTGCGAATGGCGCGGGCCATTGCCGGACCGTCCATCGCGGGCATGACCACGTCGGAAACGATGAGATCGAATTCGGTCTTTCCGTTGGCGATTGCCGCGAGACCTTCTTCTCCGTCGCGCGCAGTAGTGACCTGGTAGCCTGCGCGGGTCAGGGCACGCTCCGCCACAGCCCGGACCATGTCCTCGTCCTCTACCAGCAGCAACTTGCCACCGCCGGACCATTCGCTGGCCTTGGCCTCTTCGGCATCCTCGGGCCGCTGGACGGCGGGCATTTCACCTTTGTGGACCGGCAGGTAGATCGTGAAGCGGGCACCCGCAGGCCGTCCGTCGGGACCGCCGATATTATCCGCAAAGATGAAGCCGTTCGATTGCTTCACGATACCGTAGACGGTGGACAGGCCAAGACCGGTGCCCTTCCCCTGCTCCTTGGTCGTAAAGAACGGTTCGAAGATCTTGCTGAGATGTTCGCCCGGGATGCCGCCGCCCGTGTCCTGCACGATCAGCACGGTGTAATCGTCGGCAGGCATGATATCGATGCCCATCTTGCGCACATCGCGTGCCGACACGCGGCGCGTGGCGAGCGTCAGTCGGCCCTTCCAGTTTTCCTTGCCGGATTTGGCGGCATGGGCCTGCATCGCATCGCGTGCGTTCACGGCGAGGTTGATGATAACCTGCTCGAGCTGCTGAGGGTCGGCGCGCACCGGCCCAAGCTCGCGGTCGTGGCGCACGGCGAATTCGATCTTGTCACCCATAAGGCGCTTCAGAAGCTGGCTGACTTCGCTGACCACATCGGGAAGCTGGAGCACTACGGGGCGCAATGTCTGCTGGCGGCTGAAGGCGAGCAATTGCCGCGTCAGACTGGCGGCCCGATTGGAGTTTGCCTTGATCTGCTGGATATCGTCGTAATCGCTGTCGCCCGGCGTGTGGCGCAGCAGCATGAGATCGCAATAACCGATGATCGCGGTCAGCACATTGTTGAAATCGTGTGCGACACCGCCTGCCAGCTGGCCCACGGCCTGCATCTTGGTCGCCTGCGCGACTTGGCGGCGAAGGCGCTTTTCTTCCGTGGAGTCGGAGATCGACAGCAGGACCGCCGCATCGCCGAGGCCGCGCACACCGGCAAGGCCGATAGACACAGGTTCTTCCTTGTCGCCCGAAAGACGGACGGCCATGTCCCCGCTCGACGTCGCGCCTCTCGCGAAGCGGCGTACGGTGTCGGAAATGGCTGGCTTGTCCTCGCGCACGACCAGGTCGGAGGGGAATTGCGGCAACCCCTTTTCCTCACGCTCGACCGCGCGCAGGAACGCCTTGTTGGCATAAAGGAAGCGCCCGTCGCGGTCGGTCAGCGCAAGGCCAAGCGGCAATGCGGACAGGAGGGCTTCCAATTGCGGGACGGCAGCCTTGCCGCTACCCTGCCAGCCGCCACCGATGCCGACATTGCTGTCCACCAGCAGCATCAGCGAAGGCGACTGGTCGGCAGCCTTCTTCTTGTCCGCTGGCGGCTGGGTGAGCGGAATGTGCACGAGCGTCTGCGGCGTTCCCTGCTGGCCTTCCTGCGCAAAGAAAATGCGATCGCGATCGTCGGATCGCAGCAATTGTACGAATTCCTGTCCGGCAAGACTATCCTGCGAATTTCCGGCTGCACGTTCCGCGAGGCCAGGTGTTGCCGACTGGACGATGCCGTCCGGCGCCACCAGAGCAAGCTCGATACCTGCGCTGGACAGGATGGCGCCGAATGGTCCGGAGACCCGCTCTGCAAGCGTGTCGTGGCCGTCTTCCTCCACCCGCTCGCCAAAGCGCCAGACGAGGTAGTCCTCGCCGCGCCCTACCCGTTCGATGCGCAGGCTGAACTTGCGCTCTGCAGACGGGGTCTCGAGTTCCTCGCTCTGTGCATCGCCTTCGCGCCATGCCTGGCGAGCAGCATCGGTCAGCCGCTTCTTGCCCCGTTCGGACAAGGCGATCTCGTGCGGTGCGACCTGTCCGCCGAACCAGTCCTCATACGTCGCATTGGCGCACACTAGCCGGTTGGCCCTGTCGATGATGGCGACCGCCCTGCGGCGGTTTTCTATCGCTGCAGCAGTCACGGCCCAATCGGGTTGGGCCAGCTGCCCCGCTTCTTCGGGAGCCTTGAGGCGTGCGGCTAGCAATAGCGTCAGAAGGACAGTCAGTAACCCGCCGCCATAAGCCAGCGCCACAAGCGACGAACCCGCCACCAGCCACACCAGAACGACCGAGGTCACCAGCGCGAAAACGATACCCAGCAGGAGGGGAATGGGCGGGAGTGCGTGAGCCTCGCCCGGATCGGACCGGCTCATTGGCCGCGTTCCTTGAGGCGCTCGGCAAGCCGCTGTTCCATCCGGATCAGCCGCTTGCGGCGCTTGCGGGCGACGATGAAGCGCCAGCTGAAACTGGCGATCAGATAGCCGAGCGCTGCACTGAACAGGGCCAGCACGAGAAAGCCGAACGCGGTCACGCCGCCCACTTCGAGCCAGCGCGCCAGTGCGCCGCCGTCCTCGGCCAGCGTGCCTGCACTGCCGCCGAGGCTGGCGTCGATGTTCAGCATGGTCTCGCCCGTCCGGTTCGCAACGATCAGCCAGAACGGCAGGGTGAACGGGTTGGTCACGAAGGTAACGAGCGCCGAAAGGGGCACGTTCGCCCTTGCCGGAAGCGCGAGGAATGCTGCGAGAAAAATCTGGCCTAGCGGTACGATGAAGGCCGCGAACAGTCCCAGCGCCACACCACGCGGTACGCTGCGGCGGGTAAAGCGCCAGAGTTCGGGCGTCAGGAATCGGTGCGCGATGGGCTTGAGGTACTTGTTGCGCGCCATCTCCTCACGCGTGGGCATATGTTTGCGGATCAGGTCCGCTGCCCAAGTTTTCGACCTGTTACCGCTCATCGCCATGATCCCGACATGGCGTTGGCCCGTGCGCTGCACAAGCCGGTGATTCCAGTTTTATGCGGTGAAGAGGCCATGATGGGAGACATACCTAGCACGGCTGACGTTTCCGTCGCGTGAAGCTTCATCCCTTTTCGCGCATCAGGCGAGCCTTGTCGCGCTTCCAGTCGCGGTCCTTGATCGTCTGGCGCTTGTCGTGGGCCTGCTTGCCCTTGGCCAGCGCCAGCTCGACTTTCGCGCGGCCTGTAGAATTGAAATAGATCGACAGCGGGACAAGGGTCATGCCCTTGCGTTCCACCGCGCCGAACAGTTTCTCGATCTCGCGTTCGTGCAGCAGGAGCTTGCGCGGGCGGCGCGGTTCGTGGTTGAGCCGGTTGCCGTGCGAATATTCCGGGATATTCGCGTTGATCAGCAACACCTGCCCGTCGCGCACCTCGGCATAGCTTTCCTTGATGCTGGCCTCACCTGCGCGCAGGGCCTTTACTTCGGTCCCCTGCAGGGCAAGGCCGGCCTCGAAGGTTTCCTCGACATGATAGTCGAACCGCACACGCCGGTTGTCGGCGACGGTTTTCTGCTTGTCGAAGGTAGCTGGTTTGGGTCGTGCCATATCGGCGGTGCATGTAGGCGCTTGGGACCGAAAGGTGAAGGGTAAGCTCTGCCTTTGCCCGTGCCTGTGAAATCAGATCAGCCCGGCGTGCTCCAGCGCTTCGTCTACCGCCTTGCGGCTCGCGTCGCTGGCCTTGCAGATCGGCAGGCGCACATCGTCGGAAAACCAGTCGTGCACGCGGCTGAGCGCGTATTTCACCGGCGCCGGGCTGGCATCGGAGAACATCGCGTAGTGCAACGGGAAAAGGCGGTCGTTGATCTCGCGCGCCTTGATCAGGTCGGCAGCGGCAATAGCGTCATGGAATTCTGCGCAAAGCGCGGGCGCGACGTTGGCGGTCACCGAAATGCAGCCCGACCCGCCAGCGGCGCTATGCGGAAGCCACAATTCGTCGTTTCCGGAAAGCTGGCAGAAATCACGGCCGATACCCATGCGGTGATCGGCCACGCGCGACAGGTCGCCGCTTGCATCCTTGATCGCGACGATGCGGTCGGGATACTTGTTCACCAGTTCGCAGACCGTATCATCCTCGATATCCGTCACCGTTCGACCGGGCACGTTGTAGAGCACGATCGGAAGGTCGCTGTTCTCTGCGAGGAAGCTGAAATGGGCGATCAGGCCTGCCTGGCTCGGCCGGTTGTAATAGGGCGCAACGCACAGGCCAGCCGCTGCCCCTGCCTTCTTAGCAAACTGCATGTGGAGTAGCGCATTGCGGGTATCGTTTGACCCGCAACCGGCGATCACGGGCACACGCCCGGCAGCTTGCTCGATGCAGACCTCGATGACCCGGTGATGCTCTGCATTGGAGATCGTCGAGGCCTCTCCCGTCGTGCCGCAGGGGACCAGTCCCTTGCTGCCATTCTCTATCTGCCAGTCGACCAGCTTGCGAAACGCAGCCTCGTCGAACGATCCGTCGCGAAAAGGAGTCGCAAGAGCGGGAATTGAGCCAGAGAACATTTACGCGAGTCCTGCGTTAGAGGTATGAAAACGGGACGCTTTGTGGCGACCCATGCCGCAATTCATTCAGCGCCTGATAAGGAGGGGCCGGGCACTATGTCCAGCATGGCCAATAAAACTTTCGCTTCGTTCGCATTTCTCGCCGGTACTGCACTGGCGAGCCCCGCAATCGCACAGACGATCGCCGTACCCGAACGCAGCATGGTGGCACAGCAACCCAGCCGCATGACGCAGGCGCTGTCGCAGTGGGAATATCTGACGAAGGAGGACGACCTCTCCTTCTCGCAATATGCGGGGTTCCTCTCGACCTATCCCGAATTTCCGAAGGCCGCGCTGATCCAGCGCCGGGCCGAGGCCGCTCTCGATAACGAGGCGATCTCGCCGCAATCGCTGGTCGCCTTTTTCGAGAAGAACCCTCCCCTCTCCAACGGCGCGAAAGCGCGCTATGCATTGGCGCTGGCGGCGATGAACCGGCCCGAGGCGTTCGACCTTGCGCGCGAAGCATGGCGCGGCGGTTCGATGAGCGGACCGGCAGAAGCCTATATGCAGGGCCTGTTCGGCCAGCGCCTGTCGCCCGAAGATCACGATGCGCGGATGGACGCGCTCCTGTGGCAGGGACAACAGGAAGCCGCAGCACGCCAGATCGTGCGCGTCTCGCCCGCTTATCGCGACATGGCACAGGCTCGCCTGGCGCTGCTCCAGGGAACCGAACCCGCCAGCATCGGCCTCACCGTGCCTTCAGGCGCGATGAACGACAGCGGTTATGTCTATAATCTCGCTCGCTATTACCGCAGCAACGGTCGCCTGCCGCAGGCGATCAACCTGCTGGCCACGCGCGCTCCGGCGTCCAGCCCGGCGTTCGACGGGGCCGATTTCGTCACCGAGGCGCTTCGTGCCGCCCAGGGCGCGGGAACCTCGCAGGCCGTCGCTATCGCAAGCAAGGTCGATGACCTCTTCGCGCCGGGCACCGACATCTCCGAAGGCTCCTTCCAGCTGCGCGACAAGTACACCGACCTGATGTGGCTCGGCGGTACGAAGGCGCTCTGGTCCATGGGTGACGGGGCCAAGGCTGCCCCGTTGTTCTACCGATATGGCGCTGCTGCCAAGACGCAGCTCACGCGCGCAAAGGGCTTTTACTGGGCGGGTCGTGCCGCAGCGAAGGCCGGCGACCGCGAGGAAGCGCGCCGTTACTGGGAAATGGCTTCGAGCCACCCCGAATATTACTATGGCCAGCTGGCGCTCAGCGAACTCGGTCTTCCGGTGAAGAATTTCGCCAAGGCCGCGCCCGTCCAGCCCACCGCCGAACAGCGTGCCGAATTCAATTCCCGACCGCTGACGCAAGCCTTGCGCGAAATGGCGCGCAACCGCCGTGCATGGCAGACCGAGCGTGCTTTCTTCGAGGCTATCGCCGAGAATGCCGAAACGCCTGCCGAAATGGCTCTCGTCGCCGAACTCGCACGTGAGACCGGGCTCGAGGAAATGGCCGTCGTCGCCGGAATGGTCGCTGGAGAGCGCGACTTCGCGGACTTCGAATGGCTGGGCTTCCCGACCGTGCCGACGCATTCGGGCGCGAACTGGACCATGGTCCACGCCATCGCGCGCCAGGAAAGCGAATTCGACCGCACCCGCGTCAGCCACGCCGGTGCGCGCGGCATGATGCAGCTTATGCCCGGGACTGCGCGCGAGGAAGCCGGCAAGATCGGCGTGCAGTACATGTCGGCCAGCCTGACGGGCGATCCCGGCTACAACATCCGCCTTGGCGACGCGCATTTCGCGCGCCTGATGGATCGCTATAATGGCGCTTATCCGCTGGCTATTGCGGCCTATAATGCAGGTCCGGGCCGGGTGAACCAGTGGCTGCGCCTCAATGGCGATCCGCGTACGGGTGCGGTCGACTGGGTATCCTGGATCGAGCAGATCCCCGCCAATTTCGAGACGCGTTACTACGTGATGCGCGTGATCGGGAACGCGGTGACCTATGCCAATCTCCACCCAGACAAGTCCGCCTCTTACGAGCGCGATATCCGCCATTACGTCGGGCGCTGATCTGCGCTAGGGCTCGCCGCCTGATGCAGAACCGCAGCAACCCGATTACCCCAGCCGGCTATGCCGCCATGAAGGCGCGGTACGACCATCTCCTGGGCAAGGAACGCCCGGAGATCGTCGAGATCGTGAGCTGGGCTGCGGGCAATGGCGACCGGAGCGAGAACGGCGATTACCTGTATGGTCGCAAGAAGATGCGCGAGATCGACCGCGAACTCGCCCACCTCGCCCGGCGCATGAAGGCCGCACAGGTCATTTCTCCGACCGACCAGCCCGACAAGAGCAAGGCTTTTTTCGGCGCGCGCGTCACGATGGCCGACGAAGACGACAACGAGAAGATCGTCGCTCTCGTCGGCGATGACGAACAGGACGCAGGTAAAGGGCGCATCGGCTGGTCGAGCCCCCTCGCCCGCGCTCTGAGGGGCTCGAGCGTGGGGGATTTGCGCACGGTCAGGCTTCCTTCCGGCGTCAAGGAATGGGAAGTGATAGCGATCGACTATGACTAGGATCGCCGCCGCCCTTGCCGTGATGATCGCTACAGCCGCTCCGCTTGCGGCCAAGGATAGCCTCGGCGTGTTCTCCGGCTGGGCCGCCTTTCGCGACGCCAATGTTCCGCGCTGCTATGCCATTGCCGCAGCCGAACCTGCGCGCGACGGCACCGCATCGAGCGGCTACGCGACCGTAGGACACTGGCCGAAGCGCAGCATTCGCGGACAGGTCCACCTGCGCCTGTCTCAACCCCTGCGCGCCAAACAGGCCACCATGCGGATCGGACGCCAGAGCTTTTCCCTGACCGTAGACGGGAAAAACGCTTGGGCGCGCGACAAGACCATGGACGCCGCGATCATCGCCGCCATGCGGTCTGCACCGGCCATGCGGGTCACGGCGATCGGTGCCAATGGCCGCCGCTTCACCGACAATTACGAGCTCTCAGGAGCCGCCACGGCAATAGACGCCGCCACCCTGGGCTGCCGCCGCTTCAGATAAAGAGCCGCCGCTTCAGATAAAGAAAGGGCCGATGGCATCGCTGCCACCGGCCCTTAACTTCACTCAGGTTCGATTAGAAACGGTAACCGAAGCCGACCATGACCTGGTGACGGTCGGTATCGATTTCACCGACATCGACGTCAGCGATGTCGCCCTCGAAATCGAGTTCCGCATCGCTGTAGTTCGAATAGCGATACTCGACCTTGGCGAAGGTGTTCGCATCAAGCGCGTATTCCACGCCGGCACCCAGACGATAGCCGTCGGTGTCGAGCTTGGCATTGAATTCGTCACCGTCGAACGAGTTGTTGATGTTGTAACGAGCGTTCGTGTAGCCGCCCTTGGCGTAGACCAGCAGGTCCGGCTGCGCGAGCACACCGACGCGTGCGCCGACATAGATGTCACGGCCAGCGTTCACATCGCCGAGCCCGAAGCCTTCGAAATCGCCGTCATCGAATTCGACGTCTGCGGTGGAGTCGGTCAGTTCACCTTCAAGGCCGAGGACCACGCCGCCGGCATTGAAGTCGTAACCGAGGCCGACGCCGTACACGACACCTTCGATCGACTGGTCGTTGTCTTCGTTCACATCGTCATCGATCGAGCTGCCAGCCTTGCTGACGTCGTAACCGCCGACGACTTCGACACGCGGGCCGGTGAAGGGCGAATTGTCCTGTGCCGCGGCGGGGGCTGCCATGGCGATTGCCGAACCGGCGACCAGAAGTGTTGCGACCTTTTTCATAGTATACTCCATTGTTGTTTTCGACGCGCCATGTGCGGCGCGTGGACCCATTCAACGGCGGTTTCCCGCTGGAGTTTCATTAACGTCGCACAACAAGAATGTGTTGCATTCACGCAACATTATTAGCGACGAAATGCATCACCGCGTCGACCAACTGCATCCCCGAATAATTTCGACGAACGGAGAGTTACGACGGTGAATTTGTGGAAACCCAATGCACGATCCTGCATTGAGCACGCCCCTTCCCTTTCACCCCTCATCCGCCTATATGCGCCGCTCCCATGGCAGATACGACTTTGATGAGCATCCCCGGGCAGATCGACCCGGTTCCTGTCGCGCGTGACATCACGCCGCGTCCCGACGGGCGTGTGGACCTGATGGGCTTGCCCAAGGCGCGTATCCGCGAATTGTTCGAAACCGCAGGGCTCGAACCGAAGCAGGCCAAGCTGCGCTCGAAGCAGGTGTTCCACTGGCTCTACCATCGCGGCGTCACCGAATTCGAGGCGATGACAGACATCGCCAAGACGATGCGCCCCTGGCTGACCGAACGCTTCGTCATCGGGCGGCCGGAAATCGTGGAAGCCCAGCATTCTAACGACGGCACCCGCAAATGGCTGCTGAAGACCGCCGACGGGCACGAGTTCGAAATGGTCTTCATCCCGGACGCCGATCGCGGCACGCTGTGCGTATCGAGCCAGGTCGGCTGCACTCTCAACTGCCGCTTCTGCCACACCGGCACCATGCGGCTCGTGCGCAACCTGACGCCGGGCGAAATCGTGGGACAGGTCATGCTGGCCCGCGATGCGCTGGGCGAATGGCCCAAGGGCAAGATGGATTTTGCCGAAGAAGCGGACGAAACCGAATACCGCTCCGACGGACGCCTGCTGACGAACATCGTCATGATGGGCATGGGTGAACCGCTGTATAACTTCGAGAACGTGCGCGATGCGCTCAAGCTCGTGATGGACGGCGAAGGCCTGGCACTTTCCAAGCGCCGCATCACCCTGTCGACCAGCGGCGTGGTCCCGGCGATGGAACGCTGCGGCGAAGAGATCGGCGTGAACCTTGCCGTGTCGCTTCACGCGGTGACCAAGGAAGTCCGCGACGAGATCGTACCGATCAACAAGAAATACGGTATCGAGGAACTGCTCGCTGCCTGTGCCGCCTATCCGGGCGCGAGCAATGCCCGGCGCATCACATTCGAATACGTGATGCTGAAGGACAAGAACGATTCCGACGACGATGCGCGCGAACTGGTGCGCCTGATCAAGGAATACGACCTTCCCGCCAAAGTGAACCTGATCCCGTTCAATCCGTGGCCCGGCGCGCCCTATGAATGCTCCACTCCCGAGCGTGTGCGCGCATTTTCGAACATCGTTTTCGAGAATGGCATTTCCGCGCCCGTCCGGACCCCGCGCGGCCGCGACATCGACGCAGCCTGCGGCCAGCTGAAAACCTCAGCCGAAAAGAAGAGCCGTGCCCAGCGCGATCGCGAAGCGGCAGAGGCAGAAGCAGGGGCTGCGCAGGAGTGAGCGCGGACGCGGACACGATCGCCTATTACGAGGCGAACGCACCGCGCTACACCCTGTCATTCGGCCAAGGGCCGAGCCGCTTTCTCGATACTTTTCTCGACAGGCTTGAGCTGGGGGCCGAAATCCTCGAACTCGGCTGTGGAAGTGGCCGGGATTCCGCGCGCATGGTCGAACGCGGCTTCGCTGTCGATCCGACCGACGGGACCGAGGCCATGGCCCGCAAGGCGCGCGAGCGGTTCGGCCTGCCCGCACGCAAGCTGCTGTTTTCCGACCTCGACGCGCTGTCGGCTTATGACGCGGTCTGGGCGCACGCCTGCCTGCTCCACCTGCCCCGCGCCGATCTATTGCCCGTCCTGCGATCCATCCACGAAGCCTTGCGTCCCGGCGGCCTGCACTTCGCCAATTACAAGCTGGGCGACGAGGCGCATCCGGACGAAGGCCGCGATCCGCTGGGTCGCTGGACCAACCTCCCCTCGCCCGAATGGCTGGAGGAGCGTTACCGTGAAGCGGGTTTCGCGATCCTCGATGCCGTGCGCTATCGCGGCGAAGGAGCCGACGGCGTGCAGCGCGACTGGTATGCCCTGACGGTCCGGCGCGCTGACGATTGACCGCAGCGGCTGAAGCCTTTCCTACTTTGGCGGCATGTGCTGGAAGGGGCAGATGACCGTGCCAAAGCCTCGAGAAACGACAGGAATGCGCCGCTTGGAAGGTGCCGAGAATTTCCTCCCCAGGACCGTGTTCCATCCGTTCCACTCTGTAGGATTTCGGGGCCGGATATGAGCGTGCGCGTGGATGCGATCTGTATCGGACTGCCCAAGCCCTTCAACGGTGCGGAACTCAGCGCCATCGACAAACGCCCGCTGGAAGGAAAGGCGACCTTTCGCAGTTTCGGCATCGAAGGGGACATGGTCGCCGATACGAAGCACCACGGCGGGATCGACATGGCGGTGCACCAGTATCCGACCGACCATTATCACGCCTGGAACGAGGAACTGGGTGGACATTGCCTCCTGACAGGCCCTGCCCCTTTCGGCGAAAACCTGATGGCTGCTGGCCTGACAGAGGACGAGGTCCTGATCGGCGATCGCTTCCGCCTCGGGACTGCCTTGCTGGAAGTCAGCCAACCGCGCCAGCCATGCTGGAAGATAGAGCATCGCTTTGGCCGGAGAGGCATGGTCGCGCGCATCCTTAGCAATCACAATTGTGGCTGGTACTACCGCGTCGTCGAGGAAGGCGAAGCAGAAGCAGGCGACGAATTGCACAAGATCGAAGAAGGCCATGATGCATGGAGCGTGGCCCGCGTTTTCGCAGCACTCTACGATCTGGCCGCAACGCCGAATCGGGACGAGCTTCAGGCTATTGCGGCGCTCGAACGCCTTACCCTAAAATGGCGCGGCAAGGCACGCAACAAGCTGCAATCATAGCATTTCGTCGCAGGCCGCCGGTCGGTTTATCGCTAATTTCAGGTTAAAGGCGTTTGTTCATCCGCGGTTGTAATCCCCGCCGCAAACTAGCGACCAATCACTCTCACTAGGGGACGCACAATGAAGAAGATCGCACTCGCATTCGCCGCCGGCACGATGGCCGTGACCGGCCTCGGAACCGCCGCTCCGGCAGCCGCCGATCCGCCCAGCTGGGCTCCGGCCCACGGCAAGCGCGCCAAGGAGCGGATGTACAACAACCAGGGCTATTACGTCACTCCGCGCCGCATCACGCGCGACAGCTACATGTGGCGTGGCCGCGACGGACGCTATTACTGCAAGCGAGACAACGGCACGACCGGTCTCGTCATCGGCGCCGGTGTCGGTGCACTTGCGGGCCACGAACTCGCGGGTCGCGGCGATCGCACACTGGGCGCGATCCTCGGCGGCGCAGTAGGCGCAATTGTCGGACGCGAGATCGACCGGGGCAGCCTGCGCTGCCGCTGATCGGCGTGAGATAACAGCAAGCGCCGCAGGCCGATGGGCCTGCGGCGTTTTGCTTGTCCGCACCTCATCGGCCTAAAGCGCTTGATCGCACAGGCATTGCTGGTCCAGACCGGCACTATGGATCGATCCGACGAGCTTTTCCGATGACCCGGCCCGCCGTCCTTGTGACCGGTGGCGCAAAGCGGCTCGGGGCTGCGATCGTGAAGGCCTTCGCTGCGAAGGGCTGGCACGCAATCATCCACTACCACAGCTCCGACGGGGCCGCGCAGGAACTGGCCGACAGCCTGCCGAGCGCGGAGACGTTCTGCTGCGACCTGCGCGACGGCGATGCCGCGGTCGCGATGATCGAACAGCTTGCCGAGCGCCACGATGATTGGCGGGTGCTGGTCAACTCCGCCTCCGCTTTCTCGCCAGACGATGTAACCGGTCTCGATCCCGACACGAACCAGAGGGCGATGCAGATCAACGCCCGCTCCCCCGCCCGCATGGCACAGACCTTCCTGAAGGGCGCAAAGTCCGAAGATGGGCGCTGCGTCATCCAGGTCACCGACCAGAAGTTGCGGAACCCCAATCCCGACTTCTTCAGCTACACGATGAGCAAGCACGCGCTCGACTCCACCATCGCAATGCTCTCCATGGGCGCCACCCGCGATAACGACCGGGTGTACGGCCTTGCTCCCGGAGCGATCCTGCCGAGCCACGACCAGACGGAAGAGGAGGCTGAGCGCTCGCACCGGATGAACCTGCTCCAACGTCGTACCGGGGCTGACGAGATTGCTGATGCCGCGGTGTTCCTCGCGCAAGGTGACCTCGCCAGCGGCCAGACGCTCTTCATCGACAGCGGCCAGCACCTGCTGCAGCAGGACAGGGATGTCATCTACCTCGCGCGAAACGAGGAGGTCGGCGCTTGAAACGGCACGCTCTCAGCACGCGGTTATGGCATTGGCTGAACCTGTTCTGCGTGGTCGTCCTGTTCATGTCGGGCCTGACGATCTCCAACGCCCACCGCCTCCTCTATTGGGGCGATTGGGGATTTTCCCGCCAGCAGGCCTGGCTGGAAGTCCCCCGCTTTCCGGACTGGATGACGATCCCCGGCTATTACAGCCTGGCGGTGGCGCGCGATTGGCATATCCTAGTGGCGTGGCCCTTTGCCGTAGGACTGCTTCTGATGTGGGCTGCCATGCTCCTGAACCGGCATTTCAAGCGCGACATCGCCACGAGCAAACGCGAATGGCGCTGGTCGAACATCAAGCAGGATGTGATCCAGCACCTGAAGCTCGACTTCGACCACGGGGACGGCAAGTACAATTTCCTCCAGAAGCTGGCATACGGCTTGGTGCTGGGCGTTTTCCTGCCGATGATGATCTTCACCGGCATGGCAATCAGCCCCGGGCTCGAACCCGTACTGGGATGGATGGTCGACCTGATGGGCGGCCGACAGTCGGCCCGCAGCCTGCATTTCATCTTCGCCTTTGTCATTTTCGGTTTCTTCGTGGTGCACCTCGCCCTCGTCATCCTGGCGGGTCCTTACCGCCAGATTAGGGACATGATTGCGGGAGGCCGTGTCGATGAAGCGTAGAGGATTCCTTGCAGTGCTCGGCGCAGGTTTCGTTGCCGGGTGCAACAAGTTCGCCGATAGCGATGCGGGCTCCAAACTGCTCGGTGCGGCGGAGAAATGGCACAAGGGCGCGCACGAGTTCCTGACCGACAGGAACGCTCTCGCCCCCGAATTCCCGCGCAGTGCCATCTCTCCCTTTTTCCGGGGCAACGGTTCGGTCGATCCGCAAAACGGCGACTATCCTGCGCAGGCTGCAGCAGGCTTCGCAGACTGGCGGCTGCAAGTCGGCGGCTTGGTCAAGCACCCGCTTTCCCTCAGTCTCGAGAATATTCGCAAGCTGCCTCAGCGCACGCAGGTAACACGCCACGACTGCGTCGAGGGCTGGAGCGCTATCGGCGAATGGACCGGGCCGCAGCTGTCCCTGCTTCTCGACGCGGCCAAGCTGAAGCCCGAGGCCAAATTCATCGTCTTTCGCTGCGCAGACAATCTCAACGGGCAGGATTATTACGAGAGCGTCGACCTGATCGACGCTTACCACCCGCAGACAATTATCGCGCACGAGCTGAACGGCAAACCGCTTCCCATCCGCAACGGTGCTCCTCTGCGCATGCGCATCGAACGCCAGCTTGGCTACAAACACGCCAAGTATCTCACGGCTATCGAAGCTGTGGCCAGTCTAGACGATATTGCGGGCGGAAAAGGTGGCTACTGGGAAGACCGGGCCGGTTACCAATGGTACGCAGGTATCTGATCAGTCAGGGTATTTGCGCGCCATACCGTCCCAGTCGTTGCGAACCAGTTGCTCGAGCACGTCCATATCTACGTCGGCTAGCTTGTTGATGTAGAGGCAGCTTTTCCCGGTCGCGTACTTGCCGAGCCTTGCAAGAAGCTCGTCTCGCCGCTTCCCGGCTTGGGGGTCGCAGTATCCGCCCATGAGGTAGAGCGAATGCTTGGCCTTGCGCGGGCTGAATCCGCTTCGCATCCAGTGAACCTCGCGCCCGCTGTCATAGGTCGTCCGGTATTCTCCGTACCCGATGATGGAAGGCCCCCACATTTGCGGAGCCTTGCCAGTGACCTTGCGAAACAAGGCATCCAGTCGCTCGGCTTCCTCTCGTTTCCGTTGCGGCTCCACCGAAGCAATGAAGTCGGCTGGATCGCGGTCGGTAAGCTGCGTCTTTGCCTCTGCCATGTGGAGTCCATAGCATTGCTCGCGATTTCGACCAACGCATCCGCCAATCTTGCAGACTGCGATCTACTTCCAGAAACCTGCCGCTTTCCACCGGCCTAGCGCTTCTTGATTGCCTACCGCATCACGCTCCTGCTAGCCGCGCGGCCAAGCTAACCAAGGTGCATTCCATGTCCGAGATCAAACGCGTCGTCCTCGCCTATTCAGGTGGCCTCGATACCTCCGTCATCGCCAAATGGCTTGAAGTCGACCGCGGACTGGAAGTGGTCACGTTCACGGCCGACCTCGGTCAGGGCGAGGAGATCGAGCCTGCGCGCGAGAAAGCGCGGGCAATGGGCATCCCCGACAAGCACATCTTCATCGAGGATCTTCGCGAGGAATTCGTGCGCGATTTCGTCTTCCCGATGATGCGGGCCAACGCGCGGTACGAGGGGGATTATCTTCTCGGAACCTCGATCGCCCGGCCGCTCATTTCCAAGCGCCTCGTGGAAATCGCTCACGAAACCGGCGCAGATGCGATCGCGCACGGAGCGACCGGCAAGGGCAACGACCAGGTGCGCTTCGAATTGTCCGCCTATGCGCTTGATCCGGATATCAAGGTTATTGCCCCCTGGCGCGAATGGGACCTCACGAGCCGCACCGCGCTCATCGCATGGGCCGAAAAGCACCAGATCGCGGTTCCGAAGGACAAGCGCGGCGAAAGCCCCTTCTCGACCGACGCGAACCTCCTGCACACCTCCAGCGAGGGCAAGGTGCTCGAGGATCCGTGGGAAGAGACACCCGATTACGTCTATTCGCGCACGGATCATCCGGAAGACGCGCCGGACACGCCTGAATACATCGAGATCGGCTTCGAGAAGGGCGACGGTGTTTCGCTGAATGGCGAGGCAATGAGCCCGGCCACCCTGCTCACCGCCCTCAACGAGCTGGGCCGCAAGCACGGCATCGGGCGTCTCGACCTGGTCGAAAACCGTTTCGTCGGAATGAAGAGCCGCGGGATGTATGAAACCCCGGGCGGTGAAATTTACGCCCGGGCGCATCGCGGTATCGAACAGATCACGCTCGATCGCGGCGCGGCTCATCTCAAGGACGAGCTGATGCCGCGCTATGCAGAACTGGTGTACAATGGACTTTGGTTCAGCCCCGAGCGCGAGATGCTGCAGGCGGCCATCGATCTCAGCCAAGAGAAGGTCGGCGGAACCGTCAGGCTGAAGCTGTACAAGGGCAACGCAATGGTCGTCGGCCGGAAGTCCGATCAGTCGCTCTATTCCGAAGCCCATGTCACCTTCGAAGATGACGCAGGCGCCTACGACCAGAAGGATGCCGAGGGCTTCATCAAGTTGAACGCCTTGCGACTTCGCCTGCTGGCCAAGCGTGACCGGTAGAGAATTATCGGCCAGCTTGCTCGTAGGCGCGTAAAATTGCGCGCATAGCGGCGGTAGGGTTCGAATCTTTGCGACGAACGGTTGACTTATCCACCTCCCTCCACAGCGAATTGTGTGGAAAGTGGATAACTCGCCTCTTGTGCGCTTGAAGAATCACGCAATCAGGAGCAGCTTTAACTCATCGGAACGGCGAAGAAAGCTTCCGGTCTGGACGATCTAACGATCTGAAAGACTTAGGAAATTCGGAACCGGAAAGACGTAGCGGAACCTGTCCGCGCGACTTAAGAGACCCTCGTGCCGAAGGCTCACGCCGGACGCAAGGCGGGTCGATGACGAAGACGCGTAACGTTCCATTACGAGCCGGGCCAACCCGGTCAGATGCCGAAGGAGGCGTCGCGACAAGGTCTTCGGACCGGATGGCGATGCAACCGTTTGAGGCTCTGGCCACCAGCGGAAGGTCGGGCTGCGGAGCTGCCTGTTGAAGGTCGGCTGGGGAAAGTAAGCGAACGGCTTCGGCCGCGACGCGACTGGACCGGGCTGATTGGAGGGTGGAGCCGGATGCCGGTGCGAGCGCCGGTGACAGAACCGGAAGGGAAGTCTTCGGACGGAACGGAAGGGAAAACATCGGATGCCAAGTCTGCGTCCCTTGAACTTCGGTTGAAGGAACACGGCCACGTATCGGTGAGAGTGGGGTCGGCAGCAATGCCGGCCCCATTTGCTATGCGGCACCCTTCCCCGCCAATCACGCAACTGCCTCCAGATGCCCCGAATCGCTCTCTGGTATGCACGCCACCTGGCACACCCCAGATGCAGTAGGAAAGCGCGACCACCTCCGTATCGACACGCTGAAACGTGGCCAAAACGAGGCAGTTTCCGTCCACGTTAACGACTCCGCGCGGCGCATCGCCTATATCCTCCCGAACCGAACGGGAGGTCCATTCATGGCCAAACGCGCGCTACGCAGCGCACTCTTCGTTGCAGCACTGGTGCTGCCCGGCACTGCCGGTCATTCGGAAGAGCGCGAGCTTACCCCAGTATCCGACACCCATTTCCAGGCGAGCTTCGCCGAGTACGCCCCCCTGCCCGCTGCGCCTGCGCCGGGTCCGGAGGCGGTGGATCTCGGCACCTTCGATCCCCCGATCGAGGTGGAGCCTGTCACGACTTCGCTCGGCAGCGGGGTTGCCTCCTATTACGGCCGCCGGTTCCACGGCCGCCGCACCGCCAATGGCGAGCGGTTCGACATGAACGCCATGACAGCTGCGCACAAGACGCTGCCCTTCGGAAGCCTGGTCCAGGTCACCAACCCGCGCACGGGGGCTTCGGTCATCGTGCGCATCAACGACCGCGGTCCCTACGCACATGGCCGCACCATCGACCTCAGCCGCGCCGCGGCCCAAGAGATCGGCATCATCCAGCGCGGTCACGGCTCGGTAGAGCTGGAGCTGGTGAAGTAGGCCCGCGCCTTCGCGCCAGCCCCTCGCCGCTACCACACGAACGCGCCCTTCCGGTCCTCTCCGGTGAAGAGCCACCACTCCTGCCTGCGCCCCTCGTAGGCGGATAGCTGCAGCTCCTCCAGCGCGAGAGGCTCCATCCCCAGCGCCTCCGCCTGTTCCTCGATGCTCGGCGCATCGGCAGGCCGCGCATCGTGCATTGCCAGCACCCGCTCGACCCATGTGGCGCAGCACGCGCACATGTCCTCCTCGTCCAGCGTGTCGGATTGTGCCCCGCATTCCCTACAGAGTGGAACGGGTGGAACACAGTCCTGGGCCAATTCTTGCGGAGAGCGCGCCGCCGCCAGTTCCTCGCCCCGCTCCAGCGCCTCGATCCGGTCGTCGAGCACATCCAGCTCGGCCGCGATTTCGGGCTTTTCCTCGAGCCGGTCGAGCCGCGCCAGGTGCGCGAGCAGCAGGCGGTCGGAATAGCGCCTGCGCCGCGCCACCTCCTCGCCGTGGTAATAGACCGCCTCCTCCACCCCGTTGATCGCGCGATCGGCGAGCGTTGCCTCTGCCGAAGCCCGCGCCGCGAGCAGCGCCGCATCCCACGCCCGCGCAAAGCCGGAGGAGCGCCGCCGCGCCCGATAAGCCGTCTGCGCCGAGCACGAGGCCGCCCGGCACGCGAGCCGGACATTGCCGAACAGCTGGAGGCTCTTGAGAAACTCCGCCTGGAGCGAAGGCGTCAACACCGTCCGCCCCTCCCCATGCGGACCGTGGGTCGGAGCGGTTTCGATCGGGACGATGGCGTTCATGCGGCCCCTCCAACGCAGGCGTGTGGCGAAAGTACCGAGCCGATAGGCGAGGCAAGGCCGACCGGCCGCCCGAGCTTATGCGAGGAAGCCAAGGCGCACGGACGTGCGCCGCCCGGCGTTTGAGGGCGCAAACAATAAACAAGATTCATGGTTCACCTCATGGATTGGAGTGAACCGGCGTAATTAAAAGGGGATTGGGAAGTAGGACAGGAACTTCACTTTCCATGCCCATCCTTGTCAGTCGGTCGATCACGCGTGTGATCGTCGAGGAGGGTTAGCAGATTGGTGAAGTTGATCACTGACCAACACTCCCGTATTGTTATTGATATCAGAAAATACATCCAAAATGACGATATAAAAACAGACACGTCATCACTGATGAAGGAAAATGAAAATCCCCCAGCAGCCATGATTGCTATATAAACAACGCAACAAAATAAAATAAGAATAGAGGTCTGAAAGCCATAAACATAGTCGCTTAAAGGATTATTTTCACCAATTATTCTATCCCTAAACTCTGCGTTATTTAGTATCGTCGATGCCCGAGAGGTCCAAGCGAACGCCATGCCAGCCAAAATCGAAGCCGCTGGGAACAACGCTTTTTGAGCAAATTCGAAGCCATTCAGCTTAAGTCCGATGGTAAGAGCCGCAGCAACGCCCAGATCGAGTAAGGTCCATCGCGAAAATAGCAGGCGGTATCCTGTTTTGCGGCCGGATTTTGCGCTAAACCAACTCCAATATTCTTCAATCATCCCGTGGATACCTCAGCCGGATATAAGCAGCTTTCAATGCCGCAAGCATTCGCTCTTTGATATCCTCCAGCCCAGCGGAAAATTCCAATTTCTCAAGGAGCGGTGTCCCTCTGAGATAGATGACCCTGCCCCTGCCTCGCTCGCCATCAAGGATAGTCGCACTGGCGGTATCGCCCACAGAAGCCGCACTTCGAGCCATCTCCTCCACCACATCCTTGTTTAAATCTTCACCGCGAGTTTCGACCGTAGTTTTTTGCCCCCTGATCTGCTCGTTATACTGCTCCGCAGGTTCGTGAATCAATTTGTAGACGTCATGCGGGTTCTCAAACTCGGCGGTAAACTGAAAGCGTGTGATACGCTCCGCCTGCCGAACCTGTTCGATAAAGTTCTCAGGATCGCGGAGCTCATCGACCACCACGCGAAATCCAGACTTCGCGGGAAAATCGACACTATTCAACAACTTCTGGAGTTTAGCTGCAACCTCACTAGGTTTAGCTGTCACACCCGATTTTTTCTCAATGACACACGCCTGGGTTTCGCCGTCAAACACGCCATGCACGTACGGAGCACGCTCAGCTTCAGCCTCGTAGAAACGCTCCCGCGTTCCATCATATTGTGGACTTGTGATCGACTGCACCCTTCCGAACTGGAAGATTATGGCTCGACCGGCAAATTTCTCGGCTGCCGCAATATGCCACTCACTACCACCACCTACTTCAGCCGTGGGATGGGCCAATATCGAATCTAGAATAACATCAGACGCTTCACGTTCTTCGGCGAACAGATCAGTTTGATCGAACGGCTCGCATCGAATACGAAAAACATGTAGCCACTTTTGCATACAACCCCCGTGAAGCGTAATTTCACTTCTGAACCATGTGCAACGTCTAGTCTATTGATATTCGAGAATATATTAAAAATAAGGAGCGCCTTGTCGCCAAGACGCTCCCCGTTACATCAAGACAGCCCAAAAAAACTGAGCAGCGCCAAGATCAAGCCAACGGGGATAGCAATCCCCATGCCCAATCGGAACGTCGCTCCATTAGGCTGGCTGGCTTCGATGGCGAAGGTAATCTGCATATGCAGTCCTCCTCAATCTAGCGCGGACCTCTTGATGAGCCGAATACCGCGCTTAAGGCCAGCTATGGCAAACTTCCGGTTTTAGAAGCAGCCCCGAGGTGTTCGCCACACGCTTTCGGCTGCACAAGGAGGCCAAGATAAACGAGCAGAGTTTTCTCAGCAAGCTTTTGTTTATTATGACCTACTACTCCCGTTGCCGCTCCAGCATCGACTTCTGGTACTGGACAGTTGACCCTTCTGGCAACTCGGCCAAGTCCTCCGACGTGCCTCGGGCGACAATCTCACCACCACTACCCCCCCCTACATCGCGTTGCGCGCGCAGCCCTGCACGACGGTCCGCATCTCCGCATTGTCCTCGCCGAAGGCGTCGGTCAGTTTGAAGCCGCGGCGGTCGAATTCGCGTTTCATGCAGCCGCAGATTTGCGGGGCCTTGGACTGGAATTCCGCCGGGAAGCGCGCGCGGGCGACGCATTGCTCGACGAAGTCCTCGTCCAGCTTGCGGTCCACCTCCGCCCCGATCTCGTCGCTGTTCGACCAGCTGAAAGCGACCAGGAAGCCGACCACTGCGGCAATGATAAAAGCTACCCATTTCATCATGCGTGCCCTCCCAAGCGGTGACGATGATACGCCTCCAAGGGTGCCCTGGCAAAGTTAAGATCTGGTGTGGCGGGCTCTTGCCCTCGCGCTCAGGGGTTCTTCCAGTCGAACAGGTGCATTTGCTGTGCCGCGAAGCTGAACAGGGCGGTTGCGCTCATCAGGAACACCAGGATCACGGCCACGACGGCGTTGCCCGCGGGCGCATATCCCAGCGCCCCTGCGGCAAAGACGGCGCTGGACAGCGTTCCGGCCGACCACGAGGTGACATTGTGCACCGTCCCGATGGCGCGCCAGTTGGCTGCCCCCACCCTCAGGTAGAACAGGCCCATGGTCAGGCCGACCAGCGTCATCATCGCCGCGCCCGCCAGGTGGAAGGCGAACAGGGCCTGTTGCTCGCTGGCGCCGTAGTGCATCGCGGCGATGGGTATGAGCGGGACGATCAGCATGGGATAGGAGCCGATCAGCAGCGAGCGGCTGTGCATGCGGTCGGCCATCCCGACTTCGCGTCCGCCCATCACGAAGGTGAGGAACACGGTCACGAAACCGATCAGCACGACGGCGATTTCGGCGGTGGTCAGGAAAAAGCTCTCAAGCTGCATGGCGCGGCCCCCGTCGCAGGTTTGCGGCGCGTCCCTGCCTGCGATCCTATCGCATTGCGGGGTGGGGTCAATCGGGGGCCTTGCCGCGCGGGCGGCGGGTTATTCCGCCGCTTCGGCTTCGGGCCTGCTGGCGCGCTCGAGCATGGGCTTGAGGTAGTGTCCGGTATAGCTTTCCGGCACCTCGGCCACTTCCTCCGGGGTGCCCTGCGCCACGATCTCGCCGCCGCGTACGCCGCCTCCGGGGCCAAGGTCGAGGATGTGGTCGGCGGTCTTGATGACGTCGAGATTGTGCTCGATCACCACCACCGAATTGCCCTGCTCCACCAGCCGGTGCAGCACTTCGAGGAGCTTGCGGACATCCTCGAAATGCAGGCCCGTGGTGGGCTCGTCGAGGATGTAGAGCGTCTGGCCTGTGCTGCGCTTGGACAGTTCCTTGGCCAGCTTCACCCGCTGCGCCTCGCCGCCTGACAGCGTGGTCGCCTGCTGGCCGACCTTGACGTAGCCCAGCCCCACCTCGTTCAGCATGTGCATCTTGTCGCGGATCGGGGGGACGGCCTTGAAGAAGACCTCCGCATCCTCGATCGTCATGTCGAGCACGTCGGCGATGGAGTGACCCTTGAACTTCACTTCCAGCGTTTCGCGGTTGTAGCGCTTGCCGTGGCATTCCTCGCACGTCACGTAGACGTCGGGCAGGAAGTGCATCTCGATCTTGATCAGCCCGTCGCCCTGGCACGCCTCGCAGCGGCCGCCCTTGACGTTGAAGCTGAAGCGGCCGGGCTTGTAGCCGCGCGCCTTGGCTTCGGGGAGGCCGGCGAACCAGTCGCGGATCTGGGTGAAGGCGCCGGTGTAGGTTGCCGGGTTGGAGCGCGGGGTGCGGCCGATGGGCGACTGGTCGATCTCGATCACCTTGTCGCAATATTCGAGGCCGGTGACCTTGTCGTGCGCACCCGCGACCACGCGTGCGCCGTTCAGTGTGCGAGCCGCGGAGGCGTAGAGCGTGTCGATGGTGAAAGACGACTTGCCCGAGCCCGAGACGCCGGTGATGCAGGTGAAGGTGCCGAGCGGGATGGAGGCGGTCACGTTGTTGAGATTGTTCGCCCGCGCGCCATGGACCGTAAGCGCGTGTCCGTTGCCCTTGCGGCGGGTGGCCGGAACGCTGATTTCGCGGCGGCCGGTGAGATAGTCTGCGGTAAGCGACTTCTTGCTCTTGAGCACCTGTTTCAGCGTGCCCTGCGCCACCACCTCGCCCCCGCGCACGCCTGCGCCGGGGCCGAGGTCGACCACATGGTCCGCCTGGCGGATTGCGTCCTCGTCATGCTCGACGACGATCACCGTATTGCCGAGATCGCGCAGGCGCTTGAGCGTTTCGAGCAGCCGGTCGTTATCGCGCTGGTGCAGGCCGATGCTCGGCTCGTCGAGCACGTAGAGCACGCCCGACAGCCCCGAGCCGATCTGGCTGGCGAGGCGGATGCGCTGGCTTTCGCCACCGGACAGGGTTCCCGAGGTCCGGTCGAGATTGAGGTAGTCGAGCCCCACATTGTCGAGGAAGCCCAGCCGCTCGTTGATTTCCTTGAGGATGGCCTTGGCGATCTGCCTTTGCGTGTCGTTCAGGTCATCGGGCAGCTTGAGGAAATAGGCCTTCGCATCGGCCACGCTCATCTTGGTGGGTGTGGCGATGTCGGTCCCGGCGATCTTCACCGCCAGCGCCTTCTCATTCAGGCGCTTGCCATGGCAGGTCTCGCACGGCTGCGCGGTCTGGAATTTGGACAGCTCCTCGCGCATCCACGCGCTTTCGGTCTGCAGCAGGCGGCGGTTGAGGTTGCCGATCACGCCCTCGAACGGCTTCTTCACCGTGTACTGCTTGCGCCCGTCCTTGAAGGTGAGCGGAATGGCGCGGCCGCGGGTACCGTAGAGGATGATATCGCGGATTTCCTTGTCGAAATCTTCCCACGGAGTGGTGAGATCGAACTCGTATTCCTTCGCGAGGCTGGCCAGCACCTGCATGTAATAGGGCGACGGCGGATTGCTCTTCGCCCAGGGCACCACGGCGCCCTTCTTCAAGGACAGCGCCTCGTTGGGCACGACCAGCTGTGGGTCGAAGAGCTGCTTTTCGCCGATCCCGTCGCAGGTGGGGCAGGCGCCTTGCGGCGCGTTGAAGGAGAACAGGCGCGGCTCGACTTCCTCGATGGTGAAGCCGGACACCGGGCAGCTGAAGCGCTCGGAGAACACGATCCGGTTGGCAGGCAGCCCCGCGCCCTTCATCGCACCGCCGCCCTCGGCCTCGTCTTCGCGCCCCGGCACCACGCCATCGGCAAGGTCCACATAGGCGAGCCCGTCGGCGAGCTTCAGCGCAGTCTCGAAACTGTCGGCGAGGCGCGTTTCGAGGCCCTCCTTTACCGCAAGGCGATCGACGACCACTTCGATGTCGTGCTTGAATTTCTTGTCGAGCGCGGGTGCTTCCTCGATCGGATACATCTCGCCGTCGATGCGTACGCGGGTGAAGCCCGCCTTCTGCCATTCGGCCAGTTCCCTGCGGTATTCGCCCTTGCGCCCGCGCACGACCGGCGCGAGCAGGTATAGCCGCGTGCCTTCGGGCAGTTCCATGACCCGGTCGACCATGTTGGAAACGGTCTGCGCCTCGATCGGCAGACCGGTGGTCGGCGAATAGGGTACGCCCACCCTCGCCCACAAAAGGCGCATGTAATCGTAGATCTCGGTCACCGTCGCCACGGTCGAGCGCGGGTTGCGGCTGGTGGTCTTCTGCTCGATCGAGATCGCGGGAGAGAGCCCGTCGATATGTTCGACATCAGGCTTCTGCATCATCTCGAGGAACTGGCGCGCATAGGCGCTCAGCGATTCAACGTAACGCCGCTGGCCTTCCGCATAGATCGTATCGAACGCCAGGCTCGACTTGCCCGAGCCGGACAGGCCCGTGATCACGATCAGGCTGTCGCGCGGCAGGTCGATATCCACGCCCTTGAGATTATGCTCGCGCGCGCCGCGTACGGAGATTTTGGTAAGTGCCATGAAGGAAGCGTGTTCCCGAATTGTTCGCTTTGGTCAAGGGGCCGCGATTATGGGAGGTCCAGCCCTTCAGTGAGGGCAGCGGACGAGAAGCGCGGGGGTTCCGCAAATGTGGGTTTTGCCCTCGGCGAATACAAGCCGGGACCCCGAAAGCCGCCACGCGGGTTCTCAATGCATGACCATCCCACGCTCACTCCTTTCGATAAGCGCCTTCCTTTCAGCAACTTGCCTTGCCGGGTGCAGCGATGAGCCTACATCCGGAGGCGACATTGTCGGCCCCGAAACTGCGACACCCGCGCTTGAGATCGGCGCGCCAGTGACCTCGCTCGGGGCGATCGAGGGGTTCTGGCTGGTCGAACGCTTTGAGGAATTTTCGCCGGACTGGCGCGAAGGAGTCGGCTGGCGCAGCGCCTATGTCCAGGTCAACGACGATGGGCTGGCCTATTCGGTCGGCTGCAATCACTCCAGTAATCCGGCAACGCTGGGTGAAGATGGGATACTTCGGGACTCCGGCGATGGTTCGCGCATCCAGACTTTGATGGGGTGTCCCGCCGAATGGGAAGGCCGTGACGGCAGGTTCTTCGGCTTCTTCGGTACAAACCCTACAGTGAACCGGGTTGGAGAAACCCGGCTGCTGTTGAAAAGCGGGGGTACGGAACTCGTATTGGTAGAGCCGGAAGCCTGGCGGCTGGCCAACATCCCCGAACGCGATTTCGTGACGGGCAAGTGGGTGCCGCAAATGGCGTCCACTTACGACGGATGGGGCTATTCGGGCTTCGGCATCGGCGAGAAGGCAGGTGTGGTCACTATCGGGAATGGCAACATCGAATGGTCGGAATGTCCCGGCACCTCGATCGACATCGAATGGACTGCTGACGGCCGCCTGAAGAACAGGGATGGTGCCAGGATCCAGTGCGAGGCGCTCAAGCGGGATAGCGATAACGGCAGGAGCCTCGTAATGGGGCTGTTGTCGGCCAGCCCTGCCGTGATCCGAACTGGTAAAGACCACATCACCCTGCTCGATGGAACGGGCGACAAGGGCGGCCGGCTCGACCTTCAATCGCTCGAGAGCGTCATGAACCCGCCGAAATTGCCGCCACCCCCGCCCGGAGAGGCCGAACCGCCTCCCCCACCGCCTTTACCCTTAAATAACTGAAAATAAGCAGCTAATCCATGAATCCCTGCACCGTCGACACTCTCCCAACCGAGTGTCAGGCGCGGTGAAGCGTGGACCCTTTCGGTCCGTCAATCCGTTGATTGGGTAACACAGGCCGTAATCCGGCCCGGCTTTTCGGCAATGTACGAAGGGTCCTAAATCCAGATATTACGGGAATAGAAATTACAATGAAGCAGGAAGTCGAGCAAAAGGATCGGGTCGCACCGTCACCCGATCGCTTACGCCCTGCGCCCATATCCGGTTCGCTTCAGGACGAACGCATTCGCGCCATCATGCGTGAACTCGATCGGCCACTCGATAGCGAAAACTGGACTGCTACACCCCACGCAGGTGAGCAGAAGCGTGCGCGCAGGTTACTCAAGCGGATAAAGCAACATCGCCGCCACCGCAGCGAGCTCAAACGGGCGCGCAAGGCGGCCCAGCAGGTATTCAACGTCAAACCCAAACTGTCTTCGCGAAAGCGGGCGACGTTGATGATGGGCGCAGGAGCAGTCGGACTGGCGGCCTTTACCGGGCCTCCGACGCAGAACGCACGCAGCAAGCCGGATATGACGGCAACCTACGTGATGGCTGCGGAAGAGCAGGACATCCGTAAGCCTGCCGCCCTGATGAAGGCCAGCGATACATTCAAGCAGGCGCTCATCGAGGAAGAAGGCGTTCGCTACACCGTCTATCGCGATGTTGCTGGCTATCCCACGGTCGGCGTAGGCCATTTGGTAACGCCGCAGGACAATCTGCGCGTGGGCGATCGTGTATCGGAAGAGCGCGTGCTCTCGCTTCTCGAGAAGGATCTCGAAACGGCAGAGCGTGGCGTCCGCATACTGGTGGGTGACCTGCCGCTGTTTCAGCATGAATTCGATGCCCTGCTCGACCTCGTCTACAATGTCGGCCTGGGCAATGTGTCCCAAGCAGAGAGCCCGAGGCTCAATGCGGCGATCCAGGCGGGCGACTACGAGCGGATCGCTGCCGAGCTCGACTACACACATGCCGCCGGCAAGGTCGCGCGTGGGCTGGAATTCCGGTCCGAAAGGCGTGCACAGATGTTCATGGAAGCGAGCTATGAGAACCCAAGGGACACCTAGGCTTTTCTATTCATAACAGAATCGGCATGTTTTCGCGCAACATTGTAAGTTGCTTGCTTATGTCATAAGGCATGCGCGAGGCCTCACCCACCATGGGTCGAAGGTGAGGTAAAAGGGGAAGCCGCGTGAAGACGGCAACTGGCTTTATTGTCGCTCCCGAGCGGGACGCAGACTGGCTACGCGAAAGCTGGCGCGAAACAGTTCGGTCCGTGCTCATCACCGAACAACGTGCGTTCTCGGCCAACGTCCTCGGGGTAGTTGCGATTGCAGTCGCTGCGTTGTTCCTTGCCAATCCCGCCGCCTATGTCCTGCCCCTTGTCATGCGGGTGCTCGCGCTTGTTGGCGCACACATTTCCTACAACCACCTCCGCCGACGCATCGACAGTGGGCACTCTCTGGACCCTGCGCTCCGGATACTGACTATCATGCTGTTTTTCGGCGGGATGAGCTGGGCGTATCTTCTTCTTCCCTCGCTTGCCCAGCCGCTGGAAGAGCCATTGCGGCTGGTGATCGCTGCCGGGACCATCACCGGCGTCGGCCTGATCGTGACAATGACCGCGCCGCTTCGCAAACAGACATTTGCCTTCATGCTGGGCTTTCTGCTCACGCTCTTTGTCGGACTCTATCTCTTCGCGGGAGACGCCCTGATGCCTTACGGTTTCGGCACGACCGCCCTTGTGATCGGAGTATCCATGTTTGCCTTCGCTTCCGCGCAGCAGCGTAGTGTCTCCGCAGACATGCTGGTGGAGAACCGCCGCCTCAACGAAGACCTTGCCGAGGCACTTGCCCAGGCGGAATTCCTTGCCAAGCACGACCCGCTCACCGGTCTCTACAACCGCCGCGCCCTTTTCGAATACGGATTGGTCGACGGCCAGACTCAGGAGACCGCCCACCTGCTGCTGATCGACCTCGACCACTTCAAGAAGATCAACGACAGTTACGGTCACGACATGGGCGACAAGGCGCTGGTCGAGGCGAGCAAGCTGATGCGCGATGCCTTGCGCTCATACGGCGAAGGCCACCATTTCGCTGCCCGGCTTGGCGGCGAGGAATTCTGCGTCTTCCTCGACGAGCCCGACGCCAATAGCGCGCTGGTGTTCGCCGAGGATCTGCGTGAAGGTCTTTCGATGCTGCACGAAGTGATCGGACTGCCGAGCGGCGCGACCAGTGCCTCGATCGGCATCGGCCCGCACCGTCGTGGCAGCACCATCGACGAGAGCCTCAGGCTCGCCGATGCGGCAATGTACGATGCCAAGACCGACGGCCGGAACCGCGTGCGGCAGGTCGATCGCTGACATCGATCGCGTTCGGACTACGCTATGAGTCACCGCGTGTTCGTCGGACTACGTCCACCTTCCTCCGTCCGCGACCGGCTTACGGACCTGATGGAAGGCGTAGAAAATGCCCGCTGGCAGGATGACGACCAGCTCCACCTGACGCTTCGCTATGTCGGCGATGTGGAGACACACCAGGCCGACGATCTTGCCGAAGGACTCAGCTCGATCATCTTCGAAAGCTTCGACCTTGTCATCGCAAGTTCCGGTTACTTTGAGAGAAAAGGTATCTTACGTGCCTTGTGGGCAGGCGTCGAACCCAGCGAGCCGCTTATCCGCCTGCAGCGCAAGGTAGAGCGCGCATGCCAGGATGTCGGCATAGAGCCTGAAGGGCGCAAATTCCTCCCCCACATCACCCTCGCCCGCCTCAATACCGCGAGCGGTCCGGCCCATGCTTTCCTGTCCGAAACCAGTCGCATGCGGCTGGAGCCGTGGACCGTGCAGGAATTCGTCCTGTTCGAGAGCGAATTGCATCCCGAGGGGTCGATCTACACCCCCATTGTCCGCTATCCTGCGCAGTAATGACACTGACACCCCGCCTTTTCCCGCTAATCGGCCTCGCAACTGCACTTGCAGCGTGCTCTCCCGCGCCGTCTGACATTCTGGTGCCGGACGACCAGCGCGAGCCCTTGGTGCAGGTCGTCGAAAAGGAGGCCAAAGCCGATCCTGCCGAGAATTGCCTCTTGCTCGTGTGGTCGGAACAGGAAGAACCGGATGTCGAATTCGACCGGGCCCACGATGCGGTTAACGGCGGCGCGATCTCCTGTGCCACCGGAACCAGCCCGAGCCAGTTCGAAGCCGCGATCGAGACGTTGCGCGAGGCGGCGCAAAGCGGCGACAAGACCCGCATGCTCGAACAGGTGGGCCTTCCGCTGCTGTATATCGATGCAGAGGGCGAGCGGCGCGAACTGACCGAGGATCAGGTCGACACCCTGTTCGATGAGGTATTCGACCAGCGCATGGTTTCGGTCCTGCGCGATCTGGACCTGTCGCAAATGACGGTCGACCAGGACCAAGGCGCCTATTTCGAGCTCGGTTCGTTATGGCTGGTGGTCGACGACACCGGAGGCAAGCCGCGTATCGTCACGGTGAACCGCCAGGCGCTTGAAGAAGCCGCGGAAGCCGCCAAGAAGCAGGCCGAACGCGGTCAGGGCAAGACGCTCGACTGATCGCCTTTGCAGACCACCGTCGACGGTTCGACGCGCGAAACTTGCACTTCGCCTGCAATTCCTGTTCATGCGCCATTGTCGCAAAGGAAACCATATTGCGAATGCACATTCGTTCATTCGCCTTTCGCCGATTATTGGAGAGACCATGAAGGCCCAGATTTTGGCCACCACCGCCGCCGCAGCACTGCTTGCCGGCTGCGCAACCATCAACACCGAAGAAGGTGACCCCTTGGCAGACCTGCAAGAAGCCCAGGCCTACAATCCGGACATCCCGGCAGGCACCGGCTATTTCGCTGACCGCAGCGATCTTCCCTTCTACGCGCCCGATTTCACCAAGATTTCGGAAGACGATTATCTCCCTGCCTATGAGCAGGCGATGATGATCCACAAGGCCGAGATCGAGGCGATCAAGAACAACCCGGCCGCCCCCAATTTCGAGAACACCATCGTCGCGCTGGAAAAGGCCGGCGGCATGCTGGGCCGCATCAACACGGTCTTCTTCGCCCTCACCGGTTCGAACACGACCGATCGCCTGGACGAAATCAACACCGAAATCAGCCCTAATTTGACCGAGCATTATGACGCGATCACGCTCGATCCCGTCCTCTTCGCCCGAGTAAAGGCGGTCTATGACAACCGCGCCGCGATGACGATGACGGTCGAGGACGCAAAGCTGCTCGAAACTACTTACGAAGGCATGGTCCACGCCGGCGCGCTGCTGAGCGATGCCGAGCGCGAGCAGGTCAAGGCAATCAACTCGCAGCTGTCGACGCTGACGACCGAGTTCAGTCAGGACGCACGCGCCGCGATGAGCGACCAGCCGGTCATCTTCGACAGCCGCGAAGAACTCGCCGGACTTTCGGACAGCGACATCAGGTCGGCTGCCGATCTCGCAACCGAGAAGGGCTTCGACGGCAAGTATGCCATCGCGCTCCAGAACACGACGCAGCAGCCGCTGCTTCCGAGCATGGAAAACCGCGACGCCCGCGAAAAGCTGTTCATGGCGAGCTATCACCGTGCGGACGGCACGACCGATGTCGATACGCGCATGCTGATCGCCAAGATCGCCAAGCTGCGCGCCGACAAGGCGGCGCTGTTCGGTGAAGCCGACTGGGCCAGCTACGCCATGTGGGATCGCATGGCCGAAAAGCCCAAGACCGCGCTCGATTTCATGGAGCAGATGGTCCCCGCCCTCGCCGCGACCCAGCGCCGTGAAGCCGCCATGCTGACGGCCGCGATTGCTGCCGACGGCGGCGATTACTCTGTGAAGCCGTGGGACTGGTATCGCTATGCCAACCGCATCAAGGCCGAACAATTCGACCTCGATGAAGACGCGGTGATGGAATATTTCGTGCTCGACAAGGTGCTCGAGGACGGCGTGTTCTACATGGCCGAGAAGCTCTACGGCCTCACCTTCCAGAAGCGCACCGACCTGCCAGTCTATCACCCGGACGTGACGACCTACACCGTGTTCGATCGTGACGGCAGCGAACTGGGCATTTTCTATTTCGACCCGTTCCAGCGCCCGTCCAAGCGCGGCGGCGCATGGATGAGCAATTTCGTGGAACAGAGCCATTTGTATGGCACCAAGCCGGTGATCTACAATGTGCTCAACATCCCCAAGGCGCCGGAAGGCGAAGTCCAGCTGGTCAGCTTCGACTGGGTGAACACTACTTTCCACGAGTTCGGCCACGCGCTGCACGGCTTCTTTGCCGACCAGCGTTACGAAAGCCTGTCGGGCACCGCCACGGCGCGCGATTTCGTGGAATATCCCAGCCAGGTCCATGAAATGTGGGCCACCTGGCCGAGCGTGCTTTCGAACTACGCCAAGCACTACGAAACCGGCGAAACCATTCCCGACGAGATGATCGAGAAGATCGAAGCCGCTGCAAAGTTCAACCAGGGCTATGATTTCGGCGAAGTCGTCGAAGCCGCCCTGCTGGATATGAAGTGGAGCGCTTTGTCGCCTGCCGAAGCAGCGGCGATCGATACGCCGGAAAAGGTCGACGCGTTCGAGCGTCGTTCGCTCGAAGAACTCGGCCTCGAGATCGACCTCGTGCCGCCGCGTTATCGCAGCACCTATTTCAGCCACATCTTCAGCTCGCCCGCGGGTTATTCCGCCGGCTATTACAGCTACCTGTGGACCGAGATGCTCGATCGCGACAGCCGCAAGTGGTTCATCGAGAACGGCGGCCTCACGCGTGAGAACGGCGATCACTATCGCGCAACCGTGCTCAGCCGTGGCGGGACGATGGATTACTTCCAGATGTTCCAGAACTTCGCTGGCCGGGCACCGGATGTGACCCCGATGCTCGAAGCACGCGGCCTCGTCGCCGGTGACGAAGCGGCGGACAGCGAAGTGTCGGACGGCAAGCTTCCGGGCAACGCCGTCAACTAAGGCTGATCGTCAGCGTAAATCAGGAAAGGCCGGGCCGGTTGGTCCGGCCTTTTCCTTTTCCGCGCCATGCGAGTGAATTGTCGTTGAGGAGGTCCATGTCCTGCTCCCCAGCGATCGACTGTTCGCCAAGGGCGATCGCCAGCCCCAGTTGTTCATCGCTTGCATTGCGATAGGCAGGCGCGGTTATCGTGTCGCGCCAGGGGCCGCCGGTCGCATTGTCGAGGAGGATGCGCTGGAAACAATGGTCGAGATGTACAGGCCACCCGCGTGCACCGGAAAGTGCAGGCAGTTCCTCACGCGTCAGGGCGAACCAGCGCTGGACAAGATGATCGGCAGCCATGGCCGGTCAACGGATCACATCGGCATGAGTGCCATGCGGCCCTCGCGCTCGATCCAATCCACCTCTGTCTTCCATACCCGCTGAACCATCTCCGCTGAAAGCGCACGGTGAGGGTGATCGTCCGCGGCCAGCGCGCCTTCGTCCAGCACGATGACGCGATCAGCATGGTTCATGGCATGGGACAGGTCGTGCAGCACCAGCACGACGCCGATGCCGCTATCGGCGGCTCGTCGCAGGTGTTTGAGCAGGGCCAGCTGGTGCCCGATGTCGAGCGCGGCCAGCGGTTCGTCAGCCAGGATCCACTGCGGCTCTCCAGCAAGCACGCGTGCCAGCAGGACGCGTGCCGTCTCGCCGCCGGAAAGCGATTGCGCCCGTCGGTCTGTCAGGTGATCGACATCGAGCGCCTGCAAGGCTGCATCGACCGGTTCGTGCCGCTTGTCGGCGTACGGCATCCGCCCCAGTTCGACGAGACGCCTGACCGGCACATCCCATGCGACAATGTGATCCTGCGGCAGGTACCCAATTGCCTGCGCCCGCTCGCGCGGCGTGTGTGACGCAAGGTCTTTGCCGTTGAGTTGTATGGTGCCGGAATCGAGTTCCAAAAGTCCCGCCAGCGCTTCGAGAAGGCTCGACTTGCCCGCACCGTTGGGGCCGCAGATCGCGGTGATTTCCCCAGGCCGCAGGCTTATGCTGACATGGGAGAGCCTGTCCTCGAGCACGAGGTCGCGTGCTTCGAGCATCATGCCAGCCCCTTCCGCATGCGCAGCAGCAGCCACAGGAAGAAGGGCGCGCCGAGCAGGCTCAATGCAATTCCCAGCCGCAGCTCGGTCACCAGCGGCAGGATGCGCACCACGCTATCCGCGACAAGCACCAGCAAGGCGCCTGCGAGCGCGCTCGGCAGGATAAGCTGTGAGGGGCGCCGGTCTGTCAGGGGGCGGACGAGGTGCGGAACGATCAGTCCGACAAAGCCGATGATGCCGGCAACGGCGACACCCGCTCCCACGGTAAGGCCGACGCCAAGGATCAGCAGCCACAGGAGCCGGTTCGTATCGACGCCCAGCGAGCGTGCGACCGGCTCTCCTAATGTCAGTGCGTCGAGACCTCCACCTGCCCGCGCCAGCAATACGATGCCGACCACGACCATGGGAGCTGCAAGCCAGACCTCGCGCCAGCTGCGGTCGGTCAGCGCGCCATTCAGCCACAGCACGATCTCGCTCATAGCAAAGGCGTTGGGCGCCATGGAAATGGCCAGCGCGGTAAGCGCGCCTGCAAGGCTCGCCACCATCAGCCCTGCCAGCGTGAATAGCGCAATGCCACCGGTGCGGCCGGCAATCAAAGCAAGCAGCGCCATAGCCCCGCCCGCACCGATCAGCGCGAAGAGCGGAAGCAGCCATGCGCTCGCCGTAAATCCGAAGAAAAGGGCCGTTACCGCGCCCAAAGCCGCGCCGGGCGCAATCCCGAACAGGCCCGGATCGGCCAACGGGTTGCGCAAGTATCCTTGCATGGCCGCCCCAGCCGAACCGAGCCCTGCACCGACCACAATCGCCAACACCGCGCGAGGCAAGCGAAGCTCGCCAAGGATGAGCGCGGCATTGGGCGTTGTGGCAGGATCGATCCACACCCGCCCTGCAAGCAGCGACAGCGGCAACGCAATTGCCAGCAAGGCAGCCATGATGAGGACCGCGCGGTTCATGACGCTCCCTGCCGGATTTGCTTCAGCCGTTCCGTCGCTCGGATGATAGTCGGGCCACCGCAATAGAGGAGGCTCGTGTCGAAACTCTCGCGGTGCATCTGCGGCAGGTCGGACAGGAGAGGGTGACGCTGGCCCGCGTCGCTGCCGGCTATCAGCAAGACTTCGGGTGGATCGGCCACGACCTGTTCCAGCGAGAGGAAATCGGCCTGCGCCATGCCACGGGCAGCGCCATAGCTGGCAAAGCCTGTGCGTCGGAGGAGATCGCTGATAAGCGCGCCCTCGCCCGGCACGATCCCTGAGGGTTGCCACACAGCTGCTTGGACCGGCCTGCCCTCCGCACCAGCGTCGGCAATCGCTCCCTCGATCGAAGCAACCAGAGCCTCTCCCCTTTCTGGATCGCCCGTCAGGCGAGCAAGCTGGCGCACCTGTTCGATGCTAGCCTCCACGCTCGCCACGCTTCCGAAAGTTTCGACCCTCCGCCCGAGATCACCGAGCGCCGCACGCGTTGCAGGGGCAATGAAGGTGGAGGCGACGACGATATCGGGTTCGAGTGCAAGGATCTCTTCCACAGTGCCGCCGGTCGACGGATATCGTGCCGCAACTTCCGGCTCCATCGAACTGGCGCGAGAGTCCTTGCTGTAATGCGAGATGGCCAGCAATTGCCGGGGATCCGCGACCTCGGCCAGGATCGCGTCGGTGCACGGGTTGAGGCTGACGATGGTGGGCCTGTCGCTGCCCTCGTCCCGCAGCTCCCGACCGCCGGAACAGGCGGTCAGGACCAGCAGCAAGGCGGGCGCGATGCGGTTCACATCTGCGCCCTCAGGCCGACAAAGGCTCCTCTGCCCGGCGTTTGATAGCCGGATACGACGCGGTAGTCGGTGTCCAGCACGTTCTCGACGCGACCGAACAGCTCGAGGCTCTCGCCGATGTCGAACGCGGCCCTCAGGTCGAGGACCTCGTAGCCGTCGAGTTCCACGGTGTTGGCGGCGTTATCGAAGGATGAGCCGGAGAGTCGGAGGTCGACGCCCAGCTTCAGCCCGAAACCGCTCTCCCAATCGGCAAATACAGTGCCGAAACTCTGCGGCCTGCGCGCAAGGTCGAGGCCGCTGCCGCGATCTTCCGCATCCACCAGAGCGAATGCGCCCGACACGCGGAGCGATCCCGTCACATCGAAACCCGCTTCCGCCTCGATCCCCTGCGCGCGTGCACGATCGGTGTTCTGGTAAACACCGGACGGGCGGTCGGACGTGAAGGCGAAGCCGATCAAATTGTCGCTATCGCGGCGAAAACCCGTCAGCGAGAGGTAAAGTCCACGATCGCGGCGGCCACGCTCGATCCCGATGTCGAAACTGGTGCTTTCTTCAGGTTCTAGGTCGGTATTCCCATAGAAGGACAGCAATTGGTAGAGCGTGGGAGCCTTGAACCCTTCGCCAAGGCTTGCGCGCAGGCGCCAGTCATCGCCAAAGCCATAGCTGATATCGCCGCCAAAGCTGGTCCCGGTGCCGAATTGCTCGTGATCGTCGATCCGCCCGCCGACATGGATCGCAAGGCGTCCCATCACCCAGCCGAGCTGGCCGTAGAGGCCGGTGATCTCCGTCTCGGCGGGAGCGTCGAAATTGGTCTCGAACTCGGTCCATTCCTTCTCGCCGCCGAAAGCGAAGCTGAGCCCGCCAAGCAAACGATACTCGCCTCGCAATTGCACACGCTCGGACTTGCCCTTGCTGCCGAAAGTCACGCCCCCGCCCTCATCAAGGTTGTCGCGCTGGGTGTCGGACAAGCTGTAGGCTGCGCGCAGCGTCAAATCATTGCCATAATAGGCGAGCCCGAGATCACCCCAGTGACGGCGCGTTTCCTGCGTTTCCAGGGTATCGGCGAGGGCGAATGAAGGAGGCGGAAAGCCGTCTATGTCGAGCTTGCCTTCGCTCCAGTTGAGGTGCGTGAACAATTCGAGACTGTCGGTGAGGTCGAGGAAGCCGACACCTCCGATGGCAAACTGCTGGAAACCGTCCGCTTCGGTGCCATTCGCGGCAGCGGAAAATCCGTCGGTCGAGAACCACGATCCGTTCAGGCCGACATAGGCTTTTTCACCGCTCACTCCGGTGGCCACATTGGCCCCGAATGTCTCGCGCGCGCCATATTCCAGCGTGCCTTTCATACCGGTCTCGGCGCGGATGGAGATGTCCACGACGCCCCCGATCGCTTCGCTTCCCCAGATGGTCGAGTTCGATCCTCTCAGAATGTCGAACTTTCCGGCCATTCCCGTCAACTGGTTGCCGAAATCGAAGCCGCCACCCGGCGCGGCCGGATCGGCCACCCGGACACCGTCGACCAGCACGAGGACCTGGTCGGCACTGGCACCGCGAATGTTGACGCCGGTAAAACCGCCAACCCCGCCATTGCGCGAGAAAGACAGGCCGGGCGTGCGTTGGAGAACCCGCGTGGCGTCTGCACCCTGCAGGCTTTCGATCTCGTCGCGCTCGATGATCGTGACGGCCTGCCCCGTGTTCTCGATGGCGGTGGATAGGCCATTGGCGGTGACCGTGATCTGCGGCTCCAATCTCTGGTAGCCATGATGGCCTGGAGCGGTTGCCAGCGGATCATCGACTTCCATTTCCTGTGCCTGCTCGGCATCCTGGGCGGCGATGATTTCCGCCAGCGCCTCCTCGCTCGCCGATTGCGCCGCAGCGGAAACGGGAAGCGCCGAAACAGTCAAAAGAAACAAGTATTTATACACGAAACCTCCTATCATGAACGAACTGCCGCTCATGACGGGAGGGAGCAAAATTGCTTCCATCCGCGTTTGCCATCGGTGCACCCCGCCCGTGGCCGAACGACTGGAACAGGCAGGTCTCCTGGCTCGCCGGATCGACGCTTTCCCGCCGCCTTCCCACCCCGCGGGGCAGTGGCATCTGGCGGGATCGCTCCCCGGTCACAGTTGCGGGGGCAGCCGGGGCTTCATCACCCCGTTCCCTCTTAGGTCCGCCTTCGCGGACAACCCGTACCAATGTCTCGCGCCAATACGGTGGGTTCGCGGGGCGGGCAAGGGCCTTGCTATTAACCTTTCCCCGCTATGCGATCCTGCGGTATGGAACGCGTCATGCAGCATCGGGAAACACCAGTGTCGAGCAGGAGGGCTGCGCGCGAAGCGCAGGCCCGCTCGCGTCGGCAGATGCTGCGCCGGGTGGCTGTGGTGGTACTCGCCGTTGCCCTGCCCATCGCTGCTGCGCAGGGGGCATGGCCGGGCTTTGCCAAGGCGATGGGAATCGCGCAGGGCGAGCCGCCGGTCCAGCCCATGCCGTTCGAAATTGCAGGTCAGAGCTTTCCGGGCTCGGCATTCTACTATCTCGACCAGCCTCCCGAACCCGTCATCGACATCGCTGAATTGCGGATCGCGGAAGGCACACTCGATGCCGAGCGGTACACGGAACGCTTCGGCGCGGGCGCAACGGCGCGCGCATTCCAGAGTGCCGGCAGCGGGATCGACAAGGCGCGCGCTCTAAGATGCCTGTCGATGGCCGTCTATTACGAAGCCGCCAGCGAAAGCCAGTCGGGCCAGGAAGCGGTCGCACAGGTGGTCCTGAATCGCGTCTCCCATCCCGCTTATCCTTCAAGCATCTGCGGTGTGGTGTTCCAGGGCTCAGAGCGCACGACGGGGTGCCAGTTTACCTTCACTTGCGACGGATCGCTCAATCGGCAACCGTCCCGCGCCGGATGGGCGAGAGCACAGTCGGTGGCGCTTGCCGCGCTGTCGGGTCATGTCTTCCAGCCGGTGGGCCTTGCAACCCATTATCATACGCACGCCGTCAATCCTTACTGGGCCAGCAGCCTCGACCTAATCGGTTCGATCGGCGCGCACCGCTTCTATCGCTGGAAGGGTAGCGCTGGCCGCGCGGCAGCCTTTACGGGCGCGTACGCGGGCGCAGAACCCCTCGCCCTACCGAATACGCCTAGCGCTTCGCCGCTGCCATCGCAGGCAGCGCTGGGCAGTACCTCGCCGCCTCCGGCAGATCCCGTCATCGGCGCAACCATCGCCCCCGAACCCAAGGTCGGCGCTCCCGGCGTCAATCCAGCGCCGGTCGTCGGGTCTCCGCAGTCCGGCGACGTAAAGCCGGAATACCGCAACAGCGGGCGGTGGATCAGGGAACCCGGTGCGCGAAAAAAGACTGCGGAATAGGCATTTAACCTCTTCTCAAGCATACCGCGGAACCGAAGTTTAGCGGGTGCGCGCTAAACCGTCTCTCGAAGCCGGGCCGTGAGGGTAACAAGCCCTGCGGCAGCACAGGAGGATCGGGTCCATGTCAGTCCATTTTGCCGCCGCGCGTACAACCGCGCGTTCCCCCGTTGCGCGCGTCCTCGCAAAGCAATCACCGGGGATTGCGGCCAATGACAATGGGCATCCGGTCGGCGAGCCTTTCCTCATGGAAAACCTGCGCGATGCGCTGATGCATTTTGCCGAACATGGGCTTGGCGCCGCCAAGGAAGCGCACAGGTTGGCACTCGCGGCGCACGACGCCGAAGAGATCGACGAGCGTGAGCGCTGGGCAGGCATCTGCCGGACGCTGGACGCCCGCGAAGCAAGTGAATTCGAGCGTGCCCTTATCCGGCAGGATACGCCGCTCATAGGTTGAGCCTGCCGCATCGCCTCACCTGAACGGGGCGACGGCAAAAGCACTGGCCGCGCGGAACCTGAAAGCCGCGCGGCCATTTCTTTGTAAGTTCCCCGCGAAATCCGGCATTATTGCTACTGCGAACTATTTGCAAAGATAGTTGTCGCATGCGACCTTTTGCCGGTTGCAATCCTATGCTTCGGGGCCTAGGTCGCCCTTCGAACACCGGGCGCGCGTACCCACGCGGGACTCCACGCGCCATAGCGGTCCAGGCAATTTCGTCCCGCGATGTTTGAAGGACGCACTCACCCTATGGCACGCAAGAAGATCGCGCTCATCGGCTCCGGCATGATCGGCGGCACCCTCGCCCACCTCGCGGCGAAGAAGGAAATGGGCGACATCGTCCTGTTCGACATCGCTGAAGGCATGCCGCAGGGCAAGGCGCTCGACCTGTCGCAGTGCGGGCCGATCGAAGGCTTCGACGCCAAGATCACCGGTTCGAACGACTATGCCGATATCGCTGGTGCAGATGTCGTCATCGTTACCGCCGGTGTCCCCCGCAAGCCCGGCATGAGCCGCGACGACCTGCTCGGCATCAACCTCAAGGTGATGAAGTCGGTCGGCGAAGGCATCAAGAACAACTGCCCCGACGCATTCGTGATCTGCATCACCAACCCGCTCGACGCGATGGTCTGGGCGCTGCGCGAATTCAGCGGCCTGCCGCACAACAAGGTCGTCGGCATGGCCGGCGTGCTCGACAGCGCGCGCTTTGCGACCTTCCTTGCATGGGAATTCGACGTGTCGGTGAAGGACGTGAACGCCTTCGTCCTCGGCGGCCACGGCGACACCATGGTCCCCGTCACCAGCTACACCACGATCAACGGCATCCCGGTCAACGATTTCGCGAAGATCAAGGGCGTCTCGGAAAGCCGCATCGACGAAATCGTCGACCGTACCCGCAAGGGCGGCGGCGAGATCGTCGGTCTGCTCGGCAACGGCTCGGCCTATTACGCCCCCGCCACCAGCGCGATCGCGATGGCCGAAGCTTACTTGGGTGACCAGAAGCGCATCCTGCCCTGCGCCAGCTATGTCGAAGGCAAGTACGGCCTCGATGGCCTCTATGTCGGCGTGCCCACGATGATCGGCGCAGGCGGCACCGAGGAAGTGATCGAGATCGAACTGTCGGACGAGGAAAAGAGCAACCTCAAGGTCTCGACCGACGCGGTCGAAGAACTGCTGGAAGCCTGTAAGGGGCTGGATAGCAGTCTTGCGTAAGATCCACTCCGCCCTGGTTGTCGCGTCGGGTGCCATCGTTATGGCCTCTTGCGGCAATGCTTCAACGCCAAGCCAAGCCGATCTTGCGGCGGCCGCTGAATCCGACAAGGGAGCATTCGAGGCATTCGATGAAGCTTGCCTTGGCAAGGGAGATTTAAGCGCCAGCCTCCCGGTAGCTAAGGATAATGGGTGGATAGAGTTCACCCCTGCTGCTGACAGCATGATGGGCAAGCACCGTGAGATGCTGCTCGACGGTCCAGCGTTCGACCGCCCTGAAGTTGTCTTTCTGCGAAAGAATGCCAATCGGGCTCAGATTGCAATGTGGGAAACTACAACGCTTTCAGGTTCTGATTACATCTTCAACTGCGAGGTTGTTGAGCCTGATGCGCAAGGACTTGATCTCGCTGCCTTAGAGGCGTGGGCCAATGTGCCTATCGAAGAGCGCCAAATCGATGATAGTCCCATATATTATGATCTGACCGGCGGAAGATTTGCCGATGGAGGCGGGGGAAAAGCTACGGCTTACTTCACGTCTGGCGATGGCCCTCGTGAAACTCTCACAGGGCTTAATTTACACACTTTTCGTAGCAGTTTCCCAGAAGAAGGAGCCGACTAGATGTCCATCCTCGTAGACAAGAACACCAAGGTCATCACCCAGGGGATGACCGGCAACACCGGCACTTTTCACACGCAGCAGGCGCTCGATTACGGGACGCAGATGGTTGCGGGCGTGACTCCCGGTAAGGGCGGCACGGACCACATCGGCTTGCCGCAGTTCAACACCGTCAAGGAAGCCAAGGCCGAAACCGGCGCGACCGCTTCGTGCATCTACGTTCCGCCGCCGTTTGCTGCAGACGCGATCTGCGAAGCGATCGACGCCGAAATGGAACTGATCGTTGCCATCACCGAGGGCATTCCCGTGCTCGACATGGTGCGCGTCAAGGCCGCCCTCGAAGGCTCCAAGTCGCGCCTGATCGGCCCGAATTGCCCCGGCGTCCTCACGCCCGACGAATGCAAGATCGGCATCATGCCCGGCTCAATCTTCAAGAAGGGCAGCGTCGGCGTTGTCTCGCGTTCCGGCACGCTCACCTACGAAGCCGTGCACCAGACCACCATGGTCGGCCTCGGCCAGACCACGGCAGTCGGCATCGGCGGCGATCCGGTCAACGGCACCAACTTCATCGATGTGCTGGACCTGTTCCTGTCGGACGACGACACCAAGTCGATCATCATGATCGGCGAAATCGGCGGTAGCGCGGAAGAAGAAGCGGCGGAATTCATCAAGCAAGAAGCTGCCAAGGGTCGCAAGAAGCCCATGGTCGGCTTCATCGCCGGCCGCACGGCGCCTCCGGGCCGCCGCATGGGCCACGCAGGCGCCATCGTCTCGGGCGGCCAGGGCGGCGCGGACGACAAGATCGCGGCGATGGAAGCTGCGGGAATCCGCGTCTCGCCGAGCCCGAGCGAACTTGGCACCACGCTCGACGCGATGCTGAAGGAACTCGCCTGATCCCCGGGACGCTGCGGAAAGGTTTTCTCCTCCCCGGGAGCCTTCCGCACCGCCGAGGCATTGGCAGTATAAGCCGGCAAGAAAGTCGGCGCGAAAGGTAGCCCGATGGGTAACGAGAGCCACGATTTCCTGCCCGAGATGGGCGACCAGGAAGGTCCGCAGCAAGGGCCCAGCTGGGGCAACCCGCGCTGGCTGGCCGAAGTGGTCGACAGCGATGCGGATCTGACCGCAGCGCTCGACCCCACCCAGATGCGTCTCGCGGTCAAGCAGGCCGCGGAGAAGGCCGGCAGGGCCACCGATCCCAAGGCTATCGAACAGGCGGCCGACGACAGCATCCGCGCCATGCTTCTCGTGCGGCTCTATCGCGTGCGCGGCCATCTGGCTGCCGACCTCGACCCGCTGGGCCTGTCTCATCGTGAAGTGCCGGAAGACCTGACACTGGAATGGCATGGCTTCACCGGCCAGGAAGACCGCGAAGTCTTCGTCGGCGGCGTCTTTGGCTTCGACTGGGTTACCGTGCGCGAGCTCTACGATGCCCTGCGCGCGACCTATTGCGGCAACGTCGGCCTCGAATACATGCACATTTCGGACACGGAGGAACGCCGCTTCCTCCAGGACAAGTTCGAACAGCCCGAAGACACGATCCAGTTCACCGACGAAGGCAAGCGCGCCATTCTCGCCTCCGTAATCAGGGGCGAGGAATATGAGAAATTCCTCGGCAAGAAGTACGTCGGCACCAAGCGTTTCGGTCTTGATGGCGGCGAGAGCATGATCCCCGCTCTCGAAGCGGTCATCAAGTATGGCGGCCAGCAGGGCGTGCGTGAGATCATCTACGGTATGGCCCACCGCGGCCGCCTCAACGTCCTCGCGAACGTGATGGGCAAGCCCTACAAGGTTATCTTTCACGAATTTTCCGGCGGGTCTTCCAACCCGGATGATGTCGGCGGTTCGGGCGATGTGAAATACCATCTTGGCACCAGCACCGATCGCACCTTCGACGATATCGACGTGCATATGAGCCTCGTGCCCAACCCCTCGCACCTCGAGGCGGTGAACCCGGTCGTCCTAGGCAAGAGCCGCGCGCAGCAGGCAATCCGCGACGACCTCAAGAAGCACGAGCAGGTTCTGCCCGTCCTGCTTCACGGAGATGCCGCCTTCGCGGGCCAGGGCATCGTGTGGGAGTGCCTCGGTTTCTCGGGCGTGCGCGGGTACAACACCGGTGGCTGCCTGCACTTCGTCATCAACAACCAGATCGGTTTCACGACCAGCCCACAGTTCGCGCGTAGCTCGCCCTACCCCAGCGACGTCGCCAAGGGCGTTCAGGCACCGATCCTCCACGTCAACGGCGACGATCCGGAAGCCGTGACCTTCGCCTGCAAGCTGGCCATCGAATATCGCCAGACCTTCGGGCGCGATATCGTGATCGACATGTGGTGCTATCGCCGCTTCGGCCACAACGAGGGCGACGAGCCCAAGTTCACGCAGCCGTTGATGTACGATGCCATCCGCAATCACCCCCGGGTGAGCGAGCTCTACACGAAGCGCCTCGAAGACGAAGGCGTCATCGAGAAAGGCTACGCCGACCAGCTGCGCAGCGAGTTCGACGCCCACCTCGAGGAAGAATTCACCGCCGCCAAGGATTACAAGCCCGACGAGGCCGACTGGTTCGGCGGTCGCTGGGCGGGCATGAACAAGCCTGCCGATCCCGAAGGCGCGCGCCGCAACGTCGAAACGGCGATCGAAAAGAAGCTCTTCGACAGCCTCGGCCGCACGCTGACGACCGTTCCCGAAGACGTGACCATTCACAAAACGCTGGGCCGCGTGCTCAAGGCGAAGAAGGAAATGTTCGACAGCGGGACCGGTTTCGACTGGGCTACTGCCGAGGCTCTCGCCTTTGGCAGCCTGGTCACCGAAGGCTTCGGCGTCCGCCTGTCAGGCCAGGATTCGGGCCGCGGCACCTTCAGCCAGCGTCACGCCGTCTGGGTCGACCAGAAGGACGAGCGCAAATACATCCCGCTCACCACCCTGCCCCACGGCAAGTTCGAGGTCTACGACAGCCCGCTGTCCGAATACGGCGTACTCGGCTTCGAATACGGCTTTGCCATGGCGGACCCGAAGAGCCTGGTAATGTGGGAAGCGCAATTCGGCGATTTCGCCAATGGCGCGCAGATCATGATCGACCAGTTCATCGCTGCCGGTGAAGTCAAATGGCTGCGCGCAAACGGTCTCGTCCTGCTGCTGCCGCATGGTTACGAAGGACAGGGTCCGGAACACAGCTCGGCGCGTCTTGAGCGCTTCCTGCAGCTGTGCGCGAACGACAACATCCAGGTCTGCAACATCACCGACCCGGCGAACTACTTCCACGTCCTTCGCCGCCAGATGCTGCGTTCCTTCCGGAAACCGCTCGTGATCATGACGCCGAAATCGTTGCTGCGCCATCCCATGGCCAAAAGCGAAGCGGAAGGCTTCCTCGGCGATACGCATTTCATGCGCATCAAGTCGGACCTGAAGACGATTGCCGACGACAAGGTGAAACGCCTTGTCCTGTGTTCGGGCAAGGTCGCATACGACCTGATGCAACGTCGTGACGAAGCCGGGGTGGACGATGTATCCATCGTCCGCATCGAGCAGCTTTATCCCTTCCCCGGCGAACCGCTGGCAGTCCGTCTCGAGCGGATGAAGAACCTCGAGACCATCGTGTGGTGCCAGGAAGAGCCCAAGAACAACGGCGCATGGTTTTTCGTCGATCGCCTGATCGAGGAAGCGGCAGAGAAGGCCGGCAAGAAGGGCATGCGTCCCTGCTACGCCGGTCGCGAAGTCGCCGCATCGCCCGCCACCGGATTTGCCAGCCGACACAAGGTCCAGCAGGAAGCGCTGGTCAACATCGCGCTCGGCCTCAACGGCGACCATTCCGCCGCCACCAGCAATTGCACCTGATCGAGGTCCTAAGAGGAACCACCTGACCATGGCCACCGAAGTCAAAGTCCCCGCGCTCGGCGAGAGCGTTACCGAAGCCTCCATCGGCGAATTGCTGAAAAACGTCGGCGATGCCGTCGCCGTGGACGAACCGATCGTCAGCCTCGAAACCGACAAGGTCGCGGTCGAGGCCCCCTCGCCCGTTGCGGGCGTGATCACCGAATTCAAGGTCGCTGTTGGCGATACCGTCGAAGTCGGCGCGGTTCTGGCCGTGATCGAGGAAGGCGGCGCACCTGCTGCCAAGGGCGAAGAAGCCGGACGCGCTGCAGAACAGCGGGAAGAGGGAAAGGAAGAGCGCGCCGAAGCGAGCGCTCCCGCGGCTTCTTCCGACGCATCGCAGACGCTTTCGCCGGCCGTTCGCCGCGCGGTTCTTGAACACGGCGTCGATCCCTCCACCATCAAGGGCACCGGCAGGGACGGCCGCCTCACGAAGGAAGACGTAATCGCCGCTGCGAAGGCGAAAAAGGATGGCGGCACGATTGCCGATGCCGCGCCTGCCCAGGCCGCTACTCCGTCGGCTCCGGCGGGCGAGCGCCGCGAGGAACGCGTCAAGATGACGCGCATGCGCCAGACCATCGCCAAGCGCCTCAAGGGCGCACAGGACAATGCGGCGCTGCTGACCACCTTCAACGATGTCGACATGTCGGCGGTGATCGAGGCCCGTACCAGGTACAAGGACCTCTTCGCCAAGAAGCACGACATCCGTTTGGGCTTCATGGGCTTCTTCGCAAAGGCTGCCTGCCTTGCGCTGAAGGACGTGCCGGCAGTCAACGCCTATATCGAGGGCGACGAGATCGTCTATCACGATTACGTCGACATCTCGGTCGCGGTGAGCGCCCCCAACGGCCTCGTCGTTCCGGTCATCCGCGACGCGCAGGACAAGGGATTTGCGCGCATCGAGAAGGATATCGCCGACTTCGGCAAGCGCGCCAAGGAAGGTACGCTGACGATGGAAGACATGAAGGGCGGCACCTTCACCATTTCCAACGGCGGCGTCTTCGGATCGCTCATGTCGACCCCGATCATCAACCCGCCGCAGAGCGCCGTCCTCGGCCTCCACCGCATCGAGGACCGCCCGGTCGTCGTCGACGGCGAAATCGTCATCCGCCCGATGATGTATATCGCCCTGTCCTACGACCACCGCCTGATCGACGGCCGCGAGGCTGTGACCGCTCTCAAAATCATCAAGGAAGCGATCGAAGATCCGACCCGGATGCTGATCGACCTCTGAGGAAAGACACATGGCTGAATACGACTACGACGTCCTCGTCATCGGCGCTGGCCCGGGTGGCTATGTCGCCGCTATCCGCGCTGCACAGCTGGGCCTGAAGACCGCTTGTGCGGAAAGCCGCGAAACGCTGGGCGGAACCTGCCTCAACGTGGGCTGCATTCCCTCCAAGGCGATGCTGCACGCGTCGGAATTCTTCGATGCGGCAAGCAATGGCACCATGGCCGAAATGGGTATCGAGGTTTCGCCAAAGTTGAACCTCGATGCAATGCACGCCCAGCGCCGCGATGCGGTAAAGGGCCTGACGGGCGGCATCGAATTCCTGTTCAAGAAGAACAAGGTCGACTGGAAGAAGGGGCATGCCACCTTCCAGGATGCGCACACGGTCAAGGTCGGGGACGAAACGGTCACCGCCAAGGACATCATCATCGCCACGGGCTCTTCTGTCACTCCGCTCCCGGGCGTCGAAGTCGACAATGACAAGCAGATCGTGGTCGATTCCACCGGCGCGCTGGAACTTAAGTCCGTACCGAAAAAGATGGTCGTCATCGGTGGCGGCGTTATCGGCCTTGAACTTGGGTCCGTCTGGCGTCGCCTTGGCGCGGAAGTGATCGTCGTCGAATATCTCGACAAACTGCTTCCCGGCATGGACGACGATGTCCGCAAGGAAGCGGCCAAGATCTTCAAGAAGCAGGGCATGGAGCTGCGCCTTTCGACCAAAGTCACCGGCTGCACCGTGAAGGGCAAGAAGGCCACGCTGACGCTGGAACCGTCCGCTGGCGGTGACGGAGAAACGCTCGAAGCCGATTGCGTGCTCGTGTCCATCGGACGCAAGCCGAATACCGACGGCCTGGGTCTCGATGCGATCGGCATCGAGACGAACAAGCGCGGCCAGATCGAAGTCGATCACGACTTCCGCACCAAGGTGGATGGCGTCTGGGCCATCGGCGACGTCGTTCCCGGGCCGATGCTCGCTCACAAGGCCGAGGATGAAGGCATCGCCTGCGCCGAGAATGTTGCCGGCCAGACCGGCATCGTGAACCACGATCTCATTCCCGGCGTGGTCTACACCTGGCCCGAGTTTGCCGGTGTCGGCCTGACGGAGGCCGAAGCGATCGAGAAAATGGGCGGCGACAAGAAGGCCATCAAGGTCGGCAAGTTCCCCATGATGGCCAACAGCCGCGCCAAGACCAACCACGAACCCGACGGCTTTGTGAAGGTCATCGCAGAGGCCGAAAGCGACCGCGTGCTTGGCGTCTGGGCTATTGCAAGCGTGGCAGGCACCATGATCCAGCAGGCGACGCAGGCCATGGAATTCGGCGCTACATCCGAAGACATTGCCTACACCTGCCACGCTCACCCGACGCATTCCGAAGCGATCAAGGAAGCGGCGATGGGCGTCCAGGGCAAGCCGATCCACATCTGATAATATGACCGGCAAGGATACCAGCGGGACTCGTTTCGCCCCTTCGCTGGTAGGCTTGCCGGTCATCGGCGGCATGTTCGTTTTCTTGCTGAACGAAGCGCCATCGCACTACTCGCTGGTGAACTCGTCTGCATTGATGATCGGATTGCTTTTCGCCCATCTCGTGCGAGCGCCCGAAGATATTGGGCGGGTCCGGTACGTCATTGCCGGACTGCTCTTTCTCCTCTGCCTGCCGATGATCCTGGGCCCTTCCATTGATGGAGTGGCGCGTTGGCTGCCCCTTGGTCCGGTTCAGCTTCACTCGGGCCAGCTATTGATACCGCCCCTTGCGGTCTTGTCTGTTCGTCTCGGAGAAAGCGGCACTTGGCCTTTGGCCGTTGCCCTCGTCATTTGCGGCCTCCAACCCGATGCCGCATCATGCCTCGCCCTCACGCTCGTATTATCGACGCTTGCCTTGCGAAACCGGGACTGGAAGCCAATGCGGGTCGCACTGCTGGGCTTGGCGGTGACCGCCCAGGCCTGTTGGCGGGGAGATTTGCCTCCGGTCGCATTCGTCGAGAACGTGCTGCCGTTTTTGTGGTCGGATTTGAAAGAGCCAGTGCAGGCTGTCGGAATAGGCCTGCTCCTTTTGATGCCGTTCGCGATCATTCTATTTCGACACTTCCCGCTTGCAGATCGCCTTGCCTTGGTGGCCGCATATTTCGGCTTCCTGATCGCCTCCTTGCTCGGCCCCTACCCTGTACCTCTGGTGGGATACGGAGCAGCATCAATCATCGGTATGTTGGCGGGGCTTGCAATGATCGGGCGAGCAAAGGATGTCGGCGTTCGTCCGAGTTAGTATTTATCCCGAAACGTGGATCATTCTATGATGTTGTCGGCCCCGGCGCCGTCCATTAGTCTGGAAAGCGAGGGGAGATTCCATGGCCTATCCGAAACTGACCGACAAACCAGGAGCCATCGAAACGGCGGCGCGCATTGCGGCGGGTGAATTGTCCGCGCTCGAGGCTGTTGACGCGGCGATTGCGCGGATCGAGCACCTCGATACGCACATCAACGCGGTCGTTGTATGCGATTTCGACCGCGCCCGCGACACCGCGAAGAGCATGAACAGGTCAGCCCCTTCCGACGCCACGCCCCTGTTCGGTGTCCCGATGACGATCAAGGAAAGCTTCGACATCGCCGGGCTCCCGACCACTTGGGGTCACCAGGCACACCGCGACAATATCGCGGCGCATGATTCCGCAGTCGTCCGCAAATTGAAAGCAGCGGGCGTCATCTTCCTCGGCAAAACCAACGTGCCGCCCGACCTGGCGGACTGGCAGTCAAACAATCCGGTATATGGCCGGACCAACAATCCGCACGACCATGAGCGTTCACCCGGCGGTTCGTCGGGCGGGTCGGCAGCAGCTGTCGCCAGCGGAATGGTGCCCTGCGAGTTCGGAACCGACATCGGCGGCTCCGTCCGCGTACCGGCCCATTTCTGCGGCGTGTGGGGCCATAAGACCAGCTGGGGCATCATCAGCAAGGAAGGGCACGACCATCCTCTCATGGCCGGTCGCGGCGCCCATGACGGAGCGCTCTCGATTGCAGGCCCACTCGCCCGCAATGCAGCGGACCTATCCCTCCTGCTGCGCCTGACCAGCGATCGCCCGCTCGAAGAGCGTCGCGCGCCTCTTTCCCGGATGCGCTTGCTCGCGCTCGTCGATCATCCCGAATGCGAGACCGATGACGGCGTTCGCGGTCCTCTGGAGGCTGCGCTCGACACGCTGCGCCGGGCAGGCGCGACAGTGGACACCGGCAGCGATCTCTTGCCCGACCTTGCCGCGCAGCATGCCGATTACATGCGCATGCTCAACGTAGCGATGGCGCGCGGCGCACCCGGCAAGGACGGCAAGCGAGCCAGCGCAACCGACTGGTTCAATATGCTCGACCTGCAGTATCGCAACGAGGCGGCCTGGGCGAAGCTGTTCGAGACCTACGATTTCGTCCTCGCCCCGCCCGCCCCCGTGCTGGCCGTGCCGCATCGCGATGGAAGGGTCTTCGACGGAGAGATCGAGATCAACGGCCGGCAGGTCCGCGGAGCGTCCGGCCTGTGCTGGGCTGGGCTGGCGACTTTCCCCAACCTTCCCTCCACCGTTCTTCCGCTCGGCGCGACGGGCGCCCTTCCCTGCGGAATGCAGGTCATGGGACCACGTTGGTCGGATCTATCCACGATCGCAGCCGCAGAAGCGATCGGACAGGTGTTGCACTCCTGACCCGCGCAGACCATTCGGGGCGGCCTATCAGACGGAGGAATTAGTGGGACAGGAGCAGATCATGCGGCGCTTTGCCAAATGGCATATCTGGCTGGCCTGGCTGGCTGGCGTACCGATCCTGATGTGGACGGTGACAGGGCTTATCATGGTGATCAAGCCGATCGAGGAGGTGCGCGGCAATCATTTGCGCAATGCGGTCACCGAACGGGCGCTGCCGAGCGACACTGAAATATCCGTTACCCTGCCTGCCGAGAGCACCCGGCCTGTCCGCTCCGTTACGACGCAGGTGGAACGCGGCGAGACGGTAACGCGGATCACCTACATGGACGGGACCAGCGACAGGTTTCGTGCCGACGGATCCGAGATGGGCCCGATTTCGGAAGTTGAAGCTCGCATGATCGTGGCCGAGCGCATCAGGGGCGGCGACCGTATAGCCGACACCGCGCGCTTCGATGCGGACAGTGTGCCCTTGGATTTCCGTAGGGAATTGCCAGTCTGGCGGGTTGCGCTGACGGACGGAACCCATGTCTACGTCGGCGAGCACACCGGCGAAATCGAGGCCGTCCGCACGCAATGGTGGCGCACGTTCGATTTCGTCTGGGGCCTGCATATCATGGATCTCCAGACGCGCGAGGACACGAGCCACCCGATCCTGATCCTGTTTGCGATCCTCGGCGTCCTGGCTTCGCTGCTCGGCTTCATCCTGATGTTCCGTCGACGCAAACCGCGGAAGGGCAACCCTGCGTGAACGAGGAAATCCTCACGCCGGTCCTCGATTGGCTGGATGTCGCCGGAGTGGCGATCTTCGCTTTGACCGGTGCCTTGGTCGCGGCCAAGGAAAAGCAGACGCTCGTCACCCTGACGTTTTTCGCCCTGATCACCGGGGTCGGCGGAGGCACGATCCGCGACCTGCTGATCGGCGCGCCCGTCTTCTGGATGGTCGATCCCTGGGTGTCCGCAACCTGCCTTGGTATCGCGCTGTTCGCCTGGTTCACGCCCACGCGCTGGTGGGAGGGCCGCTTCCTGTCGATTGCCGATGGGATGGGCCTCGCCGCCTATGCTGTCCTCGGCACGGCCAAGGCGTTGCAATACGGCGTCCCGCCCGTCCCTGCGGCATTGATGGGGGTGATTACAGGCTGTGTCGGCGGCATCATCCGCGACGTTCTTGCAGGCAGACCGTCGATCCTCATGCGGCCGGAGCTTTACGTCACGGCCGCTGCCCTGTCCTCGAGCCTCACAGTTGCGGGGTCGTTGCTCGGCTTCGAGGACTGGTATGTCTGGATCGGCGCGGCGTTGGCCGGGTTCAGCCTCCGCCTCGCCGCCATCCTGTGCAATCTCGCCCTACCCTCTTACGACGAGCGGATGGCGAGCAAGGACTAACCTTCAGGCGGGATCGCCGGGATAGACCGGGCGATCATCTTCGCCTTCGCCCTCCACAGGTCCTCCGGGATACGAAGGTTGCTGGCCATTATCGGCGGGCAAAGACGCTTCAGGGGCCATTGCGGTGCGATCGTCGAGCCTGTCCCACTCGGCAGCGTAGCGCGTATCGTCCCACTGCTTGTCATCGGTCACACCGGCATAGCCGTCGTCATCACGGTCTTCATCGCCCTGCCAATTGCCGGACTGACCGAAATCGACATCCCGGACCCGTCCGTCGCTACCGATCTCGCAGGAAAATCCGGCGCCGCTGGATACGGTGCCGCTGACCTGCAGCCCGTTTGCGGTGCGATCTGCTCGGTCCACCGTCTCGACGCGTTCGTCACGCTCCACCGCGTCCACGCACATGCTTACGGCGCGATCAATACCCCGCCCATCGTCCCAGCGCGCATCGTCGCGGCGATAGTCGGGATAGTCGCGATCGCGATTCCTGCGGTCGTCGCTACGCTTCGCGCTGTCGGCAATTGCGGCGATGCCACCGATGATCAGTACGCCGGTCAGCACGTCACCGAGGCTGGGCCCGCGATGGTGGCGATAATGCCGATACCGGCGGTAGCGGTGGTTTTCGTAAGTCTGGTCGGCAGGATCATACCTGGTGACACCTGCCGGTTTCGTAGGCGAAACCGATGCCTGCGGGATGGATGCCGCAGCGACCGGTGATACCCCGATGGACGCAGTTGCGAGTACGGCGGGCGCGAGAGCCCAGGTGTGCAATTTCTTCATGCGAAGTTTCCTCTGCATTCGCGCCTCCACCTGGCGCAAAGGATGACCGGACTACGGATGTCAGGTCTCAGCTTTAGCACGGCTGAACCGGACACAAAGACGGCCCGAACCGCAAGGTCCGGGCCGCCGGTGGATTAGTGGGCGATTAGCGAAGTCCGCGAATGCCGCTGAAGTCGACGTGGCTCACGCGGCCCCGCTCGATATAGCAGGTGAACTTGCCGTTATCTTCATTGCGGTAGCGACGGCGGTCATCGCGGTCGTACCTGTCGTAACGGTCATAGTTGCCCCACCGACCGCCGCGTTGGCCGTCGACGACAATGCGGCCCTTAACTCTCCAGCCATAACGCGTGTCGTCCACATCGCGGATGTCGGTGACCTGCGCATAGCGGTAGCCGTAGCGACGGGCATCCTGCTTGGCGGCAGCAACGCAGCGTTCGACTGCGGCGCGAGGATTACCCCGGTTGCGGTAAGCACCGCGGCGATACTCACCACCGTCGCGATAATAGCGTCCGTCGCGATAGTAGCGGCCATCGCGATAGTAATCGCGGTCACGCTTTGCGGAATTGGCGATAGCGGCAATGCCGCCAATGATGACTGCACCGGCAATAACGTCGCCGACGGAGATACCATCGTCGCGGTCGCGGGCCTGGGCCGGGGTTGCGGTGGCAAGCGCCATTGCTCCGACGGCAGCAGTTGCGATCCCACCCTTCGCAATATTCTTTGTGATCTTGGTCATGTGAGGCTCTCCTCATCTCTACCCAGGCGGGATTGCCTCGGTTGATTGAGGTTCTAGGCGAGTCGCACTGAGGTGAGCCTGAATCCCGATTGCAGGCGATGTTCAGAAAACTGTCGTTTTTCCTGAATGGCTATTTCTCAAGGGATTCAAGGACATCGCGCGTGAACGCCGCAATGTCGAACCGCGATCCGCTGGGGTCTTCTCCCCTTCTCACGATGACGACGTTAAGGCTCGGGACGATCACGACATACTGGCCGCGGTTGCCCATTGCAGCGAAAGTATCGGTAGGCACGCCGTCGGAATTGTTGAGCAGCCAGAAGCCTGCACCATAGCCGAAGGGGCCGCCGGGCTGTGGTCCGGACGGGGAGGAGACATATTCGACCCATCCTTCGGGCAGGATCCGCGTACCGTCGGGGCCCACTCCATCGTTGAGGTACAACTCGCCAAGCTTCGACAGATCATGCGCATGCGCCCAAACCTGGCTGGAAAGGACATAATTCCCACGCCAGTCGTATTCGGGAATAGTGTCGCTCATGCCGATCGATTTCAGCACCTCACGCGGCGGATGGGCTTCGAACGTTTCGCTGATCGCTGCAACCGCTGCCAGCGTATCGTTGTTGGCGTAGCGGTAGACGGTGCCCGGCTTGTAGATGAGGGGCCAGTTCTGGGCCCGCTCGTCGACCGTAGTTCCACCCCAATAAAGGGGTTCCGTGCGGTTGCCCGGCGTATCGGAATAGCGACCCGACGCCATGCGAAGAGCGTGGTCGATGGTGATCTCGCGGCGCGGGTCGAAATTGCTCATCCCCGCAAGGCTGGCCGTACCTTCAACCGATATCTCCCCGCGCTGAACGGCTGCCCCGACTATTGTCGCTGCAATGCTTTTAGCGACCGACCATGTGCGCTGCGGAGTGAACAGCGTGAAATCGGGACCGGTGGCCCAATCGACAGGTTTGCGATCCTTCGTCACCAAAACCGCTGTCGTCCGCGTTCCCTCACCATAGGTCTCATCCAGAGCCGCCGCCAGAACAGCATTGGTAGCGGATGAAGGTGGGGCAGGCACAGAGAACGCAGGTGGCGCAGGCAGGGCGAATGTCAGCGATCCGTCGCTGCTCACGTTATTCGGCGTGTACTCACCTCCGGCAGGATCCATGCCGATGGGCATGATGACGCAGCCAGAACCGGGAAAATGCTTGGCCGAGCGCGGAGGCGCATCTTGCGCCCAGCTCACGTCCACCCGGTTGACCGCGCCCGATCCATCGGCCCCGTCGCGCAGGATTTCGTAAGGCAGGTCGCGAATGATCCCGTCGTATCGCGCGTCGACCCCCGTCAATTCCCACTGGTGAACACTTTCGGGTGATCGCTGCGCGCCAGACCATTCCGCATTGGCAATCGCGCTGCACAGGAACAGCGCCTTGTACCCTGCCGCCAGCGCGCGGGAATAGCGGGCGTCGATCACCTCTTGGGCGGTCGATTGGGCAGCGAGGGGGGTGGTGACGAGGAGCGCGCTGGCTGCAAGAGCGTATCTGATCATGCGCGCCTTGTGACACGACTTCCCCAGCGCGCAAAACAAAAGGGCCGGAGGATTGCTCCCCCGGCCCTTCGTTATTCTTAGGCAGAAGCGCTTACGCGTCTTCCATTTCCTCGTCGCCCATGACCGGACCACTGTCCTGGCCCTTGGCGTCGACGTCGCGGTCGACCAGCTCGATCACGGCCATCTGCGCAGCATCGCTGCCACGATAACCGGCTTTGATCACGCGGCTGTAACCGCCTTCACGATCGGCATAACGCTCTGCCAGAACGTCGAACAGCTTCTTCAGCTGCGTTTCGTCCTGCAGGCGAGCCATCGCAAGGCGACGGTTCGAAAGGCCGCCGCGCTTTGCCAGCGTGATCAGCTTTTCGATGTAAGGGCGCATTTCCTTCGCCTTGGGCAGCGTGGTCATGATCTGCTCGTGCTTGATCAGCGCAGCAGCCATGTTGCGCAGCATTGCATGACGGTGACCCGTCTTGCGCTGAAGCTTGCGGCCGGAAATCTTATGACGCATTTTCTTGTCCTTCGTTCGTAGGGGGCCCGTATGAGGTAGCCCGAAACAGGCCGGAAAAAGGGGTCCGGCCTATGCCCCTTGGAAATCGATTAACCGAGCAGCTCTTGTTCGAGCTTCTTGGCCATTTCCTCGATGTTTTCTGGCGGCCAGCCAGGGATGTCCATGCCGAGGCGCAGACCCATCGAGCTCAGGACTTCCTTGATCTCGTTGAGCGACTTGCGGCCGAAGTTCGGCGTACGGAGCATCTCGGCCTCGGTCTTCTGGACTAGGTCGCCGATGTAGATGATGTTGTCGTTCTTCAGGCAGTTCGCCGAACGGACCGACAGTTCCAGCTCGTCGACCTTCTTGAGAAGGTAACGATTGAGCTGGTTGGTGTCGCTTTCCTGCGGCTCTGCAGCCTGGCCGATCATCGCCGAAGTCGGCTGCGGGATGCCGTCTTCGAAGTGGACGAACAGCGTCAGCTGGTCCTGGAGGATACGCGCAGCGTATGCCACGGCGTCTTCCGGAGTGACGGTGCCGTCGGTCTCGATGTTCAGCGACAGCTTGTCGTAATCCAGTTCCTGGCCCACGCGAGCGTTGTCGACCTTGTAGCTGACCTGGCGAACCGGCGAATACAGGCTGTCGACCGGGATGAGACCGATCGGCGCATCGGCCGGACGGTTCATCACGGCGGGGCGATAGCCCTTGCCCGCATCTGCGGTCAGTTCCATGTTCAGCGTCGCACCTTCGTCGAGGTGACAGATCACGAGATCCTTGTTCATGATCTCGATATCGCCCGAAACGGCGATGTCGCCTGCCTTGACTTCGCCCGGGCCAGTGGCCGAGAGCTGAAGGCGCTTGGTGCCTTCACCTTCCATCTTGAGCGCGATTTGTTTCACGTTCAGGACGATGTCGGTGACGTCCTCGCGCACGCCTGCGAGCGAGGAGAATTCATGCAGCACGTTCTCGATCTTGATCGAGGTGATGGCCGCGCCCTGGAGCGAGGACAGCAGCACACGACGCAGCGCATTGCCGAGCGTCAGGCCGAAGCCACGCTCGAGCGGTTCGGCAACGAAGGTCGCCTTACGCTTCTTGTCGCCACCGTCTTTGATGTCGAGGGTGTTGGGTTTCTTGAGTTCCTGCCAGTTCTTGATGTTGACGGACATGGATTTCCCCTGGTGTGGATGCGGGCAGGACCGGAGCTCTCAGTGAGCGTCCGGTCCGTGAAGATTGTCGGCGGCCCGTTGCCGGACCGCCAGGCAGGTACGGATCAGACGCGACGACGCTTGGACGGCCGCACACCATTGTGCGGGATCGGCGTAACGTCGCGGATCGAGGTGATCGTAAAGCCGACAGCTGCGAGACCGCGAAGGGCGCTCTCACGACCCGAACCCGGGCCCTTAACTTCGACTTCGAGGGTGCGCACACCATGCTCGGCAGCTTTCTTGCCGGCATCGTCTGCTGCAACCTGGGCCGCATAGGGAGTCGACTTGCGGCTGCCCTTGAAGCCCATCATCCCGGCGCTGGACCAGCTGATAGCATTGCCCTGTGCGTCGGTGATGGTGATCATCGTATTGTTGAAGCTGGCGTTGATGTGCGCAACGCCGCTGGAAATGTTCTTTTTGTCGCGGCGCCTAACGCGGCCGGGTTCGCGTGCCATGATGTTACTTCCTTACATATTCTCAAGAAGGGAAAAGCGCTGGGAGACCCCAGGCTTACTTCTTCTTGCCGGCGATCGGCTTGGCCTTACCCTTGCGGGTACGGGCATTGGTGTGAGTGCGCTGGCCGCGAACGGGCAGGCCGGCACGGTGACGAAGACCGCGATAGGAACGCAGGTCCATCAGGCGCTTGATGTTCATCGCGGTGTCGCGACGAAGATCGCCTTCGACCATGTGCTCTTCGTCGATCGTTTCGCGAACGCGCAGGATTTCCTCGTCGGAGAGGTCCTGGACACGACGAGCGTGATCGATGCCGAGCTTGTCAGCGATCTCAACAGCCTTGGTACGGCCGATTCCGTGAATATAGGTGAGCGCGATAATAACGCGCTTGTTGGTGGGGATGTTTACCCCGGCAATACGAGCCACTTAATTCTCCATGCTCCACAGGGTCCTTTGAAGCGGGACCCTATCTCAACGCCTTGTTTTCATTGATACAGCCGGCCGTGCTTCACGCAAAAAGCCCGGATGGCGTGCAAAAGATACCGCCTGCCGGACTCACCGAAAGTGTCGAATGAAAGGCGCGCTTAGGCGGATTCGGCCGCTAGGTCAACAGCCCGCGCACGCAAACGACGAGGCCACCCATATGGGTAACCCTGCGCGTGATACAACCTCGTGATAACCGTCGAGCAAGCCTACGTCAAAAATCAGTCTGCCAAAGCGTCGATTTGATCCCCGACGCTGTCCTCTTCCGCCCCCTGATCGGCGGCTTCCGTATCGGCGCCGGGATCCTCCTCAGCATCATCGCCCCCTTCCCCATCCATCCCACCGAGATGGTCGCGAAGGCCGCGCAGCTGCTGGTTCATGACGCCGTCCACCGCCTTGGAAATCTGGTCGATTTCAAAGCCCATCGGACCGCCGACATTGTATTCCCAGTCGATCCGGGTGCCGCCATCGATCGCCGAGAGGGTTACCGTCAGCACGCCTGTGGCAGGCACCGCCTGGAGCGGCCCGAGACCTCCGCGAAGGCGCAAGGCTCGATCCGGTACCGCCTGGACGACAACAGCATGCTGCGCGCTGCCATCGAGGGGGATGTCGCCCTCGCCCGGGATCCTCTCGCAGAAGCACCCTCCAGCGGACGGCACCAGCGTCATGTTGGACGCATCGGCAGACCAGGTGTGCGCGTCATTCCACCAGGCGGAAGGTTTGATCAGGGCCAGCCATGTTTCGCGCGGTGTGGCGGCTACTGCGGCCGAGGCCTTCGTGACGAATCCGCTTTCGCTCGTCGCGACGACCTTCGCAGCCGTAGGAACCGCGAAGGTCGCGAGGCCGATTGCGGCTAAAGTTGCATAGAGGCGCGGCATTGTTCTCTCCCGGATCATTCGGGCGAGTTGTATGAGCGCGAAAGTGGTTTGGAAAGGGCAGTCTGCACCCCCCTCGCCCGCAATATCAGGTCAGTATGGCGTCGATGGCGTGGGTTACATCATCGATCGCGCCCATGCCGTCGACCCGGTTCACGATGCCGCGAGCTTCGTAGCCCGGCAGGATCGGAGCGGTTTCGTTGCGATACACCTGCATGCGGTGGCGCACGGTTTCTTCATTGTCATCCGGACGGCGCTTGAACTCGGTCGAGCCGCACTGGTCGCAGACCCCCTCTACCTTCGGTTGCTTGAAGGTGTCGTGATAGCCCGCACCGCAATTGGCGCAGGTGAAGCGACCGGTAATACGCTGGACCAGAGCGTCTTCGTTGACTTCCAGCTCGATAACATGGTCGAGGCTGCGGCCGTGCTTGGCGAGGATCTCGTCGAGCTGGTCAGCCTGGGCTGCCGTACGAGGATAGCCGTCGAAGATAGCACCGGTCTCGGGCCCCATGTCGGCAAGCTTGGCATCGATCATGGCCGACACGATATCGTCCGAGACGAGACCGCCCGAATCCATGATGTCCGCGACCTTCCGACCAAGCTCCGTGTCCGCCTTGCGAGTTTCGCGGAGCATGTCGCCAGTCGACAGCTGCATCATGCCGTGATGCTCGACCAGGCGCTGCGCCTGGGTACCCTTGCCTGCGCCCGGAGGGCCGAGAAGAATTATATCCATCGCGTGAGGTCCCTTTCGCCTTCGCTCATGCCTTAACGAAGGCGACCCTTCAACTTGGCCTTTTTGATGAGATCGCCGTACTGATGCGCCAGCAGGTGCGACTGGATCTGGCTAATCGTATCGACAGTCACGTTCACGACGATCAGCAGGCTGGTACCGCCAAGGAACAGCGGGATACCGGTCTGGGCGATCATGTATTCGGGCACCACGCAGACGAATGTCAGGTAGATGGCGCCGATCACCGTGATGCGCGTGAGAACGTAATCGAGATACTGCTCGGTGCGCTTGCCCGGACGGATACCGGGGATGAAGCCGCCATTCTTCTTCAGGTTCTCTGCGGTCTCTTCGGGATTGAAGACGACTGCGGTGTAGAAGAAGCAGAAGAAGATGATTCCGAGGCCGTACAGCGTCATGTAGAGCGGCTGACCGTGCTGGAGGTATTGCAGAACCGTCTGCACGACGCCGCCGAAGCTGCTTTCCGTATCCAGCGAATTACCGGCGAACTGCGTGATCGTCAGCGGCAGCAGAAGCAGCGAGCTGGCGAAGATCGGCGGAATGACGCCTGCGGTGTTGAGCTTGAGCGGAAGATGCGAACGGTCTGCCTGCATCCCGCCGCGCTGGGTTGCGCGCTTGGGATACTGGATCAGCAGCCGGCGCTGGGCGCGCTCGAAGAAACTGATCAGGAGGATCAGGCCGACGACCATCACGATGAAGCCGAGCAGGATGCCGGTGGCGATCGAGCCTTCGCTGTATCCGGTCGCCATGTTCGTCACGAAGGTGGGGAACTGTGCGACGATTCCGGCCATGATGATCAGCGAAACGCCGTTGCCGATACCGCGACTGGTGATCTGTTCACCCAGCCACAGGAGGAACATGGTGCCGCCGACAAGGCTGATGACCGCGCCGACGCGGAACATGTAGCCGGGATCGACCACGGCTGCGATGCCGTTAGCCGCCCCGAAGCTTTCAAGACCGGCGGCAAGGAACCAGCCCTGCACTGTGCAAAGCAGCACCGTACCGTAGCGAGTATACTGGTTGAGCTTCTGGCGGCCGACCGTCCCCTCTTTCTTGAGAGCGGCGAGCGTGGGGTGCAGGGCCGAGGCCATCTGCACGACGATCGAAGCTGTAATGTAGGGCATGACGCCGAGCGCAATGAGGCTCATGCGCTCCAGGCTACCGCCCGTGAACATGTTGAACATGTCGATGATGCCACCCTGGGTGACATCGGCCAGCTGCGTCAGCGCACGGGCATTGATGCCCGGTAGCGGAACGAAGCTCAGGAAACGGAAAACGATCAGCGCACCGATCGTGAACCAGATGCGCTGCTTGAGCTCAGTGGCCTTGGAGAAATTGGCGAGACTTATGTTGCTCGCGAAACTGTCGGCGCTTGATGCCATTGGTCGTCTTCGATCCTAGCTTGTCGCCGGCCCGTCCCGGCGCTGACCGGACAGATAGGGAGCGGAAGGCCGAATGTCGAACCCCCGCTCCCTTATTTCCATCGATTACTTTGCCTTCTTGGCCTTGTTGGCCTCGGTGCGAGCAGCCTTTTTCTCATGCTCGGGCTGCGCCTTGGGCAGCACTTCAACCGAACCACCGGCCTTTTCGACGGCTTCGATCGCGCCCTTGGAGGCACCGGCAACGACGAACTTCGCCTTCGCCTTGATCTCACCCTTGCCGAGCAGGCGGACGCCGTCCTTGCCGCCGCGTGCGAGGCCGGCGGCCTGCAGCGCTGCGTGGTCGATGTCCTTCTTGGCGTCGAGCTTCTTCGCGTCGATGAACTTCTGGATCATGCCCAGGTTCACTTCGGCAAAGTCCTTGCCGAACGGGTTGTTGAAGCCGCGCTTCGGCAGGCGCATGTGAAGGGGCATCTGGCCGCCTTCGAAGCCCTTGATGGCAACACCCGAACGGCTCTTCTGACCCTTCTGGCCACGGCCAGCGGTCTTGCCCTTGCCCGAACCGATGCCACGGCCGACACGGATGCGCTCCTTGCGGGCGCCGGGGTTGTCACGGATGTCGTTGAGTTTGATAGTCATGGTCTGCACTCGCTTTCGCTTTTGTTCGCGCTGAAAAATGGAAGCGGCCCGCTATCGCAGCAGGCCGCTCCCGTCAAATTGTTCCGTCGACTGATTAGTCGACGATCTCGACAAGATGCGGGACCTTGGCGACGGCACCACGCACTTCGGGAGTGTCCTGGCGTTCTACGACCTTGTGCATCTTGTTCAGGCCAAGACCGATGAGGATCTTGCGCTGTCCTTCCGGACGGCGGATCGGCGAGCCGATCTGCTTGAGCTTGATGGTTTTAGCCCCATCATTTTTCTTAGCGGCCATCATTTTTACTCCGCGATAGCGGCGGCGTCGGCTTCAGCCTCTGCCTCCGACGCACCACCGCGACCAAGGAGGTCGGCGACCTTCTTGCCGCGACGCTGGGCAACCGACTTCGGCGAAGTCTGGTCGGTCAGCGCGTCGAACGTGGCGCGGATCATGTTATAGGGGTTCGAAGTGCCGACCGACTTGGTCACCACGTCTGCAACGCCCAGGCTTTCGAAGACGGCACGCATCGGACCACCGGCGATGATACCGGTACCCGGAGGCGCCGTACGCACGGTAACCTTGCCGGCACCGAAGCGACCGTTGCCGTCGTGATGGAGGGTACGACCTTCCTTCAGCGGGACGCGGATCATCTTCTTGCGAGCAGCGGCAGTTGCCTTCTGGATCGCTTCCGGCACTTCGCGGGCCTTGCCCTTGCCGAAGCCGACACGGCCCGAACCGTCACCCACGACCACGAGTGCAGCGAAACCGAAGCGCTTGCCGCCCTTCACCGTCTTGCTGACGCGGTTGATGTGGACGAGCTTCTCGATGATGCCATCGTCTTCTTCTTCGCGACGACCGCCACGGCGATTATCACGACCACCACGGCCACCACGGCCACGATCGTTGCCACCGCGGCCACCGCCACGGTTGCCACGTCCGCGCGGCTGACCTTCGGCACCCTGTGCAGGGTCCTGGTTGGCAGCAGCTTCCGAAGGCGTATCGGCGACTGCCGGCTCTTCGTTGGTCACGGCGGTTTCGGTTTCGGCCGTCACGACCTTTTCTTCGGTCTTTTCTTCGGTCTTGTTTTCATCAGCCATGATCAGAACTCCAGCCCGCCTTCACGAGCGGCGTCGGCCAGCGCTTTCACGCGGCCATGGAACAGGAAACCACCGCGGTCGAACACGACGTTGGTCACGCCGGCCTTCTTTGCAGCAGCGGCGATGTCGGAACCGACCTTCTTGGCGGCATCGACATTGGCACCCGAGCCCTTCACGCCCAGCGTCGAGGCAGCGGCAACGGTCTTGCCGGCAGCATCGTCGATGATCTGCGCGTAGATGTGCTTACCGGTGCGGTGGACCGACAGGCGCGGCTTGCCACCAGCGCGGCTGCGAAGCGCAGTACGCACACGGCGGCGGCGGCGTTCGAAAAGGGAAAGCTTTGCCATCTTACTTCTTCTTCCCTTCCTTGCGGAAGATATACTCGCCGCGGTACTTGATGCCCTTGCCCTTGTAAGGCTCGGGCTTGCGCCACTTGCGGACGTTAGCCGCAAACTGGCCCACGGCCTGCTTGTCACTACCGCTGATTTCTACGGTGGTCTGGTCCGGGGTCTTCACCTCGATACCTTCCGGAACATCGAGGTCGACGTCGTGCGAGTAACCGAGCTGAAGCTTGAGCTTCTTGCCCTGTGCCTGTGCACGATAACCAACGCCGTTGATCTCGAGGACCTTGCTGAAACCTTCGGTAACGCCTTCGACCAGGTTCGACACCAGCGTGCGCTGCATGCCCCAGTGGTTGCGTGCCTGACGGGTGTCATTGGCCGGAGTGACCGAGATTTCGCCGTCTTCCAGCTTGTACTCGACCAGATCGGACATACCCATGGAAAGGGTGCCCTTGGGACCCTTCACACTGAGCGTGCCATCTTCGATCTTGGCCTCGACCCCACTCGGGATCGCGACGGGTTTTTTACCGATGCGGCTCATCAGAATACCTCCGCCAGCACTTCGCCACCGACATTGTCGGCACGTGCCTCGGCGTCCGAGAGCACGCCCTTCGGCGTCGAGACGATGGTGATGCCAAGGCCGTTACGGACGACGGGGAGTTCTTTCGAACCCGCGTAGACGCGGCGGCCGGGCTTGGAGACGCGGGCGACGTGCTTGATAGCCGGTTCGCCTTCGAAATACTTCAGTTCAATCCGCAGCTGCGGGTGCTTGCCCGAAGCATCGTCGCTGTAGCCACGGATGTAGCCTTCGCGCTGGAGCACTTCGAGGACGTTTGCACGCAGCTTGCTAGCCGGCGAAAGGACGCTGTCCTTCTTCGCCTGCTGGCCGTTGCGGATACGGGTGAGCATATCACCCAGGGGATCGGTCATAGCCATCTATCGATTCCTCACCAGCTCGACTTGGTCAGGCCCGGAATCAGGCCCTTGTTGCCGAGGTCGCGCAGTTCGATACGGTTAAGGCCGAACTTGCGGTAATAGCCGCGCGGGCGGCCGGTGGTGGAGCAGCGGTTACGCACCCGGGTCGGGTTCGCATTACGCGGCAGTTCAGCCATCTTGAGGCGCGCGATCAGTCGCTCGCCTTCATCGAGGCTCTCGTCGTCTGCGATCGCCTTCAGCTTTGCGAACTTCTCCGCATACTGCTTGACGAGCTTCTTGCGACGCTCATTCTTGTTGATCGAACTCAGTTTCGCCATTGGACTTAAGTTCCTTCCTTATCTCTCGATCGGAAGGCGGCTCACGCCGCCTCCTTCTCTTCCGACTTTTCAGCCGGGAACGGGAAACCGAACAGACGCAGCAGTTCGCGCGCTTCTTCGTCGGTCTTTGCCGTGGTTGTTACGATGATATCCATGCCCCGGACCTTATCGATCTGATCGTAGCTGATCTCGGGAAAGATGATCTGTTCTTTGAGGCCCATTGCGTAGTTGCCGCGACCGTCGAACGACTTGGCGTTGAGGCCACGGAAGTCGCGGATGCGGGGCATTGCGATGGTCACAAGGCGATCAACGAATTCGTACATGCGCTCACGACGAAGGGTGACCTTCGCGCCGATCGGCATGCCTTCACGCAGCTTGAACTGTGCGATCGATTTCTTGGCCTTGGTGATAACCGGCTTCTGGCCGGCAATCAGTGCCATCTCTTCGGCTGCAGTCTGGACCTTCTTCTTGTCCTGGCTGGCTTCGCCCACACCCATGTTGAGCGTGATCTTTTCCAGCTTCGGAACCTCAAGACGGTTCTTGTAGCCAAATTTCTCGGTCATCGCCTTGACGATCTGGTCGTCGTAGCGCTGCTTCATGCGAGGCGTATAATCAGCCATCGATGGTCTCCCCGGATTTGACGGCGACGCGCACCTTCTTGCCGTCCTTTTCTTCGAAACGGACGCGGGTGGGCTTGCCATCCTTGGGATCGGCCACAGCAACCTTGCCGATCGGCATCGGAGCTTCGAAGCGGTCGATACCACCCTGCGGGTTCTGCTGGGTCGGCTTGCGGTGACGGGCCGCGATGTTCACACCTTCGACGACGAGTTTGCCGTCCTTGGGGCTTACTTTCGACACGGTGCCGGTCTTGCCCTTATCCTTGCCGGACAGGACTACGACGGTGTCACCCTTCTTGATCTTAGCGGATGCCATCTTAGAGCACCTCCGGAGCAAGCGAGATGATCTTCATGAAGCCGCGGCCACGCAGTTCGCGTACCACCGGCCCGAAGATACGGGTGCCGATCGGTTCTTCGTTCTTATTGACGAGAACCGCGGCGTTGCTGTCGAAGCGGATCACGCTGCCATCGGGGCGGCGTACGTCCTTCTTCGTGCGCACGATGACAGCGCGATGGACATCGCCCTTCTTCACCTTGGTGCGCGGCTGGGCTTCCTTGACGGAAACCACGATCACGTCGCCGACGGACGCGGTGCGGCGCTTGGAGCCGCCCAGTACCTTGATGCACTGGACGCGCTTGGCGCCGCTATTGTCCGCGACGTCGAGATTGGATTGCATCTGGATCATTGATCCGTTTCCTTCTCACTGGCTTGCCGGAACAAGTCCGGCAGTTCCTAACGTCTAACTCAGTTGCCTGCGGCTTCGACTTCGAGGTCAGCCTCGACAGCCTGCGTTCCGCCTGCCGTTACTCGATCCTTGACCAACCAGGTCTTGGTCTTCGAGATCGGCTTGGTCTCTTCGATGCGCACGACGTCGCCGAGCTGGTACTCGTTCTTCTCGTCGTGGGCGTGGTACTTCTTCGAGCGGCGGATGATCTTCCCGTAGAGGGGGTGCTTCACCTTACGCTCGACCAGTACGGTCACGGTTTTGTCGGTCTTGTCGGAGGTGACGGTCCCGATCAGAATACGCTTGGGCATGGTCTACTCCTTAAGCCTTGGCAGCGGCGCTGGCGCGCTCGGTCTGCAGCGTCTTGATCTTGGCGATCGAACGGCGGACTTCGCGGATGCGGGCGGGCGCTTCGAGCTGGTTCGTCGCAGCCTGGAAGCGCAGGTTGAACTGCTCACGCTTCAGGTTGGTCAGTTCCTCTGCCAACTGGTCGTCGCTCTTCTGGCGCAGATCTTCGATCTTGCTCATCATTCGCCTCCCAGGTGCGAGGAGTCACCCAGACGGGCAACAACCTTGGTCTTTACCGGCAGCTTCATCGCTGCGCGGCTGAACGCTTCGGCGGCCAGCGGGCCGGCAACGCCGTCGAGTTCGAACAGAATACGGCCCGGCTTTACGCGAGCGGCCCAGTATTCGACGGAGCCCTTACCCTTACCCTGACGGACTTCGGCAGGCTTCTTCGACACCGGCACATCGGGGAAGACGCGGATCCAGAGACGGCCCTGACGCTTGATGTGACGCGTGATCGCACGACGCGCAGCTTCGATCTGGCGTGCGGTGATACGCTCGGGCTCGAGGGCCTTGAGGCCGTACGAGCCGAAGTTCAGCGTGGTGCCGCCCTTGGCGTTGCCATGGATCTTGCCCTTGAACGCCTTGCGGTACTTGGTTTTCTTCGGTTGCAGCATGGTTCTTTCCTAATCCTGCAATCAGCGAGCCGGACGGACGCCGGACGTCTGCGATTCCATCATGAGACGGTCCTGCGCGGTCGGGTCATGGCCGAGGATCTCACCCTTGAAGACCCACACCTTGATCCCGATGATGCCGTAAGCGGTTAGCGCTTCGGCTTCAGCGTAATCGATGTTGGCGCGCAGCGTGTGCAGCGGCACGCGGCCTTCGCGATACTGTTCGACACGTGCGATTTCTGCACCGCCAAGACGGCCGCCACACATGATCTTGATGCCTTCGGCACCAAGGCGCATGGCCGACTGCATGGCGCGCTTCATAGCGCGGCGGAATGCGACACGGCGGATCAGCTGATCGGCAATGCCCTGCGCGACGAGCTTCGCGTCGACTTCCGGCTTGCGGATCTCGACGATGTTCAGCTTCACTTCGCTTTCGGTCATCTTCGACAGCTGCGCACGCAGCTTCTCGATGTCCGCGCCCTTCTTGCCGATGATGACGCCGGGACGCGCAGCATAGATCGAAACGCGGCACAGCTTGGCCGGACGCTCGATCACAACCTTCGAGATCGCAGCCTGAGCAGCGTTCTTGAGGATGTACTTGCGGATCTCGATGTCTTCGCTCAGCAGCTTCGCATAGTCGCGCCCTTCGGCGTACCAGCGGCTGTCCCAGGTGCGGTTGATCTGCAGGCGCAGACCGATCGGATTGCTCTTATGGCCCATCTTACGCCTCTTCCTGCTCGCGAACGACGATCCGAAGGCGGCTGAACGGCTTCAGGATGCGCGTCGACTTGCCGCGACCACGGGTGTGGAAGCGCTTCATCGTGATCGACTTGCCTACCGAAGCCTCGGCTACGACCAGCGAGTCGACATCGAGGTTGTGGTTGTTTTCCGCGTTGGCGATCGCCGAAGCGAGAACCTTCGTGGCATCCTTGGCCATCGACTTCTTCGAGAAGGCCAGGATGTTGAGGGCCTCTTCGGCCTTCTTGCCGCGGATGAGCTCGGCAACGAGGTTCAGCTTCTGCGCGGAACCACGAATGGTGGTGCCTACTGCCAGAGCCTCGTTGTCGGCGACGCGACGGGGAGCTTTCTGCTTGCTCATCAGCGCTTACCCTTCTTGTCGGCAGCGTGACCCGGGAACGTGCGCGTGGGCGCGAATTCACCAAGCTTGTGGCCGACCATTTCTTCCGAAACGGCTACGGGGATGAACTTGTGGCCGTTGTACACGTTGAACGTGAGACCGACGAACTGGGGCAGGATAGTGCTGCGGCGCGACCAGGTCTTGATCGGCTTGGCATTGGTTGCATCCTGAGCCTCTTCGGCCTTCTTCAGAAGGCTGAGTTCGACGAACGGACCTTTCCAGACGGAACGAGCCATGTCGGATTACCTCTTCTTCTTCGCGTGACGCGAACGGATAATGAACTTGTCCGTCTGCTTGTTCTTGCGGGTGCGGGCGCCCTTGGTCGGCTTACCCCACGGAGTGACGGGATGACGGCCACCGCTGGTGCGGCCTTCACCACCACCGTGCGGGTGATCGACCGGGTTCTTGGCGACACCGCGGGTCAGCGGCTTGATGCCCATCCAGCGACGACGACCGGCCTTGCCCAGGTTCTGGTTCTGGTTGTCCGGGTTCGACACGGCGCCAACGGTGCCCATGCAGTCGGCGCGCAGGTAACGCTGCTCGCCGCTGTTGAGACGCACGATGACCATGCCGCGGTCGCGACCGACCAGCTGGACATAGGAACCTGCAGCGCGAGCGATCTGGCCGCCCTTGCCCGGCTTCATTTCCACGTTGTGGCAGATCGTACCGACCGGCATCTGGCCGAGCAGCATTGCGTTGCCGGGCTTGGTGTCGGCCTTTTCGGCTGCGATCACCTTGTCGCCGACAGCGAGACGCTGCGGAGCCAGGATGTAGGCCTGCTCACCGTCTTCGTACTTCACAAGTGCGATGAAAGCGGTGCGGTTGGGATCGTATTCGATCCGTTCCACAGTGCCTTCAGCGTCCCACTTGCGACGCTTGAAGTCGATGAAGCGGTACTTCTGCTTGTGACCGCCGCCGATGCCACGCGAGGTGACATGGCCCTTGTTGTTCCGGCCACCGGTCTTGCGCTTGCCTTCCGTGAGCGACTTGACGGGCTTGCCTTTGTACAGGCCCGACTTGTCGACGAGGATGAGGCCGCGGCGCGCGGGGCTCGTCGGTTTGTAATTCTTGAGTGCCATTGTTTCCTAGCCCCTCAGATACCGCTGGTGACGTCGATGCTATCGCCGTCCTTCAGGGTGACGACAGCCTTCTTCACGTCATTGCGCTTGTAGGGCTTGCCGCGCCAACGCTTGGTCTTGCCCTTGACATTGATCGTGTTGACGCCGGTCACGCTCACGTCAAAGATCGCCTCGATGGCTTCCTTGATCTGCGGCTTCGTTGCGTCATTGGCCACTTTGAAGACGACCGCATTATGCTCGGAAGCAAGGGTCGACTTTTCGGTGATGTGCGGTGCGAGCACGACGTCATAGTGACGCGCGTCTACTGCCTGCTTCTTAGCCATTGAAACGGCCCTCCAGCTTTGCGACCGCGTCCTTGGTGAGGACGAGCGTATCGTGCTTCAGGATGTCGTAAACGTTGGCGCCCATGGCGGGCATTACGTTCACGCCCGGCAGGTTTCCGGCGGCCTTCTTGAAACCGTCGTTCACGCTTTCGCCGTCGATGACCAGGACCTTGCCGTTCCAGCCATTCTTGTCGAACACGCCCTTCAGCGCCTTCGTCTTGGCGTCCTTGAGCTCGAGGCTGTCGACGACGACGAGGCCGTCCTTCGCCTTGCTCGAGAGGGCCATCTTGAGGCCGAGTGCGCGGATCTTCTTGTTCAGCGACTGCTCGAAGTCCCGCTTGCGCGCACCATGAGCCTTACCACCACCGATGAAGATCGGAGCGCCACGATCGCCGTGACGTGCGCCGCCCGAACCCTTCTGACGACCGAACTTCTTGCCCGTGCGGGCAACGTCCGAACGCTCACGCGTGGGGCGTGCAGTGCCGCGGCGGTTTTCAAGCTGCCACGTTACAACGCGGTGAAGGATGTCGGCACGCGGCTCGAGACCGAACACATCTGCGTTCAGTTCGATATCGCCCGACGCCTTACCGTCGATTTTCTGGACCTTGACCTTCACGATCAGGACTCCTTGCTATCGGTGGCATCACCCTCGGCACCAGCTTCCTGCTGTGCGAGAAGCTTCGCCTGAGTTTCGGCGTCCACCTCGGTGTTCACTTCATGCTCGGCTGCGCTTTCGACCAGACCTGCAGCCGCTTCTTCCGAAGCAAACTCGTCCTGGTTACGGCGCATGACGCCCGGGAACGGGAGTTCCTCGGCCGGAGCAATCTTCACGGCATCGCGAACCATGAGCCAGCCATTCTTCGCGCCCGGGACCGAACCCTTGACGAAAAGAAGACCGCGATCGGCGTCGGTGCGCACGATCTCGAGGTTCTGCTGGGTACGCTGACGGTCGCCCATGTGGCCGGCCATCTTCTTGCCCTTGAACACGCGGCCCGGATCCTGGCGGTTACCCGTCGAACCGTGCGAACGGTGCGAGACCGAAACACCGTGCGAAGCGCGCAGACCACCGAAGCCCCAACGCTTCATGGCGCCGGCAAAGCCCTTACCCTGCGTGTGGCCGGTGATGTCGACCTTCTGGCCCGCGATGAAGTGCTCTGCAGAAATGCGAGCGCCGACCGGAAGCAGGGCTTCCTCGCTGTCGACGCGGAATTCCGCGACCTTCATCTTCAGCCCGACTTCTGCCTTGGCAAAAGCTTCGCGCTGCGGCTTGTTTACGTTCTTCTGCTTCGCTTCGCCCGAACCGACCTGGACGCCATAATAGCCGTCGCGGTCCTGCGTGCGATGTGCGGTAACCTGGCAATCTTCCAGCGAAAGAACGGTCACGGGTACGTGCCGTCCGTCCTCCTGGAAGAGGCGGGTCATCCCGACTTTCTTTGCGATCACGCCTGTGCGCATCGTCAAACTCCTCAACAGAGGCACCCAGAGGCCCATCCCCAGGGTGCTTGCCAGCCCGATGATATGATGCGTGCCCCGTCCGGGCTGATTGCCTCCATGATGGAAGCAGACGGGGGACGCAGTCCCGAGCTAATGCCCGGCGGTATCCCGATGTCTTGCCTGACCCGAAGGTCCGGCGGGGCAATCGAGGGCCCCTTTGAACTTCCGGCTGCTTTAAGGTCCTGCCGGGGACCGGATCAGTGGCTTAGGCCAGCTTGATCTCGACGTTCACGCCAGCTGCGAGGTCGAGCTTCATGAGCGCATCGACGGTCTGGGCGTTGGGCTGCACGATGTCGAGCAGACGCTTGTACGTGCGCACCTCGAACTGCTCGCGCGACTTCTTGTCGATGTGCGGGCCGCGGTTCACGGTGAACTTCTCGATGCGCGTCGGCATGGGAATGGGACCACGAATGAGGGCACCCGTACGACGTGCGGTGTCTGCGATTTCACCAGTTGCCTGGTCGAGAACGCGATGGTCGAACGCCTTGAGGCGAATGCGGATATTCTGTGCTTCCATTACCTACACCGATGCGAAAGAGCCAAGCGGGCCGGGGGTGACCCGCAAACAAAAAGAAAGGTCCGCCTCGCATTGGACCCGGCTTCCCGGAACGAGCGACCTTCCATGAATTCGATAAATCAGAGACGAATCTCTGCCTGTGGGCGCGCATATACGGGTGACACCCGCATCTGGCAACCCCCGATTTCCGCCAAATCCAACAAGCGGGATCGAGGTGCGACCAACCGTGCCTCAGCACCGATCGCAAACCCTCAGAAAAGCGGAAGGCCCGCCCCTCCCCGAAAGGAAGGACGGGCCTGCCATTAAAGCCGAAGCTTACTTCTTGATCGAGCCAACAACGCCCGAGCCGACCGTACGGCCGCCTTCGCGGATTGCGAAGCGCAGACCCTGGTCCATGGCGATCGGAGCGATAAGCTTGACGTCGATCGTCACGTTGTCGCCCGGCATCACCATTTCGGTGCCTTCGGGAAGGATCACTTCGCCGGTGACGTCGGTGGTGCGGAAGTAGAACTGCGGACGGTAGTTCGCGAAGAACGGCGTGTGACGGCCACCTTCGTCCTTCGACAGGACGTAGACTTCTGCGCTGAACTCGGTGTGCGGGTTAACCGAACCGGGCTTAGCGAGGACCTGGCCACGCTCGACGTCTTCACGGCCGACGCCGCGGATCAGGGCACCGATGTTGTCGCCTGCTTCACCGCGGTCAAGCAGCTTGCGGAACATTTCGACGCCGGTGACGGTCGTCTTGGTGGTGTCCTTGATGCCGACGATTTCGACTTCGTCGCCAACGTTCACAACGCCGGTTTCGACGCGGCCGGTGACAACCGTACCACGACCCGAGATCGAGAACACGTCTTCGATCGGCATCAGGAAGTCCTTGTCGACCGGACGATCGGGGGTCGGGATGTAGGTGTCGACCGCTTCCATCAGCGCCTTGATGGAGTTTTCGCCGATTTCCGGATCACGACCTTCGAGAGCGGCGAGAGCCGAACCCTTGATGATCGGAATGTTGTCGCCGTCAAAGTCGTACGAGCTGAGCAGTTCGCGAACTTCGAGTTCGACGAGCTCGAGGATTTCCTCGTCGTCGACCTGGTCGACCTTGTTCAGGTAAACGACCAGCTGCGGAACGCCGACCTGACGCGCAAGCAGGATGTGCTCGCGGGTCTGCGGCATCGGGCCGTCAGCTGCGTTCACGACCAGGATAGCGCCGTCCATCTGGGCAGCACCGGTGATCATGTTCTTCACGTAGTCGGCGTGACCCGGGCAGTCGACGTGCGCGTAGTGACGTGCGTCGGTTTCGTACTCGACGTGTGCGGTCGAGATGGTGATGCCGCGCTCACGCTCTTCGGGAGCCTTGTCGATGTTTGCGAAATCGACGGCCGAACCCTGAACCTTGGTGATAGCCGCGGTCAGCGTGGTCTTGCCGTGGTCGACGTGGCCGATGGTGCCAACGTTGACGTGCGGCTTATTGCGCTCGAATTTTTCCTTCGCCATTTTCCAATAACCTCTGTCTTAAAAATTGGGATTTCTGCGGGAAGAAACGGCGCCCGCGGAATCAGGCGCCGCCCCTAGACGGTGAAGCTGCCTTACGCAAGCTTCTCCTTGACTTCCTGTGCCACGTTAGCCGGAACTTCGTCGTAGTGGCTGAACTGCATCGAGTACTGAGCGCGGCCCTGGGTAAAGGAACGCAGCTCGTTCACGTAGCCGAACATGTTCGCGAGCGGCACGTTGGCTTCGACAGCCTGTGCGTTACCGCGGCTGTCGGTGCCCTGGATCTGGCCACGACGCGAGTTAAGGTCGCCGATGACGTCGCCGAGGTAGTCCTCGGGGGTCACGACTTCGACCTTCATGATCGGCTCGAGCAGCTTGATGCCCGAACGATCCGCGACTTCACGCATGGCACCACGGCCGGCGATTTCGAACGCGATCGCGCTCGAGTCGACGTCATGGTACGCACCGTCGTAAAGTTCGACGGTGAAGTCGATGATCGGGAAGCCGACGAGATGGCCGCTTTCGGCCTGCTCGCGGAAGCCCTTTTCGATGGCCGGGATGTATTCCTTCGGAATGTTACCGCCCTTGATGCTGTCTTCGAACACGAAGCCCTGGCCGCGCTCACCCGGGGTGACCTTGACCTTGACGCGACCGAACTGACCCGAACCACCCGACTGCTTCTTGTGGGTGTAGTCCACGTCAACCGGCTTGCCGAGGTATTCGCGGTAAGCGACCTGCGGTGCGCCGACGTTGGCTTCGACCTTGAACTCGCGCTTCATGCGATCGACGAGGATGTCGAGGTGAAGCTCGCCCATGCCCTTGATGATCGTCTGACCGGATTCGTGATCCGTGGTGACGCGGAAGCTCGGATCTTCGGCAGCCAGGCGGTTGAGGGCAACGCCCATCTTTTCCTGGTCGGCCTTGGTCTTGGGTTCCACCGACAGTTCGATAACCGGCTCGGGGAATTCCATACGCTCGAGAATGATCGGCTTGGAGGCATCACACAGCGTATCGCCGGTGGTGGTTTCCTTCAGGCCGGCAATTGCGACGATATCGCCGGCAAATGCCTCATCGATGTCTTCACGGTTGTTGGAATGCATCAGCAGCATACGGCCGATCTTTTCCTTCTTGTCCTTCACCGAGTTCAGGACGCTGCCCTTGGACAGCTGGCCCGAATAGATGCGGGTGAAGGTCAGCGAGCCGACGAACGGGTCGTTCATGATCTTGAACGCCAGCGCCGAGAAAGGAGCATCGTCGGAAGACGGACGCGTTGCTTCTTCATCGCTGTCGGGCAGGACGCCCTTGATGGCCGGAACATCGAGCGGCGACGGCATGTAGTCGACAACCGCGTCGAGCAGGGGCTGGACGCCCTTGTTCTTGAATGCCGAGCCACACAGCACGGGAACGAAGTCACGTGCCATGGTACCCTTGCGGATCAGCTTCTTGAGCGTTGCGGCATCGGGCTCGTTACCTTCGAGGTACTGCTCCATGACATCGTCGTCCTGTTCGACGGCGGTCTCGATCAGCTTCTCGCGATATTCGGCAGCCTTGTCGGCCATGTCGGCCGGGATGTCGACATAGTTGAACGTCGCACCCAAGCCGTCGTTTTCCCAGACGATGCCGCGGTTGTTAACGAGGTCAACCACGCCAGCAAGATCGGCTTCAGAACCGATCGGGAGATAGAGCACCAGCGGCGTAGCGCCGAGGCGGTCGATGATCGACTGGACGCAGTAGTAGAAGTCTGCGCCGGTGCGGTCCAACTTGTTGATGAAGCACATCCGGGGAACGCCGTACTTGTCGGCCTGGCGCCAGACAGTTTCGGACTGCGGTTCTACGCCGGCGACGCCGTCGAAAACTGCAACAGCGCCGTCGAGTACGCGGAGCGAACGTTCGACTTCGATGGTGAAGTCGACGTGTCCGGGCGTGTCGATGATGTTGATGCGGTGCTTCTCACCCTTGCCGTCTTCGTTCTGCCAGAACGTGGTCGTGGCAGCAGACGTGATGGTGATGCCGCGTTCCTGCTCCTGCTCCATCCAGTCCATGGTAGCGGCGCCGTCGTGGACTTCGCCGATCTTGTAGGACTTGCCGGTGTAGTAAAGGATACGCTCGGTCGTGGTGGTCTTGCCGGCATCGATGTGGGCCATGATGCCGATGTTGCGGTACCGCTCCAGCGGATATTCGCGAGCCATGTGCTTTTCCTTAAGACTGGGGGAGGAGACGAATTCTCCAGCCCCATATGGGTATCATTGTGACCGCTTGAAGACCGCGGGGAAGGAAACCCCCTCCCCCGGCCCCACAAGCGGAACGGCTTACCAGCGGTAGTGCGAGAAAGCGCGGTTCGCGTCCGCCATGCGGTGCGTGTCTTCGCGCTTCTTCACGGCGTTGCCGCGGTTGTTCGCCGCATCCATCAGCTCACCCGACAGACGTGCTGCCATGGTGGTTTCCGGACGACCGCGCGCTGCACCGATCAGCCAGCGGATCGCGAGTGCCTGGGCACGCTCGGGGCGAACCTCGACCGGCACCTGGTAGGTCGCACCACCGACACGGCGGCTGCGAACTTCGACCTGCGGCTTGATGTTTTCGAGGGCGGCGTGGAACAGCTCGACCGGGTTGGCCTTTGCCTTTTCCTCGACCACGTCGAGCGCGGTGTAGACGATACCTTCTGCAACGGCCTTCTTGCCGTCATACATCAGGTTGTTCATGAATTTCGAAAGGACCTGATCGTTGAATTTCGGATCAGGCAGGATTTCCCGCTTCTCGGGACGACGACGACGACTCATTGATTATCTCCTAAGTCCCGTGGATTACTTCGGACGCTTCGCGCCATACTTCGAGCGCGACTGCTTGCGATCCTTGACACCCTGCGTATCGAGCACGCCGCGAAGGACGTGGTAACGAACGCCGGGAAGGTCGCGAACACGGCCGCCGCGGATGAGCACGACACTGTGCTCCTGCAGGTTGTGGCCTTCGCCCGGGATGTAGGAGATGACTTCGCGCTGGTTGGTCAGGCGAACCTTGGCAACCTTGCGCAGAGCCGAGTTCGGCTTCTTCGGAGTGGTCGTGTAGACACGGGTGCAAACGCCGCGCTTCTGCGGGTTCTGCTCCATTGCAGGGACCTTGGACTTGGCCTTCTGCGGAACGCGGCCCTTGCGGACCAGCTGGTTAATAGTCGGCATGAGTTCTCTCTTCACCGTTTCGATGGCGGCAACTAGCGGGTTTCGGGATGGTTCGTCGGGTTCGTGCCAAGCGCCGCACCGACGCCGCAAAGGGCACCTGGGCGGTCTGTACGCACGAGCCTGAAACGCTCCACCCATCGGCCCACACGGCCACCGGGTTACTTTGACGGCTGCCCCGAGCGAAACTGGTTCGCTGCAATAGAAAAGAGCCTTATCGCATCAGCGACAGGCCCCCGGGTCATGACCGGCAATGTTCAGCTCTATCTGGCCAGCGTTGGTTTCGCACGGGGCGATTCCCTCACCGGATGGCCGCGCACATAGTGTGGGAGGGGGTATTGGTCAAGCCGTGCCGCCCTCTTCGGCGCTCAACTGACGCAGGTGCTCGGCCACTGCAAGGTCGAGGTCCTGGTAGACGTAAGGCCCCACATGGTAAGACCGCGCTATACGCTCGGTAATCTGCGGCGGCCTAGGTTGTGCCGGATGGCGGACCGCGCCGCCTTCGTCTTCCCAGGATTTGACCGGATCGACCGGTTCGACCCATTCGATAGACACAGGCGCTTCCGTATCGCCGGCATAGCTGCCGTAGATGATCGTTTCCGGCCGGTTGACCGTTTCATCCGGCTTGCTGGCGCGCAACGTATCCCGCAGCCCGCGTATGCGGGCGGCGTATTCGGCGACCTTGGCGAAATGGCCGTCCTGCGCCTCTGTATCGCCGGAAGCAGAGGCTTTCATCACCGCAATCTGGTGCTTGTGTAGCAGTTCATTGAGATCCATGGCTCGCCTCCTGCGGCAACCGTCAGGAAATTCGGGCGCATCCTTGCGACGCGCCCGAAAAATCATGCATCAGCCCTGCTGCTTGCTGGCCTGTTCACCCTGGTTGCCTGCGCCCTGTTCTTCCTGGCGAAGGTTGATGGCCTGCGGCTTCCCGCCGCCAACCTGCTTCGTTTCGTAACCGAAGCGCTGGCCCTGCTGGGGAGCGGAGGATTCCGGCTTGAGATCGGCCTTGGCGAAATGCAGCACATCGCCGCCCTTTTCGGGAGTGATCATGCCCTCGCCCTTGCCGCTGTCGTAGTTCTTGATGGTGCCATAATGAGTCATGGGAATAGTCCTTCGATTTCGCGCAGGCGTTCATCAGCGACCGCTTGTGCGCGGGCTAGAAGGCGAAATGGAAAGAAGAGAGGACAACTGGCCCTCGGGACCGTCGATTGCGACTGGTAGCTAAATCTAAGATGGGGAGTTTTCGCCGGATTACAAGGCGGTGGAGCTGTTTGGCTGGCCGGGCCTGAAACGCTCCACCGATCGGCCCACATCGCATTAGCGGAAGGCCCCCGGGCCATGACCGGCAACGTTCGGCTCTATCTGGCCAGCGTTGGTTTCGCACAGGGCGAATCCCTCAGCGGATGGGTGGGCGCAAAGTGTGGGAGGGGGTTTGGGTCAAGGGATGGGGACGCTCCACACCAAATCCACAACTTCAAACTGCCCTGAACTTCAAGTCTGAAAAAATCAATATTAAGACGTAAATAAAGGAGATATCGAGTAATGACAGCAGAAGTGGCAATCATGAATAAGGGAGCGATTGCACTTGCAGCTGATTCCGCCGTGACAACGGGACAGGCTGGTCGTGAAAAGATATTCACGGGCGCCAACAAGATATTCACGCTCAGCAAGCATCATCCGATCGGCATAATGATTTACGGCCATGTCGAACATTGCGGCGTACCATGGGAAACTATCATTAAATCATTCCGGACAAAGCTGGGGGCCGAGGCTTTCGCGACGGTGAAAGAGTATGTTGAGGAGTTTAAGGCATATATATCGTCGCCAAATGTGTTCGATGAAAAACAGCAAGTCATCAACGTTATTTTCAGCTGCTCCCACACCTATTCATCGATCCAAGGAACGATGAAGAGAGCTAGTTTTCAGGGGACGAAAACAGAATGTATGGCGCAAGCGATTGAACAAGTCGAACAAAATGTCTTGGAAACCGAATATCTCGAAAATTACAAAAACTATTCGTATTGGCATTTCTCGAGAAAATATGGCGCCGCAATCGATACCTATCTAGACCAGAATCCTTTCAACCATGAAGCAATCCCGAGAAAATTTCGAGGTCGCTTCAAAAAACTTGTCCATCAACATATCTGCAGTCAGTACTACAGTCGCCTCTCCACTGGTATTGTGGTCGCTGGCTTCGGCGCGGAAGAACTTTTCCCGACATTGTGCCATTTGCGAGTGGATGGAGGGGTCGAGAACAAACTTCGGATAATGGAGCATGAACCGGTCGACATCGCACGAGATGGCGAGACCGTTCACATCGAAGCTTTCGCTCAAGAGGATGCGGTCGATGCCTTCGTGAATGGAATCGACGACGGATACGCAAATTTCTCTCGTGGGATGTTGGCTGGTTTTGTGATGGCACATTCTCAAGAGATATTAGATGAGCACACTCAGCTGTCAGAAGATGAGAAACTTGTTACGCTCGCAATGATAGAGCGCTCTCTACCAGAATCCTTGAATGACCTTGACTCACAGCTCGCAAGCTTCTCTTACAAAAGATATCGAACCCCAATTGAGGAGGTTTTGCGGTTTGCGCCCAAAGATGAAATTGCGCACGTTGCAGAATCATTCGTGAACCTTACTTCTTTAAAAAGAAGGGTCTCGGGCGATCCTGAAACCGTCGGCGGAGCGATTGACGTAGCTGTGATCTCTAAGGGTGACGGGTTCGTATGGATCAAGAGAAAGCACTATTTTCAACGCGATTTGAACCAGCAGTTTTTCCAAAACTATTTCGGTGATTGAAATGACAAAAATCAAGTTGAGCATTAAGCAAATGCGCGCCTATTTGATGCTGTCAAATGGCGACACGCGAAGTAGACAGAAAAACCAGCAATTCTACGATGATTTTTCGCTTGGGTACTCGAAAGGTCAAGAATCCTATATGCGTTCCATGCACGGGAAAATTATCGAACAAGCAGAATAGTTGCCTTGAGTTCTCTGCGAACAGAATACTGCGATTTCTATGACCCCTCAAAATGTCTATATCGTTGTTAGGCATGGCGAGCAGGCGCTTTCGGTCAAGCTAGGAAGCTGGACAATCAGCGCGTTTTGTTTTCCTGAGGACACCGTTTACGCCACACTTCGCTGGCCAAATAGAATTTCCTTACTTCGCATTTTTTATTTTCGTCCCTCAAACGCCGGGCGCCGCACATCCGTGCGGCTTGGCTTCCTCGCATAAGCTCGGGCGGGCGGTCGCCCTTGCGGCGTGCTGGGAGCACGCCGTGTTTCGCCAGAGTTGAAGGGTTGCACCCCCACCCCATCCCACTGATTTCACACCACATGAAAAAAAATGTGGCACAAATTTGTCATTGATGCGTAGTATGGTCGAAGCGCGGGTTGCCGCGCTCGGAATCCACTTAAAGGGGAATACCACATGAAGTTCAACAAACTGGCAATCGTCGCCGTTTCGGCAGCCGCTCTCTCGCTCGCAGCTTGCGCCGAAAGCGAGCAGGAAGCTCAGGAAGACCTGGCTGAACAGCAGGCTGAATCGCAGGAAGACCTCCTTGAAGAGCAGGCCGACCTCGCAGAAGCACAGGGCGACGAAGCAGCTGAAGAAGCTCTCGACGCACAGGCAGACGCCATGGGCGAAGCCGGCGACGCAGCTGAAGACGCTGTCGACGAAGGCATGTAAGCCACACAGCCCGCGGTTCACTCCGCAGGCGACAAAAAGCGGTGTCCGTCGAAAGACGGGCGCCGTTTTTTTTGTGGGTTTTTTGTTTTCGCCCTCAGGCGCCGGAAGTTTTTTGTTTGCGCCCTCAGGCGCCGGGCGCCGCACGTCCGTGCGGCTTGGCTTCCTCGCATAGGCTCGGGCGGCCGGTCGGCCTTGCCTTCGCCTTCGGCTCGGATTTGGCGCTTATCCGATAGCTGTTTCCTACTTGATGGCTTTCTGCATCTTGGCTCGGCCTATGAACGAAACCACTCGTGTTACGCCTCGACAGGCGACTTCTGCCGTTGCCAATCCCGGGCCGGAGCTTGATCCGGACGATCCTCTCCTCGACTTCGCGCCCTATATTCACAAGCAGCCGCGGCGTAATTCCATCACGCCGGACCTGCAGCGCCGCTTCGTCGCCACGCTGGCGGCGACGGGGATTGTCGTGCAGGCGGCGCGGTCGATCGGGAAGAGCATGGAGGCGCTCTACAAGCTGCGTGCGCGGCCCGGGGCGGAAGGGTTTGCCGCCGCGTGGGACGAGGCGGTAGGATATGGCGTCTGGCGGCTGGAGGATTGCGCGATCGAGCGCGCCCTGACCGAAGGGTACTACAACCCGCGCGCCAATTCGCTGCTCTGCTTCGTCCTCGCCTATCGCGGCCGCTATCGCGAGGACGTGCGCAACATCGTCCCCGGGCACATCACCTACGAGCGCATTCGCGACGAGGTGCTGGCACAAGAGGGGCTGGTCTAGGCCGCGCGGCCCCGCATGGAAGGGCTTAGCCGCCTGCCGACCCTGTGCTATGCCGCCCGCACAGACGAAGGAGCCGACCCATCGCCGACGATCCCCCCTCCCCCGGATACGTGCCTTGGCGCGGTGGCTGCGGGCCGGGTTCGATCACCACCGCGATCGAGGACGGCCGCCGCGTCTGCATCCGCCGCGTGGACCGCGCGGACGAGGCGCTTATGCGCGCAGGCATAGAGCGGATGTCGCCGCACTCGCGCTATCTGCGGTTCTTTTCCGGAATGCGCACCCCGCCCGACTGGGTGATCGACCGCCTGCTCGACGCGGACGGGGTAATGCACCTCGCCTGGGGCGCGCTCGACCTGTCGGAAGACCCGCCGCGCTCCGCCATCGGTGCCGTCCACGCCTTCCGCGACGAGGAGGATCCGGAATGCGCGGAGTTCTCCGTCGCGATCATCGACGATTTCCACGGCCTCGGCCTCGGCAAGCTGCTGACGGCGACGATCCTGCTCGACGCGCGCGAGGAAGGGATCACGCGCTTCCATGTCGAAACGCTGAGCGAAAACCGCAGCGCGACGCAGTTCACGCGGATGCTGGGCGGTGTGGGGAGCGGGACGGTCGACGCCTCGCGCGGATTTGTGGTCGAGATCGACGAGGCACTGACACGGTTGCGGCAGCAGGCCGACCCGCCCGGCATCGCGCACGTCTTCGCAGCGTTCGAGAGCTAGGCCCGCTCGCTCGCCAGCAGGCCGTACACCGCCACATCGCGAAGCCCTGCGTGGGTCGTCTCATGCTCCCGAAACAGCGCCTCGCGCGTGAAGCCGAGCCGTTCGAGCAGGCGGATGGAGGGGGTGTTGTCCATGTCCACCTCGGCGGTGAGCTTGCGCAGGCCGCTCGCGAACAGGTGATCGACCAACGCCGCAGTGCATTCGCGCGCCACACCCCCGCCCTGCCGGTCCATGCAGGTGACGTAGCCGATCTCCTCGACCCCGTACTCATGGGCGGGCACGGAGACGAACCGCCCCGCAACGCGCCCATCCGCATCCTCGGCGATCCATGTTCGCCCGTTCCAGTCCGGCTCCGCCAGCCAGCCCCACAGTTCGTCCTCGGAAGTGAAGGCTGGACGGGTCAGGTAAAGGCACTGCGCCTCGTCCGCGAAGGTCGGGAATAGCGCAGCCGTGTCCTCACGCCTTAGCGGGCGCAGGGTGAAGCGGTCGGTACGAAGGGTCTCTACGCTGCGCATGGACTCAGCCAGCGCGGCGATCAGGCCGTCAGGAAGGCGACCAGCGCCTTGACCTTCTTCGTGCGCCATTGTGGCGTCGGGGCGACCAGCCAATAGGCACGCGTGCCTGGCTCGGGCCCGTCGAGGACTTCGAGCTGGCCCGCCTCGATCGCTTCCTTGGCGAGCAGTTCCGGCAGGATCGCCTTGCCCAGCCCCGCCATGGCGCCCGAGAGCGCCTGCCCGGCATTGCTGACCGTGACGTGCGCCACGGTGCCGTCCTGCAGCGGCAGGCCCCAGTCGATCCACTTGTCGGGCGCACCGGGCGCCGCAACCGTCACGCGGCGCGCGGCAGCCAGCTCGACGCCCTGCAGGTCTCCCGGCCCGTCGACCAGCCGGATGGCGCAGTCGAGATTGGCCTCGGTGAAATCGGCGTTCTCGTCGGCTACGAAAGTGAACTTGATGTCGGGGTTCGCCTCGGCAAACTTCGCGAGGCGCGGAGCGAGCCACTGGGCGTAGAATTCGCGCGGGCAGGCGACCGTGTAATTGTCGCTCGCCTGGCCAGCCTGCATGGCGGAAACGCTTTCCTCGAACTTGAGGAAGCCTTCGCGCAACGCGTCGAGCCCCGCCGAACCTTCCTGCGTCAGCTCCAGCCCCTTGCTGGTGCGCCGGAACAGGACGGTCCCGAGGTGGTCTTCCAGCGCGCGGATCTGCTGGCCCACGGCCGCAGGCGTCACCGCAAGCTCGTCCGCAGCGCGGGTAAAGCTCAGGTGACGGGCAGCGGCGTCATAGACGCGCAAAGCGTTGAGAGGCAGGTGCGTGCGCTTCATGGTTCCACGCGTTTAGCAATGTTGCGCCGCAAAACAAGATTGCGGCAAGACTATGTCCCGACGTGCGTCAGAGCGCGCCTTCGAGCCACTGCTTGAGCTGGCCCTTGGGAGCCGCGCCCCGCATCTGTGCCGCCGGCTGGCCATCCTTGAACAGGACCAGGTATGGGATCGACTGGACGCCCATCTGGCCGGGCACGCCGGTGTTTTCCATGATGTCCATCTTGGCGATGGTGACCTGGTCGGCCATTTCTTCGGAAAGTTCTTCCAGCGCCGGAGCGATCATCTTGCACGGCCCGCACCATTCGGCCCAGAAGTCCACGAGAACGGGCTTGTCGCTGTCGAGGACGTCTTTCTGGAAGCCTTCGTCGGTTACGTTGATGGTGGCCATGGGATATCTCCTGAATTCGTGTTTGCCGCCGATGTGGGGCGGCTTGGTCAATTACTCAACGGGCGGCAAGGCAAAGCTTTCCTGCCGATCCGGAAACGCGGTCTTGTAGGGCGCGATGGAGGCTGCGGGCAAGGCGATCAATTGCGGCGTCTGGGTATAGAGCACGGCGGCCTCTACCGCCCTGCCCGGATAGATCGCTTCGAGCGCCGCAACATAGGCGGCCATCTGGCGCATCGTCGTCTCCGGTATCGCACCGAGCGAAGCAGGCGGTCGGCGCGCGGTCTTGAAATCGACGACGGTGACCTTCTCCGCTGTCACCAGCAGCCTGTCCGCCGTACCCATGACAACCTGTCCCTGCACCGTTGCAGCCAGCGGTATTTCCGCAAGCGCATCAGGGCCGAAGATCGAGGCAAACTCCGGCGTCTCCAAAACCGCGCGCGCGCGTTCGTACATTTCGCGCCGCTCCGTCTCGACAAGATCGGGCGCCTGTCGGGCCAGCCAGTCCAGCGCTCTCGCCTCCCTCTCGCCCTGCGGCACTTCGGGAAGACGTTCCAGCAAGGCGTGGATCAGCACACCGCGCCGTGCGGCTCCGGCGGCAATTTCCGGAGGTAGCGGCGGATCGCTGCCTTCGACTTCGCCAAGCCCGGACGGGGCAAGCGGACGCGGCGGTCGCGGCTCCGGCCCTACGGGAGTCGATGCCCAGCGTGGCAATTCCACTTCGGAAACGGAACGCGACACCGGTTCGGGTAGCTTTGCATCGCTTAGGCCGCCCCATTCGTAACGCGCGCCCCACAAGTCATCCGCAAGCGCGTCGTCCGGGAAAAGCGGCTTTAGCCGGGCGTACCAGCTGTCCTCATGCGGACCGTTCTTCGCATCGCGCGGACCAAGCGATCCGCCGATGAACAGCGCCTCTTCCGCGCGGGTCATCGCGACATAAAGCAGCCGCCAATGCTCCTCCAGGGCGGCGGACGAGGCGACGTCCTCTGCCTCGCGCAGGGGGCCAACCTTCTCGTCCTTCCTTAGGCCCGGGACGGGAACGGCAAATTTCCGCTCGCCACCCAGCGGCGCATCTTCCAGCTCGAGATCGCCAGACCCGTCGGGGCCGATTGCAGCATCGGCAAGGATTACAATGGGTGCCTGCAAGCCCTTGGACCCGTGCACGGTTATCACGCGCACCTGGTCGCCACCCTCGCCTGCCTCGCGCTTGATCTCGCCTTCGCCAGCATCGAACCAGCGGATGAAGCCCTGAAGGCTCGCGACGTGGCTTGCGGCATAGGCGTTGGCGGCGTTGAGCAGCTCGTCGATAGGGTCGTTTGCCTCGCGCCCGAGGCGGGACACGAGCTTGCGCCGACCATCCATAGGTCCGACAAGAATCCAGTGCAGCAATTGCTGCGGCGTGTCGAAATCTGCGCGGCGCAGGATTTCGCGCAATGCGTCGAGTGACTGGACGACCGTCGGGTCGTCGCTCTGGCGCAAATGCTCCCACAGCCGAACGCCTCTTTCGCGGTAGCCATGCTTCAGAAGATCGTCCTGCGACCAGCCGACCAGCGGCGAGACGAGCAGGCTCGCCAGGGTGAGATCGTCCAGCGGCTGAGCGGCAAAACGGATTGCCGCCATCAGGTCCTTCACCGCCAGCGGATTGCCCAGCCGCAACCGGTCCACCCCGGCGACCGGCACACCGTGACGATAGAGGCGCGCGACGATCAGCGAAGCGAGGTCGCGCCTCTTCCTGACGAGAACCATCACATCGCCGGGACCGGCGCGGCGAGGCGCGCCATCCTTCACCAGCGGGAAGCCTTCTTCCATCCACCGCTTCACCTGGCGGGCAATACGGTCGGCCAGCTTTCGATCGTGTTTGCCGAGCCAGCTTTCGTCTTCCTCGCCCTCTTCCATCCCGCTGTCGGCATGGACAGTGTTCCAGAGCGTGACGAGGCCGGGGCGATCCTGCCCGTCGTGTTGTTCCGCCTCCCGATCGAGGCCCAGTTCGGCAGAGCCGATCGCCTTGATGGCCTCGTCCACGAAATCGAGGACGTTGTCGGCGGTGCGGAAGCTCTGGCCGAGGCCGTATTGGCGCAGATATCGCGGATCGGGGGCGCCGCGCGCATCCTGCGCGGCATCGGCGGTGCGCCGCATTTTTTCCGCATAGCGATCGCGCGCTTCGGCGAAATTGCGTGGGCTGGTGCCCTGGAAGCCGAATATCGCCTGCTTGAAGTCGCCCACGGTGAAGATCGTGCGGATCCGGTCCGAGCGCGCACCTTCACCGGAGAAGAAATCGTCCGTCAGCGCCTCGATGATCTGCCACTGGGCGCGGTTGGTATCCTGCGCCTCGTCGACGAGGATGTGGTCGAAACTGCGGTCGAGCTTGTAGCGAATCCAGTCCGCCACCGCCGCATCGGACAGGAGATGTGCTGCACGCTGGATCAGATCGTCGAAATCGACCAGCCCTTCACGCGCCTTTGCCTGTTCCCAGCGCAGGGCGAAGGCGCGTCCAGCCTCCAGTTGAGGTGCGAGGAAATCGGCAAGATCCAGTAAGGCGCGGCGTTCGGCCACCTGCTGGATACCCTCCTGCACGCGCCCGATGTATTCGCCATAGGACGGATCGATCTTTTCGAGATTGGACAGCCGGCTCGGTTCGCCCTTCTTGGTGAGCAGCGTGCCGTAGAAGCCGTCGAGCATGGCAAGGCGCTGATCGGACCCGGCCGCCAGCCAACCCGCCGCGAAATCGGCGTTCTCGAGCCCGGTTTTCGTTCCCCATTCGCCATTGATGCGACTGCACGACTGCAGGCTTGCAACCGGGAAACTCTCGTCGCTGCACGCCTCGGCGACCCATTCGGGTCCGGCATCGGAAGGAACATCCAGAACGCGCCTTACGGCACCGGAGAGGTCGCCCTGCCATTGCGGCTGGTACCATAGGTCGAGGAAGCCGGCGCATTTCATCAGCCAGCCGCGCACGGCATCCGCGCCCTTGCGTCGGCTCATTTCGCCGATTGCGGCGAGGAAGCGGGGATCGCCTTGTTCGAGCAGGTGGCCAAGTACGTCCCGGCTCAGCAAATCTCGCTCGCGGTCCTCCATCGGCTGGCTGCCGGGAAGGATTTCCGCCTCTGCCGGGAAGGCAGCGAGAAGGTATTGCGCGAAAGCGTGGATCGTATCGATCCTGAGGCCGCCACCCGGGCAATCGAGCACCCGCGCGAAGAGCGAGCGTGCCCGTGCGCGGGTGTCCGGATCGCTTCTTGCGCCCAGATTGCCGAGTTCTTCCGCCAGCTGCGTGTCGCTCATGCGGACCCAGCGGGCCAGTACCTCGTTGACGCGAACAGACATTTCCGCCGCGCCCGCCTTGGTGAAAGTAAGGCACAGGATCTGCGAGGGATCGGCACCCGGCTCCAGCAGCAGGCGCAGCACGCGCGCGGAAAGCACCTGCGTCTTGCCGGTGCCCGCGCTGGCCGACAGCCAGACGCTTTCCTGCGGGTCCACCGCGTCCATCTGGTGGCCCTGAAGAGGATAGACCTTGCCGCTCATGCCGGGCCTTCCTCGGCGTCTTCTTCGGCGTCCATGTGGGGGAGCCACTCTTCCAGCCGCATCAGCTGGTCGTACGTGTCGTAAGCGGGATAATCCGGGTTAAGCCGCGCGGTGAACGGCGCATCCCCCTTGATCCAGCGATTGATCGCATCGGTGAGGTAAGCTTCCGACTTGGGCAGGAAATCCTCCGGCTCGATCCCGCTACGCTTGCTGCCGACCTTCAGCGGCGTTTCGACGTAACCGAAGCCGAATTCGTTGCTCTCCGATTTGGCCTTGCCCAGCGACCAGTATTCGAAGGCGCTTGCCTCGCCCGTGACGCCCTCAAAGCCGCCCCGCCCGGCCATCATTCCGAGCAATCCAAGCTGCAATGCAAAGCCCTGTTCGACCATCTTCGATGAAGGCGGCGATCCGGTCTTATAGTCGACGATTGCCAGGCTTCCGTCGGAAAGCCGGTCAAGGCGGTCGATCTTGCCGTGCACTCGCACACCCTCGACGTGCATATCGCCCCAGGCTTCTACCGCGACCACTTCGCGATCCGTGTAGCCTGTGATTTCGCTTTCAACCCATTCCAGCGCCTTCTGGAGGCGCGGTTGCCACAAGCCGCGCATCAACGGGTGGACATTGTGGTCATCGAAGACCGCTTCCATCACCTCGGCCATGGGCGGCTTGGGATCGGCCTGGTGCCAGCGCTCCAGGATTTCGTGAGCGACCGTGCCCTGCCACGCAGCAGACGGCTCTGCATCGAGCGCGTCGAGATCTTTCAGGCCGAGGATCTGCTGGGCATAGAACTGGTAGGGATCGCCGCGCAGCCGGTCGAGCGCGGTGGCGGAGATCGCGACTTTGCGCTGCTCTGCATCGGGCAAGGGTTTCGGACGGGGATAGACCCCGGCATCGGGAGCCCGCGACATGGCGCGCGCCAATTGTACGGCCTGCGTTTCCTCGTGGCGTGGCAGCTGGTCGCCAAGCAGCGCCTGCACGCGCAGCAGGAAGCGGCTGGGAATGGCAGGGCCGCCCTCGTCCCGTGCCGCGCGACTAAGCACCACTTCCGGCCCACCGAGGGCACCTGCAAGGTCATGCGCGGACAGGCCGATGCGGAAATCGCCGCCCGGCACGCCGAGTGTTCGCAGGACCGGAGGGGCGAGCAGCGCATCCACGCTCCCTCGCGCTGGCCACACGCCTTCATTGAGGCCTGCGCAAATGACGAGGTCGGCGCGGTTCATCCGCGCTTCGAGCAGGCCGAGCACCTGGACACGGGCATGGCCGCCATAGGGAGGGCGAACCGCGACCTGTTCCATGGCATCGGACAGCAGCGCGGCAACATCGCGCGGCGCCACCATGAAGCCTGCCTCGCGCGCATGGAGGCGAAAGTCCTCGACGAAAGCGGACAGGCTGCGCCCGTCCTCGCGCGCCCACAAACGCTCGCCGCACAATCTTTCGGCGCTATCCGCCAGCGTGTCGATCAGCTCCGCAAGTAAGCAAGGAGCGTCATGGTCACGCTCCACCAGAGGAGACAGAGCCGCCTCTGCCTGCGACCAGAATTCACCGACATTCTTGTGCGTTTCTGAAAGCTTGGCGACGACTTCGGTTACCGGTTCGAGGCCAGCCTCAAGCCTCGGTCCGCGCAGTTCGCGCTCCACCCGTCGCAGCTGGCGCAGCCAGACACCGCGCTCCATCTCGCCCTTGGCCAGCGGATGACCCAGCAGCGCCATGAGCGACACCGACATCGCGTTTTCCGCCATAACCTCCGCTGCCAGCAGGAAGGCGCGCCCCGCTGCCGTCTGGGATAGCGGGCGACCGGCGGAATCGTCGGCAACGATGTTCCAGCGTGCGAGATGATGGATCACTCGCCGCGCCAACGCCCGGTCGGGCGTCATGACGGCGACACGCTTTTCGGGTTCTTCCACGGCTTCGCGGACCAGCAATGCGATGGCCTGCGCCTCTTCTTCCGGATTGGCCGCCTGCATGACGCGGACCCCGGACAGGCGGCGTTTCTCGGAAGGCAGCGCGGCCCATACCTTGCTTCCCTCCGGAGGCAGGAAAAGCGCACCGATGGCATGGCTGCGCTCCGGCGGAGCGGCGGTCATACCCTTGCGATGCCAGGGCTGTACCTCCTCGCGCCGCATGCCCATGCGGTTGAGCAGCAACTTGAGGTGATATTGCGGGTGCGTGACCGCATCGTCCTTCGCAAAGACCGTGTCGCCGGGCGACGGACGGTTGCCTGCCCTGCCCAGCTCCTCCCAGACGTCCCCATCCATAGTCAGGTCGAAGTCGGGCAAGATTACCGCGCCCTGTGGCAACTCGCTTACCACTCGCAGCAGCCTTGCAAGCGCAGGCGCTGCGCTGGTCACGCCCGCGGCGACGATCGGCGTCGCAGGCGGATTGGTATTCCAACCAGCGGCCGCGTGATCGAACAGGCGATTGCGACGGGCCGCCGCGTCGAGCGAGTTGTTTGCGTCCAGCCACGCGAGCCAGCGGGTCTGAACCCGAGCAAACAGACGCAGCGATTTTTGCCAGTGTTCCGACAGGCTCGGATGGATTTCGAGGACCTTCTCGTCGAGCAATTGCTCCGGCCCCACATCCTCCACCAGCAGGCGATCCATGGTGGCGCCGGTTTCCCGCGCAAGGCGCAGCAAGGTCGCACCCTTGGGCGCATCCTCGCCCATTTCTTCTGCAATCAGGCTCGCCAGCGCGAACATCCGGCGCTGCGGGTCGACGGCAGGCCTGATGTCGGCAGAGCCCAGCGGATCGAGCAGTGGCCCCAGGGCCTCGTCGAGATCGAGATCACCGACCACCACCATGCGCGGCATCAGGAGGCCCGGCCGCCCAAGCTCGCCCGCATGGCGAATGAAGGCTTCGGATACGGTGCGCCGGGCACGACTGCTGGGCAAAAGCAGCGTCAGCCGGGCAAGGCCCAACTCTTCGTCTGAATATCGTGGGACCAACCCTGCCACCAGGGCGTCGGCAAAACCGCGGTGTGCGGCAATCGAGTAAACCTTCGGCTCCGGTGCGACCCTGCCTTCGTCAGCCACCCGTCAGTGCCTCTTCGGTAGGCCTGATGTGGTGCGGCGTGCCGACTTCGTACCATTGGCCTGTAAAGGCGACACCGTAGAGCCGGTCTTCGGCAATCGCGCGATCCCACAGGATATTGGTCGAAAACTTTCCCTCGGGCGCTTCGCGCAGGAGTCTGTGCGACACCAGCTGTATGCCGGTGTAGATGAAGGGAGCGATCCGATCCGGGCGCTTGCGCGACAGGCGGCCCGCGCCGTCCATGTAGAAATCGCCCGTACCGTCGAAATTATGTGCCCGCGCATGGGTGACGACGAGGAGAAGTGCGTCCATCTTCTCCGGGTTCCATGCCTGCGAAAGATCGAGAAAGGCGTTGCGCGGTCCGTCCAGCCAGATGCTGTCGGCATTGCAGGCGAAGAAGGGGTCGGGCAGCAGGCCGGCCGCGTTCGCCTTGACCATGCCGCCGCCCGTTTCCAGCAATTCGGCGCGTTCGTCGGAGAAGGTCACCGCCGGAGCCTTGCGAGCGCCGATATGCGCCTCGATCGATTCGGCGAGGTAGTGGACGTTCACGACCGCCTTCGCGATCCCCGCATCTTCCACGCGGTCCAGCGCCCGGTCGATCAGCGGCTTGCCTGCCACGCGGACCATGGGTTTCGGCGTGGTCGCGGTCAGCGGGCGCATCCGTTTGCCAAGGCCCGCAGCCATCAGCATCGCGGTGTCGGACACGAGGCCGCTCATGCGATCTTCCCGCCATGATTGACGCGGATATCGTCGGGAATATTGGCGGCAAACCATTCGGCTACCGGCGCAAGCGCCTCGTGCTGCAAATCCCGCTCCATCGCTTCCCATACGCGCGGGATCATGGTGAGATAGCGCGGCTTCGCATCGCGTTTGAACAGGCGCGTGAAGATGCCGACGATCTTGGCGTTCCGCTGCGCACCGAGACGGGCGTAATCGTCCTCGAAATAATCGTCGGGGGCGGCGGCCTGGCGATACCTATCGAGCATTGCGGCCTCCAATTCGGTCGACACGTCGCGGCGTGCATCCTGTAGCAGGCTGACCAGATCGTAAGCCTTGTGGCCGACAAGCGCATCCTGGAAATCGATCAGGCCCTGCTCCCCGCCCGATTTCCCGGGCTCCAGCAGCATGATGTTTTCCGCGTGATAATCGCGCAGGACGCTCACTCCGGGTTCCTGGCGTGCGAGCATCGGCGACAGGGCCTTGTCCCACGCTTCGCGCCACCCGTCCTCGTCGACCGTCAGGCCGGCAGCCGGACAGAACCATTCGACGAACAGGCCGGCTTCGCGCTGGTAGACGGTAATGTCATAGGGCTCGAATGGCCCCGGCGGCAGCTTGTGCAGGTCCACCAGTGCATCGATGGCCTGCGCATAGACCGCGTGCTCGTCATCCGGATTGGCGTCGATCCATTCCTTCATGCGCTGGTCGCCGAAATCCTCTGTCAGGATCCAGCCCCGGTCCGCGCGTTCGGCCAGGATCGCAGGCGCGCGCATGCCATGGTCGGCAAGCCATTTGGCCACGTGGAGAAACGGCTTGGGGTCTTCTTCCGGCGGCGGTGCGTGCATCAGCATTGCGCTGCGGCCACCCATGCGCAGGCGGAAATAGCGGCGGAAGCTGGCGTCGCCTACCAGAGGCGCGATTTCGGCGCCCTGCCAGGCAGTGTCGCCAAGGAAGTCGTGAATGCCGTCGGGCAGCGTGTCGCTCATGGCTTCCGGCTTTGCCAAGCTTCGCCTGCATTAACAACGGCCCTGCGCCCCTCACCCCCATTTTCTCCCACCGTTTCCAGCGTGATTTCGAGGCAGGTCGTCTCATGCGAAAATCCGCCTGCATGGTCGGGCCATTCGGCGAGCAGCGCAGCGCCTTCGCGGTAATCGTCGAGGCCGATTTCTTCGGCTTCCGAGGGATCATCTAGGCGATAGAAATCCGCATGGACGAGCGGCACGCGTAGATGGTCGTAGGTTTCGACGATGGTGAAGGTCGGCGAAGGCACCTCGCCTTCGTGACCAAGCGCCGCGATGATCGCCCGGGCGAGCGTGGTCTTGCCCGCGCCCAGCCCTCCCGACAACGCCACGACATCGCCCGGTTGCAACTTTGCAGCAATCCTGGCGCCGAATGCATCCATGGCTGCAAGATCGGGCAGGTCGACTATCACGGCAGCGTGATGACCGCGCTTGTCCCGGCATTGCGCCGGCTCTGGATATCGAGCGTGCCGCCATGGGCCTCGACCAGCTGGCGCGCGAGCGGAATGCCAAGGCCATGCCGCCTCTCGATGCCCTTACCGTCGGCGGACATGCGGATACCTTCGAGCGCGCGGGCCAGTTCGTGCTGGCTCATACCGCGCCCGGTATCGGTGATCGCAATGCGATTGAGGCCGCGCTGCTTGGCCACATCGATCACGATCTTGCCGCCTTGCGGGGTGTTGTTGATCGCATTGTCGAGCAATTGGCCGAGCGCGCGCTGCAATTGCTGCTGGTCGGCATCGACCACCTTGTTCGCATTACCCTTGAGATCGAGGGTCAGGCCGCCATCGAGGATCGCCTGTTCGCGCTTGCGCACGATGCGGGTCAGCAGTGGCAGCAGTTCCACCCGCTGTTTGCGCAGCGGCATGAGGCCGGCTTCGGACTGCGACAGGTCGAGCACGTTTTCCACCTGCTCGGTCAGCTTGCCGACCGACTGGGTGATTGCCGCCACGTATTCCGCGGCTTGCGGGGTCAAGTCCCCCGCCAGCCCGGTTTCCAGCATTTCGGCAAATCCGCCGATCGTGGTCAGCGGAGTGCGGAACTCATAGCTCATATTGGCGAGGAAGCGGGTCATGACCGCATCGGCCTCTTCCAGCGCGCGATTGCGTTCGCGCAGTGCCTCCTCGGCCTGCTGCGAGGCGGTTACGTCGAGCACGGTGAGAAGGCCGTTGCCATCCGGCAGCGGTACGCCTGCGTAGTCGAGCGTGCGGCCGTCCGCGAGCTCGATCCGGCCTTCGCGGTTCTTGCGGTCGAGCGTGGCGGATCGGATAGTCTGGCCGATCTGTGAAATGGCCTTGGGGTCGGCCAGCTGGCCCGCAATCGCCTCGAGCAATTCCTCGGCCTGCGGATGGTTGTCGAGCACTTCGCCGTCGAGCCCCCAGGCCCTCGGAAAACCGCGGTTCCACAATTCGAGGTGCCCGTCGGGTGCAAAGACGGCGAGTGCCTCGAACAGGCTGTCGAAGGTCGCGGTGCGCGTGCGCAGCAAGGTGTCGCGCGTGGCGGAAAGGGCCAGCTGCTCGGTCCGGTCTTCCGCGATCAGGACAAGTCCGCCGTCAGGAAGCGGCTGCGCGATGACGCGAAGGTGCGTCCCGTCCGGAAGCGGCCAGGCCATCTCTTCGGGATCGTCCCGCTGGAACCACTCGACAAGTTCGCCGCGCCATGCGGGGAAATCGCGTACCTCGGGAATACGGCCGTTCTCGCGCGCGACCATCAGCATCTGTTCGAAACTGGTGCGCTCGTTCACCACGCCGGGTGGGAGCGAGAAGGTCCGGTGGAACGGCTGGTTCGCGAAGGTCATGCGGCGGCGCGCATCGAACTGGGCAACGCCGATGGACAGCTGGTCGAGCATCGAGCGCTGCGCTTCGCGGAAAGCGCGGAATTCGCGGGCCTGCTCTTCCATTTCCTCGATGTCGACGGCGTATCCGGCGATACCTTCGCCAACGAGAGGCAAGTCGGTGACGCGGATCGTGCGGCGGGCGTCCTTGATCGTGGCGGAGACGATCCGCTCGATCGGCTGGCGGCGGTCGGCTGCCTGCTGCGCCACCTCTGCCGCAGTGCGTCCGCCTACGCGTTCGACCAGTTCGACCTGCTCGGTCACGACCTGGTCGGCGCTCTCGCCGCCAACAGCCTCGACATAGGCGCGGTTTACGAGGCGCAGATGCATGTCCGCGCCGCGAAACCACATCGGCATGGGCGCAGCTTCGATCAGACCGACGAGCGCGCCGAAATCGTCGCGGGCGCGTGCGGCCTCTTCTTCCAGCCGGGCGAGTTCGTCTTCGGTTTCGGTGAAGTCGAACACCCAGATCAGCGCAGCGCCGCTGGGCGAAACGGCAGGATCGGCCAAGGCGCCGCGCATGGCCAGCATTTTGCCCGAGCCGGGAGGCCGCAGGGAAAGCTTGAATGGCTTGGCAGTGCGCTGTGTGCGCCGGACCAATGTGGAGAGTTCCTCGATCTGTTCGTCGGCAAGGCCGGTGCCGTCTTCGCGCGCGAGTTCGCTTAGGTATTCGGGCACGCGTTCCAGCCCGAGCCATCGCGCCAGCCGGTCGGGCGCCTCGATGCGTCCGTCGGTCCGGACCGTCAGAGGGATGGCAGGCCCTTCTTCGACCATGCGCGCGAGGCGCAGGGCGGCCTTGCGATGGGCCTCGGCGGCCTGTGCCCGCGTCGTCGCGCGCAGCATCAGCCACACGGCCGCGCCGGTCCACACGGCCAGCAACAGTCCGATCAGGGCCAGGAGGGTCGGCGAAACTTCCATCATTCGCCAGCTATGCGTGCAGCGGCGGGGATGCAATGCCCCGCCGCCTCACATGATTGAATAACCCGCCGAAAAGCGGGAATCGCCGCTTAATAGCGGTAATGTTCCGGCTTGAACGGTCCTTCGACAGGTACGCCGATATAGTCTGCCTGGTCCTTGCTCAGCTGGGTCAGCTTCACGCCCAGCTTGTCGAGGTGGAGCGCGGCGACCTTCTCGTCCAGCTTCTTGGGCAGGACGTAGACGTCGTTTTCGTAACCGTCGGTGTTTTCCCAAAGCTCGATCTGCGCCAGCACCTGATTGGTGAAGGAACAGCTCATCACGAAGCTGGGGTGGCCGGTGGCGCAGGCGAGGTTCACGAGACGGCCCTTGGCCAGCACGATGATTTCCTTGCCGTCGGGGAACTTCACGAGGTCTGTGCCGGGCTTCAGTTCGGTCCACTCGTAATTGTCGAGCGCGGAGATCTGGATCTCGCTGTCGAAGTGGCCGATGTTGCACACGATGCTCATGGGCTTCATCGACTTCATGTGCTCGGCAGTGATGACATCTTCGTTCCCGGTGGTGGTCACGAAGATGTCGGCGCGCTTCACCGCGTCTTCCATCGTTACCACCTCATAACCTTCCATGGCCGCCTGAAGCGCGCAGATCGGGTCGATTTCGGTCACGAGCACGCGCGCACCGCCGTTGCGGAGCGACTGGGCAGAGCCCTTGCCGACGTCGCCATAACCGGCAACGCAAGCGACCTTGCCCGAAAGCATCACGTCCGTTGCGCGGCGGATCGCGTCGACCAGCGATTCGCGGCAACCGTAAAGGTTGTCGAACTTCGACTTGGTCACGCTGTCGTTCACGTTGATCGCCGGGAACGGCAGCTTGCCCTGCTTGGCGAGGTGATAAAGGCGGTGAACACCGGTCGTCGTTTCTTCCGACACGCCCTTGATCGCCTTCACGCTCTTGGTGAGATAGCCCGGCTTTTTCGCGACGAACGCCTTGAGGGCACGCTGCATTTCGATTTCTTCGGCATTCTGCGGCTCGGGCATTTCCTCGCCCGCTTCGATGCGCGCACCCCAAAGGGCGAACATGGTCGCATCGCCGCCATCGTCGAGGATCAGGTTCGCCGTGCAATCGGGATCTTCATCGGAAGACCAGTCGAAGATCTTGCCGACATAGTCCCAGTATTCGGCGAGGCTTTCGCCCTTCACCGCAAAGACGGGAATGTCGTTGGCGGCCATTGCGGCTGCTGCATGGTCCTGCGTCGAATAGATGTTGCAAGTCGCCCAGCGGACTTCCGCGCCCAGCGCAGTCAGCGTTTCGATGAGGACGGCGGTCTGGATCGTCATGTGCAGCGATCCGGTGATGCGTGCGCCCTTGAGCGGCTGCGATGCGCCATATTCCTCGCGCGTGGCCATCAGGCCGGGCATTTCGGTTTCGGCAATGCGGATTTCCTCGCGGCCGTAATTGGCGAGCGAAATGTCCTTGATGACGTAGTCTGTAAACTGGGCCACTGGCGGTCCTCTTCGTAATCTGTGTGGATCAAGTACCGCGCACAAGAAAAGGGCGGCACAAGGATGCGCCGCCCCTAGCCCTTCATTTATGGGAGGGCAACAACGCCCCTCTGCTGCCCTCCCTCGCGTATCCCGAAAGGCCTTAGCGTCTTGCGTAGCGACCGCCGCTGAGCGGGCGCGGGCCAAGCAGTTCTTCTGCCGCCTGCGCCAGCACCGCAGGATCTTTCGACCGCGACAGGTCGGAAGTGATCTCCTTCAGCTCGGCACAACCAAGCCACGGGTGTCCCTGCCCGTACTGGTTAGCCATGCCGACGCTGATCTGGTCGAGCTTGCGCTTGGCGCCCTTGCTGCCGTGGCGCTTCACCATGCCCTGCTCCATCCGCCGGGCCGCGCCATTGAGCGTCGGCAGGTGGTTGGCAGAGAACTTGCGATAGTCGGCCTGGAAGTCGTCGCTTCCCATCCGGCACCGCAGCGAAGTCACCATCAGCATGATGTCCAGCTTGCGGATCTGCTCGTCGCTCGTCCCGGCGCTGGCAGTGGTTGGCACGCAAAGCATCGCTGCCGCCGAAGCCGCGAGCGCAAAGTTCTTCAGATTTTTCATAGTCCCTGGTCTCCCTTCGCGGACGACCCGTTGCCCGCGATGGAAACCATGAGTGCAAGAATTTACCGGAATTTAAACCCGCGCGGTAAACCGACGTTAACCACTCGACTCCCTTGCATGCACGGCTCGTCTCTCTACATCGTGAGTGTGGACGGGAAGACACAGGAGTTTTAACAAATGACAATCGCTGTAGGCGACAGCCTCCCCGATGTAACGCTGGTGAAGGCAACGCCCGATGGACCCCAGCAGGTCCAGTCGAGCGAGTATTTCAAGGGCAAGACCGTGGCGCTGTTTTCGGTGCCGGGCGCATTCACGCCCACCTGCTCTGCACGCCACCTGCCGGGCTATGTCGAAAAGGCCGATGACCTCAAAGCCAAGGGCGTCGACGAGATTGCCTGCACGGCGGTCAACGACGCTTTCGTACTCGGCGCCTGGAAGGGTGCGAACGACGCTGGCGAAGTAACCATGCTGGCAGACGGCAATGCCGAATTTGCAGAAGCGGTCGGCCTCACCATGGATGGCTCTGGCTTCGGCATGGGCAAGCGCGGCCAGCGCTATTCCATGCTGGTCGAAGACGGCGTGGTGAAGCAGCTCAATGTAGAGGCACCGGGGGATTTCTCGGTTTCCAGCGCGGAGCATATGCTCGGCCAGATGTAACCGGCAAAACCTGTCCCGATTGCGGACAAAGCGGCGCCCCGTCTTGCCTCACGGCACGGCGGGGCGCAGTCTTTGGGGCATGACGCAGGGGAAAGACAGCATCGACGAGAATTTCGGCATCCTCCTGGGGTGGAGTTCGTCACCGGCGGGCGAGCGCATCGCGCTCAAGATGCAAAGCACGCGCAAGGTCGTCGAAAGCGCGGAAGACGTGCGCGAATACCGCTATTTCCTGAGCAAGGAACAGGCGGTCCAGCTGGGCAATTACCTCTATACACTCGCCGGGGAGACGGCACCGGTCCGCAAGAAACGCGGGCTCATCGAGAGAATGTTCGGCGGATAGCAGCGGCTGCATTCAAGCCTGCTCGAATGCCGGTCTTCGAGTGCAAATCGGAACGTGCCGTCGTCGCCCGGTCCCCGTAAATTCTACCTCACTCCATTTCGACCGAGACGGACCGGCCGTAATCGCGGCCTTCCCGCCCTTTGATGTAGTCTGCCATGAGATCGTAATAGCCCGGCGTCACACGCAAATATTCGCGCGTTCCATCGGAAGTCTGCTCGTATTCCCACATGCCGTGATCGGTTTCGGGAAAGATACGGACCGCAATCTCGCTCCCGTTTCGACGCAGGGCGTGGAGGCGCTCCAGGGTGAGGGCGATCGGGGCTTCGCGATCTTCGCGTGCGAGAACCCAGAGTTGGGGTACGTCCACATTCCGCAGGACGCCCATGGGCTCAAGCGACCAATCGATATCGAGATCGTTGAACCGGGGCACGCCCTCTTCCCGCAGCTGTTCAACGGGCGTGTTGAGAAAGACACCCGTGTACCCGCCGCGAATATGCTGGAACCATGGTTCAGGCGCATATTGCTGCTGGATTGCCGCTAGGTCGTCCAGACCGTCCCTGTAGTCCGAGGATGCCACCCGCGCCGTGACGTCGGTGATGTCCTGCGCGATCGCGAGGACTTCTTTCCCGTAGCCGGCGTCGCGAAGTTCCTTTTGCACCTGGCTGGCGTCTTCTTCGCGAATATCTGCGACGAGGCCGTAGCCGATAGCTATGAAGTCGGCCTGCGACCGCTCTGCGGCAAGCGGCGCAACCCATCCACCCTGGCTCAGACCGACGAGACCAAACCGGCCGAACCGGCCCGCCGCCAGTCGCTTCGCCTCCTTTGAAGCGGCAACAAGGTCATCGGCCAGACGCGGAAAATTCTGCGAATACCGTCCCTCGGACTGTCCGGTGCCTCGTTTGTCGAAAACGAATGCCGAAATGCCCCGCCCGAGCATTTGATACGGATCGCGGACGGCCTCTATCCAGCCTGTCGGTTCGGAACCCTGCGCATAGGCAATAAGAGGCGTGTCACCGTCGGCATCGGCAGGTTCCAGCAGTTGCCCTGCCAGCATTACCCCACCGGAGGCGAAGCGGGTGTTCGTCACCCGTATAGGTATCGTGGACCAGACTTGTTCGCCGTTGACGAGGACGGAGCCTTCTCCGCATCGAACGACTTCGTCCGGGTCCTCGATTGATCCGATCCGCCCATCTTCGAAGGAGTAGCGAAAGCCGGCTTGAGACCGCGTGATGGCGACGAAACGACCGCTCGGCTCACCATAAATGCCGACCTCACATGGGCTCGACGAAAAGGTAAGTGCCGTGGTCTGAGCGCTGGCAGACGCGACCTCTGTCGGCGACGTGCCGCATGCTGTCAGTGCAAAGAGGCTCAATCCGATCAGATGTTTTGGTGACATACATGGATAATACACCTTAGCGGATGAGACGCAACCACCAGGTGAGGTCAAGCTCCATGCTTATCCGCGTCTCTGACGCTCAGCCATACCCCATCAGGCTCAGCACTTCCTTGCGGCTGCGCTGGTCTTCGAGGAAAGTGCCCATCATCCGGCTAGTGATCATGCCGACGCCCGGCGTGCGCACGCCGCGAGCGGTCATGCAGCTGTGCGAGGCTTCGATCACCACAGCCACGCCCTGGGGCTGCAAATGTTCCCAGATGCAATCGGCGACTTCTGCGGTCAGGCGCTCCTGCACCTGCAGGCGGCGCGCGAAACCGTGCAGGACACGCGCGAGCTTCGAGATGCCGACCACGCGATCGTTCGGCAGGTAGGCGATGGCCGCCTTGCCGATGATCGGCGCCATGTGGTGTTCGCAATGCGACTGGAACGGGATGTCCTTGAGCAAGACGATCTCGTTATACCCGCCGACCTCTTCGAACACGCGGCTCAGGTGATACGAAGGGTCTTCGGTATAGCCGAGACAGTATTCCTTCCACGCGCGCGCGACGCGCGCGGGTGTATCGAGAAGACCTTCGCGGGTAGGATCGTCTCCGGTCCACTCGATAAGGGTGCGGATCGCGTCCTGCACGTGTTCCGGCACCGGCGGCTTGCCGCGCGGATCGTCTTCGTCTGGACCTACAAGGCTGCTCACTTGCCCCACTTCCCTTTGATCTTGGTGCGAACCCGTTCGAGGCGGCTTCCCTTGCGGAAAAGACCGCCCTTTGCAAACGGCTCGAACATATCTTCGGGATCTTCGGGGTCGAGGATGCCGCTTTCGGCCACCGCTTTTTCGGCGTCGTTGAGATCTGGCGGGTGATACCGGCGCAGGTTCCGACCGCCGTCGGTTACCGTGTGATCGATCATGGCGGCCATCGATCCGTAACGCGACAGCATCTCGGGCACCTCGTCCTCTTCGACACCGCAATGTTCGGCGAGAAGCGAATGGCGGATGGCGCGGATGGGATCGGACGCATGCTCGTTGCCCGGCCGGGTCGAATCGACGAACACGTCGCACTCGCTGTCGAGGCCCATCGAACGGTTGTTGAGATTGGCCGAGCCGATCCGGAATATCTTGTCGTCGACGATCATCATCTTGGCATGGACGTAGATCGCGGTTTCTCCGGACCACGGGCTCCAGATGGTGAAGCGGTGCTTGTGATCGACTTCTTCGATGCAGCGCACGATCTCGGCGCGTGCATGGTCCATTGCCTGCTGTTCCAGCCAGCCGTCGGCGGTTTCGGGATGGACGATGACGACTTCCGGCGGGTCTTCTTCCTGCATCCGCGCGATGATCGCCTCGCCCACTGCGCGCGAGGCGAAGTACTGGCTTTCGGCGTAGATGAACTTTTCGGCGCGCTTGATGTGGTCGACGAAGAGATGCTCGATCTCTTTCACGGCCGACCACTCGCGATGTTCGGCGCGGGTCCGGGCGATGCCGATCTCGACGTTCTCGAACGTCGCTTCAAGCCCTTCGGGCCAGAGGCTGTCCTCGCGTGACTGGATCGGCAGCAGCGGAGTGCCGCCCGCCCTGATCCAGCGATCGCGGCCCAGGTCGCTCAAGGCCTCGGCGATCTCGCCTTCCATCATCATCGAGGCATCATGCCAGGGCTCGTAGGGTTCGCCGCGGGGAGTACGGCGCATCGGCTCGTCCTCCTTGTGCTCGCGCGTGTCGAGCCGCTTCACGGTCATGTCGATACCGCCGCACACGGCCAGCGAATTGTCGAGGATGCCGATCTTCTGGTGATGGCTGCAGCCGGTCGGGTGGGCGCTATCGAACTTGAAATCGATCCGCCGGTGGCGCGCCCAGCGGACCAGGTCCCACCACATGGAGCCGCGCAGGACGAATTTGAATACCCCGAAGCTCCACTTGAGGATGCGGATCTCCAGCGATTTCTCGCGATTGATGAGCCAGGAGAAGAAACTGCCCAGCCGCGCGGGATACTTGTCCCTGAAGGGCCGCTGCCACCAGCGGCGTCCCTCGCCCAGGTGGATGCGGGTATCGAAATCCCAACCGATCAGGAAAATGCGATGCTTTGCATTCATCATCGCTTCCTGCATCGCGGCGAAATAATCCGCCGCGTCGATGATCACCCGCGCACGGTCGACCTTTGCATAACGCCAGACACCCGGCTCGACGCCTTCGTCGAGCCGGGTCACTTGCTTCGGATCTGCGGGTTGCCCCTCCGCCCCCTTGGCCATCTTACTCCTTGGCGTCCTCTTTCTTCTCGGGCGTCACCGCGGCTTCCGCCTTCTCTTCCTTCTTACGCCGATCGAAGACCTCGCGCATATGCTGCTCGTCTTCCTTGTCGAGATAGTTCGCAAAGTCGGGGAAGTGATCTTCCTCTTCCTCGTCGATGTGGTGGCGGTAATCGTGGGCGAAGGTCTTGAACTTGGTCAGCCAGCCGCCTTCGGACATATCGGTCGCGGCAAGATCGTTGAGCATTTCGTCGATTTCATGATGCTCGGCAACCGAGTGACGCGTTTCGTCGGTGGTCGGCGGCTTGCGCAGCATGGTGGAATAGAGCGCCTGCTCTTCGGCGGCGGCATGGCTCTTCAATTCCTTGGTCAGTTCGGTGAAGAGCTCTTCGCGCTCCTGGCTCTCGCCGCTCGTCTCCAGCAGCTTGTCGATCAGCTCGCGATGGCGATCGTGGTCTTCTTTCAGGCGATCGAAAATTTCGGTGGCTTCGGCCATGGGTGTTTCTCCTTTGCCTGTTTGAACAGGCGAAGGCGCAGCGGGTTCCGTCCTTGCGCGATGATAGGCGCAGACTCATATAAAAGGCATGCTCCACGAACGCCCCGGACCGTCCCAGGAACAGATGCAACAGATGGCGGAAGCCGTGCGCGCATCCCTGCCCGAGCATTTTCGCCTGCAGATGGAAGAGATCGTCCTGCGCGTCGAAGATTTCGCTACCGCAGAGCAACTCGCCGCGGTCGAGATCGAGAGCAAGTGGCACCTGACTGGTCTGTATGAAGGCGAATCGCTTCCCGACCGCTCGATCTGGGCAAGCGGCCGTATGCCCGCTCGCATCTGGCTGTTCCGCAAGCCGCTGATTGCGGAATGGCGCGAAACGGGTGTGCGCATGGACGATCTGGTCCGCCACGTCGTCATCCACGAAGCGGGACACCACTTCGGCTTCAGCGACGAAGACATGCACCTGCTGGAAGATCGCGCCGACTGATTCCCGGCCAAAAACCAAAAAAGCCCACGACCACGGAGGGTCATGGGCTTGTTTGGCGCGCCAGGAAGGATTCGAACCTCCGGCCGCCTGATTCGTAGTCAGGTACTCTATCCAGCTGAGCTACTGGCGCGTTGGAGGGCGGCACATAGGCAGGCAACGCGGCCTTGGCAACACCTAATCGGGCATTTTCGCGAGCAAATGTGCAGCAAGCTCGATATCCAGCGGAGGCTTGGGCAGTTTATCGATGTCCTGCCCCCTTACCCACTCCACCGCACCGCCTTCGAGCGCGGCGACCTTCCCGGTCCATCGGGTGCAAGTGTAAAGAAGTATGACAATCGGGCTTGGGCCTGCATCGCGCCCTTCCTGCGCGAAGCAGCAAGGGGAAAGATCGTCCACGCGGACATCTATACCTAATTCCTCCTTCACCTCGCGAACCAAGGCGCAGACGGGCGTTTCGCCGGCTTCGACCTTCCCGCCGGGGAACTCCCACAACCCGCCGTGATGCTTGTGCGCGGGCCGCTGGTGCATCAGCCAGCGCCCTTCCCCATCGCTCAAAGCGAGGGCGACCACGCAGCGCCATGTCGGAATATTTTCCAAAACCGATCCTTCTCGAAACCTTTTCTTAACGCCTGACCGAGTAGTTCGACGATGTCAGCTACGAATTGACTTTGGGGGCAACACAAGTGGTCGAATTTCTCAAAAAACTGGGACGCGACACCGAGGGTGCCACCGCTGTTGAGTACGGGCTGATTCTCGCTCTGATCTTCCTCTCAATGATCGGTGCGGTCAGCTCTTTTGGGCAGACCACCATCGACATGTGGAACAGGGTGGCCACGACGATTTCGGCGGTCACGGGGGTCTGAACGGGAGTGAAGAAGTCGGCCGGTTGATTAGCAATTTGTCAACTTGTCGGCGTCAGAACGAGAATTGCTCAAGCTTCAACAGGGGCGAGAGCCGGGTAACGAAGACTGAACCAGGAGACTACACATGAAGTTCATCAAAACGCTGCGTCGCAACGAAGAAGGTGCAACCGCTATCGAGTACGGCCTGATCGCTGCTCTTATCGCTGTTGCTGCTATCACTGCCATGCAGAGCCTCGGTGGCGAGCTCAGCACGACCTTCAACACCGTCGACGGTGAAATGGCTACGGCAAACGCCAAGGCTCCGAACGGCGTCTAATAGACCCTTCGGTAACGAAAAAAGAAGGCGGCGAGGGAAACCTCGCCGCCTTTTTTATTGCCTGCGGTAAAAGTGATCGAGGGCTTAGCGCCCCCGCACCACTATCTTCACCTTCTGGCCGGCCTGCAGGCGATCTGTCGAAGAGAGGCCATTGAGCACGCGGAAGCGCGCTTCCTGTCCGCTGTCATAGGCCATGCGCGCCGCCATCGTCGCGACCGTATCGCGCGATCCGACAGTTACGACATCCACATGGCGCGGAATGACCCCCGCCGCCTGCTGCGCGGTGATCCGGCGCATCGAAGAGAACAGTGAATTGAATGTGCCGGACTGCCCCGCCGGGGTCAGCGCCAGGAAGTGGTAGGCACGATCGTTCGAGAATTCATACGCGAACACCGTGACATCCAGGTTCTGGTTGCCCGAATTGACCCGCGCAGTGCCATACGCAGCAGGCAGTCCGTTGACCGTCGTGGTCTGGATGCTGGCGGGGCGAACCTGCTGCTGGTCGCTCAGCGCACCGAACACGCTGGTGACATAGCTCTGGAGATTGCCATTATACGGCCCAAGCGAGAACTGAGCCTTGCCGCTCTGGCCGCTGATGGTGACGGCGCGTGTGCCGTTGACCATGTAGAAGCCCTGGGGTGCGGTGAACGCCAGTCGCAGGTCCGGATGGATGAACTGGCGACCTTCGACCACGCCCTGCTGGGGATCATCGCCATACAGAATGCCATCGATCCGCGTGAGGAAGGTGTCGCGATTCGTGACGCGGCCGGTTCCGCCGACTTCCTGAGCGTAGTTCAGAGCGGTCTGTACGCGGCTGGCGGGATCGGGGTGGGTCGATGCCCATTCCGGAAGGCGGGCGTTGTCGCGTCCCATCAACTGCGCATCGAGCGAATTCTGCGCTGCAAGGCTGGACAGCACGGTAGCCATCGCACGCGTGTCGTATCCTGCCTGGTTAAGATACTGGATACCGAGGCGGTCGGCCTCCAGCTCCTGGCTGCGCGAGAATTTCAGTGTGAGTAGCTGCGAGCCCTGAAGCGACAGCTGGCCCAGCTGCTGGCCCAGCCCGGTGCCGCCAAGCAGGGCCTGGCTGGCGATCGCGCCGAGCACACCGAGAATCGAGTTGCGCTGCGCGGCCTGCTGGCGGCGCTGCGAGTGACGAGCCGCGACGTGGCCGACTTCGTGACCGAGCACGCCCGCCAGTTCGGCTTCGTTGTTCATCAATGAGACGAGCTGGCGCGTTGTGTAGACGTAGCCACCGGGGATCGCGAAAGCGTTATTGACCGGGCTGTTCAGCAGCGAAACCGTGAAACTGCCGCGTGCATTGGCAAGGCCCGACTGAACGGCGATGTTCTGGCCGACCATCTCGACATACTGGGCCTGCGGGCCGGTCATCGCTCCGCCAAATTCGGCCAAAAGCTGCGGATGGGCCTCTGCCCCCTGCTGCGCTTCGGTTTGCGAGATCGGCGCGGATGCATCTGGAATGGTGGCGCAGCCGGCCAGCGCCAGCGCCATGGTGGCGGTGGATGCGGCGAGTGTCTTCATGACGGACATTGGGTTCCCCTTCGTCTGGCCAAGCGGGTCCCACCGCCGCCGGGCCGGTTGTTTACGCTAGGGAGAACAGGGGGATGCGGCTGTTTGTTCCCGCACCACGCAAATGAAGTCGATCAGCCTGCGATCTGCAGGAAACGTTCTTCGCGCATCCGCTTGAGCTCTTCAGCAGAGTGAATCGACAGCTTGTCGAGTTCCTCGCCGATCGCTTCCGCAAGGCTATGCGCCGCTGCACGTGGATCTCGGTGTGCGCCGCCCACGGGTTCGGCCACGATGCGGTCGATCACGCCCAGCTCCTTCAGGTTCTGCGCCGTCACCTTCATGGCCTCTGCCGCATCAGGTGCCTTTTCGGCCGTACGCCACAGGATGGAGGCGCACCCTTCGGGCGAAATAACCGAGTAGACAGCATGTTCGAGCATGAGCACGCGTTCCGCACTGGCCAGCGCCACTGCGCCGCCCGAACCGCCCTCGCCCACAATGCTGGCGACCATGGGCACCGGCAGCGCGAGGCAGGCCTCGGTGGAACGCGCGATCGCTTCTGCCTGGCCGCGCTCTTCTGCTTCGACACCCGGAAACGCACCCGACGTATCCACCAGCGTCACGACCGGCAGGTTGAAACGCCCAGCAAGCTCCATCAGGCGGATCGCCTTGCGATAGCCTTCGGGCTTGCCCATGCCGAAATTGTGGCGAATGCGGCTGGCGGTATCATTGCCCTTTTCGTGGCCGATGAGCACGATCTTGCGGCCGTTCAGCTTGGCAAAGCCGCCCATGATGGCTTCGTCTTCGCCATAGGCGCGGTCGCCGCCCAGCGGCACGAATTCCTCGAACGCGTATTCGACATAGTCGCGGAAATGTGGGCGCGAGGGATGCCGTGCTACTTGCGTTTTCTGCCACGGGGTGAGCGCGGAATAGGTGGAAGCCAGCAGGTCCGCGCTCTTGAGTTCAAGGCGCTGGAGCTCGTTCGTGATATCGACCTCGTCGCCCTCGGCTGCGCTGCGCAGTTCCGCAATGCGCGTTTCGAGTTCGGCAACGGGCTTTTCGAATTCAAGATAGGAAACCATCGGCACCCCGCTAGTCGCTCGCGCGCGGGCGGGCAAGAGGATGCCGCTCGTTGACCAGCTTTACCAACCGCGCCGCATCGACATGGGTATAGATTTGCGTCGTCGCGATATCTGCATGGCCGAGCAGGGTCTGGAGAGCGCGCAGGTCCGCACCTCCCTCCAGCAAGTGGGTCGCAAAGGCGTGGCGCAGGACGTGGGGACTGAGCTTTTCCGGCGGCAGGTCGGCTCGCACGGCCAATTCCTTCAGCATCTGGAACAGGCGCACGCGTGAGATATGCCCGGCGCGCGACGGAAACAGGACGGTCGATCCGCCCGGTCGCAGCGCGAGCCAGCGCGATAGCGCCTTCTTGGCGCGGCGACTGATCGGGACGAGCCGGGCCTGGCCGCCCTTCCCCGTCACGGTCAGGAAAGGTTCGTCGCGGGGAACGGCGGACAGGGGCAGAGAGACGAGTTCGGTCGCGCGCAGGCCCGAACCATAGAGCAGCTCGAGCATGACCAGCATCCGGACCGCCTCGGGCCGCTCGCTTGCCGCCTCGTCCTCGGCGCGTGCAAACAGCGCCTCAACCTGCTGGTGGCTCAGGATCTTGGGTAAGGGACGGCGCGTGGCGGGCCGCGGCAGGGCATGGGTCGGATCGTCCTCGCGCAGGCCCTCGTCCATAAGGAAGCCGTAGAACTGGCGCAGCGCCGAAATCTTGCGGGCCATGGTCGAGGCGGCAAGCGAGGACCAGCTTTGTCCCAGTTTCGACAACTGCGGCTTGCTGGCGGAGGCAAGATCGCCGCCGACTATCTCCTCCGCCTGCGCCAGATCGCGCCCATAGGCGATGATGGTGTTCCTTGCCGCGCCGCGCTCTGCGGCCAGCATGGCGAGGAAATTGTCAATTGCGCTCATGGCCCGGTCAGGCCCGCGCGACCGCCTCCGCGGCGATCATCCTGGCCTCGGCCTCCATGCCCACGGCATTGAGCGCGGAAACGATGTGGTAGAGGTGGCGCGCGGTCATCTGGTCCCAGCTCGTTCCCTGCATCCCCAGCCCGGCGAGATAGGCCACCAGCGCACCGTTGTTCACTTCTGCAGCCTTGTCGATCATCCGGGTCCATCGTGTGGGCGCGGTGAAATTCATTTCGAGACGATCGGAATATTCGGCGATCTCGTCCTGACCGACGCGCCCCAATCCGGCGAGTCCTGCCAGCAGCATGCGCGATTTGCGGCTGCGAGCGGACTCGTCGTCATCGAAGAAAGTGTCGAGCTGGCCGTCGGTGACGGTGCCCCCCTGCGGATTGGCAAGCGCCAGCAGCGCCCAACCGAGGCTGCCCTCATCGACAGCACCGGCCCATCGCATCGCATCCCGGTCGAGCCCTGCAGTCAGCATCGAGGCGATTAGGTCTCCGGAATCGTCCGCGAAATCCGCGCTTGGCGTTACGCGTGCGGCGGCATAGGCGGTCAGGACGTAGCGACCATACTGGTTGTCCGCCCCTCCCCACACGTCGCGAATGGCCGCGATCCGCTCGGCAGGTGAAGGATCGACATAGGCAGAGCGCAGGCGCGAGGCGAGCGGCAACGCAGGATCCTCGCCTGCCTGCTCCCGCTCTGCATAGAGCAGCGAATAGAGATCGACGATAGCACGCGCGGAAAGCACTCCCGATGCCGCCGCCACATCGGCGCCGCGGATGCGTTGACCCGGGGATAGAGCCGGTGTCAGAGCGCTGGAAATCAGCATCGAGCGATCGAGGTCGTCGGTCAGGTCTTCCGGGATCGGTTCGCCCAGCGCATTCGCCATGGCAAAGCGCCACGGGGTTAGATCGCCCGACCCGTCCCACTCGATGGTCACTGCGCGCCGTCCGTCGCCGGCAGCACCCGCAAAACGCTGTGCCAGCAGCACGTCGAGCCGCGCGTCTCCTTCGGTGCGCGAGAGCAGGCGGCGCAAGTCGTTCTGCGCCCGCTGTGGTTCACCGGCGAAAGCGGCGCAGATGCCTTCCAGCATTGCCCAGCGTGGGCTGTCTTCGTCGCCCTTGCCCAGCCGGACGGCCGGGCACGCACCCACGATATCGCTGGTCCCGACATAGGCGTCGATCGCGGCGCGGGTCAGCGCGGGCGAGTAGTTGGCCGTATCGATGTCCTGCACCAGCGCGCGCGCAGTGGCATATTCGCCCATGCTGTTAAGCGCGCGGGCGCGAAGCGTAGCGAACTCGATCGTGCCCATGCCCTGCGGTGCATCGAGACGGCTGGCGAGCGCCCGGCGCATCAGGATGTGGCCCCAGCGCGACACCATCGGTCCCTGGACGGCGCCCAGTGCAGCGCGCACGATCGAGGCAGGCTGCCGCGCGAGCGAGCCGGTGGGCAATCCGCCCTCTGCCGGCGCGATGATGCCGATTTCGCGAGTAGCCCGGCGAGCGGCCGGCGGAATGTCGTAACGCGGCCTCAGACCCAATGCCTCGTCGAGTTCTGCAGCGGTCATCGATTCCAGCTCTTCGACAGAGGGAATATCGCGCAGGCTGACACCGGATGTATCGACCGGCGCAGGCGCACTCGGCAAAGGCTGCACCACTTCGCCCGACGCCGTCGGACTATCCGTGGCCGCAGGAGTGGCAGGAGCCGGAGCGGGAGACGGCGCAGGCGTGTTGGCCGCGCCGGGCAGAATGCTCTCCGGCGAGCGCTGCGCAACCACAACACTCGAGGAAATCACGAGGGCCGCACCGGCCAGCCAGTAACCGCGCTTCATCCTGCTGCTCCTGGCAGTTCGACAGGTTCCGAAATCGGACGCAGCGGCTCTTCACCGCCGTCGATCCAGGCCACGACGAGCACCGCCAGAACGGCGAGCGCAGCGATCAGGATCATACGCGAGCGTTTCACGGCCAAGTTTTTCGTATCCTCGATCAATATTCGTGTGGGTTGCCCGCGCCCTAGCCCATCTATAGGCCGAGCGGCAATGAGCAACGCGCATACACCCCACGATATGTCCGATCCCGTGCGGCAGGCACGCCGGATCACACGCCCGCTCGTGCTGGTCGGTCTGATGGGCGTGGGTAAGACGAGTATCGGTCGCCGCCTCGCCTCGGCGCTCGATCGCGATTTCATCGACGCCGACGAGGAAATAGAGCGCGCCGCCGACCGCACCGTGGCGGAAATCTTCGAAGCGCATGGCGAAGCCTATTTCCGAGACGGGGAAAGACGCGTAATCGCGCGGCTCATGGAAGAAGGGCACGGCGTGATTGCCACCGGCGGAGGCGCCTTCGTCGATCCGGAAACGCGCGCCCTCGTCATCGAGAACGGGCTGGCGATCTGGCTCGATTGCGACATCGAAACGCTGGTCGAGCGGACTTCGCGCAAGAATACGCGGCCCTTGCTGAAGACCGGCGATCCGCACGCTATCCTGCGCGACCTCAAGGAACAGCGCAGCCCCGCCTATGCGCAGGCACAAATCCATGTCGTGACCGGGGACGGCCCCCACGAAGTGGCAGTAGAGCGTATCATCGAGGAACTTGCGGCATGGCAGTGATCGACGTCGAACTCGCCGGACGCAGCTACGAGGTACGCGTCGCGCGCGACCTTCTGGCATCGGTTGCAGATCAAGCTGGGCCATTCCTGCGCAAACGGGGCGTTCCCATCGTTGCCGATGCCAATGCGCGCCGACACTGGGGCGCTGCCGTCGAAGCCTCGCTTAGCGCTTCCGGCAAGGAACCGCGCTGGTACGACGTGGCGCCGGGCGAAAGCTCGAAAAGCTGGGAAAGCCTTGCGCGCCTGACCGACTGGCTGCTGGCCGAAGGTGTCGAGCGCGGCGACCATGTACTGGCGCTTGGCGGCGGTGTCGTGGGCGACCTCACCGGATTTGCCTGCGCGATCCTGAAACGCGGCTGCGGTTTCGTGCAGTTGCCGACCACGCTTCTGGCTCAGGTCGACAGCTCGGTGGGCGGCAAGACCGCCATCAACACATCGGCAGGCAAGAATCTGGTCGGTGCATTCCACCAGCCGTCGCTTGTGCTGGCCGACCTGTCGGCGCTCGATACCCTGCCCGACCGCGAGATGCGCGCTGGATATGCGGAAGTCCTGAAATACGGCGTACTCGGCGACGCGGACTTCTTCGCCTGGCTCGAGGCAAACGGCGCCAAGGTGGTGGCACGCGAGAACGAGGCGCTCGAACACGCCGTCGCAACCAGCGTTGCGGCGAAGGCACGCATCGTTGCGGAGGACGAGCGCGAGACGTCCGGTGCGCGCGCGCTCCTCAACCTTGGTCATACCTTCGGCCATGCGCTCGAAGCGGAAACAGGCTTTTCCGACCGCTTGCTGCATGGCGAAGGCGTTGCTCTCGGCATGGTGCTCGCTTCCCGCTATTCCGCACGGCGCGGCGAGATCGCTATCGAGGATGCCGAACGGGTGACCCGCGCCGTCGATGCTGCGGGCCTGCCGTCCGAAATTTCCGCGCTCGGCCTGACCTGCGACGGGCGCGCGCTGGCCGATCATATGCTGCACGACAAGAAGATGGATGCGGGCACCCTGCCCTTCATTTTGCTGCGCAGCATCGGTGCAGCATATCTCGCGAAAGATGTGGCGCTGGACGACATCGCGCTCTTCCTCGACGAGCAGCTTCAGGCGCACTAACGTGGTGCGCATGACGCGCTTTATCGACCTGTCCATCCCGATTACCAACGACGTCGTGTCCGACCCTGACGTGATGCGCCCAAAGATCCAGTACATGACCCACGAAAGCACGTGGGAGCAGATCGCCATGTTCTTTCCCGGCCTCGCAAAAGATGACCTGCCGGACGGTGAAGGCTGGGCAGTCGAGCTGCTGGAGCTGTCGACGCACAATGGCACGCACATGGATGCGCCCTGGCATTATCATTCGACGACACACGAAGGTGCCAGCCCCGCCCCCAGCATCGACGAGGCCCCGCTCGACCGGTTCTATCGCCCTGGCGTGAAGCTCGATTTCAGTCACATGCCGCATGGCCATGTCGTGAGCGCAGCGGAGGTGGAAGAGACGCTGGCGAAGATAGGCTACGACCTGCAGCCATTGGACATCGTGCTGGTCCAGTCAGGCGCGGTGTACGGCACGGAGAACTTCACCGACCAGGGCGTGGGCCTCGGCGCCGAAGCGACTCTATGGCTCACCGAGCGCGGTGTGGAAGTCGTCGGCACCGATGCGTGGAGCTGGGATGCTCCCTTCAGCCATACCGCGAAGCGCTGGGCCGAGACCCGCGACCCCGCGATCATCTGGGAAGGCCACAAGGCAGGCCGCATTCGCCCCTATTACCAGATCGAAAAGCTGACCAATCTCGAGAGCCTGCCCGACCATGGCTTCATGTTCAGCTGTTTTCCGGTGAAGATCGAACGCGCCAGCGCGGGCTGGATCAGGGCCGTGGCGATGGTGGAAGAATAGCATGCGCATTGCGATTGCCGACATCGCCGATCCCGGCGTGCGTGACCTTGCCGCCTACCACCAGCGGGAAATGCATCGCGCCTCTCCCCCGGGCACCGACTTCGCTCTCGATGTGTCGGGACTAGAAAAGGCCGGGATTACCATCATTGGGGCCTGGGAGGAGCAGAGCCTGATCGCAATTGGCGCATTGAAGCGATTGCCTGACGGCCAGGCGGAACTGAAGTCTATGCGAACCCATCCCGACCATCTGGGAAAGGGCGCCGCGAGCGCTATCCTCGAGGCCCTCATCGCCATGGCTGCGCAGGAGGGCTTTGACCGGCTGAGTCTCGAGACGGGTACTGCGGAGGCATTTCAACCGGCTATCAAGCTGTACACGAAGCGCGGCTTCGAGCCGGGCGACGATTTCGCGCAATACGTCAACGGTCCGCACAACCAGTGCTACCATCTGGACCTGATAGCTTAGTCGGGTTCAGCTCGCGCGCGGCTCCAGCCGCGTGACTTTCGCGCCTGCCCCCACGGGCTGGTAATCAGCCATCATCGTATCGTGTTCGCTGAAAAGGCGTTCGATTTCGGACCTGCGCTGCAGCAGCATCTGCGCGATGCCCGGTGCAAGGCTGTCGCCCTCACCGATCTTGCCGAGAATGCTTGCGAGATCGCTGATCGTCGCGTCCTCGGGGGTCTTGTGGTAATTCCCCCTGGTATCGAAAAATCCAGTGCCCCTGTGTGCCATGCGTAATACTCCTGAGTGTGTTGCGTCAGAAGCGAACCGAAGGCCGACATTATCTCCACAAGGTCGATTCGGTAAAAGACCCTTAACCACGATTTCACGCCGACCCCTGCATTTCGCAAGGATCGGCGCGATCAGGGTAATAATCGAAGCGCGGTGCTTTAGTAAAAAGCGCGCCGGTCTTTTCTATTCGAGTTCGAGGATGACTTCGTCCACCGCGAGGCTATCGCCTTCGCCGGCATTGATCTTGCCCACGACAGCCTGTTTTTCGGCGCGCAGGATGTTCTCCATCTTCATCGCCTCCACCGTGGCGAGCGGCTGGCCGGGCTGGACTTCCTCGCCCTCTGCCACGTGCAGTTTCACCAGCAAGCCCGGCATCGGGCAGATGAGCATCTTGGAAAGATCCGGCGGCTCCTTCTCGATCATGTGCCCAGCTAGGTTCGCGATGCGCGTCTGGAGGATACGCAGGTGATGCGTCGCGCCGCGCGTCGTGATGGCATAGCCGGTGCGCGACGAGGCCAGCTGGAACGTATAGGTTTCGAGCGGCACGGCATCTTCGTCGGCATCGTTGTCGAACAGGGCCACGTCGATCATGCGCTGACCCGGCGTGTACTGCATCTCGATCGTGACCTGCTCCCCGTCGACCGTCAGCGCGTTCTCTTCGAGACGCACTTCGTGGGTGGAAGAGCCTTCCTCACGCTCCCCGATCCGGATGGTCCAGTCCCCCGGCGCGTATTCGTCGCCGTTCAATTGCTGGTCGATGCGCCGGGCACGGTCGGCATCGGCTGTCGCGATGACGCCGCCCACTGCAGTCAGAACGCGCTTGAGTTCGTCGGATGCGGGAGCGCCTTCGAAGCCCTCGGGATATTCCTCCGCGATGAAGCCGGTGGTCAATTCGCCCGAACGAAAGCGCGGGTGCTGCATGATGGCGCTGAGGAAATCGATATTGTGCCCCAGCCCCTCGATCCGGAACGCGTCGAGCGCCGCGATCTGGAGGTCGGCAGCCTCGTCGCGGGTCTCGCCCCAAGTGACGAGCTTGGCGATCATAGGATCGTAGAACATCGACACTTCGCCGCCTTCGAACACGCCATCGTCGACGCGGATGCCGTCAATGCCGCGGCGCCCGTTCTCGGCCCCATCGTCCGCCCACGGTTCGACCGGCGCCTGGTAATGAACGAGGCGTCCGGTGGACGGGAGGAAGCCGCGATAGGGATCTTCCGCATAGACGCGATTCTCGATCGCCCAGCCGTCGATCTTTACATCGTCCTGCGTAATCTCGAGCTTCTCGCCGGCGGCGACGCGTATCATTTGCTCTACGAGGTCTACACCGGTGATCGCCTCCGTTACAGGATGCTCGACCTGCAGGCGGGTATTCATTTCAAGGAAGTAGAAGCTCTCCCCCGTCGGATCGGCGCCGGAAACGATCAGTTCGACCGTGCCTGCGCTGTGATAATCAACTGCTCGCGCCAGCGCGACGCACTGCTCGCCCATGGCCTTGCGCATCTTGGGTGTGACGAAGGGCGACGGTGCTTCTTCGACGACCTTCTGGTGGCGCCGCTGGATCGAGCATTCGCGCTCGTTGAGATAGATGATGTTGCCGTGCTTATCGCCCAAGATCTGGATTTCGATATGGCGCGGGTTCTCGATGAATTTCTCGATGAAGACGCGGTCGTCGCCGAAGGAGTTGAGACCTTCTCGCTTGGTCGCCTCGAAACCTTCGCGCACATCTTTTTCTGACCAGGCGAGGCGCATTCCCTTGCCCCCGCCCCCAGCGCTGGCCTTCATCATCACCGGATAGCCGATGTCGCTGCTGATCTCGACGGCATGCTCCGTATCGCGGATTTCGCCGACGAAGCCGGGGACCACATTGACCCCCGCCTCGCGTGCCAGTTTCTTGGATTCGATCTTGTCGCCCATCGCCGCGATCGCGCCAACCGGAGGGCCGATGAAGGCGATGCCATTCTCTGCCAGAGCTTCGGCGAAGCTGGTGCGCTCGGACAGGAAGCCGTAACCCGGATGCACTGCCTCGGCGCCGGTCTGCTTGCAGGCGGCGATGATCTTGTCGGCGATCAGGTAGCTTTCCGCAGCAGGGGCCGGGCCGATGTGCACGGCCTCGTCCGCCATGCGTACGAAAGGCGCACGTGCGTCGGCATCGGAATAGACCGCGACGGTGGCGATACCCATGCGCTTGGCGGTCTTGATGACGCGGCAGGCAATTTCACCGCGATTGGCAATCAGGATCTTGGAAAACAAACGGGCCTCCGATGCAGGCGAACTAGCTTGCGCAGTCCATGCCGCAGCGGAGGCCCCGTATCAAGGCAAGTGCCTCAATCCCGGTCGATATGACCGATCTGGCGGTCTTCGCGCAGGATCAGGGACTGGAATTCGTCCCACAATGCCTCGGCCTTGTCCTCGCCGCCGGCCTGGCGTGCGAATTCGGCCTGCCACTTCTTGCCTTCGGGATTTTCGGCCCATCCCATCTGGGCGATCCCTCCACGCATCGGCATGGCGACGATGCTATCGTACTCGCCGGTTTGCATGTGGAAATCGACTACGTCGTTATTTCCCAGCGCCGCATCGACCTTTTCGAACATTTCGATGATCTCGTGGGCGCGTTCGCCCTTGCCGGGCTTCCACTTGATCATGCTGACACGATACCAGTCGACCTTGGCAAGTTCGGGCGAGTGGTTGTCCGCGAAAGCAGGTCCTGCCGGAATGGCAAGCCCAATGGCGGCGGCGGTCAAGATAAGCTTCTTCATGCAGTCTTCCCCCTAATCAGGATTACGACCCTAAGAAGCGATCCGTTATTTTGATGCTGTTGTCCCCCAGCTGCGCGGATTAGCCACCGATTTCCCGCAGGAGTCAAGCAGATGGGGTAAGACCTTGTTTCGTGGGCTTTGTTGCGTTCAAGCCTGGACGAAATCGATCAACGAACGGGCATAATGCTGCGCTCCGCGCCGCTCGCCCTCGCCTTCGAGAAGCCCCTGCATGGCCACCGCGAGGCGCTGCTGATTGTCAGCCGAAAGCTCTCCCAGCGGCGCAACGTAGATCCCGATGGTGAAGAGGATGGCGCCCGTTTCCGGAAGGCGTCGCAAGGTCTGGCGTTCGGAGCGAACGAAGAGTGTTTCGCCGGCGTTTTGCGATGTAACGTGAGCGAACGCCTGCTCGGGCGCCTCGGCCACCCAACGCTTGTCGGCCTTGGCTGCGATGAACCAGTTGCAGCGCCCGTAGATCGCGCCCGGCTTCAGCTTGGCCATGAAATGGTCGACGCCGCTCGCAAGCTGTTCCTCGTATCCCTGGATCGGCGCATGGAGCGCACGCAAGGGAAGGCCCATCTTGTCGGCCGGCGTCCAGTCGGATGGCCACGCGACCGCAGCGCCGACAAGGCGATACTGCTCGTCGCCCTGACGGAGGGTCAGGAGGCACATATCCTCGTGATGTGCGCAGGCGACTTCGGGCAATCCGCCCGAAACGCCGAGCATGGCGGCGAGTTCCGCCCCCGGTGCCTCTCCTTCGGGAGAAATCTGGATGCCTTCAGGGTAGGCCGCAAAACCCGCCTCGCGCGCAGAGAGGTCGGGATTGGGCTGGAGCCATTCGCTCTCGTCCAGCTTGGCGAGTCCCATTTTGAGGACACCACCACCCCGCGCCTTTGGCAGGAGTTGGTCGACGGAGAAGCCGAGGGTCATTCGCGTCCGGTCCTGTGCGCCCTAATTCGCAGCGAGCCATTCTCTACGTCGTTCCAGTCCCGATGTGGTCCAATCCTCGAACGAAAAGGTTAGTTCATGCGTCGGGTCATTCCAGATTCCGGACGTCACTCGCCGCTTGGTTTCGCCGTCAGGGGAATCCCATTCCAGCATGAAGCCTCTTTCTACCTCGGAAATCTTCGCATCGGTCAGCGCCCCTAGTCGAACGAGAAGAAGCGCATTCACTTCGTCTCGTGTCACCTTTTGGGTGCTACCGGTGGACACTGTGCACTGCGACATGGGAAAGGGAATGGGACCCCTGCCCTGCGGAATTTCTAGTTCGAGCCCGACATAGGTGCTTTCGGATTCCCAGCGAGCGCTGGTCCACTTCGGAGGGTCAAATCCCTCCTCCATATAAGCGAGGTCTGACGACGAGATTGCCGACCTCATTGCCGTTAAATCCCATTCGGGTTTTACGCAGATCTCGATGAACTCGGCGACAGCCTGTTCAATCGCCATTGCCTGGAGCTGGATGCCTTGGGGCTCAGCAAGTTCGTGACCGTGCGAGGCCACACTGCTCGACGACAAGAGCACTGCTGCGATTGCCGACAGGGGCGTCCAGTTCATGGTCAATTCCTTTAGTGGTGCTTATCGGCTTCATACTGAAGCTCCTTTCAGAGCCTTTCCATTACGGGCTTTCAGGCTGGGTAGGTTTGGGTCAATCTCATCAACTTCGGAGCGCTTGTAAGACAAGCCAAGCGCAGACGCTTAAGAAAACAGCCGAGGAGGCAATCCAGAACAAAGCCGAAGGATTGCCGCACCGCCCGGCAGTACTGAAAACTTCTGAGACATTCTCGCAATACGTGAGGGGGGCCGTAAGCGTGAATGCCAGATAGATGCGAATGAGCCCCGCAAAAAGGGCGCCGACCACACCCATACCTAGTAAAATCCCGACTAGTTGACCGATGGTCATTCCACCGCCTCGTCCAGATCCTCCCCCGCAGGCGGCATGTTGTGGCCGAGCAGGCGCAACACGTCCGCCGCGCATTCGACCACATTGCTGCCCGGGCCGTAGATCCCCTGCACGCCTGCATCGCGCAGGAAGTCGTAGTCCTTCTGCGGGATCACGCCGCCGGCAATGACCTTGATGTCGCCGCGGCCTGCGTCTTTCAGCAGGCCGATGAGTTCGGGAATCAGGGTCTTGTGGCCTGCCGCGAGGCTACTGGCGCCGATGGCATCGACATTGTTTTCGAGCGCCATGTCGCGGGTTTCTTGCGGCGTCTGGAAGAGCGGACCGCTCAGCACGTCGAAGCCCATGTCGGCAAAGGCACTGGCGATCACGTTAGCGCCGCGGTCATGGCCGTCCTGCCCCATCTTGGCGACCATCAGCCTGGGCTTGTGGCCGAGCCGCCGCTCGACCGCCTTCACGCCTTCAACCACCTGGTCATAGCGGCTGTCGTTCTCGTAAGCGGCGGCGAACACGCCGCGCACCGGTTGCGGCAGCGTATCGTATCGCCCGTACGCGTCTTCCATCGCCTGGCTGATTTCGCCCAGCGTCGCATCGTGGCGCGCCGCCTCGACCGCGAGCGCAAGGAGGTTGCCCTCACGCTGCGCAGCCCCGCGAGCCAGCGCGTCGAGCGCGGCCTTGCAGGCGAATTCGTCACGCCCTGCGCGGACCTGTTCGAGCCGCGCGATCTGGCTCTGGCGCACGGCGTGGTTGTCGATGTCGAGCGTGTCGATGTCGTCCTCGTGCTCGCGGCGATACTTGTTCACGCCGACAATCACGGTCTCGCCCCGGTCGACGCTGGCCTGCTTTGCTGCGGCCGCCTTCTCGATCTGCGCCTTGGGTTTGCCGCTGGCGACATATTCGGTCATGCCGCCGGCCGCCTCGACCTCGTCGAGCATGGCCTTGGCCTGCTCCACCAGCGCGGCGGTGAGGCTTTCGATGTAATAGCTGCCACCTAGGGGATCGGCGACATTGGTGATGCCGGTCTCCTCCTGGATCACCAGCTGCGTATTGCGCGCGATGCGGGCGGAGAAGTCGGTCGGCAGGGCGATCGCCTCGTCCAGCGCGTTGGTGTGGAGCGACTGCGTTCCGCCCAGCACCGCCGCCATTGCCTCGATCGTGGTGCGGATGACGTTGTTGTAGGGGTCCTGCTCCTGCAACGAGACACCCGAAGTCTGGCAGTGCGTGCGCAGCATCTTCGACTTGGGGTTCTGCGCGCCCAGATCGGTCATGACATCGTGCCACAATGCACGCGCGGCGCGCATCTTGGCGATCTCCATGAAGAAGTTCATGCCGATGCCCCAGAAGAAGGACAGGCGCGGCGCGAAGGCATCGATATCGAGGCCCGCTTCCATCGCGCGCTTGGCGTATTCCTTGCCGTCGGCAATGGTGAAGGCGAGTTCCTGCACGGCCGTCGCCCCGGCCTCGTGCATGTGATAGCCGGAAATCGAAATACTGTTGAATTTCGGCATGTTGGCCGAGGTATATGCGATGATGTCGGAGACGATCCGCATGCTCGGTTCGGGCGGGTAGATATAGGTGTTGCGGACCATGAACTCCTTGAGGATGTCGTTCTGGATGGTCCCGGCGAGCTTGTCCTGCGAAACGCCCTGCCGCTCTGCCGCGACGATGTAGAACGCCAGCACGGGGATCACCGCGCCGTTCATCGTCATGGAAACGCTCATGGTGTCGAGCGGGATCTGGTCGAACAGGATTTCCATGTCGCGCACGGTGTCGATCGCGACCCCCGCCTTGCCGACATCGCCGACAACGCGCGAATGGTCGCTGTCATAGCCGCGATGGGTGGCGAGGTCGAAGGCGACGCTCAGGCCCTTCTGGCCCGCCGCGAGGTTGCGGCGATAGAAGGCGTTCGATTCCTCGGCGGTCGAGAAGCCCGCATACTGGCGGATTGTCCACGGGCGGCCGGTGTACATCGAGGCATAGGGCCCGCGCGTGAACGGCGCGATGCCCGGCACGCCGGGGTCGAGATCGGCGGTGTCCTCGGACGTGTAGAGCGGCTTCACGGCGATGCCCTCGGGCGTGTGCCAGGTCAGGTCGCGGCCCTTCACCTCCTTGTCGGCAAGGGGCTTCCAGTCGTCGTATGTCGGTTTGTCGGTCATTTTCGCACTCAGGCTTTTGCACTCGGGCGGGCCGACACGCGTTCGTGCCAGCCGCGCAGGTTTTCGCAATCCTCGGGCATACCGCAGCCGACGAACTCGGCGAAATCAGCTGTCGTCATCAGGAGGATATCGGCTGCGGTATAAGCAGATCCGGCGAGGAAGTCGCGGTTTGCCAGCGACTGGTCGAAGAAGCGGAAAGCATCGGCGACGCGCGGACGGTTTGCCTCGCCCCACTCGGCATTGCGACCTGGGAGCGCGGCGGTGAACGGGTGAGTGTGGACCCATACCGCCGCAACCGCAGGCATGAGGATCATCTCGACGCGTCGGCTCCACATCTCGATCTCGGCAACTGCGAGCGGCGTTGTACCGAAGAGCGGCGGTTCGGGATGCAAAGCCTCGAGATAACGCATGATCGCCACGCTTTCGGCAATCACGGTGCCGTCATCCAGCTCGAGGATCGGGGTCTGCCCGCGCGGGTTCTTGGCGACGTAATCGGGCGCCTTCTGTTCGCGCTTGGGGATCGAGACTTCCTGCATCGGAAGCTCGATGCCCTTCTCCGCCGCAAAGATGCGCACGCGGCGCGGATTGGGCGCCGGGTTCGGGCTGTCGTAGAATAGCATTGCGGTCCTCTCTCCCGCGCCGGTCAGTTCGACCAGTGCGCGTTATCTTTCGGCGTTTCCATGATTTCGGTCAGCTGGCCCATCATGTCCTTGGGGTGGAGGAAGAAGATCGGCGTGCCGTGTGCGCCGAGGCGCGTGGGGCCAAGGATGCGCTTGCCCATATCTTCGAACCACTTGCGGGCTTCCTCGATATCCTCGACCTCGTAGCAGACGTGGTGCTGCGCGCCGGAAGGGTTCTTCTCGAGGAACTTGGCGATGGGGCTGTCTTCGCCCAGCGGCTCGATCAGTTCGATCTGCGTTCCGTTGGTGCCGTTTTCGCCCGGAGTGTCGACGAAGCAGACCTTCACGCCCTGTGCTTCCAAATCGAACGGCTTGTGAAAGCGCGTCGCGCCCATGACATCGCGGTAATACCGGATCGATTCCTCGATCGACGGCGTCGCGACACCGATGTGATTGAGACGGCCGAGCTTCATGCGTCATCCTCCAGAACAGAAACGGCGCGCCCCTGCAAACAGGAGCGCGCCGCTTCTTTGGAACGTCGGCAGGCAGCAATCAACCGCCGCTTTCGACATCTCCCAGTCCTTCGACATATTCGGCACCGGCGAGGATTTCCGCCGAACTGCCTTCGAAGCTGTCGCCGATGGGCTGCGTGCGCCCGCCGAGGCAGGTGCCGAGGAAGCCTTCCATCGCGGCGAAGAAGCTCAGCCGGTTTTCCGGTTTCTGGAAGCCGTGCCCTTCATCGGGATAGTTAATGTAGGTGACGGGCAGGTTCTTGGCCTGCATGGCCTCTACCAGATTATCGGCTTCCTGCTTGGTCACACGCGGATCGTTGCCGCCCTGACCCACGAGCAGGGGGACGCGAATGTCGTCGATCCGGCTGATGGCCGAGCGGGCGAGCAAATCCTTGCGCTGTTCGGGATCGGCAGGATCGCCGACATAGCGATACCAGGTCCCGGCAAGGAACGGCTTCCAGTATTCTGGGAAGCTTTCGATCAGGGTGACGAGGCTCGACGGGCCGACGATGTCGACACCGCAGGCGAAGCGGTCTGGCGTGAAGGCAACGCCGGTCAAGGTGGCATAGCCGCCGTAGCTGCCGCCGCCGATCGCGACCTTGTCTTCCTGCGCAATGCCCTCCGCAATCGCCCAGTCGACCGCGTCGATGAGGTCGGTGTGCATCTTGCCGGCAAACTCGCCGACGGCGGCATTGGTGAAGTCCTTACCGAAGCCGGTCGAGCCGCGGTAATTTACGCTCAGCACCGCATAGCCGCGATTGGCCATCCACTGGTGGACGGTGTTGTAGCCATAGCTGTCGCGCGCCCACGGACCGCCATGGACCCACAGCAGCATCGGAACCGCTTGGTCCGGACGCCCGTCGCCATCGGGATCGCTGCCCGGGGGCAGGGTGAGGTAGGACACAAGCGTCTTGCCGTCCGAAGACTTCAGCTCCAGCGGATGCATCGGCTGCAGCGGGGCATCGGCGAGGTCGGGACGCGTCACGAACCACGGCGTCAGCGTTTGCGCAGTCCGGTCATAAACATGATACTGGCCCGGAGCCTCGGCAGAGCCCGCCCAGACGATCCACTTTCCGTCGTCCTCGGTCCGCGACAGGATCTGGTATTCGCCGTCGAGGTTCGCGGAGAGGAACTGCAATTCCTTCGCCGCCTCGTCGTTGAGCGCCTTCCATTCTTCCTGCAGGTAATTCGTCGAATAGGCGATCGGCTCGTAAGTCTCGTTATCGACGAGAACGCCGCTCAGATCGGCCTTGTCCGGTTCGATCAGAAGCGAACGCTCGCCAGTCGTCAGGTCGATGGCGAAGCCTGCCGCGAGGTTCCGTTCGCGGCTGTCGATCATGTAGACCGTGTTGTTATCGCGCGAGAAGCCGACGATATTGGTGTTGAGCATGTCCTCGCTGGGAATGTCGGCGAAGACTTCGCCCGGCGTCATGTCCTCGTTGAGATAGACCGCCTTCATTCCGCCGTCCGGCTGCGGGGCCAGCGCCATCCGCGGCTTGTAGGTGTTGTCGGTGACCCATGCCGCATAGCCGGGGTTTTCCGCGACCAGCGTGCGCTTGCCCGTTTCGATATCGTACTCGTAGAGATCGGTGAGCTGCGGGTTACGCTCGTTCGTGCCGACCAGGATCACGCCGGGCCGGTCGCGGCTGGCGCCCATCAGCTGCGCGCGGATGCCGTCTGGCAGCGGGGTGAGGTCGCGCGTCTCGCCGGTTTCGGGATCGGCGGCGTAGACGTGGAAGTTCTCGTCGCCGTCATTGTCCTTCACGAACAAGACGTACTGGCTGTCGACGGTCCACTGGTGATTGGAAATGCCGCGATGGCGGTCGTCGGTCACCACCTTGCCGTTCGACGGATCGCTGGCAGGTGCGACCCACACGTTCATGACGCCTTCGTCGGGTGCGATCCAGCTGACCCACTCGCCGTCCGGACTGATGCGGCCCTGGCTGGCGACCGGGTTGCCGAACAATTCGTCGCGGTCGATCAGCTCGTATTCGGAAAGGGCGTGATGCTCGGCATGGCCGACGCCCGTCATCAACGCCGAACCTGCAAGCGCAGCGGCGGCTAGGGAAATCTTCTTCATGAAGTCAGTCTCCTCTCAATGACAGGGAGATTAACCGGGCTGAACTGTGTTGTCTAGGTAACACGCCCTGTGGCGGCTCGAGCCTCGATAGACGACAGAGATCAGTCGACTAGGGGCGTGGCGATGCGGATATGGTGGAGGCGGGCGAGCTTCTATTGAAATTTTTCGTAAAAAAGAGTGTTTCGCGACTGCAACTTCTCAATTGGCACTTTGAAACCTTCGCTCACAATTTGCACTTCCTGTGGGGCCCAATCGCCTGAAGCCTGAATACAGGCTGCAATATCGGCAATATTTTGCTGGTCATCGCTCGAGAGATCTTCCCACGCATCTCGATTCACCGCTGGCTCAGAACCGCCATGAACCCAAACACCCAATTCTCTCCAATCTCCAATCTGTCCCATGCACAACTGCATGCGCTCAGCCTTCTGCGCATCCGTAAGGTCCGGCAAGTCTATCGGTGTCTCGCTTGCTCCACATGAAATGAGGAGGAGCAGAGATGCCGAAAGGACACTAGAGCGGAATGTTGTCATGCTTCTTCCACGGGTTCTCGAGCTGCTTCGTGCGCAGCTTCCTTAGCCCCAGCGCAATCCTCTTCCGTGTCGAGTGGGGGTAGATCACCTCGTCGATATAGCCGCGCTGGGCTGCTACGAAGGGGTTGGCGAAGCGGTCTTCGTATTCCTTCGTTTTCTCGGCGATCTTGTCCGGATCGTCGCGGTCCTGGCGGAAGATGATCTCCACTGCACCCTTCGCGCCCATCACGGCGATTTCGGCGGTCGGCCAAGCGTAGTTGAGGTCGCCGCGCAGGTGCTTGGACGCCATCACGTCATAAGCGCCGCCATAGGCCTTGCGGGTGATCACGGTGATCTTGGGCACGGTCGCCTCGGCATAGGCGAACAGAAGCTTCGCGCCGTGCTTGATGATGCCATTGTGCTCCTGCGCCGTGCCGGGGAGGAAGCCGGGCACATCGACGAAGGTCAGGATCGGGATTTCGAAGGCGTCGCAGAACCGCACGAAGCGCGCGGCCTTCTTGGACGAATTGATGTCGAGCACGCCGGCAAGCACCATCGGCTGGTTCGCCACCACGCCCACCGTGCGCCCTTCCACCCGGCCGAAGCCGCAGATGATGTTGGCGGCATGGTTCGGCTGGACTTCGAAGAAATCGCCCTCGTCCAGCGTCTTCCTGATGACTTCATGCATGTCATAGGGCTGATTGGCGTTGTCGGGGATCAGCGTGTCGAGGCTCGGCTCTTCGCGGTCCCATGCGTCCGAGGTCGGGCGCTCGGGCACTTCCTCGCGGTTCGACAGCGGGAGGTAATCGAAGAAATCGCGCGTCGCGAGCAGCGTCTCGATGTCGTTCTCGAAGCTGTTGTCGGCGACGGATGTCTTGGTGGTGTGCGTTTTCGCCCCGCCCAGTTCCTCCTGCGTGACGACCTCGTTGGTCACCGTCTTCACCACGTCGGGGCCGGTAACGAACATGTAGCTCGAATCCTCGACCATGAAGATGAAGTCGGTCATCGCAGGCGAGTAAACTGCGCCGCCCGCACACGGACCCATGATGAGGCTGATCTGCGGCACGACGCCCGATGCAAGCACGTTGCGCTGGAACACCTCGGCATAACCGCCGAGTGAGGCCACGCCTTCCTGGATGCGCGCGCCGCCGGAATCGTTGAGGCCGATCACCGGCGCGCCGACCTTCATGGCGGTGTCCATCACCTTGCAGATCTTCTCTGCATGCCGCTTGGAAAGAGAGCCCCCGAAGACGGTGAAATCCTGGGAAAATACATAGACGAGGCGGCCGTTGATCGTGCCGCTACCGGTGACCACGCCGTCACCAGGGATGCGTTGCTGGTCCATCCCGAAATCGACGCAGTCGTGTTCGACGTAGCGGTCGAGCTCCTCGAAACTGCCCTCGTCCAGCAGCACGTCGAGCCGCTCGCGCGCGGTCAGCTTGCCCTTGGCGTGCTGCGCGTCGATCCGCTTCTGCCCGCCACCCATGCGGGCGGCTTCGCGGCGGCGTTCCATTTCGGCGATATTGGCGGACATGCTCTCTCCGTGAAAATCTCTCGGCGAAGCGCCTAGAGCGCGCAGTGGCGAAGCGTCAATGTCAGGCTTGGGTCCTGTGGGCGCTTATCAGGAATTCGACATTGCCTTCCGGCCCCGTGATCGGGCTTTCCACAATGCCCTGCACCTCGAAACCCAGTCCTTCGACCCAGTCGCGCACCTCGTCGCAAACGCGGGCATGAAGCGCCGGATCGCTGACCACGCCTTTCTTGCCGACCTCCTCGCGCCCGACCTCGAATTGCGGTTTGATCAAGGCGACAAGGCGGCAATCGCGCTCGGCGAGTTCGAGCGGGCGTTCGAGTACCTTGGCGAGCCCGATGAAGCTCGCATCGCAAACGACCCAGGTGACGGGCCGGTCGATCACTTCGGGCGTCAGTATGCGGGCGCTGGTCTGTTCCAGCACAGTCACCCGCTCGTCCTGCCGCAGTTTCCACGCAAGCTGGTTGGTGCCGCTATCGACAGCGAACACGTGCTGCGCCCCGCCCTGAAGCAGCACGTCGGTGAAGCCGCCGGTGGAACTGCCGATATCCATTGCGGTCACGCCGGCAGGATCGAGACCGAAATGTTCGATCGCATGCGCCAGCTTGATTCCGCCCCTGCTCACCCAGGGGTGGTCGCGCCCTCTGACCTCGAGCGGGACGTCTTCGCGTAATTGCTGACCCGGCTTGGCAAGCTTCTGCTCGCCCGAGAACACCAGCCCCGCCATGACCAGCGCCTGCGCGCGCGTCCGGCTTTCCACCAGACCGCGATCCACAAGCATTTGGTCGAGACGTTTCTTCGCCACAGCAAACTCCGTTTGAAACCAAGGCCGTTAGCGCGCATTGGAGCGGTATGAAACCGATCTACGGACAATTTGCCGCCGCCTGTGCGCTGACCATCGGCCTTGCCGCCTGCATCCCGCCCGCGCCGGAACCTACTCCCGCTCCGAGCCCAGCCCCCGTCAGCACTCCGTCGCCAACGCCGACACCCACGCCGGTGGCACAGGCTCCTATCACTGAAAACTGGATCGATGCCCCGCAAACCGCAGGCGATTGGTCATACGGAACGGTCAGTGGCGGAACGATCGCGCGCTTTTCCGGCCGCAGCGGAGGCCCGCTCTTCGCCCTCAGCTGCATGCGTGGCAGCGCCGGCGTCGCGTTGATCCGCTTCCAGGCAGGCAGCAGCACCAATCCGGCCATGACCATTCGCACGGAGACGACCACGCGCACGCTTTCGACACGGCAAGGCGACAGCACCTCCTCGCTCGCAGCCGACGTGCAAGCAAGCGACCCGCTGCTCGATGCCATGGCCCTCACACGCGGACGATTCGCTGTGGAAACAAGTAATTCGCAACCGCTATACCTTCCGGCATGGTCGGAAGTGACGCGCGTTATCGAGGATTGCCGTTAGGCTGATTCGGACCTCGGTCTGTCTCCGTAGGAACAGCCTGCCCGAGAGAACGAAAATGGCCCGGGATTCGTCCCGAGCCACAAACGCCAATTCTGACGTGGGATAACTTTTTTACAAGCCTTGTTTTCACCTCTTATCCGCAACAAATTGTAAGCAAGATCAGCGGCGCACGCGGTCTTGGCCACCGGTGAAACGGCGGTCTAGCTCACAAGCTTGAAAGGAGGTGATCCGATGTCTCATGGTTCAGTAGCGAGGTCGGTGAAGATCCCTACGGAGCATATTCGGTAACATTCCTGCCGAGTAAGGCTACGTGAGCGGCGCTTCCGACCGCTGACCATGCGAAGGGCGATCCTCCAACGGGCGAGGGTCGCCCTTCTCATTTGAAGGCCTGGATACTTGCGTCCAAGCGCCCTTCACACTAACCGCGCGTCATGGATTTCGCGCACATTCCCCATCCCGCCCCCGTCCCCGGCGAGACCCGCCAGCAGGCTCTTCTGGACCCCGGTTTCGGCAAGCTGTTTACCGATCACATGGTCGTGATCGACTATGATGCGGACAAGGGTGGATGGCATCAGGCGACGCTCGGCCCGCGCCAGCCGATCAGCCTCGATCCGGCGGCGGCTGTGCTGCATTACGCGCAGGAAATTTTCGAGGGGATGAAAGCGTACAAGCAGGGCGACGACAGCCTTGCCCTGTTCCGGCCCGAACAGAACGCACGCCGCTTCAATGCTAGCGCGCGGCGCATGGCGATGCCGGAATTGCCGGTAGAACTGTTCCTGGAATCGATCCGCCAGCTCGTGGCCAAGGATCGCGACTGGGTACCCACCATTCCCGACGGTGCGCTGTACTTGCGCCCCTTCATGTTCGCCTCCGAGGCCTTCCTCGGTGTGCGTCCCGCGCGGCAGTACAAGTACATCCTCATCGCCTCGCCCGTCGGCGGCTACTTCAAGGGCGGTGCGAAGGCCGTGAAAATCTGGGTCAGCCGCAACTACACGCGCGCGGCCCCTGGCGGTACGGGCGCGGCGAAGACCGGCGGCAATTACGCTTCCAGCCTCGTTCCCCAAGCCGAAGGGATCGAACATGGCTGCGACCAGGTCGTCTTCCTCGATGCGGTCGAAAAGAAATGGGTCGAAGAACTGGGCGGCATGAACTTGTTCTTCGTGTTCGACGACGGCAGCGTGATCACGCCGCCGCTGACCGGCACGATCCTTCCCGGCATCACCCGCGACAGCCTGATTGCGCTCCTGCGCGAAGAGGGCCTCAACGTTCGCGAAGAGCCTTACAGCATCGACCAGTGGCGCGCGGACGCGACTACCGGCAGGCTGCTGGAGACGATGGCCTGCGGCACAGCCGCCGTCGTCACCCCGGTCGGCACGGTCCTGGGACCCGATGGCGAATTCCAGATCGGCAGCGGCGGAACGGGGCAGATCACGAACAAGATCCGCGAAAAACTGGTGGGCATACAGAAGGGCACGGTCAGCGACACACACGGCTGGACGATGAAGCTCTGAACAACGATCCGTCTCGTCTTCCGCTGAGGAACGAGAAAAGCGGCTATTGGGGACGCCAGCTCCTGAGGCGCGAGATCGGTAACGGTCGCGTACAGTTGCACGAGGCTGACGCTCCGCCCGAAGCGGTTGCACCGCATGGACACTCCCATGCACATGTCGTGTTCGTGACCAGGGGCGCCTACGTCACCAGTGTGACCGGCGAGAATAATTTCATCGCCCGGCCGGTGGCCGTGCTCAATCCTCCTGGCATCTGGCACCGGGACCACTTCGTCGGTGGCCGCGGGAGCTTCATGACCGTCGACCTGGTGACCGATGATCTGGCTGAAGATAGAGCGCTGCACGCACTGGATCCAAAAATACTCCAGCATTGCACGCGCCTTGCGGCCTCGCTCGAACATGCCAACTCGCTTGCCGTTGAAGATGCCGTTGACCTTCTGGCACGACTGTTTCGCGAGAAAAAACCGAACGATCTCGCTGGCGTGCCTGCGTCGATCGAGCGGGCGTACGAGGCAATAATGGATTCGCAGGAACCGTGGTTGCTTACGATGGAGGGACTGGCCCGGATTGCCGGCGTACATCCCAATCATTTGCCCCGCGCATTCCGCTCCCGTTTTGGCATCACGGCCTCGATGCTGGCCGCAGCGCGCCAAGTCGAACTATGTGGCCGCGCCCTGTCACAATCGAGCGAACCATTGGCCGACATCGCTGCGGAATTCGGTTTTTGCGATCAGGCCCACATGAGTGCCCGGTTCCGGCAGCTCGCCAATTCCACACCTGGCGCCTGGCGTAAAAAATCAATGCCAGGTTAGAATTCCACAAGACCGACGATGCCGGCTCCCGTAAGTGCTCTATATGAGCAACACACGATGGGCCGCATCCCTCACCTGCACCTTGTCGCTAATATTCGCCGCCCCAGCCACTTTTGCAAAGGAGCACAATGGCGTGTCTCAAGAACAGGCCCTGACAGAACGCATCGAGGCCGGTGAATTCGGCAACCTCACCAGTGTCGTCCTGAGCAAGGACGGCGAGGTTGTTTACGAACATTATTTCGATGGCGAACCCGATGCGCTGCGGAACACGCGATCGGTTACCAAGACCGTCACAGGCATGTTGCTTGGAGCAGCAATCGCGGATGGCAAGATATCGTCCGAGAAAGCGCGGGTCGCCGACTACATCGCGCACGATTACGACAATCAGGATGTACGAAAATCTGCCATGACTGCAGAGGATCTCGTAACGATGAGCGGCCCACTCGAATGCGACGATTCCATTCCGTACTCCCGCGGAAACGAGGAGCGAATGTATCTGATCGAGGATTGGGTAGGCTTTTACCTCGATCTGCCGATCCGCGGCTTTCCCGCGTGGACGCCCAAGCCGGAAGATAGCCCGTATGGTCGGTCATTCGCCTATTGTACGGCAGGCGTGGTGACGCTCGGTCAGATGGTGGAAAATGCCACCGGTCAGCAACTGGAAGATTATGCCGCCGAACGCTTGTTCGAGCCGCTCGGAATCGAGCAGGCCGAATGGCAGTTCACGCCGCTCGGCCTCGCGATGGGCGGTGGTGGTCTCGGCCTATCGAGCCGCTCACTTGAAAAACTGGGTCGCCTCTACGTTTCGCAGGGAAAATTCGGCGGCAAACAAATCCTTCCTGCCGAGTGGGTTGCACAATCACTCAGCCCAAAGGCCGATGTCGCCGAACAGGAAGGTTTCGAATACGGTTACCTGTGGTGGCTCCGAGACTACTCGGTCAGTGACTCGAATTACCGTGCAGGCCAGATGAGCGGTAACGGTGGGAACAAGGTCATTGTCGTTCCCGAAGCCGGCGTGGTCGCCGTTATCACCAAAGTGGATTTCGGACGGCGAGATGCGCATTCGGAATCCGATCGCCTCTTCGAGGAGCAATTGCTTCCCTTCGCCATGCAGGTGACGCGATAGGCCTAACCAGGGCATTCCCCCAACCGGTCACCGAATGCATCGATTAGCCAGCTCGTGGCCGGTCCGGGAGGCGCGTTGCGTCGCCAGAGCGCGCTTAGCGTGTAATTCGCGCCCGGCTTTTCGGGCAGATCGAGGAGGCAAAGCCGTCCGTCAGAAATGTCTCCGGCAACCGTGTGGCGCGGCATATTACCCCACCCGATTCCTTCCTTGAGCAGCGCATGCTTCGCCCCGAGGTCCGCCAAACGCCAGTTCAGCGGCGACAGGACGGAAAACTCTCTTCCTTCCGAAAGCGGCGAGCGATCCGACAGCACCAGTTGCAGGTGCTTTCGGCTCTCGCCCGGTAGAATGCCTGCACGGGATAGCGGATGATCGGGTGCGGCGACGGGGACCAGCTCGACAGCTCCGATTGCCTGACGGTCGAGTTCCGCATGATCCGCCATCAGCGGTCCGCCGATCGCCAGATGTGCCCCGCCGCCAAGCAGGCAGGCTTCCACAGCTCCCAATGCCTCGACCTGAAGGCGAAGCGCCACGTTCGGATACATCTTGCGAAATTCGCGCAACACGCTGGCCGTGACTTCGCCCGGCAGCATCACATCGACGACCAGCGAAATCTCGCTCTCGAGGCCTGCATGGAGGCTCTGGGTCTTGGCAAGCAATGTGTCGATGCCGTCCGCCACCGCCTTGGCTTCCGCCAGCAAGCCGCGTCCCTCTTCGGTCAGGACCGGTCTGCGCGAACCCTCTCGCGAAAAAAGCGTGACGCCCAACTGCATTTCCATCTGCGCAATGCCGTAACTTACTGCCGAGACTGCGCGCCCCATCTTTCGCGCCGCCGCGCCGAAACTGCCCTCCTCCGCCACGGCAAGGAAGATACGCAGCTGGTCGAGGCTTGGTTCTCCAAGCTTCATCCTATTCGCACCACCGTTCGGAAATGTTGAACATCTTGGCGCATTTTATCCCAGTTATCGGAACAACCTTCAAGTCCTATCTCTTGGTCCAACGACACTTACCGAGAAGGGATTTAGACCCATGATCGAGTTACGACCCTATGAAAGCCTCGGCGCAGCCAACCACGGCTGGCTCGATGCGCATCACCACTTTTCCTTTGCCGGTTACCATGATCCCGCCCGTGTGAACTGGGGCGCGCTGCGCGTCTGGAACGACGACAAGATCGCTCCGAAGAGCGGCTTTCCCACCCATCCCCACCGCGACATGGAGATCATCACCTATGTCCGCAGCGGCGCGATTACCCACCGCGACAGCATGGGCAACGAAGGCCGGACCGAAGCGGGAGACGTGCAGGTGATGAGCGCCGGCAACGGTGTCCAGCATTCCGAATTCAATCTCGAAGACGAGGAAACCACCCTCTTCCAGATCTGGATCGTCCCGTCACAGCGCGGCGGTGAACCCGGCTGGGGTGCGCGCAAGTTCCCCAAGGGCGACCGCGCCGGACAGTTCGTGCCCCTCGCAAGCGGCGCTGCGAATGACGACGATGCGCTGCCGATCCGCACCGATGCCCGCGTCCTGGGCGCGACGATCAAGGCAGGCGAAAGCGTGACCTACACGCCCTCAGCTGCCGAGCGGCATCTTTATCTGGTGCCCGCGACCGGAAGCATCCGCATCGGCGATATCGAGGCGAATGCCCGTGACGGCATCGCGATCACCAAGGAAGCCAGCATTACCATTACCGCCCTCGAGGACAGCGAACTCGTCCTCGTCGACGCGGCCTGATCAGGAGACAGACACATGAACACCATCCTTCACATCACCGCCAGCATTCGTGACGGCGAAAGCGTATCGCGCAGCCTTGGCAGCAAGCTTGTCGAGAAGCTGTCGGCCAAGCAGGACACGAAGGTTATCATTCGTGACCTCGCCAAGAACGACATCCCCTTCATCGACGCAGAGCGTTTTGCCGCGAACCTTTCCCCCTATGCCGAGCGTTCGCCCGAGCAGCATGAACTGGCAAAGGTGGCCGACGAGTTGATCGAGGAGCTGAAAGGCGCCGACACCATCGTCTTCAGCGTCCCCGTCTACAATTTTTCCGTGCCCGCCACTGTCAAGGCATGGGCTGACCTCGTTGCCCGCGCCGGGACGACATTCCAGTACACTGCCAACGGCCCCGAAGGTCTCCTGACCGGCAAGAAGGCGTACATCGCGATCGCGTCGGGTGGCACGCCGATCGGCAGCGAAATGGACTTCATGAGCCCGTGGCTGAAGTTCTTCCTCGGCTTCCTCGGCATCAACGATATCGAAATGGTCGCCGCCGACGGGATCATGGGTGAAGGCGGCGAAGAGAAAATCGCCGAAGCCCACGAAGAGGCCGCACGCCTCGCCGCCTGATCACGCCGGCTTATGAGCCGCCATTATCTCGCGCCGCTTCTGAATCTCGTAATATTCGGGGCGGCGCGGGTATTTGGCCGTCAGCAGCAGCAACAGTGCGATCGACAAGCCTGCACCCACGACGATGAAGATCGAAGGCAGGCCGCCCAGGGCGTCCGTTTTGCCCAGCATGAATGCCCCGAACGAAATCCCGAAATTCGAAACCGCCATGTAGATCGTGAATTGCGTTGCCGCGACCGTAGGATCGCACAGACGCATCGAGATCGGCAGGAGTGCGACCGTGATCAGCATATCGAGCGGGATCCAGAAATAGACGAACGCCATGAAGACGGCCGAGTTGCTCCAGTGCTCGACCCCTGTGTACATGATCATGCACATCGCAATGCCGGATGCGACCCACATGATGCCGATCCGCTTGGCACCGTACTTGTCGCCAAGCCAACCACCCAGCGTCATGCACAAGACCCCGGCCAGCAAACCGGCCGTTGCGGTAAGGCTGGATATTTCGGACGTGTCCCAGCCCACGTAATTGGCTCCGATCAAGGGGGTGGCTCCGGCAAAGCTGCCGTACAGGACGCCGCGTCCGAACAGGCAGGGCAGCCATAGGAGGCTCGAGGATTTTCTCATCGAATTGAAAGTGGATTTCAGGATAGGCCACCAGGCATCGAGCTGGATCTTGAGATTTCTTTCGTGTGCCTGCCCACTGCTCCAGGGCATCGACCTCTCACCGACGCGCTCCTTGAAAGAGGCGATGTAGGCACACAGCGCAAGGATAAGAGCAGCAACTATCAGGAATGCGGTCGGCGCGCCGAAGTCTTCTATCACGAAGCCGCAGATGGCCGTGGCAGCGGCAATGCCGATCGCCTGACCACCAAACATCATGCCCGACCCTCGAGCGCGTTCGTCCTCGGTCATAATATCGACCGCGAGGCCATCGACCGCCACATCCTGGAAGGTCGTTGCCAAATTCAAAGCAAAGCCGATCGCTCCCAGTATCGCAACGTCGGTTACGGAGGGGTCGATAGCGGCCGCAATCACCAGGCAAGCGATCATGACCAGCTGAGCGCCGAGGATCCATGCCCGACGGCGTCCCATGGGCAGGAACGTATACCGATCCATGATGAAACCATTGACCAGCTTCAGCGACCACGGGAGCGCAGTCAGCGCGGCCACAGAGCCGACGTCGGCCGCTGGCGCTCCGTTTACTGCCATCCACGCTGGTACCGCGAACCAGAACAGCCCGATCGGCATGCCTTGCCCGACGTAAAGAATGAAAAGGGTGAATAGCCGCAAGCGCTGGCTGTTTTCGAGGATCAAAGAATTTTCGGACGCGGCAGATGCCATTGCGAAGCCCCCATAAGCATGAGTGATGGCTGGCTTTTCGCCTATGGCCGATCGCGTCCCTTCGATCCGAATGACGGTTGCTGCCCTATTGCAACCGATGTCGCAAGATCAGCCGGGCACGTTTCGCTTCAAATCTTCGAGCCACAGATCCGCTACGGCATCGCTGGGTGCACGCCAGTCGCCGCGGGGAGACAGAGCGCCACCGGCGCTGACCTTGGGCCCATTGGGCATGGCGCTGCGCTTGAACTGGCTGAAACCGAAAAAGCGTTTCACGAAATTTTCCAGCCATTTGGCGATGGTGGCGAGGTCGTATTCGTTCTTGGCCTCTTCGGGAAAATCGATCGGCCATTGCCCAGCCTCCGCGTCCTTCCATGCGTGCCATGCAAGGAACGCGACATGGCTCGGGCTTTGTCCCCAGCGAATAACGTGGTGCAGGAAAAAATCGTTCAGTTCGTAAGGGCCGATGATCGATTGGGTGCTCTGGATCGTGCCATCCTCTCCCGCAGGAACCAGTTCGGGGCTGATCTCGGTGTCGAGAATATCCAGAAGCACCTCGTCGACATGATCGTCGAACTGGTGCGTCGTGGTGGTCCAGCGAATGAGATACTGGATCAGCGTTTTGGGAACGCCGGAATTCACACCGTAATGGCTCATCTGGTCGCCCACGCCGTACGTGCACCAGCCAAGCGCCAGCTCCGACAGGTCACCGGTCCCGATTACCCAGCCGCCATGCTGCCCCGACAAACGGAAGAGATAGTCCGTCCGCAGACCGGCCTGAACATTCTCGAAGGTGGTGTCGTAAACCGGATGTCCGTCGGCAAAGGCGTGTCCGATATTTTCGAGCATCATGGTGGCGGTCGGCTTGATGTCGATTTCTTCCGCCGTGATGCCAAACGCCTTCATAAGCTTCCAGGCATTGGACTTGGTCCCCTCCGACGTTGCAAAGCCGGGCATTGTGTAGCCGCGGATATCGGTCCGGGGCCGACCCAACCGGTCCATCGCCTTTGCGGCGACCAGCAAGGCATGGGTGCTGTCGAGTCCACCCGAGATGCCGATGACAAGGCACTTGGGACGCGTTGCTTCGATCCGGCGCATCAGGGCATCGACCTGGATATTGAAAGCCTCGTAGCAATCCTCGTCCAGCTTCTCCTGCCGGTTCGGGACGAAGGGGAAACGGCGTATCGGGCGAACCAGCCCTCTGTCCATTGGCGTTGCGCCGTGCTCGAACCCGACCTTGCGGTACCAGTCTTCAGGCCGTCCCGCTGCATCCGCTGCGTCGCCCCAGGTCTGCATCCGCATGCGCTCCGCAAGGATGCGGCGCGTGTCGACATCCGTGACGCACAATTCGGGTTCATGATCGAAACGCACGCTTTCGATCAGCAGGTCGCCAAGCTCGTAGATCATGCCCTGCCCGTCCCAGGAAAGGTCGGTGGTGCTTTCGCCATAGCCGCTGGCGGAATAGGCATAGGCGCAGACGTAACGTGAAGAACTGGCGCGCGTGAGCATGTGCCGCTCGTCCGACTTGCCGATCGTGATGTTGGATGCGGACAGGTTGAGCAGGATCGTGGCACCGGCCAGGGCTGCAAGCGTGCCGGGCGGGTTGGGCGACCAGAAATCCTCGCAAATCTCGATCCCGAAGGTGAAACCGGCGAGGTCTTGCGCGTCGAATATGATGTCCGTCCCGAACGGCACGGTTTCGCCCAGCACATCGATGTCTAGCCCGACACAATCGCGGCCATGGCTGAACCAGCGTTTTTCGTAGAATTCGCGATAATTCGGGAGGTAGCTTTTAGGCACCACACCGAGGATACGCCCCTTGGCGATGGTGATGGCGCAATTGTAGATCCGCCCGTTCCGCCGCAGCGGGGCGCCGATGACAAGCACCGGTGTCAGCGTGCGCGACCGCTCGAGAATTTCGGAAAGATGCCGTTCGACCGCTTCCAGAAGGGCGGTCTGCAAATGCAGGTCGTCGAGCGCGTAGGAGGACAGGCTCAGTTCCGGGTAGAGCAGGAGATCGACGCCCTGTTCATGCGCCTTCTCCGCCTGCTCGATTATGCCTTGGGCATTATAGGCGATGTCCGCGGTGCGCACCTTCGGCGTGGCGGTTGCGACGCGCACGAACCCGTGGGTGTGCAGATCGAAAAAGGGATGCGTGTCGCCGCTGGCCATGGGTCGCGTTTCTTTCTGTTGGTTTTCGGCAGGCTCGATCCAGTCCGCAGGCTCGCAAATGCCGAGTTCGGAGAGGGTCCGCTGGGCCTGTGCGCGGGCGATACGGCCCTTGCTTTCCCAGCCGAACACAGTCTGCGTCTTGAAGCCGTGACGGGACGCAAACTCTTCTGCCGACAGGGGAGGTTTTTGAGCCTGCCGCCACGCTTTGAGTTTCTGCCCTGCTTTATGCATTGCTTGCGATTATCCCGAAAAGATAATTCGCGCAAGGATCAAGCCGCGGCAAGTAGTTCCGCAACGTCGGGGGCATCCTGCAATAGTTCCAGAAGCGCGCGTTCGTCCCGCGTCAGCCACTGAGTGGCGCGAGGCAGCTTCAGCGAAGCCCGCCATTCTTCCTGACGATCGACCAGATCGATCACGGCGGGATGGATGTAGCTCTTGCGGGTCACAGCGGGTGTGTTGCCGAGCTTTTGCGCAACGCAATCGAGCAATTCCTTGATCGGTAGCCTTCCCTCGCCTTCACGCAGGCACTCGAATGCCAGCACGCTCGCGTGCCAGGTGCGAAAATTCTTCGCCGTGAACCGTTCACCCATTGCCTCTTCGAGATAGGCATTCACGTCGCTCGAACCGACCGGATTCACCTCGCCGTCCTCGTCGACGTATTTGAAGACATTCTGGCCGGGCAAATCCTGCATCTTGCGCACCAGCCGGGCCAGGCTGCCGTCGGTCAGGGTGATTTCTCGCTGCTGGCCAGACTTGCCGCGATAGCTCAGCCGCAGGGTCTTCCCCGTGACTTCCGCATGTCGTCGCCTCAGCGTCGTGGCTCCAAAACTCTTGTTGCGTTCGGCGTACCCCTCATTGCCTACGCGAACCGCTCCGAGATCGAGCAGACGCACCACGCTGGCTACGGCACGCTCGCGCGTCAGCTTGCGGCCACGCAAATCTTCTTCGACCCGTTTGCGCACAAGCGGGAGCAGCGCGCCGAATGCAATACACGCATCGAACTTCTCGCCTTCGCGTGCGGCGCGAAAATCCGGATGATAACGGTATTGCTTGCGTCCCTTGGCATCGATGCCGGTTGCAAGGATATGCCCGTTAGGTGCCGGGCAGAACCAGGCGTCGCTATATGCAGGCGGCAAGGCAACCGCGTTTAGCCGTTCCTTCTCCTTGGGGTCGCGGATGAGTTCGCCCTTCGGATCGTAATACGCCCAACCCTTGCCCGCGCCCTTGCGGGTGATGCCTGGCAGGCTGTCGTCTACATAGATGAGCTTCGTCATGGCGAAGGGAAGAACCGTGGCAGCCCCGTAGCGGTTCCCCACCTTGCGACGAATGGAACGGTGGACTAGCCCGACCAGCAAGGAGATTTATATGGCCGATGCGACCTACACCCCGCCCGCAGTCTGGACCCACGACGCCGAGAACGGCGGCCGTTTCGCCAGCATCAACGCCCCGACCGCAGGTGCGCGCGAGGAAAAGGATCTGCCCGTTGGAGAGCACGACTTCCAGCTCTACTCGCTAGCCACGCCGAACGGGGTGAAAGCGACCGTAATGCTGGAAGAACTGCTGGAGGCCGGACATTCGGGCGCAGAATACGATGCCTATACCGTCAACATAGGGGACGGCGTGCAGTTCACGAGTGGCTTTGTCGACGTAAACCCCAACAGCAAGATCCCCGCGCTGCTCGATCGCAGCGGCGACACACCCGTTCGCATTTTCGAAAGCGGCGCGATCCTTATGCACCTGGCGGAAAAGTTCGGGGCATTCCTGCCGACCGACCACACTCGCGCAGAGGTGCTCAGCTGGCTATTCTGGCAGATCGGCAGCGCGCCGTTCATCGGTGGCGGCTTCGGCCATTTCTACGCCTATGCGCCCGAGAAATTCGAATACCCTATCAACCGCTACGCCATGGAAACCAAGCGCCTGTTCGATGTCGCCGACAAACGGCTCGCGGACAGCGAGTACCTGAGCGGCAAGGATTACACGGTCGCCGACATTGCGGCCTGGCCGTGGATGGCACCTTTTGTCGAAGGCACGATCTACAACGAGGCCAGGACCTTCCTTTCGATCCACGAGTACGAGAACGTGGCGCGGTGGGCCAAGCAGATCGCCGAACGCCCCGCGGTCAAGCGCGGCAGGATCGTCAACAAGGCATGGGGCGATGAAGACACGCAATTGCTTGAGCGCCACTCGGCAGCCGATTTTGAAGGCAAGAAGCTCTAATCCCCCCTTCACATTGACGGCGGGCGCGCTATAGGAGCGCCCGCCTGCTGGGGTGTAGCCAAGTGGTAAGGCACCGGTTTTTGGTACCGGCATTCGCAGGTTCGATCCCTGCCACCCCAGCCACTCTCTTCATATTCTCCCGCTCCCGATCCTCGTGCGCGCACCCGCGTGAACTAGGTTGCAATCGCGCACCCTTTTGACCAAACGGGTCACACACAAGGGACAGGAGAAAGAGGACCCATGAGCGATTTCGAAATGATCAAGGCCGAACGCGACGGGCCCGTTCTTACCATCACGCTCAACCGCCCGGACCGCCTCAATGCCTGTCCGCCACAGATGGCAGACGAAATCTTCACCGCCATCCGCGACATCGGCAATGCCCGTGCAGTCCTTATGCGCGGAGAAGGTCGTGCCTTTTGTTCTGGCGCCGACCTTGCGGCGAATGCGGAGATGTCCGTCAGCGGCGGCGATCGCGCGTTTGCCTCGCTCAGCCGGCATTATAATCCGATGGTGCAGGCACTCGCCGGGCTTCCTGTGCCGGTTGTTTCGATGGTTCAGGGCCCTGCAGCCGGTGTCGGCTGCTCGATAGCCCTGGCGGCGGACTTCGTACTGGCAGGAAAGAGCGGCTATTTCCTTCAGGCTTTCGTCAATATCGGCTTGGTGCCCGACGGCGGTTCCAGCTGGATGCTGCCTCGCCTGATCGGCACTGCCCAAGCCACCCGCATGATGATGCTTGGCGAGAAAATCCACGGCGAAGAAGCCGAACGGATCGGGCTGATCTACAAATGCGTTGAAGACGAGGTTCTGGAAAGCGAGGCAACCGCTCTTGTCCAGAAGCTTGCAAACGGCCCGACCGTGGCGCTCGGCCAAATGAAGCGCACGTTGCGGGATGGCCTGCAGGCAGATTTCCCCGCGACGCTGGCAGCAGAAGCCAACGGGCAACGGATCGCGGGCAGCACTCAGGACGCCGTCGAAGGTGCCATGGCTTTCCTCCAGAAGCGCAAAGCTGAATTCAAAGGCAGCTGATCGACCCCATCCTTGTGGCGTAAAGTCCACAAGGCCTAAGGAAAATGGGCAAAAGCCAAGCTCGTTGATTGTCTTCCAACCGATCTTCAGCAGAAGTGCGTGCAGTTACGCCTGCGCTGCCTACCCGGGCGGTGCAATCTTTGGGAATCGCTAACGCCGGAAAAATCCGGTTTGCTTAGGGGGTTTTGAACATATAAATACTCGCATTTACGGTGCGACGCCGAAGGCTACGCGCCTGCTGGCAGGCTCCGGCCTGGCGGCACTCGCCGTGACCCTGGCTTCGCCGGCCGTGGCCCAGGACGCTGACGCACAGGAAGACGAAGAAGTCGTAATCCTGGAAGAAGGTCAGGAAGTCCCCGAGGGTACGACCATCCTCGTTACGGGTTCGCGTATCCGTCGCAGCGAAGCGACCAGCTCTTCGCCCCTCCAGATCATCGATCCCGACATCGCGCGCCGCACCGGCGCGACCGACGTCGCCGAGATCGTCCAAAACTCGCCGATTGCGAACGGCTCTTCGCAGATCACTTCGGCAATCTCGGCCAACTCCGTTTCGAACGGTGGTCAGGGTGCTGAAACGGTCTCGCTTCGCGGCCTCGGTGCTGAACGTACCCTCGTTCTCCTCAACTCGCGTCGTGCAGGCCCGGCCGGTACGCGCGGCGGCGTCTCCTCGTTCGACCTCAACGTCCTCCCTTCCTCGATCATCCAGTCGGTGGAAATCCTGAAGGACGGCGCATCGTCGATCTACGGTTCGGACGCTGTGGCCGGGGTGGTCAACCTGCTGACCAAGCGCTCGACCGACGGTCTCGAACTCGACGGTTCGGTCACCCTGCCGTTCGAAAGCGGCGGCGAAATCTACCAGGTCTCTGCTGCCTGGGGTAAGGAATTCGACCGCGGCCACATCATGTTCGCCGGTGAATACTATCGCCAGGAAGAACTCGAGCGTCAGGATCGCGACTATCTCGGTTGCGACTACGACTACCTGTTCCGCACCGAAGACGGTGACGAGCGCGTCGACCTGATCGATCCGCGTACGGGCGATCTCGCCTGTAGCAGCACGACTTGGGGTCACGTTTGGGCATATTACGCCAGCAATGTCCCGCAGACGAACGCGCCGTCTACGCTCATGCAGTTCAGCTACGGCAACGACAATCTGGGTCAGTACCTTGCTCGTCCAGGACCGATCACCGGTGATTTCGACATCTCGTCGCCCGACGGCTGGTATCCGGTCTCGAAGTGGGATCCGATTTCTCAGGGCCTGACGAACGGCTACCACCCGTTCGAACAGAAGTCGTCCGTCATCCCCGAGACCGAGCGTTATACCGCTTACGTCGAAGGGTCGTTCGACATCACCGACACAATTCGCCTTTACGGTGAAGGTCTCTTCAACCAGCGTCGCACCTACGTGGACAGCTACAGCCAGTTCTACAACTTCGGCTACACGCAGCAGTATGACGAAGGCGATCCGGACGATCCGTTCCCGGGCTGGAACGGCAACTTCCAGTTCCTGTCGCCGACCGGTATCCTGGATAATTACGACAACGAGATCACCGTCGATTATTACCGCGGTGTTCTCGGCCTGACGGGCGATATCAGCGACCGTATCGGTTTCGACATCCACGGTCAGTACAGCCGTTCGGATGGTGATTACGCAATTGACCAGATCCTGCAGGACGTTATCGACCAGCAGACCAACCGCGCCTTCGGTGCAGGTTGTGCGGGTCTCGTTACGCCGATCAGCAATCGCCAGTGCCTCCAGGTCAACTGGGTCGACCCGCGCATCATGGCCGGTGATTTCACCGCCGAAGAAGAAGCCTACTTCACGGAAACGGAAGTCGGTAATACCCTGTATGAACAGGTCTTCGTAGAAGCTTCGGTTTCGGGCCAGGTGTTCGAACTGCCCGCAGGCTGGCTCGGTTTCGCAGCCGGTGCCGTCTACCGCCGTGACGACATCAACGACCTTCCGGGTCACATCACCTATGCTCCGAACCCCGATTTCGATCCGACGCTGTCGGAAGACGATCCGGATTACGAGCGTCCGTTCGTCGACAATGGCTTCGCCAACCCGTTCTCGTCCGGCAACACCGTCGGCTATCGTGAAACGACCGAAGCCTTCGCCGAAATCGAAGTTCCGCTCTTGCGCGACCGTCCGCTGGTACAGGACCTCGTCCTGTCGGCGTCGGCTCGTATTACGAACGTCAATTCGGTTCGTGGCACCGACGGTTTCTCGGACAAGGATAACGGCAACGTTACCTACAAGCTGATGGGCAACTGGCAGGTCAACGACTGGCTGCGCTTCCGTGCTACCTACGGCACGTCTTACCGCGCTCCGGCATTGTTCGAACTGTTCCTGGCCGACCAGGTCAGCGGCGCTCGCCAGACGGTCGACCCTTGCGTTAACTGGGGCCAGAACCTCGCCGAAGGTGCGATTACGCAACGTATCGCAGACAACTGCGCGTCCGAAGGTCTGGCTGATGACCGTACCGGTGCAGGTATCCAGGCCAGCGTCTTCACCTCCGGTGGTGTTGGCGTTCTGGAATCGGAATCGTCGCGGGCTATCACGGCCAGCACGATCCTGACGCCGTACATCGGTTCGAACAGCGACCTCGCCATCACCATCGATTACTTCGATATCAAGGTGAAGGACGAGATCGCACAGCTCACCGCAACGTCGATCCTCCGCAACTGCTACGATTCCGAAGATTTCCCGAACAGCCCGTTCTGTGATCTCTTCGAACGTGGACAGGACGGTGACCCGACCAACATCCGCAACATTTTCCGCAAGTTCATCAACGTCGATGAACAGCTGAACCGCGGTATCGACTTCACTGTCCGTGCAAGCCACGATTTCGGTGAAGCAGGTCGTGTCCAGCTGCTTGCTCAGGCAACTTATCAGCTGGAAGATACGGTCTCACGTCTGGGCGAGTTCGAAGACTTCAACGGTGAAGTCGGCGATCCCAAGTTCACGGCGGACATCAACCTCAGCTATGACTACAAGGGCTGGGGCCTGCTCTACGGCCTCGACATCGTCGGTGCATCGTCGAGTGAAGAAGACTACATCGAAGACTTCGGCAACCTCTGCCGTAGCCCCGAGACCAGCGAATTCGCTGAATTCGTGTACCTCGGCACGTACTGTGTGCGTCCGACCACGGAAGCTGTCTTCTACCACAACCTCTCGCTGACGAAGGAATTCGCGGATCGTTTCGAAATCACCGCCGGTGTTTCGAACATCTTCGATACGCGTCCGCCCGAAGTGTCCGGCATCACCACCATCGGTGGCGCTTCGCCGTTCGTTTCGCAGTACGACTGGCTCGGCCGTCGTGTGTTCGTTCGCGCAGGCATCAACTTCTAAGCGTTTCGCTTAGCCAAGGATCGGGGGCGGTGCCGGGAGGCATCGCCCCTTTTCTTTTGCGCGGCCAAAATCTTCGCCAGCCTTGCACTTTGCGCCTGCACCCTAAATCCGACTGGCATGCAAACCATTCACGTCAAGCCGGACAATCTGGACGAACGGAATGCGGAATTTCCGCAGACGCCGCTCGATAAGCCGGTATTCTTGAACAGCCTTCCGAAGTCCGGCAGCCACTTGCTGCGCAACATCATCCGCATGTTCGTACCGGTGGAACACCAGTACAACGCGGACTTCATCCAGTTCGCCAATCTCAAGCGCCACGTGGCAGCCTTTGACGGCCCGCCTGCCAAGCTGAGCTGGGGACACTTGTTTTTCGCCGATATCTCGGCGGCGACCACCGGCGGGGCACGTCGCATCCTGTTGGTCCGCGATCCTTACGACTGGGTTCTCGCCATGGCCCGCTTCATGCTGTCGGACGAATTCTCCGGCGATCTCGACATCCTCAAGAGGGCACCACTGACGGCCGAAGAACTGATGAATGTCGTGATCTTCGGCCTTCCACGACAGAGCCCCGGCCTTCACGAGACGTTCCTCTTCAACGCGGTCGCATGGCTGGGCACGGGCGAATACCTCGTCCGGTTCGAGGAACTGCGCGATGCGGTGAAGAACCTCGATAGCGATGAAAGCGAAACCTATTTCGCCAAGCTTCTCGAGGCCTGCGGCATTGCCATGCCCGACGATTGGCGCGAGCGGGTGCGCATCGGTGCCGATCCGGAACAGAGCGGTACTGCCCGCCAGAACCTGACCATGCGCGGCGTCACTATTCCCGACACGCTCCCCCAGGCACAGCGCGATATCGTCGATCTTGTATCGCCGCGCCTTCGCCCGATCCTGGGCTACGCGGAATGAGCGGCGGCCGGCCTGTCGAAACCGTCGGTGGTTCGCTCGACGAAGCCCTCGCCCACGGCGCTGCCTTGCTACAGTCCGATCCCTCGCTCGCACTGAAACAGGCGCAAGTCATCTTGCGCAAGGACGGGCGCGAGCCCCGGGCGCTCCGTCTTGCCGCAGCTGCCCACCGCGCGAGAGGCGAAGCCGATCTTGCGGCAAAGGCGGAGCTTCTCGCAATCGACGAGGCCCGCCGTTATCCGTTGCTGGCCCAGGCTGCCAAAGCCCTAAACGACGGCGATTTTCCTGCGGCGAGCGAACTATCCGCAAAGCATCTCAAGGATTTTCCAGGCGACCTTGCCGCGATAGTGCTTTCGGCAGAAAGCGCGCTGGGCATCGGACTGCACGACAAGGCGATCCCCATGTTGAAAATGGTGCTCGATCGTGCTCCGCGCTTTGCCCATGCCAGCGTACTGCTGGTCAACGGCTTGATGCTTTCCGACCAGTTGGCCGAGGCACGCCGGGTGATGAAACCGCTCATTGCTGCGGCTCCGGACGACATAGGCCTCCTGACGCTTCAAAATCGCCTACTGAATGCCGCCGGAGATTTCGAAGGCTGCGTGAAGGTGACGCAGGACCTGATCGACCTCAGGCCCAAAACGCCGGATTTCCGCGCCGATCATGCCGACGCGCTGCGCTTCGTCGGACGGAGCGACGACGCGAAGGACGCCTATCGCAAGGCGCTCGAACTCGATCCCGATCACGCGCGCTCGTGGTGGAGCCTGGCCGACCTCGCTCCCGAGACGCTGTCTGACGCCGATATCGCGTTTCTGTCGGAACGGCTCGCGGCTGGCAGCTTCAAAGGGGAACAAGAGGTCAATTTCCACTTTGCCCTCGCCCTGGGGCATCACGCCCGGAAGAATTTCGACGAAGCCTTCGCTCATTTCGAAGCGGGCAATCGGATCCGTCAGCAAGCCGAGCCATTCGACGCCGATGAATTCGCGCATTTGATGCAGCGGCATCTCGACCACGCAGCGTCAATCGGATCGGTTTCGACCAGCGCAGACGAGAAGACCTCTCCCCTCCCCCTGTTTATTGTCGGGATGCCACGTGCGGGATCGACCCTGCTCGAACGTATGCTTGCCCAGCACGACGCAATCGAACCTCTGGGAGAGCTTCAGATCGTGTCCCACATGGTTCAGAGAATGATGCTGACGCAAGGTCGCGACGCGCTACCGGACACGGTGGCCGGCCTCAACGAAACGGCGCTTGGCTCGATGGGAACATGGTACCGAAACCGGGCCCGCGAGATGATGCGCAGCAAGGCCGGTATCGTCATCGACAAGATGCATATGAACTGGCGGCACCTGCCATTGATCCTGCGCATGCTGCCAGAGGCAAAAATTATCGACATCCGGCGCGATCCTAAGGATTGCTGCTGGTCGAACTATCGCACGCTTTTCGCGCGTGGCCACGCGGCTTCCAGCGAGATGGAAGGCATTGCCCGTTTCTATCGCACCTACGCGAATTTCACCGATAGCCTTCGCGAGCTTTTTCCCGACAGGATCAAGCTGGTCGAATATGAGAGCCTTGTCGATCATCCACAGGAAGTGCTGCTCGAAGTATCTGAGTTTCTCGGCGTTTCGTATTACGAGGCCATGCTCGCCTTCCACCAATCGTCAGACGCGGTGGCAACGGCCAGCTCCGAACAGGTGCGCAAGCCTTTGAACCGCAAGGGGATCGGGGCATGGAAGGATTACGAAGCGCACCTTGGCCCCCTCTCCGAAGCCCTTGGCGAGCTGGCCACAAGCTGAGACAGCGGGAAGCGCAATGACCGACCCTGTACGCAAGATATTGATCGTCGGCGGAGGCTCGGCTGGTTGGATGGCGGCGGCCTATCTGTCGCGCGCGCTCTCAGATACCGTGGCTATCGAACTCGTCGAAAGCGAAGCGGTAGGCACGGTGGGTGTTGGTGAGGCAACGATCCCGCCCATTCGCGAATTCAATCGCTTGGCCGGGATCGACGAGGTGGAGTTCGTCAAGGCTACGGACGCAACCTTCAAGGTGGGTATCGAGTTCGAGAACTGGGGCGCCCCAGGCGATCGATACCTCCACGCATTCGGCCATGTGGGCCAAGAACTCGACGCAATGGTTCGCCTCCATCATTGGTGGCTTCTGGGCAAGCAGGCCGGCGGGAAGGATTACCCGCAATGGCAGGAGCTTTTCCTCGGCCGGGCGGCAGCAGACCTGGATCGCTTCGCCATAGACCAGCGTCCGGGCAGCGAACTCTCGCGCCTCCTTCCCCACGCCTATCATTTCGATTCCCTCAGCTACGGTAGATATCTGCGCAAGATCGCCGAAGATCGCGGTGTGAAACGTACCGAAGGGCAGATCGTTGCGATCCACCGGGACCCGGAAACCGGAGACGTTACAGGCGTCAGCCTCGATGGCGGCGCAATGCTCGAAGCCGATTTCTTTATCGACTGCTCCGGTTTCCGCAGCCTTGTGCTTGGCGAAGCCATGGAGGTGCCTTTCGATGACTGGAGCCACTGGCTGCCAGCAGACCGCGCAGTGGTCGTGCAGACCGAAAACGAAGGCGCAGCGCTTTCGCCAATTACTCGCGCCACGGCCCATTCCGTTGGCTGGCAATGGCGAATCCCGCTCCAAAGCAGGACCGGGAATGGTCATGTCTATTCCAGCGCGTTTTCGAGCGATGACGAGGCGCGAGATCGCCTTCTGTCCACGGTTTCCGGGGCATTGCGCGGCGATCCCCGCCTGATCCGATTCAAGACGGGAAGGCGCAAGAATGCGTGGTCGGGAAACGTCGTTGGTATAGGTCTCGCAGCGGGCTTCCTCGAGCCGCTGGAGTCGACGAGCATCCATCTGGTCCAGGCCAGCCTCGAAAGACTGGTCGAGCTTTTCCCGACCAAGGCCATCGACCCCCTCCTGCGCGACCGCTTCAACACTCAGACGCAACAGGAATGGGAGCAGGTCCGGGACTTCGTGATCGCGCACTATGCGGTGACGCAGCGCGATGATTCCGAGTTCTGGCGTCATTGCCGGACGATGGAGCTACCCGAAGCCCTCTCGACGATCCTTGATCTATGGCGGCCTCACGGAAGTCTTGCCATCGATGGCGGACATCTCTTCCAGCTCAGTTCGTGGACATCGCTTTTGCTGGGCCAGAACCTTGAACCCGACCAGCCACATCCCGCCACCGCGCGGGCGCAACCCCAGCCAATCGCGGACCGGATCGCGCACATCGCCTCTTCCCTGCGCAAGAGCGCCGAAGGGCTGCCCGATCATCGCCAGTTCCTGGCCCGCATGGCCGGGACCCCGTCATAGGTCCCGGCCACGGTTGGTCAGGTGCCAGATCAGGAAGGCAGGAAAATTGCCTTGGCGTTGACGAATTCCTTCATGCCGAAGCCGCCGTGTTCGCGGCCGTAGCCTGAATCCTTCACTCCGCCGAACGGCATGTTCGGATCAGCAGCCCCGAAGGAGTTGATGCGGACCATTCCGGTGTCGAAGTGATCTCGGGCCAATTTGATCGCCTTGTCTTCGTCCTTGGTGAAAATACCGCCGCCGAGTCCATAGCGGCTGTCGTTGGCGATCCGCATCGCGTCTTCGTCGTCTTTCGCGCGAATGATGGACGCTACCGGGCCGAAGAGTTCGTCGTCATAGGCTGGCGTACCCGGTTGGCAGTCGACCAGGACGGTGGCTGGGTAATAGTATCCTTGCCGGTCCTTATCCGGTTCGCCGCCGCATAGCAGGGTCGCCCCGCCCTCGACGCTTTTGCCGACCTGTTCGACGAGCGTGTCGAACTGTTCCTCGCCCGACACCGGGCCGAGCTGGGTGTCCTCGTCGAAGGGATCGCCCATCTTGACCGATTTCATGCGCTCGACAAATGCCGATACGAATTCGTCGTAGACCGCGTCGGTCACGACGAACCGCTTGGCAGACACGCAGGTTTCGCCATTGTTGTAGAGCCTGCCTTGGACGCAGGTCTTCACGGCAAGATCGATGTCGGCATCTTCGAGCACAATATAAGCGTCGTTCGAACCGAGTTCGAGAACCGTCTTCTTGAGGTTCTTTGCGGCCAATTCGCCGATATGGCTGCCCGCGCCATCGCTTCCAGTCATGGTCACTCCCCGGATAAGATCGTTTTCGATGATCTTGTCCGAAACATCGTGGTCGACAAGGATCACATCGAACAGGCCCTTGGGCAGCCCGGCTTCGAGACACAGGTCACGCAACAACAGGCCGCTGCCGGTACAGATCGACGCATGTTTGAGGATCACGGCATTGCCAGCCATGATATTGGCGGCGAGGACCCGCATGGGCTGGTAAACCGGGAAATTCCACGGCTGCACGCTGTAGATGACACCGATCGGAGAATAGGTGACGATGCCGCGTTTCTTGCCGCCGCTGTGCTTGCGCTCTTCATCGGCAAGCGCATCGGGACCGTTGTCTGCGGTATATTCGCAGATGCGGGCGCAAATCTCGATCTCGGTCTTTCCGTCCTTGTAGAGCTTGCCCATCTCGCGGGTCATGAGGTCCGAAAACTTGTCGGCGTTATCCCTCAGGACCTCGGCAATCTTGCGCAGGTATGGTGCGCGCTCCTCGTGGGTCTTCTTGCGCCAATCCAGGAAAGCTTCATGCGCAGCCTCGACGATACCGAAAGCTTCGCTCTGGCTCATCAAGTCATAGGTCTGCAGGTTTTCCCCGGTCGCGGGGTTCTTGGTCTGGATCGTGCTCATGGAGGATTCTCTCTGGAGGTTGGGCAAGCGATGGTGGCTCGTCGCTCGCAAGGTTGGACTTCACGTGGCCAACGGCGCCGGGACTGGCGTGTTCCGACACGCCCATCTTGGCTGTCAGCCATCGCGGCTGACAAAGCTCTTTGAAACGAACGGTGCCCGGCTGCGTTCAGAACCCAAACCTCAGCCCTTCAAATCCAATTTTCCAGAACGCAGGCACATCATGAAAATCCTCATCGCTGGCTCCACCGGCAACACCGGACTCCGTTTAACCCGACAGCTGATGGAGGCCGGCCACGAACCGATTGCGATGCATCGCGCCTCCTCCGATATTTCGAAGCTGCCCGACGGTGTAGCGACGCGTGAGGCCGATCTGACGCAGTTGGACGACGATATTTGCGCAGGCGTCGATGCAGTGGTCTTCGCGGCCGGCTCGGGCGGCGATACGAGCGAGGAAATGACCGACAAGGTTGATAGAGATGGCGCAATCGCCCTCATCGATCATGCCAAGGCAGCCAATGTACAGCGCTTCGTGATGCTGAGCTCTATCGGGGCGGACGCTCCGGACCCGGACTCCGACCTGTTCCACTACCTGAAGGCAAAGCATGACGCAGACGAGCATCTGCAGGCATCGGGCCTCGAATATTCGATCGTCCGGCCGGTCGCACTCACCGACGATGACGGCGATCGGGATGTGAAGCTCGGCGACGATGTCGATCCAGAAGGAACGGCAGCACGCGGGGATGTAGCGGCAGTGCTGGCCCGTGCGGTCAGCGACGACGCCTTGCGTAACAAGGCCTACAGGATGGAAAGCGTCGGCTGAGCGAAAGAGCGGGGCCCTTCGCAGCGAAGTGGGCCCGCTCTACCCAACTGACCCTGTCACATGGTCAGCGGTTCATATGCCACTCGTGTGACGGTCAGGCTTTCACCTTGGTCGCTGGTTATATCCATACTCTCGCCCACCGCGACCTGAGCCGGTGTGGACCAGCAAACCTGTCCATCGTCGTCCATTGCGCTCGTGAAGCACTGCATGCCGTCAACCATGACGTATGTGCCATGATCGAAATGCTCATCGCCTGCATTGGCAATGTAATTCCCGTCTGCGTCGATGGACTCAATAATTTCCTGACCATCCATGACAAACGTCCAGCTGGTCTCATTGAGCGACATGATTTCTGCTGGAGCTTCGGCGTCCTCGACCACTACGCCTTCTTCGGCTGGTTCAGGGCTTCCGCAAGCTGCAAGAGCCGCGATGCTGCAAATGGCAATGAGCTTCTTCACTGTGATTTCCCCCTCAAATGAGAAACTAACCTACCATCGCGCGACATCGGCCCATAATTCATTCTGAAGCGGCGCGTTAGTCGTTGATCTCCATGAAGAAAAATAGAACGGTGAGAGCACATTCTCACATATTGGACGCATGAACGCCCTGATCATCGCAAGCACAAGTCGGGTTTGCGTCGCCTTTTATCGTCATTGCAGGAATTTTCGCGGAGGAGAGACACGAGGTACCAGATAGCGGACTAGGGAGCCGACAATAGGGTCTGGCTCGCGCGCCACCCGGACCACCGCTGGCTATTTCGCCCGCTGCTTTTCGGCTCCGCTGCCTTTGGGCGCCACGCGCAGGATCCGGCTTCCTGATTCCGGTTCTTCGGTCAGCAGGTAGAGGTAACCGTCGGGCCCTGATCGCACGTCCCTGAAACGGACATCGAGCTCGCCGAACAATTCACTCTGCTCTCCGAGCGATCCGTCGGCATTCATGCTCACATGCCGCACATGGCGGAGCGCAAGAGCGGAGAGGAAGAGGTCGCCCTTCCAATCGGGAAACGCCTCGCCACCGTATTGCGCGAAGCCCGATGGCGCGATGGAAGGCGTGAAATGGACTAGAGATTGCTCGGTCCCCTCCAACGCTTCGAAGGGCGAGACCCGACCGCCCGAATAATCAAGCGCGTAAGTCACGGTCGGCCAGCCGTAGTTCGCGCCGCGGTTGATGTGGTTGATTTCGTCGCCCCCAGCGGGGCCATGCTCGTTTTCCAGCACGCGGCCGTCCTGGGCGAGAATGATCCCTTGCGGGTTGCGATGACCGTAGGACCAGATTTCCGGCAGCGCGCCTTCCCGGCCCACAAAGGGGTTATCCGCCGGGACGCTGCCATCATCATTAAGGCGGACAATCTTGCCAAAATGATTATCGAGTTCCTGCGCTTTTTCGCGGTAATGGAAGGCGTCTCCTACCGGCATCAGCAAGGTGCCATCTGGCAGAAAAATGAAACGCGCGCCGTAGTGGTTACCCTGAATGCGGGCGGGTGACGCAGCGAAGAGTTGCTCGCCATTCGTCAATTCACCGGCGTCATATCGAAAGCGCATCAGGAATAGCGTGTTTTTGCCGTCTCCTACCTTTCCGGCGAAGGAAACGTATACGAGGCGGTTCGCGGCGAAATCGGGATGCAGAACCACATCGAACAGGCCAGCCTGTATGCCATCGCCGTGATGGACATCGGCAAAATCGCCGTTGTCGTTGAAGTCGCGAATCGTTCGCTTTGTTCCATCCGCTCCGACCAGCAGAAGCTTTCCCTTGCGCTCCGTCACCAGCATATTGCCATCGGGCAGAAATGCGAGTGACCAGGGGTGATCGAGGCCATCGGCGACCGTCTGAATTTCGTAGTCGATAGCACCGGCGTCTACGCGCCCGGCAAGCTGGCTGGTCTTCTCGCCCGCATCCGACGCGCCCTGGTTCGAACACGCGGTCAATAACAGCCCGGCAGTCATAGCCAGCAGTGTCGGAAAGCGGCGCATCGGGAATCCTCTTGCAGTGCACGGCAAGGTATTCAGCCCTTGGCAGGCTTTGTCCACCTCATCCTCTGGACTTGCTGCCGGTAGCGTAGCATCAGGAGTTTCACACAGATGGGAAGACCACTGATGACGATACTACGTTGGATTGTCGCTCTGATAGCGGCGACACTGGGCACCTACGTGCTGGGCGTGATCGTCAATTCCCAGTTCGTGATGAATGCGCACGATGTGCCCATCAGCCTTTCGGAACGGCTGAACATGACGGCTTTCGACGTGTCGAACATGTATCTCTATTTCGTGATCGTATTGATCACATTCCTGCTGGGCTTCCTCATCGCATCAGTGGTCAGACGCTTCCTGCCGGGCCTGGCCCGCGTGGCCTATCCGGTCGCAGGCGCCGCGGCGATTGCGACGGCATTGGGCCTCATGTGGATGCAGTTCCAGACGATCCCCATCAGCGGCGCGCGCTCGACAGCAGGCTTTCTGGGACAGGTCATTGCCGGAGGAATCGGAGGATGGATTTTTTCGAAGATCGTCCCGCAGCGCGCCGATAACACCGGCTAACCGAAAAAGGACAAGGTCCCGGTAGCGGAGGAGGGACACGAATATCTCAAGTAACTCTCAGAAACCTATAGGATGTTCCGAGGTGCTTCCTACCAATAGCCCCATGGATACCCCCAGCGCCGAGCCCTTTCGTGTCTCGACCTAAGTTTTACCATTTTTTGTATCAGGGCTGCACAGCGTTAGTTTCATCGAAGATTGCAGCTTTTCGCTTGCCGTTCTCCAATGGCTTTTTTCGAAGGGCTGCTGATGAGGGATCCCAGACTGCTCCCACCAAGAGCTGCATTTGCACTAAGCTCAATTTACTAATCAACTTTATAGCGAACCCTGATTGTAAAGCTCCCACCGCCGGAGAAAGCCCCGCTGGGCACAACGCGGAAATCGGTAATTGCCTGGTCGCATCCGTCCGCGTCGGCGGTCGGGGTATAGGCGAATGTCGCGGCATTATCGTTTGAAAATGCGATGCTATCCGTGGCCGACGCCAGACTGCTGAAGGTATAGCTGACGTTCGAACTGCCTGCGCCGAAGATCACCGGTCCGCCAGTCCTGGAGACAAGACACATTTTTGCATCCGCGGGGCCGTCGTCGGTTACAACCACGCTGTTGGCATCGGTCGCTACGCCACCGGTATTCGACACCGTGATCAGATATTCGATTATCGCGCCGGGGATAGCCTTCGGGTTCGAAACATCGTTGATCGGGTCTGAAATCACCGAGCTGACTTTCGTCACCGACAGGGTCGTGGAAGGATTGCAGACCGTAATGTCGTGCAGACCAATGCCCTGTTGCCCGGGATCGACCGGGGCGCTGGCTGCATTGCCGTAGGTCAGGACGATCGTGTCCACCGCCTGATCAAAAGTCACGACAACGTTGCCGAGCGCCTGATCCGAATTCGACGCGCCGGTTCCGGTCGCGGTGTTGCCGGATACCGTGTTGACGTTACCGTTGGTAAGGATCGGATCGACTGTAATGCCAGAATTTCTGCCCGTGACCTGAACACGATCGGTAAACTGGCCCGATGCGAAATCGACGTCGTAAATCGAGAACTGCACGCCGCTGAATGCGCGGGGTAGCGTGATGGTCACCTGCACGACACCACTGCGGTTCGGCTGATCGGCCAAGACCGTGAGGCTGTTTTGCGCTGGCTGCAATCCGCCGGTAAATACATTGGCAACGGTAGGAGATTGCCCTCCGAATGCAGCATTATTGATGTAGGTTCCATTGTTGGTCAGCTGGAACCTGACATTCCCGAAGGCTGAGAACGCGTAGGAATTGTCGACGCTTCCCGGCGTCCATGTGGTTATGCGATCCCAGTCGAAAACCGAACTTCCCGCAGGACACGAGAGTGTCGGTGGGATGCCAGGCGGATTGCCGCTCTGCACGACGAAGCTGAAAGAAGCGTAGTCGTCTTCGGTGGTCACGCCGTTGTTCACAGTCGAATCCGGATCGTTGGCGCTGCTAGCCGTTATCTGCGCTGTATTGGTTATCGTGGAGCCTGGGGCCGATGAGACAGTGCCCGTGATCGTCAAACTGACACTGTTGCCCGGCGCCAGCGAACCGACCGACCAGTCGCCTGTCGCGGAGTTGAAGCTCCCCGTTCCGCTCGAGGATACGAAACTGAAGCCCGCCGGCAGAGTGTCGCGCACGACGATACCCGTTGGCGTTTGGGTCGAAGTGACGCTGTTCGAAACCGTCAGCCGCCAGGTGGCCGTCCCGCCCTGGACAGGAGGCGATCCCACGAGCGCCTTGCTAAGCGAAAGGTCTGCTCCGGGTCCCTGGTAGGTCAGGTCGGAGAGGCCGAGATACTGGTTCCCCGGATCACCCGTCCCCGTGTAACTGTAGTAGACGACGCGAATTCGGCGCACCGCCTGCTCGCCGAATGCGAACGAGATGGTGCCGTCGCTTGCAAACTGGTCCGATCCTCCGACGCCGCGCCAGCCATTGACGGTTGCGTCATTGGTGCGCGCGACGGAGCTGCCGATGGACCAGAAAGCGGGGTTGCTCGCAGCGTTGGACATCACGCCCGCAGTGTCGTCGTCGTAGTAGACTTCGATCGCATCAACGTAATTGCCGGCGTCGATATCGTCCAAAGAGAACCGCAGGTTGCCGACCGCGCGGCTGAGCGTGATGGTGACGGTTACCTTGTCACCCGGATCGTACGACGCGTTGTTGAAGCCGACGAACAATGGTGATTGGCCATTCCCGATCTGTCCCCCGAAATAGCTGACGAAATCGGTCGCAAACGCAGGTGTGAACGAGCCCGTTCCGTTCAGCGTCACGCCCCAGTCTACCGTTGCAGTCGTGCCGTCCGAGCCAGCGACCGTGGTGCCGCTTGGAAAGGATGTCAGCGAAACCGCGTTTGCATTCGCCCAATCCACGGTCTCATCTTGTGCACTCGCGACCGCTGGCATGAGAATTGCGAGAACAAATGCCAGCCAAGCCATGGCGATCTTGCGGTAATATTTCGCGGCTGCGCAAACCATGTCTTCGACATAGGCAGACATGGTAAACAGTGTGTTTACCGAGACGGATTTGCCGGTGCTCATCGCGCGTCCCTCCCAAGGCCGAGGCCGCTGAGGGTGTTGGCGTCGAATTTTATCCGAACGGCAGCGTAGAGACCCTGCTCGGAGTTGCGCGCGGCGGAGAAATCGGCGTCGCGAAAGCCGTCGATATTGTAGCCAACCGTAAGCAACACGTCGTCCGCCGGGGTGAACCCGACTTGGGGACCATAGGAGAAGCTGTAAACTTCATCATCAAGGTTTGCCCGGACTGTTGCGGTGGCACCGATTTCGAAACGATCAGTGATGCCGAAACGCGCACCAGCTCCTGCAAGCAGGGTCGTCCCCGAAAACTCTGCGCCTTCGAACCGGTCGAAATTGTATCGGCCGCCGAGAAACAGGGTGTATTCGTCGCGGCGCGTCTCGTGCTCCATGCCGCCTTCGTCAAGGTCGGTGCCGCGCGGTGACCAGTTGGTGGACCAGCTGGCGACCAGGCGTCGCGAAATGGCATCGCCGTCGACGGTAAGCGCTGTCCGGCCGGCCGCTCCGGCCTGGCCCGCGATCGCGCCCGTTACCCGGTCGCTGCGGTATTCGAGCTTGCCCAGCATCGCCACTTCCGAGGCGGCAGGGCGATGCGCAAACGCGATGCCCGCGTCGACGACCTCGGTCGTGGCGCCGCCTGCGGTCTCGGCGCGTGTCCACGTGGCGCCCGAGCCGACGATGCTGCCTTCACCCAACTGGCGGATTGCCCCGAAAGTGGCTCCGGCGCGGTCTGCTTCTTCACCATCCCGGTACTCGCCGCGAGCGGTGACGCTCCAGCGATCCTTGCGCCAGGCAGCACCCACTGTCAGCGCCGTAAAGTCTTCGAACAAGGCGTTGCCGGTCAGCTGGCCGCCACTGGCGACAGGTTGTGCCGAATTGATGACATCGGCAGTATCGGGCGAACCGCCGAGAGTGCGATTACCGTCGATCGTCGCATCGAGCGTCAATTCCTTGCTGATCTGCAAACTTTGGGAAAGCCCGTAGGCGGCGAAGGTGCGATTGCCGAACTCGTTGATGGTTTCCTGGCCCAGCGTCGTCACGATCTGGCCACCCCGCCACGGCGTAAATTCGATGCCGCCGCGCAGCTGGCGGGCGCTGACGTTATCGCCATCGGCATTCTCGTAAGTCCCCACCAAGCGGACATCCGGCGTGATCGCATAACGCACACCGAGGCGGTGGCGCGCGGGCAAGTCGACGCTTTCCGCATCGTCGAGCGCGATTGCGCTGGCGGCGCTCAGTTCGAGCTTGTTGTTCAGCAGCCGCTGGGTGACACCGCCTTCCAGCAGCGTCGAGCTGTTGGTCGAACCATCACCGAGCCGGTCGTTGAAGTGCGAAAGGCCCAGGCGGAAGTCCGTGTTCTGGCGAGTCAGATTGAGCTGGGTCTGGGCGGCCCGGCGGCGAGTGTCGTCGGTGAGGCTGTTGTCCTGCCAGACGCTTCCGAGAATGCTGAGGTGTTCGGCCAGCAGCACGCGCCCATCCACGCCGACCTTGCGGCGGCCAAGCTCGGCCCCGTTCTGCTGGCCTATGCCGTAGTCGGCGTCGAGCTGGCGGGCGTAAGCGAGCAGATCGATATTCTTGGTCTGGTGCTGGGCCTCGACGAGCCAACCGGTGGCGGTGTTTCCTTCGCTGCGGCTTACGGCGATCTCGCCGCGAACTTCGGTGGAGTTCCCGATCCGTGCGCGCAGATCGACAGCCCCGATCTCGGTGCGGGCTCCGTCGCCCTTGTCGCTGATGACTGTCGCGCCGAAGCGGACATCGCCGTCATCGGTGCTCCAATCGGCGCGGACACCTGCATTGAGTTCCGCCTCGCCCAGGCCATCCGTCTCGTATTCGACGACAATGAATTGCGGATTGAGGTTTTCGTCGCGGCTCAAAACGGGTCGCGCGAAACTGATCGTCCCGGACAGCAGGTCGATGTCGTAATCGATAAAGCGCGTCAGCGTTTGCGACGACACGATCAGCTCGGAACGGAAACGGTCGCGCGTTTCGATGGTCACCCGCTCGCTGTTGGCGAGGATCTTGCGGCTACCGAGCTGGTACGGTCCGGAGATGCCCTGCCCTTGAATTTCCTCGCGCTGCAGGCGACTGGAAATCTCTGCGGCAAAGCCCTGCGCCTTGACCTGCCCAAAACGCGCCTCGCCCTTCACGCCGGTGGCGGTGCGATTGTAGCGTGCCAGCCTGGTTTGATCGAAACCGGTCTCGAAATCACCGTAGAGCGCGTAAAAAGTCGAAGTCTCGATGCGGACATAGAGCTTTTCGCGGCTGGCGGCATCGAACCGGCGGAGCGAACCGTCGGCGAAAACGGTGTAATAGGCCTGCGGATCGATAGTCCCCAACACGCGCTGGTCTTCGCGCTGCTTGGCACTGTCGTAAGCCAGAGTGACAAGATATTTTCCGAGCACCCGGCCCTTGGCATAAAGCGCAACGCGGGCATCGTCGCCGAGGTCGCTGTCGAAGCGACCGGTGCGTTCCATGTTATCGGCGACGGAACGCGCCCCGACCGTACCTTCTACCAAGCCGATCACCGTCCATTCGATATCGCCGGGTTCGATCCATGCTTCCACTTCCTGGCGACGCGCGATCTCGCCGTCGTCGAAAACGAAATCGAGTTGCAGCGACCCGCTCACCATTGTCGGAGCGAGTTCGATGAGAGCGATGCCGTCGGTGCCGGTGACGGTCCAGCGCGCAGAACTGGGCGCAAGGCCGGTGAGCTGGTTGAGCTGCTGGCGATCGAGCTGTTCGGCGCTTTCGTACGGAGCGCTCAACTGGAAATTGCCGGAAACCCCCTCGCGCAGGGGCTTGTCGTTGCGGTCGAGAACGCGAATGGCGACCACCGGCCGAGTGCGTCCATCGGCAACCAGATTGGAAAGCTCGGGAACCAGCTCGACCCGGGTCGGCGTGGTGGTGAAGAAGACTTCGCGGGTGAACGCTTTCGTCGGCTCGCCGAACGAATTGACCACCTCAGCGGTCAGGACGGATTTCTCATTGAGAAGCGGGACGCCGCGCCAGGTACTGACGGCGAAACCGCCCCTCTCGGGAGTAAGCGTGCCGTCGAAGGCGAGGGGATTTACCGGTTCGCCGTCAATCTTGAGATTGATCGTCTGTCCACGGCGGTGTCGCACGGCAACGCGAATAGCGGGAGCGCGCGGATTGGCATCGACAGCCGGCGTCAGAAAACCGTCTTCTCCGTCACCCAGGGCGATCCAATCGGTGTTGGGTGCGAGCCTTTTCGGCGCGCTGGTTGCATTCGCGACCGGCAGGAGGACACCCTGCTGTACCAGTTCGTCGGCGTCCGTTTCCAATACCGTATCGGATGCGATGGCCTCGCTCGCGCGCGCGCCTGCGCCTTCCGGTCGTGTTTCCGCGAATTTGGCGACGTCCTCCAAGGCACCTTCGGGGACGATCGCGTGGAAATCTGCGACCTGGAGACTGCCGCCCTGCCCAATGACGAAGCGAGAATTCGCGCTCCCGGCATTGCGAGTGTCACTATGGCAGTCGACGAGCTCCGCGCCTTTGGGCAGCGTCATCTGCGACACCTGCACGACGTGCGTGCCCGGCACGACACCTTCGAAATGATAGCGGCCGTCGGCATCGGTTATCGCATAGCTGCCGTCTTCCATCATGACGCGCACGCCGGGGATACCCGGGCGGGGATCGTCCAGATCTTCGAGCCGGGTACATGGACCGGCCGTGATGCGCCCGATGATGGTCAGGCGGTCGGCGATGGTTTCGCGTTCGATGTCGATTGCGGCGCTTGCCCGCGCAGCGCGGCCGAGCGAATCGATCGCGAGCGCATCGTTCAGCGCACGGCCCGGTGCTGCATCGGGGCGCACGGTCATGGCATAGGTGACCCGGCGGGTTGCACCACCGGCAATATCGCCCAACGCGATCGTCAGCTTGCTGCCATCGGGCGCGATGGTGGCTCGGTCGGCAGCCTCATCGCCGTCGATGCGGATCGTGTCAGGGCGAAGCCTCAGCTCCGGCGAAGGCGTGTCGGTCAGGACGACAGCGCGCTTCACGCGGCTCGGGTCGGCATTGCGAGCCGTAACCGTGTAGAACACGACATCGCCGGGCACCACGCGCTGACGCGACGCGGTCTTGGTCAAACCGATCTCGAGGCTGGGCCTGTCGAGAGGGATGTCGACCTGTACCGGTACGGGAGTATCGAGTGCGAAAGGCGCACCATACGAAGAACCGCTGATAAGGAAGTTGCCGCCGTCGGGACGCGTAAGGCGTGCGAGATCTTCGGGCGATACAGCCGAAGGAGCGGAATAGGGCTCGGGCGGCACGATCTCGATGCGATAGCGTCCGAGGAAGGTCAGCGGGAACCAGTACTGGCCCGGCCCCAGCTCAACGACATTGCCGGCGCCATCGGTTACCGGCTGGCCGGATATGACCGTGGAGGGCCACGGGGTCACGCCATCTTCGGCAAATACCGTTGCCGGAAGTCCGGTGACATCGTCGATCAGCGTCACGCGAGCACCATCGACGGGCTCGCCTGTTTCACTGTCGAAAACCACGCCGAACGGATCGGCCAGCACGTCAACGGTGGTGCTGGCGAGCGTTGCGTCACCGCCGGGCGTGAAAGCGGTGATTTCGATGGTGCTGCCGTCCGCAAGGCTGAGGCGGCAATCGTCGCGAGTTGGTGCGGGTGCAATACGAACCGTGCCGATCCGCCCGACAAATACACCGGTATCCGGCCCCGTCTCGTAAATGGTCAGCTCTTCGCGATCGCCGCTGGACGAGGTTATGACGACATCGAGGATATCGATCGCTGCAGGATCGCGGTTCGCCGATCGCGCGACGACATCGAATAGCAGCGGCTGGCCGACGCGTATGATACTCGTTTCGTCGGCCTCCAATTGGTCTCTGTTATCCCTTCCGCCGCTCGTAACCGAATTCCCGGAAAACGGCCTCTGTTCGCTCGAAGCGGCGCAGACAGGCACCTGGAAATCGAGATCGAAGCTTCCCCCTGGAACGGGACGGAAAGTCCGGATCTCGGGAGCCGGTGCAGCAACGTCGAACGTCACGGTGTTGGACGTCGTTTCCCGTTCCCGGCCAGCGAATTGCCAGCTTGCGGTTGCGGTGTTGGAAATGGTCCGGGCAGGTTCTGCCACGACCTGTGCGAATACCCCCTCCGCGAGCAGGACCAAAGGCAGCAGTACCGCGAGGAGTACTGCTGCCATCTGCCCAAAGGAGGGGGTGAAACGCAAAGGTTTGCTTCCGGCGTGGTTAGTTGATTGTCACGCGGAAGTAGAGCGAACGCGTCGCGCCTGCTGCGATGTCGCTCAGATTGCCGAGCACCTGGTTTTCACCAGCATCGCCGGTCCCCGCGCCGTAGGTCCCACCCGCCGATCCATCGGCGTTGCAGGTCGCTACCGGTTCTGCGCCCGAGCTGTCGACCGTTGCCGTCCCGTCGACGAAGATGCCGAAGGCCGACAGGTAGGTCACATCGAAGGGCAGATCGTCGGTCACGGCGATATTGGTCGCGGTGGCGCTGCCCGTCGCGTTGGAGACGGCGATGCAGTACTGGATTGTCGCGCCCGGGATGGCTTTCGGATTGGTCGTACCGTTTACCGGGTCGCTGATGATGCTGCTCGACTTGACGACAGTGACATTCGCACCGGACACCGCAAAGGTGCCTTCGTCGGAAAACGCGCCGTCATTGTCGATTTCCTCGCCGGTACCACCGTTACCGTCGGCCAGTACGGTGTCGATGCCCGCGGTATTCGCGCCGGCGGTCGCGTCGATATTCGCACCCAGGCTACCAATAGTCCCGCTTTCATGCGCATCCGCCACAAGGGCGACGTCGAATGTGTCGGTATTGACGGCATCAAGCGTGATATCGGCGACGACCAGAACTGCGATCGTTTCGTCCCCGGTTCCATCGTCTGCGAGAACTTCGTCGAGGTAATTGATCGGACCTGCGGCAAGTTCATCGGCATCGAGTACACCGTTGCCGTTGTCATCGAGGTAGATTTCGAAGTTCTCGATGTTGGCGCCGGTGCCTGCAGTCAGGACAGCCGTCAGATCGAGGTCGACGGTGGCGTTCGACAGATTGGTGACGTCGAATGCCAGAGCGACGTTTTCTTCGCCAGGCGACACGGAAACGGGCGTCGCGCCGGTGAAATTGACGTTCACGTCGATCTTGCGGTCGACTGTGAACGTATCGCTATCGGTCACGGCCACTTGGTCGACCCCGCCGACCCGGTAATCGACCGTCACATTGTTGGTGATCGAACTTCCGGCGGTGGTCCCTTGGGCCATTGCCGGAGCGCTGGAAAGTGCGATGAGCGCAGCCGAGCTCACCGCACCCAGCAACTGGGATGTTGGTTTCATTGAAGGTTCCTCTGCGTTTGTCCCGCGCTAATCACACCGCCCGCGAGACTTGGCGGCTATCCTTCGCTTCTCAGCGGATGATGGCGGGATATTCGAGCCGACCGCTGGCGCCCGGCGCGATCGACGCGATTGTCCAGCGGACATGCGTTACATCGGCGTGGGTAGCGGAACGGACAGAGCCGTCGTCCTCGGTGACGCTCAGACTGGAGAGCGTGCCCCAACTAGTGCCATCGTCCACGGAAACCGTCAGTCCTGCGTCGGCATCCGAAGCAAGGCGGACTGCCGAGGGAAGCGGATTGGTTACGACGAAGTCGGACACCGCTTCGGAGCCCTCGTTCGCGTAATCCGTACCGAAGACGAGCCTGTCGCCAGGCACGATGAGGTCCGGCTTGACGAGCTCTGTGCGTTCCGCCCCGGTGTCGTCGGCGATGACCTTCACGGCCATCACATCGCCGGAGAGCTTGACCGAGCCCGTCGGAGAAGGCGCTTCCGTAAGCGTATCTTCTTGCGCCAACACCTGGGTAGGAGCAAAAGCAAGAATGGATACGCTTGCGACCATTTTTATTAGCGTATTCATGTTCTTATATTCCAATCCTAGAATTAATCTATGGAAACATTGAAAGAGATGGACTGCGTGGCAGGGGCAGTGACCGATCCGAGATCGACTGAAATTCCATCGGTGTCCGAAGCCTCCCCCGCATCGTCGCCCGCGGCATCGGTGAGCGGGGTGCCATCAAGGGCAAGCGTTCCCGTGACATAGGTGGTGCCGGCCGGGATGATGTCCGCGACAACCAGATCGTTGACCGAGCCGCTACCGGAAACCTCGGCAACAATCGTGAAGGTCACGATGGATCCGGGAACCGCGCTCTCCCCGCCGAAAGGATCGACGATGGTAGCGGATTTCGTCAGGTCGACGGCAGTCAGGCCTACCTGGATAGTTCCTGTGGCTTTTGCAGTTGCCCCGGTCGTACCGACTATGGCGTCGCCGCCATCGACACCCTGGCCTGCGAAGGTGTCGCCCGGCGCGCCAGTGCCAGTTACGGCTTCTGCAGCCAGCTCCACATTGGTCTGCTGGCCGTCCGTAACGCTGTCCGGTACCGTGACGATCACGAATACCGTGACGGCCTCGTCAGCGGCAAGCGCGTCAACAGTTTGAGGCGCTGTCAGAATTTCGTCGACACCCGGATCGTAGACTCCGTTTCCATTGGTATCCACGGCGATGCTTTCGACGAGCACCTCGAAGTCGTTTCCGGCAACGGCGGTGTTCGGGGTTAGCGTGAACGCTTCGGGCCCATTACCGGTGTTGGTCACCTCGAACGTGAGCACAACCTCGCCGGGCGTCGCGCCGACCGCACCTGCATCCAGCGAGGTGACGGTGACGTCGAGCAGTTCGTCGACGCGCACGACCACCGTGTTCGACTCGATGGTTTGGGGCCCGTCGCCTGCGTCGAATGTCGCGGTAGCCGTGTTCTCGATCAGCGTACCGGCATCGACCCCCGCGGCGAGAGCTGGGGAAGCCAATGCACAAAGCGCGACCGCTGAACCGGTAGCGAGATTCCTAATGATTGTATGCGTGTTCATACTTACCGCGATTAGGCGGTAAAGGTTACCAAGGTGTAAGCGAATTGCCGGAAATCGCTGATTTCTGCGGATAGCTGATAGTGTTGCGGGTCCGGAAATGGTTAATGCAAGCGCGCTTTTAGCGTATGCAAACAGCGCTAAGGCACGAAATGAGGTTTCACCGTGATCTTAGTAGAAACCGAAAATGAATGATGCAGTCGAGAGCGTGTTTTTTGCAGCGACTGGGTTCTGGAACGGTCGAGACTAACCTCGCAATATTGCCTGTTTTTTTCCATTTTGGGAAGTTCTCGCACGAAACGAGAAAGCAACGTTTTCGTGAAAAACGCAACCGGCCGATCTTTTAGACTTCAAGCCCACGCGCTGACACTACCAAATGGGCTTTCGAGCCAGCAACTTTTCGGGATAAGTGCTTCATGCCGAGCACCGGGGCACATGTTAACCCATGCGCTCACTAATCTGGTAGCGGAGGAGGAACATATAGTGAACACTTATCCGCTTGTTTCTATTTATTAATTCTGGCGAACGCCTAAGAAATACCCCCATTGGTACCCCCATCCTCTGGCATTTTCGTTGAATCGTTAATCTGGAGCGCCGAACCGTTCTTCGGTGCAGCCGGTGAATGCTCGCACCCTCCCCTGCAACGGCAAGGATTGGGCCGTTTGCGGAACGGCAGGTTTTGGGATTGGTCTGCCAGCTTTACGTCATTCGTCGATGATGATGGGCGAACAACGCTCCCCGTAAGCCTATCTTGGGCGCGCCGATCTCGTCAGCTAACTGGCCAAAAATACAGCCATCATCGAGTTGGCCTCTTCGGTCTTACGAATTTTAGGCATGTAGGCCCAGAATGCATAAGAAAGAGCGTAGAATCTCTGCTTAACCAAATCCTGACCAAAGTTGGCTGTACCGCTTCGCGCCAGGTCCTAATTACTAGTGATGAACCAGGTCGGCGGGAAATCTGATAGATACCCATAACTAGGAGAGAGGGCCGGATCGGAAAGCGGGTGTGAGGTATACTGTTCCGTAGCCCTCACACCTAATGAGCTACCGTGAATTCACCGACCTCACTGCCTGTACTGGCAACCTCGCGCTCCCCTTGTTGGAAACCGTAGTCTGGTACGATTTCCCCCTGACGATCAGTAACATCATTCCATTTGAGGGCGATTTCACTGGCAGCATCAGAAGTGCGTCCAACAGTGCACACTGGCGTTAGGGTGATATGTGCGGCAGCGAAGTGTCCCGCTCCTGCGCACAATATGGCGCGCGTATGCGCCGACGACCTTTTGAGCACCATCCTCTTCATGCACAAGATCCATCCGTGGCTGGAGGGCCAAACACCTCTCGAACGTGCCGAGCAATCGGACGAAGGCCTTGCGTACGTGATCGATATGATCGGAGCGATTGAGGCCGGGGTTCACATCTGATGGGCAAGCGCACCGTTCGGTCGGAATGTTCGAACCGAGATAGCGCTTGCCTTCATGCTTTCGGCAATATCGCAGCGGATTGGGACATGACCGTTCCGGAGCAATGCTTGCTTCTTGGAGTCGACGACGAAAATGTCCTGCAGGATTGGATGGAACGTGCTCGAGCCGACGATGACGTTTCGCTACCTGAAGACGTGCTGGAAGGCATCTGCTGTGTCCTCTCAATATACGCCTCGCTGGTGATCCTGCTCAACCATGATCAATCGAAATGTTGGGTGCGGGCGCCAAATCGAGCTCCGCTATTTCGAGGCAGGTCCGCGATGTCGCTGATGGCGAGCGGAAATCGGAAGGATCTGGAAGATGTCGTTCGGGACTTGCTGAGCGAACGCTACAGATTAGATAACCCTTTCCTTTACGGCCGGTAGATCGAAGCGAAATGGAGGAGCAGCCTGCTTAGCGTCCTTCGAAGTTTGGATTTCGTTTCTCGAGGAATGCCCGCAGACCCTCCTTGATATCACTCCTTCTGAACATGGCTTCGAGGATATCGTACTCGCCATCGGTCTGAGCCTGCATCGCAGCCGCGATGCCGCGATGCTGAAGCCCAAGCATTGCCGACTGCTTCCTCCCCTGGATCGCGAGAGGTGCGCACGCCACTATCTTGTCGGCAAGCCTGCGCGCTTCGGTGAGCACTTCCGATCGGGAACGATGCTGTTGAGGAGACCAAGAGACAGCGCCTTCTCAGCGTCGATCGGGTCGCAGGTAAGCAGGATTTCATGGCCGGCTTCCAACCCAATTGCCTTACCAGGCGATGCATACCGCCCGCGACTGCCGCGGTCCCGATCTTGGGTTCCGGAAGTCCGAACTTCGTGCCCTCGGCTGCGATTGCGAGGTCAGCAGCCAGAACCATTTCGAAGCCGCCTCCGAAGGCAAAACCGTTCACAGCAGCGATGATCGGTATGAAACAGTCATGACGGTTGGTCAGGCCGCCGTAGCCCGATGCAGGGACCGGGTAGTCGGCTTCGGTCTCGGAATCGACCATTACCCCGATATCGCCTTCCGAACAGAAGGCCTTGTCGCCCGCCCCGGTGAGGATCGCGACCCACAAACTATCGTCATTTGCGAACTCGTCGAACGCTTCGGCCATCTCCGCGTTGGTTCGCGGTGACACCGCGTTGTGCTTCTCCGGCCGATTTATCGTGACAGTGAAGATCCGGCCATCGCGCGCTGTTTCGATATCGTGAAAGCCCACGTCAGTTCTCGAAGCCGTGGAAGGTCGCAAATTCTTCCGGTGCAATACGCGGCATGGGAATATCGGCCGCGACCTCGGAGGTATCGGGGTAGCCGAGAGCCATGCCCATCAGCACCATCTCCGTTTCGGGTAGATCGAGCACCTTGCGGATCGTGCCCGACCACATCGACCAGGCCGCCTGGGGACATGTGGCCAGCCCGCGCTCCTGTGCCAGCAGCATAAGGGTCTGCACGAAAATGCCGCAATCAAGGATTTGCAACTTCCCCAGGCTGCGATCCAGAGTCACGATCAGTCCCACAGGGGCGTCGAAGAACGACAGGTTCTTCGCACTCTGCATCATCCTCGCGTGCTTGTCTTCACGCGATATTCCGAGCGCTTCGTACATGCGCTCTCCGCATTCGAACCGCCGGGTGCGCCAGGGTTCACTTGGGATAGATCGGCACGTCGGACTCCTCGCCCATGGGAGACTCGGCGGCGCGTGCGGATACCGCCTTCGTAAGATCAGCTTTCGTCTTCCCGGTCAGGACATGGACACGCCACGGCTGGGTGTTGCCATACGAGCATTTCAGGCAGGCAGCCCGCGCCGAACGCCACGACGTGGACAGATTGACGCTGCTCTATCGGGCGAGTTTCGAGCAGGTTTGTCATCGCCTTTCGACATTGCAGCGCGAGGGCTCCCGAGGCGTGCCTGTATTCTTCTGCCGCGTTGATATGGCGGGTAACATCACCAAGCGTCAGAGCGCCACCAGACTGCAGTTTGCGCGATTTGGCGGTGCCTGCCCGCTATGGATCGTCCATGAAGCCGTGGCCATTCCCGATCGAGTGCAGGTCCAGCTGGCCGAGACGCCCGATGGTGTCCGTTATGTTTCCATGGCAAAGGGGCTGAATAAGGCGTCCGGAGGATTTGATCGGAATCCGCGCCGTTATGCTGTCGCGCTCGGTTGCGAGGTCGAGCATGCCAGTGAGTTCATATACGCCGACAATATCGACCTGATCTCAGCTGGAGTAGCCACCGAGATTGGGGCATCCTGCAGGATCTGCCCGCGAACAGGCTGCGACCAACGCGCATATCCTCCCAGCGACCAGCAGATCGAAGTCGATCTGTTCGAAAGGGGCGTTGTTACCTATTCGATGCGGCAAAGCGGCTAGATGCTGATCTGGCGAAACGGATGAGAGCGATGGGCGAAGAGCGATCGCAAAAGATAGAGAGCGAATAAACCAAAATGCATACAGCCAGCACAGCCCACAGATGGCGAGAGATGGTTGCGGACGATCTCCCGCGCGTGCTTGCCATCGCGGACAAGTGCCATCCCGATCATCCTGAAGACGAGGCGGTGTTTCGAGAGCGGCTCGAACTTTTCGCAGGAGGATGCTGTGTTCTCGAGCAAGACGGGGAGACCGTTGGATACATCATTTGTCACCCCGCTACTTTCGGCCACCCGGTGCCACTGGACACACTGCTAGGCGCACTGCCTGACAATGCGGATGTGCTCTACATTCATGATATCTCGATAGACTTGGGTATGCGCGGTCAAGGCCTTGCAAGTGAGGCGGTTGATCACGCGAAGCGGCTTGCCCGCAAGCACGATTATGACCGGGTTACACTGGTGGCGGTCAATCGCTCTCAGGATTTTTGGGCAAAGCATGAGTTTATGATTATAGCCGACGAGGACATCGGCAAAGCGCTGGTCGGATATGGTGGAGCCAGTAGCTATATGGTCTGCGATCTCACCTAGACTGGAGCGAGCCTCTGCATGATTTGCGACTTTGATCCTGTAATCTGTCCCAGATGAAACTGATCGAGGTGTGAAAGAAAGGCCTCCAGCGCGCCCGCCAAGGCGGGCTTGAGTCCACATACGCCATCGATGGCGCAGCCTTCCTTGCCTCCCATACAGGCGACAAAACCGTTCGTATTTTCCAATGACCGGACAACCTCGCCTACATTGATTTGCGAAGCCTGCCGGGCGAGCCGCAGGCCACCGCTCCTGCCCCGCAAGGTTTCTACGAATCCTGCGGCTGCAAGGTCCTGTGCCACCTTGGCCAGGTGGTTGCGCGATATCCCATAGTGCTCAGCGATCCAGTCGATCGAGACCACATCGTCTTTGGCGGCAAGCGCCATAAGCATCCGCAGCGCATAGTCGGTTCGAAGGTTCAACTGCATAAAAGCGGTATATCAGATATTGCTTTTCCCACAACACGGGATATAAGAGGTATATTATATACCTGTTTTAAGGTTCACGAGATGACCGCAAACGTCAATGTTTCTCGCGCAGATGTGCTCGATGCACGAGCAGCGAAGCGCGCTCACGCTGAATTGCTCGGCGTCACCGAGCAGTTCGTGTCGCAACTGGTGGACGAGTTCTACGGACGCATTCGCGAGGACGACCTGCTTGGCCCCATTTTCGCGGACCGTATTTCGGAGTGGCCCACGCATCTTGAGCGCATGAAGTCCTTCTGGCGCTCCGTGTTGTTCAACAGCGGTGAGTTCGCAGGCAATCCCATGCGCAAGCACATCGAGATTACTGGTCTGGAAGAGCACCATTTCAGCCGTTGGCTAGACCTCTTCTACGCAACGCTCCGCACGCTCTCGAGCAAGCCAGAGCCGATCAGACTGGTTGCCGACCGAGCCCGCGCAATTGCTGACAGTCTCCTGACAGGCATTACGATCGGAAAGTCCGGAATCTCGGGGTCAACTGCAGGAAGGAACCTCCCCCATGTTTGAACAGCACACCTTACTCGCGGAGCGCGAGGTCCATCCGGCAAACGAAGTCGAGGCTCTCGACGGCATTCTGCAGCCGCTCTCGGTTGCACCAGTAGCTCCCGCGAATGCGGGCTTTCAGCTCCCAGCCCGGGTCTGGCAGATCATGCTCTCATGCTACGGCATATTCTTCTTCGCGATATTCTTGGCGACGGGAGGCAGTACGGCGGCGCGCTTCGCGATCGTGATTTCCGTCCTGTACACGGCATTATATTTCGGGGTCGCACGCCTGGGTGCGCGTCAAGCGGGGCGTGAACAGACTTCACCCCTCGATTGCGGTGGAAAGCTTCCAACCTGGACCGGCCCGATGGATCGCAAGGCGGTGTTTGCGCAGGTTCTCGTTGTACCGGCAACAGTCTCTCTGTTCGGGATCGGCATTTTGATCATCGTCCTAGCGGTTGGACCCGGCGCGTGACACAGCCAGTCGAGCTCCCACCGAATGTGGTCAAATACGCCGAAAGTCCGATGTTTTCAGCAGAAACTGTTCCGGACAAACTGACCTCCGAACACAGACTAAAGTCAGGCGTCTGGGGCCGACTTTGCGTTGGCAAGGGCTTGGTCGAGTTTCACACTACCGGACCAGCCTCATCGACAACCGCCGTCAGAGCCGGAGAAAGCTTGATTATCGAACCGGCGTTATCGCACTTCGTTCGACTATCGGCCGATGCGCAATTCAAAGTGACCTTTTATCATTAAAAAGGCTTCGAGGGTTTCAGTCTTTCGCCCATAGGAAGCATGAACCGATAAATTACGTCGCGAGAGCTTCGAGCACATCTCGGCGCAAAATGGTTATTGTTCTGCGACCCGATATCATGATCACGCCTTCGTCGCGGAATTTGGTAAATTGTCGGCTGACCGTCTCGATAGTGAGGCCTAGAACATCCGCAATCTGCTGGCGGGACATGGGTAGTTCAAACTGTTCGTCATCGAATTGGCCTGCATTACCGTCGATAGGCAAAGTGTTTCTAGAGGCCACCTCAAGGAGTAATGTCGCGAGTCTTTCTTCCGCGTTAAAGCGTCCGAGAAGCAGCATCCAGCGTCTGGTTTTATCGAGTTCGCTTAAAGTGCGTTCTAGCAACTTGTGCTCAAGGCGAGCATGTTCGTGCACAAAGCGCTCGAAGTCCAGCCGCCGGAAGATGCAGACGACGGCTTCCCCAAGGGCCTCCACGCTGTATGGAGAGGTCTCAGTGAACGGCCGACCGATAAAATCCGACGGATAGGCCAATCCGAGAATCTGTTCGCGACCATCGCTCGTCTGGGTCGAAAGTTTCATTACGCCTGAAACGACGTTTGCGACAAATATTGCCTCTTCGCCTTCCCATAGAAGCGTTTCGCCCGGGTCTAGGTGCCTTCTGCGCCCGATCCCGTTAAGAAGCTCAACCTCATGATCATCAAGGTCGGCACAGATCGCCCGGTTCCGAACGGAACAGGCCTGACAGAAATTAAGGTCCTTTCGCTGCTCTGCGGTTTCTGGCAGAACCAATACGGCTTCGTCCGGTGATCTTTCCGAGATATTCGCCATACTGTGATCACTCTGCAATTGAGATATCCGCAACGCGCGGGGCGGACCTAAGCCACCCGATAAGTCGTGAGCGGCTGTCGCACATCGACGATTCGCAGGCAGCGTTCTCTACCAGAACGATCGGGCCAGTCGATCGCTGACCCTGCTCGCATTCCGATGAGACCGGCGCCCACGAGGGTCAGCACGGAGAGACGGTTCTCGTCCATGTTCGCATCGCGCGGCCATACCAGTTGAACCTTGCGCCGGCCGCCTGATCGCTCATCGACGAATTCGACCTCCGAATCCATGGTCACAACGTCTGGAGGCAAGTCTTCGGCTGCCACCACATCAGCGCGGTCCAGTTCCTCGCAGAGCTTTCCCGCTACATCGGGACTGCGCTCCTCGATGGACATCGCCAGTTCGTAGAGCGCGTCGGCTTCGGAATCGATAACATGAATCATCGGCTTTTCGCCGTTTTGAGTGATGGTCATTTTTCGTAACTCGCTAGAGAGCCGCAAGAGGATCGCGGCAGGGCTGTCGATCGTCCGGGAGCCTCGTCCCGGACCGGATCACGGCCGTCGAGACGAGGCGAGCGCCCGTGCGGGCAGCTGACCTGCGTGCACGAAATGTCGGTCGAAGTGCTGCGAGAAGACCATGAGATACATGTGGGCGCGAGTTTCGGTTTAGTCAAATGACATAAGACCAATCGCCTCATCGACTATTTCGAGACTTTCGACTCCGGAAGGCCTATCGAAAGGAAATGATGAACTTTCATTCTTTCGGATTCAGGCGCGGACCGGATCTCGCTATCGATCTCGGCACCGCCAACATGCGTATCATGGTGCGAGGCGAAGGCGTGGTCTTCGACGAACCATCCCTGTGCTATTACGAGAAGACGGCCGGTCAGATGAAACTGATTGCAGCGGGTCGGGATGTTTTGGCGATGGTCGATCGGGTTCCCGGAACCCATGTGGTCCGCCGTCCTCTTGCTCGCGGTGTGCTGCAGGATATGGAAGCCGCCGCCGCATTGCTTGCGCATGGATTATCTTCTGTGGTTGGCAAGAAGCGCAGGGGACGTCTTCCAGCCATGATCGGTATTCCGGCGGATGCCACGAAGGCGGAAGCAAATGCATTGCTCGCTGCCGCGGACGATGCCGGCTTCGGGAGGATCGAACTGGTGCGCGAGCCTTTTGCAGCGGCTATCGGGGCAGAACTTCCCGTCCGCGAAGCGCGCGCGTCCATGGTCGTCGAATGCGGCGCCGGAACGACCGAGGTTGCGGTCTTCTCGATCGACGGACAATGCCGTTCGCGCTCCGTGCGTTTGGGCGGTCTCGGCCTCGACGAGGCGATTACCGAACACCTTCATCTGAGGCATCACTTTCTCATAGGCAAAATCACCGCCGAGACGTTGAAGAAGCATCTCGCTCAAGATTGTGCCGAGGACGCGGAAGTGGAAATCAGAGGCCGATCACTGCACAATGGTCTTCCAGGAACGTTGACCTTGCCGGTTTCCGAGTTCCATCCCGTGTTGAAGCGACACTTCGGTCGTTTCGCTGATGCCGCCCGGCTGGTGGTGGGTGAGATATCTCCCGATCTTGCCGCCGACCTGCTGAGCGAGCGCGTTGTCGCCACGGGCGGCGGGATCTGCGCAGAGTTCCTGGCTGAAGCGATCACCGCGGAGTGCGGTGTTCCGGTCACCATCGCCAACGATCCTTCCGGTTGTGTTTCGCGCGGCCTGATGCAGTTATTGGAGGAGCGCGCTGCCTAACTCTCGGCGGCAGTGTTTCGACTGGGTTACTCTTGCAGAACAGTTCTCGCTTTTTTGGAAGCATGTGGTCGCGCGCCTACGTGCTCCTTACCTTCACCGCTCTGTTCTGGGCTGGTAACGCAATCGTTGCGCGTGCGGCGCGCGAACTAGTCCCTCCCGTCGCCCTGGCGTTCTGGAGATGGACGATTGCCCTGGCTATCATTCTGCCATTCGCATGGGGCCATTTGCGGCGGGATGCTCCTGTCTTTCGGGCGAACTGGAAAATGCTGCTTGTGCTTGGCGCTCTCGGCATTGGTGCCTTCAACACGCTGCTTTACACCGGATTGCAGGAGACCACCGCGCTCAACGCCATGTTGCTGCAGTCGGGCCAGCCTGCCCTCATTCTGTTTCTTGGCGCGATCTTCATGGGGGACAGCACGGCGCTGCGCCAGATCGTCGGCGCCGCCATCGCGCTGGCCGGTGTGCTCTGGATCATCGCTCGCGGAAACCTTGGTATTCTGGGCACCCTGAATTTCAACGAAGGCGACCTCGTCATCGGTCTCGCACTGTGCCTGTGGGCGATCTACGCAGTAATGCTACGTCATCGCCCGGCAATCCATCCTCTTAGCCTTTTCGCAGTGACCTTGGTCGTCGGCATAGTCGGGATCGCGCCGTTCTATGCGCTGGAACTCAGTTCCGACCGATATATCGTTTTGCAGAAGGAAAGCCTGCTGGCGATCGGATATGTTTCGATTTTTCCGTCTATCCTTGCCTACCTCTTCTTCAACAGGGGCGTGGAACTCATCGGGTCGGCAGGAACCGGCATGTATATGAACATAATGCCGATCATGGGCGCAGGTCTTGCAATCGTCTTCCTGGGCGAACATCTGCGAAGCTTCCATGCGATCGGAATGGCGCTGATTGTTGGCGGCATTCTTCTCGCTGGCAGGGGTAGCAAGCCGCTGGCGGGAGCTGTCGTTTCTTCGAAGACAGACAATATCGAACGACGAGATGAAAGTGAGTGATCGTTCCCCGACAAACACGAAGGATCCCGCGTTCCGGCCGAGGATTTGGGTCACCCGCACGTCGCCGGACAACGAAAAGACTGCGGGTGCCCTGCGGCAGTTAGGGTTCGATGCGCTGGCTTTGCCCGCTCTGCGCGCCGACGGTCTCCCAGCGAAAACATTGGACGAGCAGCCCGATGCGATCGTGTTCACATCGGTAAATGGTGTGCGCCATCATTCTATCTGCCCGGCACTTCTCGATATTCCGGTTTTCGCTGTTGGCAACAGAACAGCGCAGAGTGCCGCGCTGGCAGGATATACTAGAGTCGTTTCTGCGGATGGCGACGTCTCCGATTTGGAGCGGCTGATTGTTCAGTCTCTTCCCCCGGGTAGCCGACTTCTGCATCTTTCAGCACGACGACCGGCTGGGGACCTGACAGGTAATCTGGATCGAAGGGAGTATCGCGCCATACGGATGGCAGTCTACGAGACGCGTGAAAACACTGTTGCGGATCTCCTCGCATACCTCCCAGGTCTGGAGCGGATTAGCGGAATTATGATCCACTCGCCACGCGCGGGTCGCGTCGTGAGGTGCTGCCTTGATCGGTTTCCAAGGCGGTTTGATGGCGTCGTCTATTGCATCTCCGATGCAGCTGCTGCTCACTTCCTGGGAATGGAAGGGATCGATATCCGCGTCGCAGCAAGGCCTGACGAAGCTGCAATGCTCAATCTGATTGGCAACACGTGATGGAACGGAGGAGCAGCCGCGTTCGTTCGCAGGATTGATAGACAGTCTTGGAGATCGACATGATCAAGTTCGCCCCCCTTCTAATCGGATCCTCCCTCGCCCTTTCCGCCTGCGACAGCCAAGAGGATCAGGTCGAAGACCGTATCGAGGAACAGGCCGAACAGAGCGCAAGAGAGTCTGGCGATACACCCGTGGCACTCGGCCTGACTGAGCGGCAATTGCTCGTTGCCGAAATCCTGGCCGCCGACGGAACCGAATTGGGTGACGTGGAAGCTGTAACGAAAGATGCCGAAGGCAATGCGACGGCACTCCTCATCGAAATCGAGGATAGCAATCCGGATCGATACGTCACAATACCGATCGACGGTCTGACCGCGAGGACCCGCGGCAATGACACCGATCTTTCATCGGGGATGACGATGGAAGATATCGACTCACTTCCGGATGCGCAGGTTCAGTGACGATCGAGCGAAGCAAGCCGGCAAGTCAGCTCCCAACTGCTTCAACACCCGCCGAAGCCGACTTCATCGAAGAAACAATGGCCCATATCTCCTGTCTCGGTAGTGCGGACAGATCGGTCGAAGTCATCCAGTATCGTCACATCGCCATTTCGCAATCCAAGCGTGGCGAGCGTCGCAGTCTGGGCGCCATCAGATGGAGGACTTCCGATGGTGACGCGATCCGACAGATAGACCGAAATCTTTACGAGGTTGTTTCGTCTGGAGAGCTGCTCGAACGACTAGCCTGATCCGCGCGAAGCGCACGAAGTTCATTTTCGCGGATCGCTAGTCTTTCGTATCGGCATAGCGGAATGGGCTCGATCAGCTCACTCATGTAACCCGAGCTTGGATAGACAACCTCATCAGATTGGCGAATGATGGCCCCCTCCGTCATCTCGGCCTCATCCCTGCGCTTCGGCGTCATGAGATGGATAACTTCATGACCGCGAGCCATGAGATGATCGGCAATGATACGCCTATGGCATCGCCACCAGACGGCCTCGGAACACATCAGCGCCACCCGACAGTCATCCGCTAAGTTAACGATGTTCTCGATCGCCGACTGGAATTCGCCGCTCAACGCATAGTCGGCGTAGTTATGGAAGCTCTGGACGCGCCAGTATCCGTTCAGCGCCGGATTCACATCATCTTGCCGTTTCCTTCTGCCGCCAAGTTTATCGAAGTGCCTATAGGCGATGTCGTGCTCATCGAGCAGCGCGGGGAAGGAATCGATGTTGAATGCGGGATTGGAGCGGGAGCGGGGGAAAGCCCGGACATCGGCCAGCATGTCCACCCCTGCTCCTTTCAGCATGGCAATGACGGTTTCCGCGTCCCGGTTGGAATGGCCGATCGTAAGAAAAGTCGGCATCAGCTTTTCAGCTTGGTCAACGCACTTTCTTTGTGCGCTGCGACATGATCGGTCTTGTCGCTTTCGATCTCATATTGCGGCTCATCTTTCGAGGCACGACGGGTGTAACCCTTGTAGTCAAAGTCCGACTGGTGAACCTTGGAGATGGTCCCGCTGACTCGTCCTGCCTCAGAATTCCAGCTGATATGATCTCCGACTGCATATTTTGCCATGATCCGCTCCTGCGTTTGGGTGACGTCCTTCTTCCTATCAAACGGGACATAGACAGGAACGTTTCGCAGGCGACTGAAATGGCTCGCTGGCTGGCAGGATCTGGCGACGGGGTATGCGCCCGAAACGAAGGAATCCTCGCTCCGGACCCTTCCACATATCAACTACCCAGATAACCTATACCGGCAATTATGGCGCACATCGCCGACCAAACAGCAGCACGAAGCCGATAGCGGGCATCGCGAACCGATCGAGTTCGTTGCGCCTCAACAAAGCATATTGCTGCGACAGCTTGTCATCCATCGAGATCGATCCGACATCGAGCGCCCTCGCTTCACTGCGGAACCATCTCAGCAGATCATCGCGCTGATCGCTCGGTAGCCCGGGGTATCGGGCTAATAGAGCCTTGGCGCATGCACGCCGGTCGTCGCCGGTCAAACCGCGTTCCAATTCGATGTTCATGGAATTTCCTGACAGTTGGTTGCGGACTGAAGTCCGCCAAGAAATTCAGCGTGTCAGGAGAATGGAGGACCAGTCGCTGGTGGCAGAGGCCAATTCGCAGCTGCATTGCAGATCCGGTGTTCTGATCGCCCAACCTCAGCGTCCCGTTCCGCAACGTGGGCACGACGAGCCGTGGCTGGCAATGCGAATGGTCCGCCGGGTCCGTCAGCCGAAGCGCCCGGCTCGGAATCTTCCGAGATTTCGGCACCAGGCTTCTGAGCAGTGTCGTAAGAACTGGTAGCCTGGGATATGGTCCATGCGGTTAGATCCGGCACTGTCCCGTCCCGGCTAGCTGCGCCTCCCAACGCAAGCAGAAGGGCTGCCAAGACAGCCGTCAGGATGTGGAGCACCTCTTTCACGCTGCAAGCTCGAACCGATCGGACCGTGCGAGCTTCCAGGCGGCGCTGTAAAAATCCCGGTCGTGCGATCCTGACAGCAACTCACCATTTTCGAGGAAAATGTGCAGCTGCGAGAAAAGCCGTATTTCGGTCAACGAAACCCGTCGCACGAGATGGTGCGGTCCCAATTCGGATGGGTGCGAAAGACCTGCGGCAGCGGTCATTTCCGCAAGCGCCCGCAACGTATTGCCATGGAAGCGGCGAACCCGCTCCGCCTTGTCAGGCACGACCAATGCCCGCTGGCGCAACGGATCCTGCGTGGCAACGCCCACAGGGCAGCGGTTGGTATGGCACGAAAGAGACTGGATGCACCCAAGTGCGAACATGAAGCCGCGCCCGGCATTGGTCCAGTCTGCGCCTAGACCGAGGACTGCGGCGATGTCGAATGCACTTACGATCTTTCCGGCCGCGCCGATCTTGATCCGGTCTCGAACGCCCGCACCTACGAGCGTGTTGTGAACGAACAGGAGGCTTTCCCGCATCGGCATGCCGAGGTTGTCGGCGAACTCGACCGGAGCCGCCCCGGTTCCGCCTTCCGCGCCATCGACGACGATGAAGTCTGGGAATATCCCGGTTTCGCGCATTGCCTTGACCATCCCCATGAATTCCCAAGGATGCCCGACGCAAAGCTTGAAACCTACCGGCTTGCCTTTTGCGAGTGTCCGAAGCTGCGCAAGAAAATGCATCATCTCGATGGGCGATGAGAATGCCGAATGTTCGGCGGGAGATATGCAATCGACCCCAACGGGAATACCGCGCGTGGCGGCGATTTCTGGGCTAACCTTCTCACCAGGAAGAATGCCACCGTGGCCGGGCTTGGCACCCTGGCTCAACTTCAATTCGATCATCTTGACCTGAGGGTCGGCAGCGTTGTCTGCAAAACGGATTGGGTCAAAGTTACCTTGCTCGGTCCGACAACCGAAATAGCCGCTGCCAATTTCCCAGATGAGATCGCCCCCATTCTCGCGGTGGTAGGGACTGATCCCGCCTTCGCCGGTGTCGTGGGCAAAATTCCCTAATTTGGCGCCTTTGTTGAGTGCCCGAATGGCGTTGGCGCTCAGCGAACCGAAACTCATTGCAGAGATGTTAAAGATCGACGCCATGTAGGGATCGCGCGCGTCGCTTCCCCCGATCGGAACTCTAAAGCTGTCGGGATCAGCCAAGGCCTTTGGCTTGGTGGAATGCGAAATGAATTCGTAGCCGTTCTTGTAGACGTCAGCCAAGGTTCCAAATGGACGGTCGCTAACCTCGTCCTTCGCGCGGGCGTAGACTAGGGAGCGTTGCGCTCTTGAAAAGGGCGTTTGATCGTCGTCGCCTTCGATCAGATACTGTCGAATTTCCGGCCTGATTTTTTCGAAGGCCCACCGCAGGCGACCGATGATGGGATAGTTGCGGCGCACAGCATGTTTTGTTTGCGTAAGGTCGATGACACCCAAAACGCAAAATAGGGCAAGAAGCAGAAAGACTGGCAATGCCCACGCATCGTCAAGCCTCATGAGAGCAAAGATCGAGCCCGCCAGGCTGATGCCGAGCACGGTAAAACGGGAAAAGAACACAAATGGCTCCGGTCTCGCAACTAAAGCGAGAATGCCCTACGCATGTTCATGCATCGGGCTGGAAAATTGTCGATGCAACGAGCAGCATCACGGCGCATACCCCTAGAGCGCCATACGCGCTCTAGGCATGCAGGCGTGCGGTGCTGCTGGCGGCCGGAACCATCACCCCGAGACCATGATCGACTTGAGCCATGAGTGTGTAATGCGACTTTGATATGACCAATTCAAGGGGCGAGCAGTGGAACTCATCGAAACTCGAAAATAAACTTCGCTGTCGTGTTTCCAGTATCTTGTAGATCAGCATTCCTCGATGCCTTCGTCGACATTCGGGGGCTTTGTCACCAAGATCCAAGCCGCAGCCCACACGGTCTCGAACAGCCACCCTGCCTAACATCAGTGGCAAGTGAACACCCAAGGCCAAGCGTGAGATCCCGATAGATGAGTTCGCAGAATGTTGGAATTGTCAGAACGCGGCGAGCACTTACGTCTTTGCAGCGGATGTTGCGTAATCAGTTTTTTGATCCCCGGCTTTGCGACGTCTTGCTGCGTGATAATCTACGCGGCGAACGATCAGTTCTAGATCTTCTGCTCCTATGTCGAACGTCTCCCCCAAATCGGCCAACGCCGCCGCTATGTCTTGGGAGTGCGGAGGCGCCAGGTCGCGCTCGAGCAGGAAATGTCCAGCAACCGGTTGTGGCTTATGGGGATAACTGTGCCCTGACCCCCGGTGAAAAACGATACCGACTATGACAAGGCAGACTGCATTTAGAGCGACTGGCAGAAATGCAAACTCAAATCCTGCTGCCGCAACCTGTTGTCCTCCAATAACAGCTGTCAATGCGGCTGCCCCTCCCGGCGGATGCAAGCTACGAGTCAGCGACATACCGAGAATCGCGAAACCGACCGCCAGTCCCGCTGCGACATGCGGGATCGCTATGACTTGAGCACAAGCCACGCCGATCAAGGCTGAAAGCGTATTTCCTCCGATAACCGGCCAAGGTTGCGCGAGTGGACTAGCTGGCACCGCAAACACCAATACTGCCGATGCGCCCATAGGCGCCACCAAGAAAAGCAGGGCGAGGCTGTCAGGCAAAAAGCTCCAAGAAATCAGGCTGGTTAGGGCAATCCCTGCAATACCTCCAACGCATGCGATAAGACGATCGCGCAGGGTGGCTCCTGCAAGGATGGGAGTAAAGAAACGGCTGCAAAACATGGTGTAACCCGGCTCACTGAACGGTGCCAATGAACCTCAGATGTGACAAGTTCGACAAAGAAGGAATTGTCCAGCCCAAAGCGCGAGCTAGCCAAATGTCATCGAGAGCTTGCGCAAGGTTTTCATGGAGCACCATATCCCGCGCGGACTGATGGAATACCGCGGGGAGAAGGTGGACTTCGCTTCCGTCAAAGGGATGCGAGTTCTGACCGCGGAGGGCGCAAATGGCCACCTTTGCCCGCCTGGCCAGACAGAAGCGGCACACGGTATTTTCGGCGATACGCACAACCACATCCAGGAACGAGTTGGGCACTACGGTGTCTTCTCCGGATCGAAGTTCGCCGCTGAAATCTTCCCGGAAATTCGAACCCATATTGAAGGCTTAGTGTCGTCTATGGGGCCGACAGCTGTCTGTCCGCATTGGGGTTCATGAATGCAGATTGCTGACACGGAATGCCTAGCATTGCGCGATGCCAAACGCCTGGTCTCTAGCTCTCGCCGGCAGCTTTTCGTTTTTACGCGGAACGTCCCGCCCCAAAAGACTCGAGCTCCCCGTCGCCGTCCTCAGAACCTCCCAGAATGCCCGGCTTGGGCTATCAGTCCCTCATCGCAGTCTATCGCGAGGCAAGCTTCCAGCGTCGTGTGTTCGATATCGAACCGGGAGGAGACGCGCTGCCGCACGGTTCGCTTCAGCTCTTCGAACCTCTTGAGTGACGGGCGGGATGGCACGATGTGGACCTCGAGGGCGCGGCGGTGCTCCCCCAGGTTCCAGACGTGCAGATGGTGGATGCTTGCAACGCCATCGATCGCCTCGAGTTCGTCCATGATTTCTTGTAGTTCGACGTCATCGGGCACTGCACCCATAAGCAGGCGGACGGTGCGCGGCATCAACGAAATCCCCTGCCAGATCACATAGGCGGCGATGATGACGGTGATGACCAGATCGGCCACGTAGAGATCGTATAGCAGGATCAGGACCCCGGCGACGATCACCCCGACAGAGGCCATGGCATCGGACACATTGTGCAGGAACGCCGCCTTCATGTTGATGCTGTCCTTGGCGCCGCGGTGGGTGATGAAAGCGGTCACCAGATCGATCACCAATGCCACGCCCGCAACGCCGATCACCGTCCATCCTTCGATCGGTTGCGGATCGGCGAAGCGGTTGATGGCTTCCACGAGCAGATAGAAGCCGATGATAAGCAGCGTCGTCAGATTGATGAGCGCAGCGACGACCTCGCCCTGCGCATAGCCGAACGTCATCCGTCTGTCGGCGGGACGCCTGCCGATCCTACGGGCGAACCACGCGAGGCCGAGCGAGGCGGCGTCACTGAAGTTGTGAAGGGCGTCGGCAATGAGAGCCAGCGAACCCGAGACTATCCCGCCAACGATCTGAGCGAGCGTGAGCAGGACGTTGATCACGACCGCGAAGATCAGCTGGCGATCGCTCAGATTCTCCTCGCCGTGACTGTGGCCGCCATGCCCACCATGTGTGTGTTGATTGCTCATGTTCGGAAATGATCCCCCTTCCGATGCTCGCTCCCTTCCTCGTCATGGATGTCCATGTGGGCATCGCGCAGGATCTGGATGCCGCCATAAAGGGCAATGCAAGCCACAGCGACGCCTACCACCAGGTCGGGCCAATTAGCGCCGGTGAGCATCACGACGATCCCCGCGATGATGATCCCGCCATTGGCGATGAAATCATTGAAGCTGAAGGTCGTCGCTGCGCGCATGCTGACGTCCTTGTCCTCCGTCCGCTGGAGCATCCGCAGGCAGATAAGGTTCACCACGGCTGCGACTGCCGCCATCGCGAGCATCATAAATCCACCTGGCTCCGAGCCTTCCACGAACCGACGCACGGCATCGGCAATGACACCTGCCGCGAACACCAAGAGCATGACCCCGGAGAACCGCGCCGCACCACGCTGCCAGATGCGCGAGCGGGCCAGCGCGAGCAGGCTGAGCGCATAGACTATCGCGTCGGACGAGTTGTCGAGCCCGTTCGCCAAGAGCGCGTTCGAGTCCGCGAAGTAGCCGACGACGAAAAACCCGATTGCGATCGCAACGTTCAGCCAGAGCACGACCCACAGCGTCCGGCGCTTCCCGGCCGAACCGAGATCGATATCATGGTCACCACTCATGCCGTGTCCTCCCCGGAGCGGACCCAGCTCTCGGCAACCTGATGCTGGGAGGATTCAAAGAATTTCATTTCGGCGCGGAAGAGCGGATCGGAGAGTCTGGTGCCCCACTCTTCCCATTTCGCATCGCCGACGATGGCGATCCTGCCGAAGCTGTCCTGATGACGCGCGTCGAACTTGAGATCGCGCCATAGTCCGGGCAGATCCCAGCCTGCAAAATCGGACGCGAGTTCGATTACAATCGGCAGCTTGCCGGGCTTTCGCCCGACAAGCTGTTCGAACCGAGGCACGAAGTCATCGTAGTCCGAGCTTTCGAGTTGGCCACTCGCGCGTATCCGCAGCAGTCCGTTCTCTTCGTCTATCTTCAACATCGTATTCTCCTTTCCCGGACCATCATGCGATGTCCGTCAGTTCGCGCTGCTCGTCGCTGGTCACGTTTCGACGCAGGCGATCCCACCACTTCTCGCGCCAGCTACGCTCATCGTCCGATCGATTGAGCACGAGCCGCGCGATCGCGGGCAGGACGAAGAGCGTGAGCGCGGTCGCGGTAATCAATCCGCCGATCACGACAGTGGCGAGCGGACGCTGGACTTCCGCGCCCGTGCCGGTCGCAAGGGCCATCGGCACGAAGCCGAGCGAGGCCACCAAGGCTGTCATCAGCACCGGTCGCAGCCTCGCCAGTGCGCCATCGGAGATCGCCTCATCGAGAGGCATTCCCTTGTCGAGGCGCTGGCGTATCGCGGTCATCATCACGAGGCCATTCAATACCGCGACCCCCGATAGGGCGATGAACCCCACTGCGGCCGACACCGAGAACGGCATCCCCCGTAGGGCAAGCGCGAAGACCCCGCCTGCCAGCGCCATCGGGATCGCGCTGAACACCGCCAGCGCTGGCACCCATCCGCCGAGCGCCATGAACAGGAGCAGCAGCACCAGCGCGAAGCAGACCGGAACGACGAGGGCGAGCCTTGCCTGCGCGGCCTGGAGGTTCTGGTATTGTCCGCCCCATTCGATGAAGGAGGCGGCCGGCAATCCGACGTTCTCGGAGACGCCTGCGCGAGCCTCCTCGACGAACGAGCCGAGATCGCGCTCGCGCACGTTCGCCGACACGATCACTAGTCGGCGACCCTGCTCCCGGCGAACCTCCGCGAGACCATCGACCACCTGGAAATCCGCCAGTGTGCGAAGCGGAACCGTGACCCCGCTTTCGAGGACTATGGGAAGAGCTCCGAGCTGATCGAAATCGTCCCGGGTCGCATCCTCGAGCCGCACGACGACATCGAACCGGCGGTCACCCTCGAATACCAGCCCCGCTGGCCGACCACCCAGCGCGATGGCAACGGATTGCGCGACCTCCTCCACGGTCAGACCGTATCGGGCGATCGTCAAACGATCGAAGGCGATGTCCAGCGTAGGAAAGCCAGTGACCTGCTGGACCTTGACGTCTGCAGCACCCTCGACGCCGCGCAGCACCTCGGCCACTTCTCCGGCTGACCGGGTCAGCGCGGTCAGGTCGTCTCCGTAGAGCTTGACCGCCACGTCGCCGCGAACACCCGCGATCAGCTCGTTGAAGCGCAGTTCGATGGGTTGGCTGAACTCGTAGAGGTTGCCCACCAGACCGCTGAGCGACTCCTCCATCTGCGCGACGAGTTCATCCTTCGACAGGTCGGGATCGGGCCATTCTTCGCGCGGCTTCAAGATCACGTAGGCGTCGGACGCGTTCGGCGGCATCGGATCACTCGCGACCTCGGCCGTGCCGGTGCGCGAGAAGACCAGCTCCACCTGCGGGAAGGTCTCGAGCCTGTCCTCCACCTGTCTCTGCATGGCGAGCGAGCGCTCGAGCGAAGTCGACGGTATCCGCAGCGACTGAACCGCGATGTCGCGCTCATCCAGCTGCGGTGTGAACTCACTGCCGAGAAGGGTGAACACGAAAGCCGCTACGGCGAAGAGTCCGGCGCCCGCACCGATCACCGGCCAGGGACGTGCGATGGCGCGGCGCACTGCCGGGCCATAGCGTTCCTTCGCCATCCGAACAGGCTTGACCTCCTTCTCGGTCAGCTTGCGATTGAGGAGCACCGCGATCATCGCCGGCACGAAGGTCAGGGACAGCACGAAGGCGGAGGCGAGTGCCAGCATGACCGTGATGGCCATTGGCGAGAACGTCTTGCCCTCGACCCCCGTGAAGGTGAGAAGTGGCGCATAGACCAAGAGGATGATCGCCTGACCGTAGACGGTCGGCTTGATCATCTCCTGTGCAGCCAGCCGTGTCTCCGTCAGCCGTTCGTCGAGGCTGAGCAATCTACCTTCACGGTGCTGCCTGGCGGCGAGCCGCGCGACGCTGTTCTCGACGATGATAACGGCGCCATCGACGATAAGCCCGAAGTCCAGTGCCCCGAGGCTCATCAGGTTGCCGGAGACTCCAAGCCTGTTCATTCCCACGGCGGCCATCAGCATGGATATCGGAATGACCAGCGCGGCGATGATCGCTGCCCGGATATTGCCGAGCATCAGGAACAGGACTGCGATCACCAGAAGCGCGCCCTCGACAAGGTTCTTCTCCACTGTCGCGATGGTCGCATCGACGAGCGACGAGCGGTTGTAGACGATTTCGGCGACCACTCCGGCAGGGAGCGAGGCGCGGACTTCTTCCAGCCGCTCGGCTGAGGCGGCAGCCACGGTGCGGCTGTTCTCGCCGCTGCGCATGAGGACTGTGCCCACGACAGCCTCCTCGCCATTGAGCGAGGCGGCCCCGGTTCTGAGGTCGCCGCCGATGCGAACCGAGGCTACATCCCCGATCCGGATCGGAACGCCCTCGCGGGTCGCGACCACTGCCTGTTCGATGTCCTGAGTGCCCCCAAGCCGCGCATCGACGCGGACGAGCAGAGCCTCTCCGGCACGATCGACAAAGTTGGCGCCTTCGGCGAGGTTTGCCGCTTCCAACGCCTCGATCAGGGAGTCGAACGATAGGCCATAGCCCGTAAGACGGGCAGGATCGGGCTGGACGAGGAACTGCTTCTCATAGCCGCCGATCGAATCCACCCCGGCAACGCCGTCAATGGAGCGCATGAGCGGAGCCACGACCCAGTCCTGCACCGTGCGAAGATAGGCTGCCTTGGCGACCTCGGTGTCGAGGCGATCACCGCGTTCGGTGATGAAGCTCCCGTCCGACTGCCAGCCTGTTCGACCACCCTTGGGCGCATCGCGACCTCCCGGATACTCGTATTCGATCGTATACATGAGCACTTCGCCCAGGCCGGTCGAGATCGGTCCCATGGTGGGCTCCGCTCCCTCCGGCAGCGACGCACCGATCGGGGCTAGCCGTTCGTTCACTTGTTGCCGTGCGAAGTAGATGTCGGTGCCTTCTTCGAAGATCGCGGTGACCTGGCTGAAGCCGTTGCGCGAGATCGAGCGGGTCATCTCCAGCCCCTTGATCCCGGCAAGCCCGGTCTCGATGGGGAAGGTTACCTGCGTCTCAACCTGCGAGGGAGAGAGCGCAGATGCGCTCGTGTTGATCTGCACCTGCGTGTTGGTGATGTCCGGCACCGCATCGATCGGAAGGCGCAAAAGGTTCATGGCGCCGTAGATCGCTGCGAAAACGGTGAGGACGATGACCGCCCAGCGGAACCGCACGGCAATATCGAGGATCGTCCCGATCAAACCGTGGCGATGGCTGCCCGTATCGGCATTGGTGCCAACCGCGGGCTCGGTCTGGGTCTCAGTGACCATGGGTCGCGCCCTCCTTCCCGAGTTCGGCCTTGAGCAGGAAGGCGTTGGCGACAGCGATTCGCCATCCCTCCTGAAGACCGGAAAGGACCGTCACTCGACCAGCGGATCGGGTTCCGACTTCGACCTCGCGAGCCTGGAAGCCGGTCTTCGTCCGGACGAAGACCACGTCGCGTCCTTCCACCACCTGGATAGCGTCTTCCGGCACCGCGATGCGGTCGCGGTCGATTTCGCCCGAAGGCCTGATCCGTGCCTGAAGGAAGGCACCCGGCTGAAGCCCCGGAACGCCGCGTGATAACGACAGGACCGCAGTCGCACTGCGGCTCTCCGGGTCGAGCGAAGGCGTCACCGAACGAACCCGGGCGCCGATTTCCCGACCGTCGCCGACCACCAGCACGGCCTCGTCACCAGGTTGGATACGAGAGGCTTCGGCTGAAGGCAGAGCCACCTCGATCTGGAGGCCATTGGGATCGACCACGCGGTAGAGTTCCTCGCCGGCATCGACGAAGGCCCCGAGCACAATCGGTGCCGCGGTGATCCTGCCGGCCAAGGGAGAGGTGACCGCCAGCGAACGCCCGTCGCCGCTGACGCCAGCAGCCACTACCGCAGCCTGCGCCCGCTGAAGTTCCGAACGTGCCACGCTGAGATTGGCCTGCGCGGCTTCCAGATCCTGGCGGGCCGTGACATTCTCCTCGAACAGACGTCGTTCGCGTTCGTAGGCGGAGGACAGCTCGGTCACCCGGGCCCGTGCCGCGCTGAGTTGCGAGGCGAGCGCGGCGGCATCCGCGCTCTCAATGCGGGCAACGGTCTCGCCGCGCGCCACATAGTCACCCAGCGTCTTGGCCACTGACCGAACGACACCCGAAGCGCGGGCGTCGATGCGGGCGGTGGAAGTGGGGCTCGCCGCCACTGTCGCCGGGAAGACGAGTTCAACCGCAGCCCCGGGACGCACCGTCGCAAGTTCTATCCCGGCTTCGCGGATTTGCTCGTCGCTCAGCGCAATCGCCCCCTCGGGCGCCTCGCCTTCTTCATGGCCGTGCTCGTCCCCGTGCGCGAGGTCGTCGGTCTCGGCACCCGGCCAAAAGATCAGCACCAGGGCGGCGACCGCGATCACGATACCGACAAGGATAGCCAGCTTTCTGGGTGTCATTGATGTATCCTTCACTGTGCGGCCAGCCCGATCAGTTCGGCTGCGGCCAGGCCCCTCTGTTCGCGAGCGGCTATGAGCGCCTCGCGGATCGTGTCGCGTGCCTCTGCGGCGGCGAGAACTTCGATCAGGGGAAACCGTCCGTTGCTATATCCGATGCGAACGAGGCGCAGCGCCTCCTCCGCCTGCGGGAGCGATGTCTGCGACAGGGTTTCGACGCGCGCTTCGGCACCAAGATACCTTGCCCGGGCCGTGGCGACCGCCTGCTCGTAATCCGCGAGAGCTACCGCTTCGCGGGCGTTCGCTGCCCGCAACCGAGCCTCGGCAGCAGCGATGTTGCCCTGGTTCCGGTCCCGGAAAGGAAGCGGGATCGAAAAGCCGACGAGAAACGCGTTGTCGCCGCTTTCTCCGAAGCGCCGCACGCCCGCGGAGACCGTCGGATCGGGAATCCGCAGGCTCCGCTGTCGCTCGATCTCCGCCGCAGCAGCAGTGCTCTCGGCTCGCGCGACCCTGTAGGTGAGGCTTTCCTGCGGCTCGGACATAAGCGAAGCGGGCGGAAGGATATCCGGAAATTCCGCCGGAACGAGCGGCGCTTCACCGCCGGCCCATAGAGCCGCGAGCGCTCTTCGAGCCGACAGACTCTCCGCCTCTGCCTCAACCAGGCTCGCCCGCGCTTCGGCAAGGGCCGCATCCGCCCTCAATGCGCGCAGAGGCGGCTCGCGGCCGACCTCTACAAGGACACCAGCAATGCGAGCCAGTTCTTCGTTACGCGCCACGACATCTTCAGCAAGTTCGACCCGCGCTGCTGCTGCAACAGCTGCGAGATATCGCTCGCGCACCAGCTGTCCCAGTTCGACCGTGGTAAGGTCGGCCCGGAGAGATGCCAGGTCGGCCTGGGCTTCGGCCGCACCGATCCGCGTTGCTCGCTTGCCGCCGAGTTCGAGACGCTGACCGACGGAAAGCGTATATTCGGTAGACTGGAGACCTGAGAATGCGCCGCTGCCGGCGACGTTCTCGACGTCGAACGAGATTTCGGGGTTGGGGCTCAGACGAGCCTGATCGACAAGCGCGACCGCCGCGTCTGTTTCAGCGCGGGGCCCGACGAGGCGGGGGTTGGTGATGGCGGTATCGGCCTCATCGGCGACCCCGCTGAGTTCAAGGGCGTCGTCGAGCGTGACGACGCGCGGGTCCTGCGCATTGGCAGGTCCCGTGGACAGGGCGAGTATCAGCCCCCAGACGGGGGCTGCTCGCCACGATATGGCGAACATGGATGGGTATTCCTCTGCTGACGTTCAGTTCGGCGTCGGAAAACATGTCCGACGCGCGGCGAACGTCAGGCGCGAGGAGGGGGCGTTGCCAGTTCGGTCAGATTGGACGCAAAAGAGGGCTCGTCGCCAGCGCGCAGGGCACTCATGATCGATCCCAGAGAAAAGGCGTCAGAGGACCGTCCGATGGCCTGCGAAGCATGATGGCAATGGCCATGCGCACAGGCTCCGTGCTTCTCCGGCCCACGGTCATCATCGCCGGGCTCGTCGTGTTGCTCGAGCTGAGATGCTAGCGGAGGCTCTCCCGCGCATTCGGCCGCTTCCGCCACCGGAGCCCACAGGACACCGAATGCAGTGCACAGCGTGATCAGCTGAAGCAAGAGGGAGCGGGCGAAGAGCCGAGTCATAGCGTGTCCGGTAGCATTGGCGGCTTGGCTGCGAAAGAAATATCTCGCGAGACGGGATGTGATTTCATAACAAAACCATCGATCTACTTCGGGCCACGAACATCTTGAGCTGGTGATTGACCAAGCACACGACTGATCTCCGGCTCTATTTCCATCCGAGCGAATGCGCTCACATTCGAACGACCACTGTTTCCTATTGGAAGTCTCCCAGTGATGTTGCCGATGGGGGCAAGGGAAAGTCGGAATATCTGACCGTGAACTTCGCGCCAATTACGCGTTCGCCACGCAAGCTCCAGCATACGCCAATGCGAGACGCAGTGCGGTCCCAAGCCGTCCTGAGCAACTACGTGGGCCCGTTCGAGATGGTGCCAGGCTTCCTCGAAATTCTGCTCGTCCGAAGCCTCTGCTGCGCGTCGGTATTCTTCTGCGAGAAATGCATCCCTGCTGGGAATGGTATTGCTATCCATGGGACAGCTCCCGGCGTGCCTGGCCGAACACCTCCGCACTTCCCCACAGGGCTAGTCCGGCCATGATCGAGGCGACGAGCAGGTCGGGCCACGCGTCGCCCGTTCCAAACACGCCGAGGGCGGCGCCAAGAACCGCAACGTTTCCGATCGCGTCGTTGCGAGAGCAGATCCATACCGATCGCATGTTCGAATCGCCTTCGCGGAACCGGAAGAGCATGAGCGCGACGATCACGTTCGTTGCCAAAGCCAGCGTGCCGATCACTCCCATTGTCTGGGGCTCCGGGTTCGAACCAGCGACAAGGCCGTAGATCGCGTAGCCGATTACCCACACGCCGAAAGCGAGCATGGTCGCGGCCTTCACTAGAGCGGCCTTGGCGCGCCATGAGAGTGCCAGACCTGCAACGCCAAGACTGATCGCGTAGTTCGCGGCATCCCCGAAGAAATCAAGCGCATCGGCCTGGAGCGAACGGGAATCAGCAGCTACACCAGCCATCATCTCCACCACGAACATGACTGCATTAGCGATGAGTGCGATCCACAGGACGCGGCGCCAGCGCGGATCGTTGTGCGCGGCGGTGTCAGGCTCCGGTGTCTGGCAGCAGGACTTCGCCATGCCACTCTCCTTGCAACGTTCGAGTCGCAAGAACATATGCACCTTGTAGCAACTACAAGGTCAAGCGATGCGTATCGGAGAACTGGCGAAAGCCACCGGCACAAAGGCGGAGACGATCCGCTACTACGAGCGCGAAGGCATCCTGCCAGCGGCCGACCGGACGGACAGCAACTATCGCGACTACTCCACCGACCATTTGGCGACACTCACCTTCGTGCGCCGGGCGCGCGAACTCGGGTTCAGCATGGCACAGGTTCGCGAACTGCTCGCCCTGTCCGATCACGACGAAAAGCCGTGCCTGGATGTCGACCTGCTGGTCCAGCAACAACTGGCCGAGGTCGAGCGCAAGATCGCCGATCTCTCCGCGCTACGTGACGAGCTGGGACAGATGTTACGGTCCTGCCAGGCGGACAAGATCGGCGAGTGTCAGATCATCGGGAGCCTGGGGCGCCGTGCCATAGCGTGAGGGCCCAACGGACGTCCGGTTTCGGGCGTTAAAGGGAAGGATTAGAACGGCCGAAATGGGGCGCGAAGCGGTCATTCGTACGAGAAGCAGATGCCATTCTCTGCCCCCGCAGACTTGCTTGTGTTCGGATCCCACGCAGGGACTCGAACGTAGCCGTGAATTTGGGACCGTTGCGAAGGATCTCGTAAGAGAAGGTCCCCCACAAGCCGTTGCGCTCGCGCGAAAATCCGATGTTCGCCCCGAGTTCGCGGCTGGGGGTATCACCCGACTTCAATCGGGCCTCAAATACCCCCACAACGGCCCCGGCTTCAAGCGAACACATACGGACGCTTACGGCTCCAAGCGGACCGGCGTGGTAGCTCTTCTGTCAATTTAATCAGTGATTTGGATCGAAAATCCGTACGCATACGGACGCAAGCGAACCCATGCGGACGCTATTTCCTGGTAGCGGAGGAGGGAAATATAGAGAGCATATAACGTGCTGATTTACCTAATAAACTTTTTGAGTCGTCTTGCAAATACCCCCATCAATACCCCCAAAATCGGACAGATGAGATAAAGCGCCTTTGGCAAACGACGACTTGTTATTCGTAGTGACTGGTAAAACGAGCGTCGGCCGTTTTTGGGCCGATCAGAAGGCGAAACGCCAGGTCACGATCCATGCGCCTGATCGGACATCGAGGGCATGTCATGGTCGGGCATGGATGGCATATAGTGGCCCGCATGAGGATCGGGTGTGTTGCTAGGCTGGGCATTCACCGGCGGGGGAGTGGCCGCAGGGGACGACGCTACTACCGGAGTGCTCGCCGGTCGGTCTGGTTGCCTACCGGCAGTCGCAGCTTCACCCGACCGGTTCGTGTTGGCCTCTCCAGCGGGAAAGGCAGCGTTGTCTCTTTCGCCTTCGCCAGCACCTGTGCTCTCGGTCGGCGGGGCCGTATACAGTGGCAAGGCTTCAGCTTCTGATGAAGTGTCCTGCGTCTGATCACAGGCAGCGAGCCCTAGCCCCAATGCCGCCGCAGCAAGGGGGGCAACAAACGCGTTCCGATTTGATCTGCGCATCATTCTATCCTTCAAAGCCAGGAGATACCAAGATGATTGGCACCGTGCGCAAGCTCGCCGCCCAGAAATCCCTGCACCAGCACTAGAGCGGCCATGGCAAAGATTGCGGCGCGAAACGCGGTCCGGCTCGCGGAAGCACGGCTCGCCAGATAGGCCATCGCCAGACCGAGAACCGCGATCAGCATTCCGTTCCAGCGATGAACCTGCATCGCAGTATCTCCGCCGAACCAGAGACCGGTATGGATCCAACCGAATATGGCCGCCACGACCGCCCCGGCGGCACCGCCATAAACAAGTACGCGCACTGCCGACTCTAGGCCTGTGCCCTTCCGTGCGATGACGAATAGCTCGGTGAGAGCGGCCATAAAGAACAAGGCGATCGGAAAGTGTACGGTGGCGGGATGCAGCGACTTGAGCACACCGACCACGCCCTTGTCGCCTTCGTCTGCATCTTGTCCCTTCGCCCCGTCATGATCAGCAGCCGTGTCGCCGTGCCCCTGCGCAGCCTGGATATCTTTTGACGCCGCATCGGAGACGACAGCACTGGCCGCTTCGCCATGTTCCTCGTCGCCATGGGCCTGGGCCGGACTTATCCAGAGCAGACTGGCGGCCACAATAGCCATGAATTGTATTCGTTTCATTCTCTACGGGCTCCGGTCTTGGCGATGGTCGTGCAACCTATTGTGTCTGTAATGCTCTGCGAACCTTCATCTCTTGCGGTGATAGAGCGCGGCGATCGTCGACGCGTGAGGGTTCAAATTTTACTCACGAGATGGTCGGACCTCCTGCCTTGCACCGCGCCCTGGTAAGAGTGTGGCCAGGCTCAGGCACAAAGCGAGAGCCCGGCCACCGCCTCCTAATCGTCTTGCGCCATGTTCTCGTGAGCCGCCATCTGCTCCATCATGTCATGCATCATCATCATGTGCTGGTGACAGGCCGCCATCATATCGGCGTTGTCCCCCTGCATCATGCCCGCCATGTGTTCCTGCATTTTTGCACGATGTTCGGCCATAAGCCTTTGGCGTTCGGCAGGATCGCTCGCCGCGTGGGCCTGCTGCATCAGCGCGCGCATTTCAGCCATCTTCTCGCGGTGGGCCGTCATGGCCGCCGAATCCTGCATCATATGGCCAGCGTGTGACTGCTGCTGCGCCGCCGCTTGATCCCCGTGGTCATGCTGTTGCCGGGCCATTGCCGGGGTGGTTGCCAGGCCGGTGGCGAGCGCGAAAGCTAGAACTGTCAGTTTCATGGTCGATTTCCTTTCGTCGGTCTTGCGGTGGATGCTGTGTGCAGTCATCCTCTTTACGCAGCCGCCATCTCTTCCCCTTAAACAATCCGCAGCAGCGGTGGGGCTGGTGGGCCGAAGCACGGCCGGTTGCAGCGGTGCTGTTTTTCGGCCACCTTTTTGAGAGAAGCCGATAACGACGAATGGGGAGTATCATGGTGCCAGCAGAGCCGTCGGAGAAGCAGTCGTGAGCACGGTCAATGAGAACGGCAGCTGGGATATCCCGGAGCCCGATCATGCCGATCTGGTGCAAATGCGCATTCGCCTCATTACTCTCGAGAACATAGTTCTTGGCCTTTTGTCCGGGGCGAGCGATGAACAGATCGAACAGATTAGGAAACGTGCGGACATGATCGAACCGCGCCCCGATGCGAGCCGGCACCCGCTTACCGAACTGGCAGCAGGTGACATGCGGAAATTTCTCAAACGCGCTGCTCGCATGGCCGAGTCGGAGGGCCGCGAAAATCATGACTGATCCGGGCTTTGGGGCAGCGAAGGCGCTATGCAGGAAGTGGAAATCCGGCCGCTTGCTATTTGCTGGCGCAGATTTTTCGGGCGTACCTGCAACATGACCAGAACCCATTGGCTGATCCTTATTTGCGGGAGCCTGATCGCGTTCGTCTGGGAGATTTTCCAGATGCCATTCTTCGAACCGGGTGATCTCGAACCCTTCGAGCGGACCATTCGCTGCGGCATTGCAAGCCTGGGCGATGGCGTGATCCTGCTGACAGCTTATAGCCTTGCAGGATTACGTGGCGGGCACGCGTGGCTCTGGCAAGCCGCCAAAATGCCCTATGCGATCTATTTCGGCTTCGGGCTTGTCGTCGCGATCGCCGTCGAAATGATCGCCACATCGCTTCCGGCAAACAGTTTCCTGAGCTGGCGCTACAGCGAGTTGATGCCGCAAGAGCCAGTGACGGGACTGGCGCTGATCCCGATCGCGATGTGGACGATCGTGCCCGCGCTAACGATCCTTCTGGTCCGCTTTGCCCGAGCCGAACCTGATTAAACTGGGAGCGGCTTCAGGGGGCATTCGGCACATGTTTCGCCCGCCGCCTGATCCTGGGAAACCGGTTGGCAAGCAGGACAAAGCCCGAAACCGCGATGATTGTCCCGCCGATCCCGAACAGTAGCAGCCACCAGCTGTTGATGCGGTCGCGCTGCGTCCAGTCCATGATATGCAGCCCCCAGATAAAATCGAACAGACGCCAGGTGTCGCTGCGGGCAGCGAGCACCGAGCCGCTCGATGCATCGATGTAGACGCGGGTATTGTCCTCATCGCCATAGGTAATCTGCCACGCGGGGAACGGACCCCGGAATTCGGTCCCGACAGCACCTTCGATGAGGCGCGTGGTCGCTATGGTGGTTGGTGGCCCCGTCCAAGCATGGCGAGCGATGGCCTGTGCGCTCGCGCTCGAAAGAGGCGAAAGGAGAGCGCCGCTGTTCGGGTCGCGGAGCGTGACGCTTCCATCGTCCCGACGGATCTCGGTTACTGTCCTGCCGCCGACCGCGCGCGTCGCAAGGGAAACCACCCCCTCCCTGCTATCGAGCCACTCGGGCATGGCAGCATTAGCGGGCAGAACCTCCGGTGCGCGCGAAACGACATGTTCGGACCGGACCTCTTCGATGTCGAGGAACGACATCAGCGCCCCGGTGGCCATCCATAGAAGCACCTGGACGCCGACAAAGACTGCCAGCCATTTGTGAAGCTTGCTGCCCAGCACATGCAGACGCAGCTTGAAAGAGCGTGTCGCCAATCGGTGTTCCCCCAATCAAATCAGTTGTTACGCGGCGCTCGTGACGACGAATGGTACTGAACGATCTTCCAGCCATCCGCATCATGGGCAAGCACCGAGGTCGCAACGCCTTCGCGGTCGATCACGCGGCCGTCGGCCAGTTCGATCCGATAGGTGTACGATTCGCGGCCATACGCCATATGTCCCATCCGGGTGACTGCGAGCGTCGGTTCGCCGAAGGTGAAGCTGGTTATTGCATCGAGTTCCGGTCCCAGGTGATGCTCCATGTAATACGTGAAGCTGCCTTCCGCCTTGCCGTTTTCGTAAACGAAGGATTCCTCGGCAAACAGCGCGGCCATGGCCTCTGCATCGCGCGACGTCAGGGCATCCCGATATGATGTCAGAACCGCCTCGGCTTCCGCAACGTCATCATTCATCGCATCCATATGCTCGGCGTGGTTCATGCCCTGCTCCGTATGGTCCATCTGCGTCGAAGCCGTAGGGTCCGAGTGCGCGGAATGATCCATGGATTGTGCCAGGGCGGGAGTGCCGCCTGCAGCCAAGGCCAGGGCGACCGCGCTTAGAGATAGTCTTATCCTCATTGTATATTTCCTTCTCTTAAAACCAGAATCGCATGCCCACGACGTAATTCGTCACGCTAGGGTCTTCCCCTGCGGCGCGTGCAAAATCGGCACTCTGACCGATCCGCCACTCCTGGGAGACGCCGACATAGGGCGCGAATTCGCGTGCGAACTCGTAGCGAAGACGCAGACCTGCCTCGATCCGGTCGAGGCCAGCGCCAATGCCGAGTTCGGGAATATCCTGAGCCGAAAGAGCGATTTCGGCTCGCGGCTGGAGGATCAGCCGCTGCGTGATGCGCTGATCAAGCTCGCCCTCGAAGCGCGCGGTTACATCACCCTTGTTCGATACGAACGCTGCAACGTCGACCTCGAACTGGTAGGGAGCAATGCCCTGTATGCCAATGGCAGCATGGGTGCGCTCGGGTCCTGTTAAATCCTGGCGCACACCTGTCTGTAGGTCGAAAAAGGGAGCGATCGCCCGGCTCCAGAGTGCCTGGACTTCGGCTCCCTCGACAGGCTCACCGAAGCTGCCTTCGCCCTCGGATTTGAACCAGAACTTGTCGATATCACCACCATAATAGCCCTGGATGTCCCAAAGATATCCATCCACTCCCTCGCGGGCGCGGTATTCGAGCCGGTCGCCCTGAAACCAGAAGCGCATCCCGCCGTCGGTCTCGCGGACAAGTTCGCGCCGCGCTTCGTTCATGGCTTCCTCGCCCCAGATCGCGACCGCCGCGCGCGCGGGACCGCTCCCGGCTTCGGGAGGAGGCGGCAGCAGCGGGATATCGTCGTTCGAGCCCATCTGCATCGCCGAATGGTCCATGCCCTGCATATCCTGCGATCCCGTCTGCCCATGGTTCATCTGGCTGTGATCCATCTGCCCATGGTCCATCGACGAGTTGCTGGCTTCCGCCTGACCCATGTCGCCTTGGTTCATCTGCGAATGATCCATCGCGCCTTCGGCAGGCGTGCCATGCGGCATCGAGCCATGATCCATTCCTTCATGACTCCCGGGTGTAGTCTCCGGACGGGCAGCGTCCATCGGCATTGCCATGCCCGAATGACCATCCTGAGCGGTCGTCGAACCATGAGACATAGTCGAATGGTCCATCGTCGAATGATCCATGGCAACTTCAGGCTGGGCCACTGGTTCGCAAGCTCCTTCGGCTACCGGGTGCCCCATCGCGCGATGGCGCTGGGCTTCTTCTTCGCACTTTGTCTTGGCGTCAGCCTGCGCCTCGGCGCTCTGCTGCGGCTCCGCGGGCGAATGACCGGCATGCTGCGCCGCAGCGGGGGAGGCGAGAACTGAGCCGACTGCGATCGATGCGAGCAGGCTGGTAATACGAATCTTCATGCTTCGCTCCCATCGGGATTGGCGACAGTGACGATCTGAAACATCCCGGCATGCATGTGGTAGAGAAGGTGGCAGTGGAAGGCCCAGTCGCCCGGCTCGTCCGCCGTCAGGTCGAACTGCGCGCTGCCGCCCGGCTGCACGTTAACCGTGTGCTTGAGCGGCTGACGATCGGCAGGTGCGCCGTTAACCAGTTCGAAGAAGTGCCCATGCAAGTGGATCGGGTGCGCCATCATCGTGTTGTTTATCAATTTGACACGCACGCGTTCGTTATAGGCAAAGCGGATCGGCTCGTCGGAGACGGCGGAGAACTTCTTGCCGTCGAACGACCACATATAGCGTTCCATGTTCCCGGTGAGATGGATTTCCATCCGCCGCGAGGGAGTCCGCCCCTCCTGATGAGGTGTCAGCGAGCGGAGCTTGCGATAGTCGAGGGTGCGGTGGGGGACATCGGCAAGGCCGATGCCGGGGTCGCCCATACGGTCGACCGGGTTCATCGAGACCATGTCGAGACCGGGCCCGACCTTCACGTCGGGAGGCAGGAGCGATGTATCGCGCATCTGCATACCTCCCGCCATGCCAGCCATCTCCGCCGAACCGCCATCCATACCGGACATCCCATCCGCGCCAGCCGCTCCGCTCGATCCGTGGTCCATTCCGGCCATACCGCCGGCGCCATGATCCATGCCGGTCATACCGGCATCGTTGCTGCCAGCCCCGTGGTCCATACCGCTCATGCCCATATCAGCCATGGTCAGAAGCGGGGGATCGCGCAGCGGCGGAATGGCCGCGCGCGCGCCAGACGCGCTCGCAAGCGTTGCGATCCCCATTCCGGACCTATCCACCGACTCGGCCACCAATGTGTACGCCTGCTGCTCACCCGGCGTCACGACGACGTCGTAGGTCTCCGCGACGCCGATCTGGAACTCGTCCACTTCGACCGGCTCGACGTTCTGCCCGTCGGCTTGAACGACGGTCATCGGCAGGCCTGGAATGCGGATATTGAAGAAGGTCATGGCCCCGGCATTGATGAAGCGCAGCCGCACGCGCTCGCCCGGACGGAAGAGATATTCCAGATTGTCGAGCGGGCCATGACCGTTCAGCAGGTAAGTGTAGGCTGGGGCCGACACATCGCTAAGGTCGGTCGGCATCATACGCATTCTCGCCCACATCCGGCGATCCTCGCCCGAAAGCGGATAGTCGTCGGTCCAGGTATTCATGTTGTAGTTGAAGTAGCCTTCGCCCTTCTTGAGCTTGTCGAAAATCGTGTGGGGCGACATTTCGCTGAATTCGCTGAGCACCACGATATATTCGCGGTCCGCCTGGACCGGATCGGGTCCAGCCGGATCCACCACAATGGCGCCGTAATGCCCGGCCTGTTCCTGCAGGCCGCTATGCGAGTGCCACCAGTAGGTGCCCGACTGGCGCACCGGGAATTCAGCGGTGAAGGTCTCTCCGGGCTTGACGCCGGGGAAGCTTACACCTGGCACCCCGTCGAGTTCGAATGGCACGAGCAGCCCGTGCCAGTGGATCGAGGTGTCTTCCTCGAGCTGGTTATGGACGTTCAATCGGACGGTCGTGCCTTCCTTCAAACGCAACAACGGGCCGGGGATCGTGCCGTTGACGGCGATGGCGCCGCCGCGTCTGTTGCCGGTTGCAAAGGCAGACCGCGCGACAGTGAGGTCGATATTCGGCCCGGATACTTCATCCAGCCCTTTGCGGGCGTTTCCTGCAAGGATGTCCGCGCCGCGCGCCCAGGCCGGCATGGCACCGGAGAGACCAAGCAGGCCCAGCCCGCTAGCACTTGTTCCAAGGAATCTTCGGCGATTGAGGGCAGGCATAGGGGGCTCCTGAAAATGCGTATACCGTCACATACGCGGTCAGCTGCCCTACCCCTCAAACTTTTCGAACCGCTCCTTCAGCCGGTTGCGCGCACGATAGATGCGCGTCTCGACGGCTTTCTCGGTGGTGCCGAGCAGCTCGGCAGCCTCGGCCTGGCTGTACCCCTCGACAGTGACCAGCACGAGCGCCTCTTGTAGGCGCACCGGCAAGCGCCCGATTTCGGCCTGGACCAGCCGCAGCTGTTCGCGGGCTCCGGCAACATTTTCGGGATTAGGGGCATCGTCGGCAACGGCGTCGGCTTCCCGCCCATCCGGCAAACCAAGGAAGCCAATAACTTTCCTGCGGCGGAGCTTGTCGCGGCACCGGTTGAGAACGATTGTCGTCAAATAGGGACCGATGGGCTTGCTCGGATCGAGGCGATGACGTGTCAGCCAGACCGACGCGAGACCGTCCTGAACGACATCTTCGGCCCGCGATGGTGAACCCAGCATGCGCGTGGCAAGCGCAATCAACCGGGCGATCTCGCTCTCGACGAGAGCTGTGAACGCCCGCTTGTCACCGGCTATCGCCCGCCCGATCAGAGCTTCATCCGAAGTGTCATCCACCGCTGCCAAGGCTGGTCAGTCACGCGGATCGCGCGTGAGGGCCGCGGACACTTTCCGGTCGAACTGGAGCTGCTGATCGGAATCGAGAATTTCCCGCATGTCGAAGACGTGGCGCACGGTCGCTTTTTGCAAATCGCCCATGCGCGCATGCACCTCGTCGATCGCGGCACTGACTTCGGGCCCGTATTCGTGCTCGGTTTCCATTGCCTGGGCGAGCTGGGCGTTGGCTGCGCGCGCAGAGGCTTCGAGCCTTGCCTGTTCTACCGCGAAACGCGCTTCGAGCGCATCGAGCCGCTGCTCCTGGTCAGCCGTGAGCGACAGCTCATCGTGCACGAACTGGTGCAGGCCGCCCTCGGCATCGTTGTTGGCCCAGCGATCGGCGGCAAGCGCTCCTAGGCATCCGGCGAGCGCCGCCAGCAGGACCGCAAGGACAAGGTGAAACTTCTTCAACGTCTATGACCCCACATGAAGCAATGCAGCGGGTGACAGGGATTCTCCGCCAACGAGGCTCTCGCCAACAATTTCTGTAGGAGCGCCGTTTTCGGACGGCCATCCGCTGGTCCCTGCGCCTGCCGTTAGGCCGACGACAAACAGACCGGCGAACAAGGCCATTCTGCGCCGCTGATCGGCAATTTCCGCCAGCTGCCCTGCGCGCTGCCAGACGCCGTTCATGAAGTCGGGCGGCACGTCGCCAGCCTTCTGCGAGGCCATGGTGCCGAGCATCGCATCGAGTGTCTGATTGTCACGCATCCCTTGCTCCTGTCGGTTGCACGGTTCCTATACGCGATGCTTCGCGCAAACCCTCAAGTTTCTTTTTTGAGGGGTGCGGGTCGGCGACGCGTAAGAGGAGTAAGTCAAGCAACAGCGGCAAGTACCAGCGTCGAATAGGAGCCATGGCATGAAAAGCGCGGCAGTTCCGCCAAAAGAGCGCGCGTTCACTCCGCCGCTGGGCAAAAGCTGGCTCACGCCGTTCTATGATCGCGCGATCGCAGTCTTTACGCGCGAGAGACGGTGGCGCCGCGCAATCGTCGAAAAGGCCGCATTGCTGCCCGGCGACAAGGTCATCGATGTCGGGTGCGGCACCGGGACCTTGCTCAGGGCGCTGATGGCCAACTGCCCCGAAGCCGGCTTCATCGGCGTTGAGCCCGACCCCGCAGCGCTGGCTATCGCGCAGCGCAAGTTCGGTGCCGGAGCCGATATGGTCCGGTGGCACAACGGCTTTCTCGATAGTCTCGAGCTTTCCGACGGCTGGCGGCCAAACAAGATCGTCAGCAGCCTCGTCCTTCACCAGGTCCCCGTATCGCAAAAGCGCGCGATCCTCGACCAGATCGAGAACCTGCTCGCCCCCGGGGGCATGGCGCTGATTGCCGACTATATGCGGCAGGATGCTCCACTCATGCGCGCGCTGTTCCGTTCGAGCGTTCAGCTTCTCGACGGCGTCAAGGACACCCAGCCGAGCGCCGACGGAGCCGTCGAGAAATTGCTCGCCGAGATTTTCGCGGACGCCGAATTGCTCGATCGTATCCATACCGCGACCGGAACCATTTCTCTCTGGCGCGGCATCAAGAAAGGCAATGCTCAATGAACCTCATGAAAGATTCGAGACCGCTACGCCGTTCGCTGGCGGCCTCGCTCCTCCTCGCCATTGCAGCCTGCTCGAATGCGGCCCAGGCCGCGACCTACACCATGTTCCGCGACGCAGGGTGCGGCTGCTGTCTCAATTGGGCCGGTCACGTAGAACACGGACTCGAAGCAGAGGTCGCCTCGGTCGACACCGACGACATGGCTGCGCTCAAGACAGCCAGGGGTGTGTCGCAGGATCTGTGGTCGTGCCACACGATGGAAGTCGATGGCTATATCATCGAAGGCCACGTGCCCGCCGATGCCATCGCGAAACTATTACGCGAAAGCCCCGAAGGCGTGGCAGGCCTGGCTGTGCCCGGAATGCCGCTTGGCTCGCCCGGAATGGAAGCCGGGGACCGGGTGCAGCCGTATGATGTCATCGCCTTCGGCTCAGGCGGGCAGCGCGTTTTCGCATCCTACCCGTGACCATGGACAAGCCATCTCAGCGCCAACTCTAACGGAGGACCATCATGTCAGACTATTCGGTCAAAACCTCAATACTGATATGGGGCTGGACACTCAGCCTCTTCCTGCTTTTCAGCTACCTGATCTGCATCGGTTTCGGCCTGCTCGCGCCCGAACAGGCGCACATGCACGAAGCGTGGGCGCCGCTGCTTCCCGGGTTCGAATGGCTGACCATCTCGGGCTTTCTGGCAGGCGCTCTCGGCAGCTTTTTGTACGGTTGGTACATCGCGATCATTGGGGTGCCAATGCTGCGATTTTTCCGGAACCGATTCAGGACGTAGCAGATCGGCGGCGATGGCCGCTTGCCTTGAAACTCGCGGAGCGTTTTTCGGTCGCGCAGGCAGTCCGCTTTAGGCCGCAATTTGCTCGAGCGCCCCGAGCAAAACGCAACTCTCCGGCTTTGTCCTGAAAGTTTTTTGAGGGACGCGGCAAGGGCGAACGTACTGGTCGACATAATCTTTCTTTCACGGGAGACCATCGACAGGGGAAAGTCTTGCAAGACCATGAGCACGAGAATCAAAGCGAAACGGCTGGCTCGATAACCCTGCTGGGCGGCGTTGCGATGGGTACCGGCGTCATGATCGGTGCCGGCATATTCGCGCTGACCGGGCAGATCGCCGAGCTCGCCGGTCCGCTCTTCCCCCTGTCTTTCATCGCCGGCGCGCTGGTAACTTCGCTGGCGGCCTACAGCTATATCAAGATGTCGAACAAATGGCCGTCTTCGGGCGGCATCGCGATGATCTTGCAGAAGGCCTACGGACCCGGCGTCATTGCCGCGTCGGCATCGCTCCTGATGGCTCTGTCGATGGTCATCAATGAAAGCCTCGTGGCCCGCACCTTTGCGACTTACGCGCTGCGCCCGTTTGGCCTCGAAAGCAGCGGGTGGCTCGTTTCGCTGGCAGCGCTTGCACTCATCATCTTCGCCTATCTCGTCAATGCAGCGGGCAACAAGTCGGTAAGCGGCTTCTCGCTCATCATGTCCGCCATCAAGATCGGCGGTATCGCGCTGTTCGCAGTCGCGGCGATCTGGGCCAGCGGATTTTCATCAGGCGCATTTTCGCAGTCCGTTTCGCTGACCAATGCAGAAGCCCTGCTCGCCTCGGTTGCTTTCTCGATCCTCGCCTTCAAAGGCTTCACCACGATTACCAATAGCGGCGGCGAAATCGTTGACCCGCACAAGAATGTCGGCCGAACCATCATGATCTCGATAGCCGTCTGCATCGTGATCTATCTGCTTGTCGCAGTGGCGGTGGGTTCGAGCCTGAGCATATCCGAGATCGTCGAGGCGCGCGATTATTCGCTCGCGGCTGCGGCGCGTCCGGCGCTGGGAGAACTGGGCTTCTATTTCACCGTGGCGATCGCGATCGCCGCCACCACTTCGGGCGTGATAGCGAGCGTATTTGCCGTGTCGCGCATGCTTGCGATGCTGACCGACATGAAGATGATCCCGCACAGCCATTTCGGCATGAGCGGCGGGATTCGCAGCCACATGCTGGTCTATACGGTGGTCATTGCCGGGACGCTTGCGGTCCTGTTCGATCTGTCAAGGATCGCCTCGCTGGGCGCCTTCTTCTACCTCGTCATGGATATGCTGGTTCACTGGGGCGTCCTGCGCCACCTGCGCAAGGAAGTCGGCGCGCGCGCAACAATACTTCTGACAGCGCTCGCGGCAGATGGCGTGGTCCTCGCAGCCTTTACCGCGGCCAAATTGCGCAGCGATCCTGCCGTTGTCGCCTACGCGGCGATCGGCATCGTCGCAGTCTTCGTGGGAGAATGGATCTACCTCTCGCGCAATTCCGAAGCGCCCGCATCTCCTGAAGATGATGGGTCAGGAGAGAAAAGGTGATGGCACCTTCTTCAACCAGCTTTGCCGCTTTTACGCCGGGCTTTTTCGAAACCGTTCACCGAAAACCGGCGTTGAGCACGAGAAACGTCAGGCAAAACAGATGGAGCGATTCATGACGACCCGAACAGCGGCGGTCTACCGTATGGTCATGGAGGACCATGTCTGTCCCTATGGCATCAAGACGGTCGATCTCCTCACACGGCAAGGCTTCGAGGTCGAGGATCATCACCTGACCAGCAGGGAGGAAACCGACGCATTCAAGGACAAGCACAACGTCGAGACCACCCCGCAGACCTTTATCGAAGACAAGCGCATTGGCGGCTATGACGATGTCCGCGAGTTCTTCGGCAAGAGCCGTTCGCAGCCAGAGGAAGGCGAGACCAGCTATCAGCCGGTCATTGCGATTTTCGCGGTCGCGCTGCTGCTCGCGCTAGGGCTGAGCTGGGCGTTTTTTGACGATCTGTTCACCGTCCGGGCCGCGGAATGGTTCGTCAGCCTGTCGATGACCCTGCTCGCCGTCCAGAAGCTTCAGGACGTGCGCAGTTTCTCGACAATGTTCCTCAACTACGATCTGCTCGCACGGCGCTGGGTGCCCTATGGCTTCGTCTACCCGTTCGGCGAAGCCGCTGCCGGCATTCTGATGACCGCAGGCGCGCTGACCTGGCTCTCGGCCCCGCTGGCATTGTTCATTGGCACCGTCGGCACTGTCAGCGTCTTCAAGGCTGTCTACATCGACAAGCGTGAGCTCAAATGCGCTTGCGTCGGTGGGGGCAGCAATGTGCCGCTCGGCTTCGTCTCGCTGACCGAAAATCTGTTCATGATCGGAATGGGTCTGTGGATGGGCGCGAAGCTTCTCGCATGATCACCGCGCTCCTTCTCGCCGTCTTTCTGTTCCTTGCAGCCGTCGCTTCCCACCTTGCCATTCTGGGTGTCGGCCACCGGCTTCTCGATCGCCGCCGCGATACGCTGGGAAAGCTTGCAGTCTCGCTACTCGTGCTCGCGTCGCATTTCCTGGTCGCGATCCTTTTTGCCGCAGGTTTCTGGCTGGGCGCGCAATGGGGCCTGGGAGGGTTCGACAAGGCGCCTTCCATGGACTGGATGGACTACTTCTATTTCTCGCTCATCAACGTGACCACACTGGGCCTGGGCGACATTTATCCGACCGAGCACCTGAGAGTTCTCGCCGGCGTCGAGGCCCTTACCGGCTTCGCTCTCATCAGCTGCTCGGCGCAGCTATTCTGGACCATGATGCAAAAAGGAGAAAAAGCATGACCGAAAAGACCTCCCACTCGGACAAGGGAGGGGGCGGCAGCTACTGGCGATTCATGGCCATGGTGTCGACCTCGACCGTGATCATGTTCTTCCTGATGTATGCCAACACCTTTACCGTCGATGATCTTTTCTGGAGCGAAACGCGCTTCTGGATGATGTTCGTCATGGGCGCGATGATGATGGTTGTCATGCTGCTCTTCATGTGGGGCATGTACAAGGACCGGACCAAGAACTTGATCATCCTGGGCGTCGGGGCCTTTGTGTTCGCGCTCGCACTATGGCTGGTGCGCAGCCAGACCACCGTTGACGATACCGAATATATGGCAGCAATGATCCCGCACCACTCAATCGCGATCATGACCAGCGAACGCGCGAGCCTGAAAGATCCTCGCGTGCGCGAACTCGCGCAGGCCATCATTGTCGCACAGCGCCGCGAAATCGCCGAGATGAAATACCTCATAGACGATATCGAGCAGAACGGTCCTCGAACCGAAGAACGCCTGCCCGAGGAGATGCAGCCATGAACAAGATAGCTTTCACGGCGCTCATCGCGCTGCCGCTTGCCGCCTGCAATTCGAACACCGCTCCGGGCAACGACCGCGAAGCCCAGCTCGACCCGCCTGCCACTGCCGCGCCGATCGAGGACGCGGCCAGTGCACTGGCAAATGTTGACCCGGGCCTCATGCTTCCCGGGACCATGAATGACGCGGACCTTGCTGCTCTGGGCGCAGGACAGGCCTGCCAGTTCCGCCTGACCGAAGTGGCCTTTCCCTCGTTTGTCTATGACGGTGACGGGGGCGGAGCGATCAAGATCAATGGCAAATTGATCCCCGTGACCGCCGATGGCCCTGGCAGCTATGCGAACGGCGAGCTTCGGATCAAAACCCGCATGCTGGATGATGAAGGCGATGCGGGCCTGCAAATGCAGGAGATGATCGTGGCAGCACCAAGAGCCAAGGATGAGTTCGGCTTTTGGGGTTATACCACCTGTCCGGCCGACGGAGCCTGATACTGGCAGGGCGCATGGGCGGGCCGTCGGCTAACCCATGCGCCCGCGCCTCCGCCCTTCGTCGCCCTCACCATTTTTACAGGAACAAGCAGATGACCGATACGAGGCCCATCGCTGTCTTCGGCGCAGGCGGGAAGACCGGCACCGAGCTCTTGAGGCGTGCCATTGCCCGAGACATACCGATCCGCGCCTTTGAACACACCGTGCCTGGGCCAGGCGAGCGGGTGGGCGACTTCGAATATATCGAATGCGATGTGCTGTCGGATAATTTCGCGGGCGATCTCGATGGCTGCCGCGCGGTTATCTCGACCCTCGGTGTCGCTTTCGGTCCGGGCAATGCGATCGATCCACCGCCGCTCTATACCGATGGCACGCGCAACCTGCTCGAGGCGATGGCACAAGCGAAGATCGACCGCATTGCCGTAATCTCCGCTGCCTTCGTCGAACATCAGTCGAGCGTCCCGGCCTGGTTTGAACTCACTGCCAAGCCTGCATTGTTCAATATACTCGAGCAGATGCGCTCCATGGAAGTGATGCTCAGCGACGCCCAAGGTATTAAATGGACGGCCGCACGGCCGGGCTGGCTGCTGGATGAGCCTTACACTGGCGACGCCGTGATTACGGACGAGCGGCTGGCGGAAGGCTGTTTCCGGTGCCGTCATGCTGATCTCGCGGCGAGCCTGCTTGAATTCGTGTGCGAAGACACCTGGATCAACGCAAAGCCTGCCATCGGCAGGCCCGAAGCCGAACGTTTCGAAAGTCCTGGTGCCATCAAGGCCGAACTCGGTATCGATTGAGCGTCGTATCATTTATCGTTCTGTAACAAGCCCGAACGTTACAAGTTTTGAGCAACAGACAAGGAAAATTGTATGTTTCTGGAGAAGATCAAAACCCCTGGCCTCTCGCACCTTTCCTACATCATCGGTTCGGGCGGACAGGCAGCGGTCATCGATCCGCGCCGGGACTTCGAGGTCTATGTCGAAAGGGCCCGGGCTGAAGGGCTGGAGATAACGCATATCTTCGAAACCCATCGCAATGAGGATCTGCTCAGCGGCTCGCCGATCCTTGCGGACTTGACTGGTGCGACGGTTCACCACGGTCCCAATCCGGCCGGAAACGTGGCCTTCGCCAACACTACGCGCGAAGGCGATTGTTTCGAGCTGGGTCAATTGAAGATCGAAGTGCTTGAAACACCTGGACACACCGACGATCATCTCGCTTTCGTCATCCATGACAGCGAATATTCCGAGGGACCGGTCGGCGTCTTTACCGGCGATGCCTTGTTCGTCGGCGATGTCGGACGCACCGATTTCTATCCCGAGCGCAAGGAAGAAGTCGCGGGCCTTCTTTTCGACTCCCTGCAGAAACTTTGCCGCCTCGGCGACCAGGCGATCATCTACCCGGCGCATGGTGCGGGCTCGGTCTGCGGGTCGGGAATGGCGGACCGGGAATTCTCGACAATCGGCCACGAGCGGCGCAACAACCCGCGCCTGCGCATCTCCGACCGCGATGAGTTCATCAAGGCGAAGGTAGCAGAACACCACTACCAACCTCCCTATTTCCGGCTGATGGAACGGCTTAACCTCGAAGGGGCCGATGCCGCGCCGCGGATTATGCGGCCAAGGCGTCTGGGGCTGGACGACCTTCGCGAGAGCGGCGCCGATCACCTGGTCGATGTGCGCGAGCCGCTCGCCTATGCCGCCGGTCATATGCCGGGTGCCATGTGCCTTCCGGTGGGAATGATACCGGCCTTTGCCGGATGGTTCCTCGGTGAAGGCGACAGGATTGCCCTCGTCGCTTCCGAGGAAGACCAGCTAGCCCACGCCATGGCCCATCTGGTGCGCATCGGTCTCGATAATGTTGTCGGCGGCTATGTCGGCGTGGTTCCAGCCGCTGCTCAGGGCAAAGCGATGCGCAGCATTCCCATGATTGGCACCGAGGAAGTCGCGCGCAGGCTCGATCAAGACAGCTGCGAATGGACTTTGCTCGACGTGCGCGACGCGGACGAACGACAAGATGCAAGCATCGACGGGTCAGAGCATATCTATGTTGGCGAGCTCAACAAGCGATGGAAAGAGCTCGACCGCGACCGCCACTACACGCTGATGTGCGCGAGCGGCATGCGGGCGAGCGTTGCGGCAGGCTGGCTCGCAAGCCAGGGCTTCAAGCGCCTCGACATCTATCTCGGTTCCATGGGCGCTTGGAAAAACGCGCATGGCTGAAGTTTGGCCTGTCAGACTTCGAGGCGCAGACCCCGCAGCCGCAGCGCATTGCCTATCACCGATACGGAAGAGAGGCTCATGGCTGCGGCCGCAATCATCGGGCTGAGCAGCACTCCGAAGAAGGGATACAGCACGCCTGCCGCGACCGGAATGCCGAGTGTGTTGTAAGCGAAGGCGAAAAACAGGTTCTGCCGGATGTTGCGCATCGTCCCACGCGACAGCACGATGGCCTGCACCACTCCTGTCAGGTCGCCGCGAACCAGCGTCACGCCTGCGCTTTCGATTGCGACATCGGTGCCGGTGCCCATCGCAATACCAACATCGGCGGCAGCCAGCGCAGGAGCATCGTTGATTCCGTCCCCGGCCATGCCGACCCGGCGACCTTGCGCTTTCAGCTCTTCGATCTTGCGGTGCTTGTCTTCGGGCGAGACATTCGCATGCACTTCGTCGATTCCCATTTCACGGGCGACCGCTTCGGCAGTGCCGCGGCTGTCGCCCGTGAGCATAACGACCCGGATATCGCGCTTGTGCAGTGCCGCAATGACCGCTGCACTGGTAGGCTTGATCGGATCGGCCACCGCGATGAGCCCTGCCGGACGGCCATCGAATGCCACGAACATCACTGTTTGACCCTGCCTGCGGCCACTTTCGGCCGTGCCGAGCCAGGCCTCGTCATCGATCCCGACGCGCCGCATCATCTTCTCATTGCCGATCGCAACCCGGCGGCCCTGGACATTGGCTTCAACACCTTCCCCGGTCGTCGAAGCGAGATCCGTGGCATTGGCGGGCGAGACCCCGCGCGTCCGCGCACCTTCGACGATGGCGTGGGCCAGCGGATGTTCGCTCCCCATTTCGACGCCTGCAACCGCAGCCAGGAAATCGGCTTCGTCGATTCCTTCTGCTGGCGTCACCGCCACCAGATCGGGCTTGCCCATCGTCAACGTGCCGGTCTTGTCGACCACTAGCGTATCGATCTTCTCGAGTGTCTCCAGCGCCTCGGCATTGCGGATCAGGATGCCATGCTGGGCACCCTTGCCCGTGCCGGTCATGATCGACATCGGCGTAGCGAGACCAAGCGCGCAGGGACAAGCGATGATCAGGACCGCAATGGCATTGACCAATGCGTAGGCAAGCGCAGGTGCGGGACCCCAGATTCCCCAGACCACGAAGGTGGCGATGGCTATCACCACCACCGCAGGCACAAACCAGCCCGCCACCTGATCCGCCAGTCGCTGGATCGGTGCGCGGCTGCGCTGCGCCTCGGCCACCATCTGGACGATCTTGGACAGCATCGTGTCCTTGCCCACGCCGGTTGCGCGCATAATGAACCCACCAGTCTGGTTGACTGTGCCGCCGATGACTGTGTCGCCAGCCTGTTTGGCGACCGGAAGCGGTTCGCCGCTGATCATGGATTCGTCGATGGCGCTCGATCCCTCCTCGATTTCTCCATCGACCGGAACCTTATCGCCGGGGCGGACGCGCAGACGATCGCCTGTGGCCAGCTGGTCGAGCGGCACCTCGCGCTCATCGCCGGAGCCGAAGATCTTGACCGCGCTGGGCGGTGCCAGCTCGAGCAATGCGCGCAAGGCGCTCGAGGTCGAGCCCCTGGCCTTGAGCTCGAGGACCTGTCCGAGCAGGACAAGCGTGGTTATGACCGCTGCCGCCTCGAAATAGACCCCGACCCGTCCCGAATGGTCGCGGAACGCTGCAGGGAACAGATCGGGCGCGACCGTCGCCACCACGCTGAACAGATAGGCGATGGCAACGCCAAACCCGATCAGCGTGAACATGTTGAGATTGCGCGTCTTGAGCGACTGGATGGCCCGAACGAAGAACGGCCAGGCTCCCCAAAGAACAACCGGTGTGGCAAGGGCAAACTGCGCCCATTGCGCCCAGGCAGGTTCGATCAGCCCGTCGAAACTGAGCCCCGGTGCCATGTCGCTCATCGCGTAGACGAACAGAGGCAGCGTAAGCAGTGCGCTCCACCAGAACCTACGCCGCATGTCGACCAGTTCGGGGTCGGGGCCATCGCCCAGCGAAACCGTTTCCGGTTCGAGCGCCATGCCGCAAATCGGGCATGAACCCGGCCCGGGCTGGCGGATTTCAGGGTGCATCGGGCAGGTGTAGATCGTGCCTTCGGGCACATCCTCGACCGCGTCGATATGCGCGCCCGAGAGATAGAGCTCGGGATCGGTGACGAACTTGTCGTGACATCGCGGCGAACAAAAATAGTGCTCGGTCCCCGCATGCTTCGCGATATGCTCTGCTCCGTCGATCGCTACGCTCATGCCGCAGACGGGATCGATGGCGGTGCCTTCGAGTAAGCTTGCGTCCGTGCTCATCGCTCTTCCTTTCTCACTCCACAGCAGACCTCTTACAGCCTTGTGCCGAATACCTTGCGATGCCGGCACGATAACAGGTTTCGGTCGTCCGCATTTCATTGGGCGGCACCAGGTTTGCCTGGCGCCGCCCAACCGACTCACAGCTTCGTGATCGACGTGATCACATTGCCTTCAGAACCAGTACGAAATTCAAAGGCAATTCCCTCACCGACGCTTACTTCGCTGCGCAGTTGCTCATCGGCTTCAAAAGCCATGGTCATCGCAGGCCATTCGATCGCTGGGACCGGACCGTGGTCGACGGTTATCGTGCCCGCTTCCGCATCGATTGCAGTGACCGTGCCTTCTGCGCTGGCGGTTTGCATTCCGCTGCCAGGTTCCATCATCGGCATATCTTCGCCGTCCATCATCATTTCATTTTCTGCCATCGGCATGTCGTTCATCTCGGCAGTGTCCTGGCCAGAATCGCAGGCCGCCAGCGCCAGCGGGAGGGCCAGTAGGCTCATGAGGGTTGTGGTACGCATTCTTCTTCTCCTTGGGGTTGGGTTGGCCGTTCGGGCCGGGGTCGCCGCATCAACAAATATGCGGCGGGGATAACGAACATCGAAAGCAGCGGCGCGGTGATCATGCCGCCCACCATCGGCGCGGCGATGCGGCTCATGACCTCCGAACCTGCGCCCGTTCCAATGAGGATCGGGAAGAGACCGGCAAGAATGACGGCCACGGTCATCGCCTTGGGACGCACGCGCAGAAGAGCACCCTCCCTGATGGCTTCGCCCACGCCGTCCGCATCGAGGGCACCGCTGCGCCGGGCCAGCGCAGACTTGAGGTAGATCAGCATGATGACGCCGAACTCGGCAGACACACCGGCAAGCGCAATAAAACCCACCGATGTCGCAACGGACTGGTTGTAGCCCATCAGATAGAGCAGCCAGAAGCCGCCGGTGAGAGCAAAGGGCAGCGTGCCCATGACGAGAAGCGCTTCGTCGAAGCGGCGGAAGATCAGGTAGAGCAAAACGAAGATGATGCCGAGCGTCGCGGGAATGACGACTTGCAACCGCTCATTGGCGCGGGTGAGATATTCAAACTGGCCCGCGTAAGAGATGCTCACACCGGCAGGCAGATCGACGCCCTCTGACACCGCCGCCTGAAGATCGCTTACAACCGAAGTCAAATCGCGTCCGCGCGTGTCGACATAGACCACGCTGATGAGACGGCCTTGTTCATTTTTGAGCATGGGCGGACCATCGCTGACGCTCACTTGCGCGACCGTTCCGAGCGTGATTTGCTGGCCAGACGGGGTTAGCAAGGGCAGCGCGCGCAATTCTTCCACGCTGTCGCGGATCTCGCGCGGATAGCGGACATTGATGGGATATCGCGCCAGTCCTTCGACCGTCCGTCCGATATTTGCCCCGCCGATTGCGCCTGACACGATCTGTTGAACATCGGCGATATTCAATCCGAAACGAGCCGCAGATACCCGGTCGATGTCCACGTCGACATAGCGGCCTCCCGACAGACGCTCTGCCAAAGCGGAACTGACTCCAGGAACCTGTTTTGCGACATTCTCGACCTGCAACGCCACGCGCTCGATTTCGGCAAGGTCCTCGCCAGACACTTTCACGCCGATCGGGCTCTTGATACCGGTCGCGAGCATGTCGATGCGGTTGCGGATCGGGGGCACCCAGACATTGGCGAGCCCCGGCACTTGCACGGCGCTGTCGAGTTCTTCCACAAGCTTCTCCGGCGTCATTCCCGGCCGCCACTCTTCGCGCGGTTTGAAGCGGATCGTTGTCTCGAACATCGTGAGTGGCGCAGGGTCGGTCGCTGTATCCGCACGTCCGGCTTTTCCGAACACGGTGTCGACTTCGGGCACGGATTTGATCAGTCGGTCGGTCCGTTGAAGCAATGCCGACGCTTCACCAGGAGACAGGCCAGGCAGAGCGCTCGGCATGTACAGCAAGTCGCCTTCGTCGAGCGGTGGCAGGAATTCCCCTCCCAGACGGGTGAACGGGACCAGCGTTGTCAGAAACACGAGGCCTGCCACAACCAGAGTGGTCTTGGGTCGGCTGAGCACCCAATCAAGACCGGGCCGGTAGGCTTTGGTCAGCACGCGATTGAGGACGTTGGTGTCCTCCTTGGGTATCTTGCCGCGGATCAGCCAACCCATGAGTACAGGAACCAGTGTCACCGACAAAATGGCAGCCGCTGCCATCGCATAGGTCTTGGTAAAGGCCAGCGGCGAAAAGAGGCGGCCTTCCTGCGCCTGCAAAGTAAACACCGGAAGAAACGAAAGTGTGATGATGAGAAGGCTGTAGAACAGCGCTGGCCCCACCTCTTTCGATGCCTCCGCAATCAGTTTCCAGCGCTCATTGTTGGACATCTGTTCGTCGGGATGGTCCTCCTCCCAATGCTCGATATGCTTGTGCGCGTTCTCAATCATCACGATGGCAGCGTCGACCATTGCGCCGATGGCGATGGCAATTCCGCCCAAGGACATGATGTTCGCATCGACCCCTTGGAAACGCATCACGATAAAAGCCGCCAGCACCCCCAATGGCAGCGTGACGATCGCCACCAATGCTGATCGCACATGCCATAAGAATAGCGCGCAAACGATCGCGACGATGATAAACTCGGCAATGAGTTTTCCGGTCAGGTTTTCGATCGAGGCGTCGATCAGCTTCGAACGATCGTAGGTCGTGACAATCTCGACCCCTTCGGGAAGACTGGCCCGGAGCACGTCGAGCTTCTCTTCGACAGCCGCGATGGTTGCCCGCGCATCCTCACCCTGTCTGAGCACGACAATACCGCCTGCGACCTCGCCTTCGCCATTGAGCTCGGCGATTCCTCGTCGCATTTCGGGGCCAAGCTGGATCGTGGCGACATCGGACAAGGTGACGGGGATACCGTTACCGACCGATTTCAGCGGAATCTGCCTGAAGTCTTCGAGAGACGTGAGATAGCCTGAGGCGCGGACCATAAACTCGGCCTCGCCCATTTCGACCACCGATCCGCCGGCCTCTTGATTGGAAGCTTGTATGGCGCGCACGACATCGCTGTAAGTGACGCCAAGCGAAGCCATGCGATAAGGTTCCAGCACGACCTGGTACTGCTTGACCATGCCGCCTACGCTGGCGACCTCGGCGATGCCCGGAATGGTCTGGAGCTCATAGCGCAGGAACCAGTCCTGAAGGCTCCGAAGGTCAGCGAGATCGCTGTTCCCCGTTCGGTCAACCAGCGCATACTCGTAAATCCAGCCAACGCCCGTCGCGTCCGGCCCGAGCGAGCTGGTCACTCCGTCGGGCAATTCGTTTTGCACCTGGTTGAGATATTCGAGCACGCGCGAACGCGCCCAGTAGAGGTCCGTCCCATCCTCGAAGATCACATAGACGAAGCTGTCGCCGAACATCGAATAGCCGCGCACTGTTTCCGCGCCCGGCACCGAGAGCATCGTCGTTGCGAGCGGGTATGTGACCTGATCCTCAACGATGCGCGGAGCTTGGCCCGGATAGTTCGAGCGCACCACGACCTGCACGTCGGAGAGATCGGGGATCGCATCGACAGGCGTTGCGCGCACCGCCCAGAAGCCGGCGAGCGTAACCGCGATGGCCGCCAGAACGATGAAAAACCGATTGGCGATCGAGGCATCGATTATGCGCGCGATCATCGGTCGGTCTTCCGAATGGATTCGATACGCGGACCGGTGTCGTGCTGCGAGAAGGTGAACTCGACAGTATCGCCCGGTTCCAGATCCTCAACTAGGGCGGCGTCGGCGAGAGCGAAGGGCATGACCATGCTTGGCCATTCGAGGGCGGGAACCGGCGCGTGATTGAGAGTGATCGAAGCACCAGCGATTTTCGTCACTCTTCCCGTAGCGGTGTACCTCCTCATCTTTGGCGAGCCGTCCGACGCCATGCTCATGGTCGCATCGATCGACCTGACGTCGATCCCGCCAAGACTTGCTTCGGAGTCGATCAGGAACTGACCTGAAGTGACGACCTGCTCGCCCTCCGCAAGGCCTGCGAGTATCTCTGTCCTACCATTCGCCTCGCGTCCGATTTCGACCTCGGCAGGCAGAAAGGCGCCTTCATCCTGCTTGAGCATCACAAGATTGCGGCGTCCGGTTCGAATGACCGCCTCCGACGGTACCAGCAAGGCTCGCCGTGTGTCGGGTGAAAGCGACACCTGCGCGAACATGCCCGGCTTCAGCCTGCCGCGCGGGTTCGGCAATTCAGCCCGGACGGTGATCGTCCGGCTGGCTGCATCGGCGCTGGGAAGGATGGCAACAATTCGTCCCGCAAATCGCTGATCCGGATACGCTGCCAAGGTCGCACTGATGGGCTGGCCCTGCCGGATATTTACGGCCTGGACTTCAGGAACCGAAGCTTCCAGCCATATCGGCGAGAAGCCTGTAATCTCCGCGAGTGTCTGGCCTTCCATCACGGTCATGCCTGCACGCACCCCCAGCATTGTTACGGCACCGCCCACCGGAGCGGTAACAGTAATCGTGTTTTGCGCTTTGCGTGTGCGTTCGACCGACGTGATCATCGCATCGGTCATGCCGAGCAGGCGCATGCGCTGCCGCATCGCATCTGCCAGCGCCTTATCGCCAGTATCGAGCACAGCAATGTACTCGCGCTGCGCGCCGCCCCAATCAGGAACCAAGATATCGACGATCGGAGCGCCGCGACCCACGACATCGTCCTGCGCAAGGCCATAGGTGCGTTGGACGTAGCCCCCCGCTCGCGGCTGGACGATAGCTACATCCCGGCTGTTGTATGCCAGGACACCCGTAACGGTAATCTCTGGCTCGAGAACTCCGAACTCGGCTGCTGCCGTGCGAATGCCGAAATTCTGGACAAGGCCCGGATCAATCCGGACGCCCGCTTCGGCGGCTTCTCCCGCGCACTTGGGTACCAGCATCATGTCCATGAAGGGCGACTTGCCGGGCTCGTCAAAGCGCTGTCCGGGCACCATCGGATCGTACCAGTAGAGCACATCCTCACAGTCGGTATCCGTCTCCGACCCAGCTCCGCTACTCTCCCCGCCGAGCGTGTTAAGACCGTAGCCAGCAGCCAGGCTGACAAGGGCAATACCTAACCCAGCCGCAAACATGCGTTGGCGCTGCGTAAATCGTTCGAGCACGGAGTTCATGGCCTGCCCTCCCCGTATGTGAGTTGTAGTTTGACCGCCGCCTGCACCGCCGCCTGTTCGCGTTCGAGAATTTCCAGCTCGAGCAGGGCAAGTGCGGATTTCGCCGCAATCACATCAACGAGATCGGCACGCCCGGCCGCAAAGCTGGCTGTCTCGAGGTCAACGCGGTCACGCGCGAGCGGAAGAAGTTCATCACGCGCGCGACGCCACTGGCGCATAGTGCTGCGCCAAGTGGCAAGATCGGCTTCGAAATCCGCAACTAGCGCGCGTCTGCGATCCTCGCGCTCGGCCAAAGCGGCAGCGGCATCGGCTTCGGCGGCGGCGATGCGTGGATTCTGCCGCCGGTCGGTGAAGATCGGAAGAGTAATCGACCCCATGACAGACACGGCATCGCCAAAAGCCTGGTCGCGACGACCATAGGTGACGCTCACCCCAAAATCCGGCCTCTTTTCAGCGCGAGCGAGCGCGACACCGGCTTCGGCCCGGTCTTGTTCCGCATCGGCCAGCAGGAGTTCGGGATTCCCTTCCAGTTCGAAGCGAAGCTTGCCTTCATCAAGAGCCGCCGAGGGGGCCTCACCTAAGGCAACCGGGTCAGGGAACGGTATGTATCGGGAGAGCTGAGCTTGCGCCGTCTCGCGCTCGGCCTCGATCGACGTCGCTGCATCCTCGATCCCAAGCAGTTCGCGCCGGATCGCCAGACTCTCTGCCGGGCGGGCCGACCCGGAGGCGACGGCGCTGTTCGCTGCGGGTACGAATGCACTCAATTCGTCCAGTGCGGCGTGGGCAAGTTCAATCCGCGCCTGCGCATAATAGAGCCTCACCCAAGCCATTCCCGCATCGGCGAGGAGATCACGGTCGGTCACACCCAGGCGCGCTTCGGCTAGCCTCACTTCCGAACTGGCAACGCCAACTCTTGCCCGCCGGCGGGCTAGGTTGGGTATCTCCTGCTCGATACCGATGGCGACTTGCGTAGGAAGTTGCCGGTCTAGCTCGAACGCCGCGGGACCGCTGACCGGAAGGTTCATAACACCTGCGCGTACACGCGGGTCAGGAAGCTCGTCTGCCGCTTCCGCAGCCTCGCGCCGTGATTGTACACGTAGCGCGCCAGCTTCTAGCGCAGGCTGCTCCACTCTGACCGCTGCAAGTGCCTCTTCGTATCCGACAGACTGCGCTTGCGCAGCTTGTGCGCTGAGCAGGGCCGAAAACGACACCAAGCCAATTCGCCAATCCATAATTCTCACTCTTTGAAAGCGATCTGGCCGGAAAGGACCTCGGCGCACGCGGTCAATGGACGCGGCGCCAGGCAAGTAATCCGTCAAGCTCGCAAGCAGCGCGACTCGCCGCGCAGGAAACGCTAAATGGTGAGTTCGGATTGTGGAGGCGGAGATTCCGGGGGTAGAGGCTGGCTCTCGAGCCTGCTGGCGCTAGCGACCAGATACGTAGGCGCAATAGGTAACGGTCCTGCATGCGCCAGTCCCGAACCGGTAAGCGCGAGCGGCGGGAGGCAATTCATGGCTACGAGACAATCGAGGGTCATCTCGCAGCATGAACCATGTTGTTCGGTGGAGTCCGTTGCGGAAACCATCTGTTCGGGCATCGCGTGTTCAGACATGCTATGCTCGGGCATGCCTTGCGCCATTTCAGCACAATCAGCCGACCCAGCCATTTCGCTCTGCGGAACGGCCGCTTGCGCAGCAACCTGCACAAACAGTCCAAAGCTGAAGCAAATCAGGGTCAAGGCGCGAACAAACTTCACGAACCTGCGATAGTCTAAATACGGAGCCGAGACAATCTAACCACGCTCCAAACACACTGGATTTCTGAAAGCAGTTTTATCGACAAGCTGGTAGAAGGCACAACATCTGGTCGGAAACTGCGCATTCGGCGATCGCTATCACGTCTAGTTCAGTCCTGTCCGACTACAGTCTCGATCCAGTCATCGATCTCGGCCTCGACCCATACCGTGCAACGGGGACCGAGCGAACGCGACTTTGGAAAGCGCCCTTCGCGCATGCGCTGATAGATCGCCGTGCGCTTCAGTCCGACACGCTCCATCACTTCGGGAAGCCTGATAAGCCGCTCCGAAGCATTCCGATCCGGCGTTATTGCAGGTTGTGCCGGGTCGCATATGGTGTCCCGTTCAGAGAGCGAAGCTTTGTGCATCTTGGCGTTCCAGTTGCTCGACGTGATCCGACAGCAGACGCGCAGTCCGGTGCGCTGCCCCTTTTGCCCAGCGCGGTCTCACTTCCTGCAGTCGCTCTCCGAGCACCTCCTCCAAGGCGTCCGGGAGTTCCGCGATGAACCCCTCGAGAAATTCCAGCAGACCGGTCCGGCTCCATGCCGTCGCACGATCAGAACGGCCCAGGAGTGCGAGGATGATTGCCGAGTTTGGCGCGTCTCCACTCGCTGCCAAAATAGCCAATGCTTCGTGAAACGTGGCGGGCCGCGCCCCCGATAATATGCGCCGGAGCGCATCCTTGTTGATCGCGGCACGCGCAGCGATCGCCAGTCTGGTTTGACCACTTTCCTTTACAGCATGCGTGAGCAGCGCGGCCAGTTCGCGTGAAATCCGCTGGTGTTCTTCAAGTTTGCATGCGGGCATTGCGGGCTTTCCATCGACTTCAAACGACTCGAAGCAAGGCTAGCGCGCGAGGAAAGCTGTAGGAAATAGAAAAGAACATATAAAGAACACATAGGAAGCCGGCGAATCAACGCCATGGACGATTCGCTCGCAATGCGGTCTTCCGATCTCGGATCGCGGTCGGCCAAGCGCGAATTCCGGTCGACAGCGCTTGATTCCCCACCCATGCAGCGCGCGAACCGGTTTCACGCAGCTCAAACCACCATTTCTCTAGGTCGCAAGAACGCTGGTCGCGTTTTCCGTTTTCCTACACCCTGCCTTCCGATCGAGGAAAGAACATACAGCGAACGCATCGCTGCCAATGTTCTAAACGGAGTTCCTCGATGACCAAGACACTCGCCCTTCCCTCGCAGCCCAAGAGCGGCATCCGCGCTCGCGACTACATCCTTCCCGCCGCAATCGCGCTGGCCTGCGCAGGTGCAGCCTATGCCGGTGCCGACACCACCTTCGATCCGGCCCTGCAAAAGTTCACGGACTTTCTCGAAGGCTCGGGCGGCAAGATCATCACCGTCCTCAGCCTCGCCGGCGGGTTGATCGCGCTTGCTTCGGGCCGGTTCGCGCTCGGGCAGGTCGCGGTCCCGGTCGGTGTCGGGATCGGCGTCGGCACCGGTGTGCCGATCGTCACCTCGGTCGTGACCGCGACTATCTGATCGCAGGTCTCGACAGGAGGGCGGCATGGCCGACAGGTATCTTGTTCCACGGCGGCTCGACGATCCGGAGCTCATCGGCTTCTGGACCATCGACGAGTTTGCGGGACTGCTTGTCCCGTTCGCTTGGGGCATTCTCGCGCAGCACATCATCATCGGCACTGGCCTATCGGTCATGACCTGGTTCGCCTTGCGGAAGGCGAAAGCAACAGGTGCAGGCTCGAAACTGGTGCACGCTGCCTACTGGTACCTTCCGGGGAGTTTCCTCGGGCTGAAAGCCACGCCGCCCTCCCACTGCCGCCTGCTCGCAGGCTGAGGGAGGACATCCATGAAACACGAATTCGCATACGAAGAAGCACAGCGGCATCTGAAGCAGCGCAATCGCTTTGCGGCGCTTGCCGGTGTGCTGGGTCTTACTACCGTGCTCGCAATCGGCGCGGCAGCGACGCGCGACGACACACTCGTGCTCGTGCCGGTAACGTCCGAACGGATCGCGCTCAGCAGCGGCGGGATCGAGGCGCACTATCTCGAGCTCGTCACCCGCGACACCGCGCTGATCCTGCTCAACCGCGCGCCCGAAAGCCTCGACTACTGGATGGAGCAGATCCTGAAGGTGGCCGATCCGACAGCGCGCGGACACCTCAAGGCAGAGCTGGTAAAGATCGTCGACGAGCAACGCGGCTCAGACATTAGCCAAGCCTTCGTCATCGCCTCGATGCGCGTCGATACAAAGGCGCTGAGCTCAACTGTCACCGGCACGCTCAAGACCTTCGTCGGAGCGCAGGTCATCGCGAGCCAGGAGCGTAGCTTCGAATTCACCTGGAACCGGCGCGGTCTCAGCCTTGGCCTCGCAGGTTTCCGTCAGCTTCCCAACACCAACGAGGAGGAAGACCTATGAGTCTCCTTGCCCGTCCCTTCCCGGCCGCACTGACCAGCGTCGCGCTTGCCGCCATGACCTTCGCGTTTGCTGCGCCAGCGCGGGCAGACCAGTTCGTCGAAGCCGCCGATGGCGCGACTATCGATTGCGTGCTCGCGCGCGGCGCGCTCACCCGCATCGCGCTCATCGAAGACGGCTTCGCCAATGTCTCGAAGATGGCGAGCGGCTTTCCCTATAATGATTTCGAAGTGACGCACGAGCCGGTGCGCGGCGACATCTATGTTTCGGTGCCGCTGCAATACGCGAGCGCCAGAGTCAGCTTCTTCGCGACCAGCAGCGCAGGCCATGTCTACAAGTTCGCCTGCCGCGTCGAGGGTGAGGAAGCAAGCCAGCTCTTCGTCACCAACCCGGCGCTCGCCAAGCCCGATGCCGCCGACTGGGAGGAAGGCGCACCGAGCCGCGACGACGCCACCCTTCGCCTGATCGAGGCCATGGCACATGATGCTGTGCTGCCCGGGTTTCGCGCACGGGCCGCGCTGTCGCGGCCGCGGCGGACAGGCAATCTCGAGGTCCAGCAAGTCGCCGAATACGAAGGCGCCGAGCTTACCGGCCAGGCTTTCAGCCTTCGCAACCTTGGTTCCGAACCCATCGATCTTGCCAGCGAGCGAGCTGCTCCTGCGGGCGCATTGGCCTTTGCGTACGGACGCGACGCGCTTGCTCCCGGCGAGACGACGCAAGCCTTCCTCGTGTTCGCCAAGGGAGGGCTCGAGTGATGGCCGACAGTACACCCCCAATATCAGGAAGCCCACACGCCAAAGACCAGGGCAGCGCCAAGCGCTCGAAGCTCAACTCCGTAATCGCGCGGCGCCAGAAGCTGTTGCTCGGCGGGATTGGAGCGGTCGCGTTGATCGCCGGATCGATGTTCATCTTCGGCGGCGACGATGCCCAGAACGACGGAGAGGGCGGTGCAACCACCATCGACACCGGCGGCCTCGTCAATCGCAACCTCGCTAGCCGAGAATTCGTAGCCGTCTACGGCAACCGTCTCGACGCGCAGGGCAAGGCGATCAAGGACCTCCAGGACAGCCAGCTTCCGAAGGGCACAATCGAGCAGGAACTCGAAACGCTGCGCGGCGAGAATGCGCGGATGCTGAGCGATGGCCAGGCCGCGATCGATGCGATCTCGGCGGAGAATGCGGCGCTGCGCAGCGAGCTCGAAACCGTCCGGGCCAATCCGCCCGCCGCGCCGGTTGCTCCTGCCGATCGGCGTCAACCCGGCACTTCACCTTTACCGCTTGATCCCACAGCGTTGGCCGAACCCAAAGCGAGCCTGCTGAGCTTCGAGGGCGAGAAAGCGAAGGCTTCACCTGCGCGCGCCGGCGACAGGTCACCGCCGCTGCTGCTCGAGGCAAGCCGCGATTACCTTCCGCCCAACAGCTATGCGCCAGCGACCGTCATCGTCGGCGTCGATGCATCGACCGGCGTGACCAGCCAGAGCGATCCCCTGCCCGTGGTGCTGCGCATCACCGGTCCGGCGCGCTCGGTACTCAAGGGCAATCGCCTGCTCACCACCGACCTCACCGGCTGCCTCGTCAATGGCGCGGCGCGCGGCGATCTCTCGGCCGAAAAGGTCTACGTCAATCTCGTGCGCATGACCTGCGCGCAGCCCGGCGGTCGCTTCGCGGTCAGCGAGGTCAAGGGGTTTATCGCCTTTGCCGGAAAGTCCGGCGTGCGCGGCCGCGTTGTCAGCCGCGAAGGCAGCCTGGTCAGCCAGGCGCTACTCGCCGGGATCGTCGGCGGCTTCGGACGCGGCTTCTCGGCCAATGCCAACGGCGTCTTTGCAGGCCGTGTCGGCGAAGACGGGACGCGCGAAGCGCTCTCCCCCACCGACATCCTTGCAGGCGGCTTCGGCCAGGGCGCGGGCGAGGCCGCGGACACGGTCAGCAAATACCTCATCGAACGCGCAGAACAATATCAACCCGTCGTCGAGATGCCGACCGGCATCGCAGTCGAGATCGTCTTCCTCGACGGCGTCCATGTCAGGAGCACTTCCCAATGAATTTCAACACCTTTCGGCCGGGCCTGAAGGCCCGCGCCATTCACCTCTCGCTTGCCGCAGCCAGCGCAGCGGCCCTCCTCACCAGCGGCGTTGCGGTGGTCACTGCCATGCCGGCGCAAGCCGCTATTGCACGCGATGTCTCACAGGCGTTGAAGCTGCGCCTGCCCAAGACGCCGATCGACGCGCTCGACTGCACGACATTCGCACCGTGGTGCGAAGTCGTCTCGGGAGAGAGCCTGTTCTATATCGACGAAGCGGCCCGCTATCTCTTTGTCGGACGTCTTTACGACCTCGAAGAACGCCGCGATGTGACAGCAGCGCGGCTGCTCGAGCTCAACCCCGACCTGCTCGCTGCAGGCGCAGCGCGGGCGGCAGACCGCGCGGAAGCGCATTCTCCCGAAGCTCGAACCGCGCCCGCCAAGACCAAGGTCGACCTCTCAGGCCTGCCCAAGGATGGCGGGGTCGTCTGGGGCAACCGCAAGGGGCCGCGTCTCGTTGTCTTTTCCGATTTCCAGTGCGGATACTGCCAGCGGCTGACGGGCGAGCTCGAAAAGGCCGGCGTGCTGGTCGAAGAGCGCCCGATCTCGATCTTTGGCGCTTCGAGCCGCCGCATGTCCGAAGGCGTGCTCTGTGCCAAGGACAAGGCCAAGGCGCTTCACGCTGCCTATGCCGGGCGCGCGCCTTCGGCCCCGGCCAATTGCGACGTCGGCGAGGCGCTCGATGCCAACGAAGCATTCGCGCGTGCCAATGGCTTTGCCGGAACCCCGGTGATTGTGCGCGCAAGCGACGGCGCAGTCCTCCACGGCTACCGCGATGCCGCAACGCTCCGGAAATTCGCGAACGCGAAGCCGGGAGGCCGCAAATGAGCCCGCGCCTCATCAAACTCGGCGCGCTGGCGGGCCTTGCTTTGGCGATCGGCGGCTGCACGACGCTCGGCGGCAACGTCAAAGGCGATTTCGCCTGCCGCGCGCCAGACGGCAGTTGTGCGCCCACCTCCGCGATCGACGAGCAGGCGACGAAAGCCTTGCAACCGCAGAGCGCGAACGCACCTTCCTCGTCACCAGCGAATGGTCGCACTTTGCGTGTCGTCCTTGCAGCCTGGCGCGACGCGAATGGCCGCGAGCACGAAGCGCGCGTGGTCCTTGTTCCGCTTGCAGAGAATCCTGCGTCGAACTGGCGAGCCCCGCTTTCGACCGGCGATGTTCTGCGCGCGCTTGGCCGTTCAAGCCAAAGCCAGACCGGCACAGTCGACACCGTCGACGCAACTGGCGCCGCCACCGTTCCTTCTTCCCTCCCCCAGCAGCTACCGGACGTCCTGGTTATCCCCTCCCAGGGTGTGTCGGAGCTGCCCGGCGCTTCGGCGCCGGTACCCGGGGCACCCGGTCGTCCCCCCTCCCCCGGCCGGGTGCCCCACCCTGTTTCGCCTGAAGGAGAGACGCGATGAACCTCTCGCTTGCTTCTGCGCGCGATGCGCTGCTCTCCGGGCTATTCGGCGACGCCAAGCGCGCTGACCATCCGCAGGCCCATTTCTCGCTCGACATGCTGTCGGACTGGCTGCCCTACCGCGTCTACGACGAGGGACCCGGCCTCTATCGCAACGCGCATTCGAAAGGCTTCGTCCTCGAAGTGACCCCGCTGATCGGTGCCGACGAGCGAACCGGCGAAATCCTCGGACAATTCTTCTCCGAGAGCCTGCCGCAGGGAGCCTGTCTCCAAGTTCTGAACTTCGCGTCCCCGCGCATCGGAGCCATCGTCGGACCCTGGTTCGGCCCGCGCTACGAGCAGGGCGGGATCTACGAAGCCATCGCCAAGGCGCGGACCAATCGCCTCTACGATCTCGTCTGGCATTCGGGCTCGGCGCATGCGCCGTTCCATGCGCGCCATGTGCGTCTCGTGCTGTCCCTTGGGGTTCCAATCCCCGGCAACGTCACCGACGCCGAACTCACCGAATGCCGCGACGGGATGGCTGGGATGCTGAACTCGCTCGGTCTTGCCTCGAACCGGCTCGAACCGGCGGGCCTCCTCGCGCTGATCGACGAACTGACTTCGCCGACCACCGCGCGCGAGCCCGATCTTACACACTGGAACCGCGAGGACACGCTCGACGTTCAGGCGATCCGCCGCGACATCGAACTCGAAGTCGAGGACGACCGGCTGATCTTGCGCACCGAGCGCTTCCGCGAGACCGGACGTAGCCGCGATGGCGTTCCCCAAATGGGCACCTGCTATCCTGACCGCTTCGATGTCCGCCACTATGGCGTACGCTCGACGCCCGAACGCTGGGCGCCGTGGGAATGCGCGCGGCTGATCGGCGACATGTTTACCGAAAAGCTGCGCTTTCCCTGTCCGGCTGCAACCATGCTGTGCCTGCACTATCCCGATCAGGAGGCTGCCTCGGCGCGCGCGGGCTACAAGTTCATGCGCACCACCAGCCTTTCGGAAACGAAGAGCGCGCGCTTCCTCCCCAGGCTTGGCGAGCAATCGGCCGAATGGAAGCACGTCCAGGCCGAGCTCCAGGCCGGCAAAAAGCTGGTGAAGCTCTTCTACGGCCTCACCACCATCTCGCCGCTGGGAGACGGCGATGCGCACGAACGCACGGTCAAGGCGATCTACAAGGCCGCCGGCTGGGACCTTGCCGACGAGCGGTTCCTCCAGCTGCAGGGCCTCGTCGCGGCCTTCCCGCTGAGCCTCGCCGACGGGCTCGTCCACGACCTGGCGCGCCTCAAGCGCTTTCGCACCATGCTTTCGACCACCGCGGCAAACATCGCCCCGCTGCAGGGCGAGTACCTCGGCGGCGCAATCCCGCACTTGCTGCTGCTGGGACGCCGCGGCCAGCCCTTCTTCTGGTCGCCGTTCGAAAACAAGGCGGGCAACCATAATATCGCGATTTGCGGGAAGTCCGGCTCGGGCAAGTCGGTGCTGCTGCAGGAACTCTGCGCCGCGCTGCGTGGGGCCGGCGCCAAGGTCGTGGTGATCGACGACGGGCGCAGCTTCGAGCATTCGGTCAAGCTGCAGGGCGGCCGCTTCGTCGAGTTCACGCTTGCCTCGGGTTTCTCACTGAACCCCTTCTCGATGGTCGATGATGCAAGGGCGCACGAGGACGAGGACTACCGGCTCGACTGCTTTGCGATGATCAAGGCGATCGTCGGCCAGATGGCGCGACCGAGCGCTGCGCCTTCGGACACCGAGCGCGGCCTCATTGACCGGGCGGTGACGCAGGTGTGGGAAGCGCTCGGCAGTGGCGGCGCGATCGACGACGTCGCGCATGCGCTCCATCAGAGCGACAACGAGGCGGGCAAGGACCTGGCGACCGCGATCGCGCCCTTCTGCCGGGGCGGCAGCTATGCCGGGTTCTTCTCGGGCAAGGCGAGCTTCGCGCTCGAGGACGACTTCACCGTGTTCGAGATGAGCGACCTTGCAAGTCGCGAGGAACTCAGAAGCGTCGTCCTTTCGGCAATCATGTTCATGACCGGTCAGGCGATGACGCGCTCGTCGCGCTCGACCAAGAAGCTGCTGCTGATCGACGAGGCCTGGGCGATGCTCAAGGGCGGTTCGATGGGCGAGTTCGTCGAGACCTATGCCCGCACCGCGCGCAAGTATGGCGGCGCGCTTGCGACCGCCACCCAGTCCTTGAACGACTACTACAAGTCCGATGGCGCGCGCGCGGCGCTCGAGAACAGCGACTGGATGCTGGTGCTTCAGCAGAAACCCGAGACGATCGCCGACTTCCGCAAGGAAGCGCGGCTCGACATGGACGACCGCACCGAGACGCTGATCCGCAGCCTCAAGCGCTCGGGAACCGAGTACAGCGAGATCTATCTCAAAGGTCCCGAGGTCGAAGCGGTCGGACGGCTCGTGCTCGATCCGCTCTCGGCGACGATCTTCTCTTCCGATCCTGACACCTACGCCGCGATCCGCTGCCATGTCGAAAACGGCATGCCGCTCGAACGCGCGGTCGCGCTGGTCGCAGGCGTAGAAGGAGGCATGTGATGGTGCTCGAGACCACCACGCTCGTCGACCGCGTGCCGCTTCCGTCAGTCAGACAAGCCCGCGACAAGCACCGTGTGATCGACTGGCTGGCGCTGTTCCAGGGCACCTGCCTGGTGCTGATCGAAACGGCAAGCTTCGCGGCGAGCACGCTGCTGCTAGTCCTCGGCCTGCCGCTGTTCGTGTTCCTGGCTGTAGCAGGCTGGGATCTCACGGCGCTGTTCGCGCAGCTCGGCAATCTTGCCGACCATTACCGCACCGCTGAACCGGTCGCGCGCCGCTTTTTTGCCCAAGACCTCCAGATCGCATTCCTCATCGCAGCTGGCGGCCTCACCCTGCTGCGGCTGCCGGCTTTCCTGCGCCGCCTCGATCGCCGCCTCGCCGAAGGATCTCCCCGCCATGGATAGACTGCACCTCCCGCTTAGCCAGCTGGGCCCGAAACTCCTCGCCGTAGCGGTGCTCGTTGCCGCGCTCCTGTGGGGTGCGTGGATCACGCAGCAGGTCACCAGCTCCCCGGAGCAGCGGATCGTCACGGTCCGGCTCGCCGAGACCATCGGGACATTCGTCGAGGAAGCCGCGCGCGCCGATGCCGATCCGGCGGTCGTCCAAGCGGCTAGCCTTGCCTACCTCAAGGCCGCCGAAAGCGCCGTTGCCGACATGGGCCATGACGGCCGCGTGGTGCTGGTTGCCGAGGCCGTGCTCGCGGGCGCTGCCGAAGACGCAACCTCCGAACTCGAGCAGCGCATTGCGGACAAGCTCGCAGGGGAGATCCAGCCATGAGCCTGCCCCGCTCGATCCGCCGTTCGCTGCTGCTCTCGGGGCTGGTCCTGCTGCCGCTCGCCTGGGCGCCGCTCGATGCCTTCAGCAAGGACCACGCTTTCCTCATCAATGCGAGCCCGAGCCTGCCAAACTGGGCGTTCTGGCTCGACAAGCGCGCGCCGATCGAACGCGGCAGCCTGATCTTCTTTGAGCCGCCGGAAAGCGAACTCGTCGAAAGGCATTTCGGAAAGGGACCGCAGATGTTCGGCAAGCGCGTCCTTGGCATGCCGGGCGATGTCGTGCGCCACGAGGGCGATGCGGTTTTCATCAACGGAAAGCAGGTCGCAAGCCTGCTCGAGGTTACCCGCCTTGGCGTGCCGCTCACGCGCGGTCCCGAAGGCGCAATACCGGAAGCTTGCTACTACACCGGAACCGACCATCCACGCGGGCTCGACAGCCGCTACGGCGCCATCGGTTTCGTTTGCCGCGAGCAGATCCTCGGCAGCGGGAGGGCTATCCTGTGATGCGCTCCCTCCTTCCGCTCGGCGCGCTTCTCCTCGCCGCGCTCCCGGCCAGCCTGCAGGCGCGAGACTATGGCCAGCGCGGCGCGGTCTTCCCCGTGATCGAGCGCGACCTGCTCGAACAGATCCATACCCGCCTCGAGCAGATGGAAAAATCGGGCGAGACCGCACGGCTCAACGAGAAACTCAAGCGTCGCACGATCGCCCGCGTCAACCGGCCTGATCCGGTTGCCGGCCTGATCCGCGCAAGCGCAAGCCGCAGCTGGCCGTTCGATCCGACGATCACGCTTGCCGCCGATATCCGCGGGGCCAAAGGCGAGCTCATCCATGCCGCCGGAACGCGGGTCAATCCGCTCGACAGCGTCAAACTGCGCGGCGACCTCCTGTTTTTCGACGGCGATGATCCTGCGCAGATCGCCTGGGCACTCAGGCAGGAGGCCAATGCCAAGCTGATCCTCGTGAAAGGCGCACCGCTCGAGCTGATGAAGGCCCGTCAACGCCGCTTCTATTTCGACCAGGGCGGCAAGCTGACGCAAAAATTCGGTATCAAGGCTGTTCCCGCGCGGGTGCGCCAGAACGGGCGCTTCCTCGAAGTCAGCGAGATTGCGCTGCCGCGCCGGAAGGCACAGCCATGAGCAGCTTCCGCGCCTTCCTCGTGATGTTCACGGCGATGCTTTCACTGGTCTTTGCATCACCAGCCTCGGCCGATGCCGGTCCGGGCAAGTGCACCGGGCAGTTCGTCAATCCGATCACCGACATCTGCTGGTCGTGTCTCTTCCCGATCTCGGTCGGCGGTCTCGAAATCTGGCCCAGCAATCGTCCCGATCCCGACAATCCCGATCTGCCCGTCTGCCTGTGCGGGCTTCGCCCTGGCATCGCGATGGGGTTCTGGGAGCCGGTGCGGCTCGCCGATGTCAGCATGAAGCCATGGTGCTTCGTCAATCTCGGCGGGATGAAACTCGATCCCGGCTTCGATATCGGGTTCCGCTCAATCTCGGGTCCTTCGGCGGTGGGCGGCGCCAGCCAGTATTATTCGAGCTGGCATGTCCACTGGTATGCCTATCCGCTGATCTACTGGATGGAGATCGTCGCCGATTTCCTGTGCCTCGATCCCGGTTCGATCGACATCCTCTATATCTCCGAGATCGATCCGCTGTGGCAGGACAGCGAGCTCACCGCGATCATCAACCCTGAAGCGGTGCTCTTCGCCAACCCGCTGGCGCTCGCCGCCTGCGCTGCGGATTGCGCTGCATCGACCGCGAACCTGCCGCTCGACGAAATGTTCTGGTGCGCGGGCTGCCAGGGTTCGATGTACCCGATGAACGGCAATGTCTCGGCCTCGATCGGCCATGTTCAGGCCTCACGGCTCGTGCTCTCGCGCTTTGCCTACAAGCTCCACCGTGAACTGGTCTCGTGGGGTACGATGGGATCGAAGGGCCTGTGCGGCAAGTATCTGATGCCGGTGATGCGCAAGCAGCAATACCGCTTCCAGGCCACCAACCCCAATCCGGCGACCAAGGGCCGCTTTGCCTGCCCACCCATCGGTGCCTCCACCACCTTCCAGTCCCCCGGACAGGTCATCCCCGCGATCGGCGAAGACATGGGATACCTCGTCTGGCGCAAGAGGAATTGCTGCGCGCTATGAGAAACGCTTTCCCCCTACTTGTCGCTATCAGCCTTGCGACCGCCGCCGCCTTTGCCGCCGCTTCGGCGCAGGAAAGTTCGCCGGAGCTGGATCTTGCCGAGATCCGCGCACGCGCCAGCGAGCATAGCGCCGATGCCGAAGCGCTCGCCACGTCGGTGAGGACAAAGGCCGATGCGCTGGCAGAAGACGCGCGCGCAGCACAGCAGACTGCATTAGAAAACCGCGCCGCCTATGCAGCAACTGCAAAGGCGACTGCCGATACAGGCCCACTCGATCTCGATGGCATGATCCGCGCCAAGGCCGACGCAGAAGTGGCAGCGATGGGCGACACGCCCCGGTTCATCGCTTTTGCATCATTGGCAATGCCCGAGCCCTCATTGAAGGCTCTGGTCCGCGATGTCTCGAGAGCGGGCGGCGTGACGGTGCTGCGCGGATTCCCCCAGGGCGACAGCGCGCGCTTCAAGAAGCGCATCGCCGCTATCTGGAGCGATAGCGATGATGCCGGCGCGCTCGGGATCGACCCACGCCTGTTCCGCGCCTTCGATATCAAGGTTGCCCCGAGCTTCGTGATGATCGCAAGCGATTTTGCCCCGTGCGACGGGTTCGACTGCAATGACATCCTGCCACCGCACGACCGCATTGCAGGCAACATCAGCGTCGCCGAAGTGCTCGACACCTTCGCTTCGGGAGGCGGTCCGGGCGCGCAGCTTGCACGTCTTCATCTCCGCCGCCTCGAAGGAGACCAACCATGACGATCGTAAAATCGATCTGCCTAGGCTTGTTCGCCCTTCTCGCCATCGCCGCGCCCCTCTCAGCGCAGCAGCAGGATGCGCGGGCCGATGGAAAGGCCTTTGGCGAAAGCCTGTTCGGCGAAGCGCAAGAAGCTGCCAGATCGCAGCCCGATGCAGCAAACCTGCCCAACTACGACCGCAACGCCGTGCGAAACTTGGAAACGCTCGCCGACGATCCCGACCGGATCGAAAGCAATGCGGCCGCCGCTGCTACCGGACACCAGGGCTACCGGGCGATGCGCGACAGCGTGGCCAATCGCGCGCGCTTCGATCCGAGTGAGATCGAGGACGTCATTGCGCGCAGCCTCGCCATCAACGAGACCCCGCTCGACTACACCAGCGGCATGGCAATCTCGGGTGGCCAGGGCAATTGTGTCCCGCTGCCGCCCGGCTCGGGCTCGGCGGGAACCTATACTGCGACCTGCAACACCGGCACGCGGATCGACCAGACAGCGGGCCAGTGCGCGGTGCCGCTCGTTGCCAGCGTGACCCGGCGCCAGCAATGGCATTATCTCTGCAATGAGACGAGCACAGTCTATGGATATCCCTGGTGCTCGGCATTCGATGGCGGCTCGTGCCGGATCACCGGGTATCGGCCTGGGCCCTGCCTTCAGTGGCGGCAGGACCAGTTCTACAGATACTGCACCGAACCTGGCGATCCCATCGCCGAAATCACATGCGACACTCCAGATGCGCGCTACACGCCCTATGCGGTGACCACCGACAGCACGGTCAATACCTTTTCCGACGAGAGCCAGTGCACCAGCTTTGCCGACAATGCCAACTGCACACTCGATGCAGATATCTGCACCGATGCCGATCCGCAGACCCGCGTGGTCGATGGCGTCTCGGTCACCCGGCCCTGCTGGGAATGGCAGCACAGCTACACCTGCACATCGCGCGAGGCGGCGACCGACTGTTCGGAAATCGAGAGCCAGGGCACCTGTCGGTTCATCCGCGAGGAATGCCTCACCGACGAGACGCCCTGCGAGACCTGGGAGCACATCTACGAATGCCCCCTCCCCGGAACTGAAAGTTCCACCCAATATGTCTGCGACGGCGACGTCTATTGCATCGATGGCAGCTGCGAGACGATCGAGCGCACCGCCAACGACGAGTTCAAGGATGCGGCGGTCGCATTGCACGCCATGGACGAGGCGCGCGGCCAGTTCGATCCGAACACGCTGACGCTGTTCCGCGGCACGCGCAACACCTGCTCGTCCAAGGTCTTCGGCGTCCTCAATTGTTGCAAGGGCAAGGGCTTCCCGCTCATTCCAGGTATTAGCCTGCTGGTCGCGCTCGGCTGCAACCGCGAGGAAGTGCTGCTCCACGAACGCGACGCGCAGGGGCTGTGCGCTTATGTCGGGACCTATTGTTCGGACAAGTTCCTTGGCGTCTGCCTGACGAAGAAGAAGGTCTATTGCTGTTTCGAGAGCAAGCTCTCGCGGATCCTGCAAGAACAGGGCCGCAAGCAGCTCCCCAAGCCATGGGACAAGCCCAAAGAAGAACAATGTGAGGGGTTCACTCTCGACGAGTTTGCCCGGCTCGACCTCAGCCGGATGGATTTCAGCGAGGTCTATGCCGAGTTCACCGATGCCGCACGGCTGCCGGACGAACTCGAGACCAGCATCCTCATCCAGCAAAAGATCGAAGATTATTACGCAAGGGGCGGCCAATGACCCATCTGCATCACCTCACGGCGCTCGCGCTCGGCGTAGCTGCCCTGCCCAACACTTCGGCCCAGGCTCAGGAGCGGCAGGACACAAGATCGACCACCGCTGCCGACGCGCTCTACTGCGAAGAGCGCAGGCTCGGCTACTGGTTCTACTGCATGAAGCCCGCTCCCATTGAAGAGCCACAACAGCCTGAAGCCGAGCCGGTCGCGGCAACGCAGGAACTCGACGCGATCACCTCCGAGCTGCGCGAACTCAAGGCGCGAGCGATCCTATATCCTACCGAGGCCAATGTAGCGGCCTATATCCGCTTCCAGCGCGCGCAGCTCGACCGCGCCTCGCTGTTCTCCGATGTCTGGCAGCGGGCGATCTGGAGGGACCCGGACCTCGACTACACGCTTGAACGCCCCGTCGGAGCGGTCGCCAAGAAGCAGTGGCAGGATGCCCGCAGCGCGGAGCGCGATCACGTCATGGCAACGCTCTCGCAGCGCTACGGCCTTTTCTATTTCTTCAGTTCGACCTGCGGACCGTGCGAAGTGATGAGCCCGATCGTGAAGGGCGTCGCCGACCGCTGGCGGATCACCGTGCGCGCGATCTCCACCGATGGCGGTCCATCTAGGCATTTTCCCGACTATCGGGTCGAGACGAACCAGCGCGGCAAGCTTGGTCTCGAAGGCAAAGCCACCCCCGCCCTGGTGCTGTGGGACAGCGTGACCAAACGCCCGATTCCGATCGGCTACGGCGTGCTCTCGGCCGACGAGCTCCAGGACCGCATCTACCTTCTCACCTCCAAGGAAGCAGGACATGATTACTAGCATCCGCAATGCGGCATTGACCCTCGCCGCCGCCAGCCTGGTCGCATCACCTGTCGCCGCGAACGTTGGCGACAGCATGGACCGCTTCATGGACGACATGGGCGCGGCGGCGAATGTGACGGGCCCGACCGCCTTCGAAGGCCAGTCGGCGGGCTATTACAGCCTAGGCAATGTCTGGACACGCTTCCCTCAGAAGACGACCAACATCTCCAATCTCCAGCTGCCGCGCGCAAGGGCGGGCTGCGGAGGCATCGATATCTTTGCCGGGTCTTTTTCCTTCATCAATGCGAGCGAGATGGTCGCGCTCCTGAAAGCCGTCGCCAACAACGCGGTCGGCTTTGCTTTCAGCCTCGCGATCGACACCGTCTGTCCCGAGTGCAACAAGATCATGCAGGAGTTTTCGCAGAAGGCTCAGCTCATGAACAATCTCTCGATCAACTCCTGCGAAATGGCGCAGGGGCTGGTCGGAGGCCTCTGGCCCAAGGGCGATCTCGCCGACAAGGCGATCTGCGAAGCGATCGGCAATTCCGAGGGCATCTTCACCGACTATGCCGCGGCCAAGCACGGTTGCGGGACGCGCGGCCAGCGCACCTCGACCAACGAGGGCGCCGGTGCCGACTATGCCGACATCAATCCGGGCGTAGCGCGCAATTACACCTGGCATGTCCTCAAAAAGAGCGCCTTCTTCAATCCCGGCGGGACATTCGACCGCGAGCTTGCCGAATACGCCATGACGCTGATCGGCACGGTGATCTACATGCCGCCCAAGGACGAGGAGCCAGGCAAGTTCGTGCCTTTCGCCGGTGATGCCTCTTCTACTTTGGTGAGCGCGCTGCTCGACGGGACGCAGGGCCAGACCGTGCGCGTCTTCCGCTGCGACGAAACCGATCTCTGCCTCAATCCGACCTTCGAGCAGATGAGTCTTTCCAACGCCAAGGCAATCCGCCCGCGCGTCGCGCTCCTCATCGGCAACATGGTCGGTGCAATCCGCACCGACACCGCAATTGGCAATGCGGAGAAGGAACTGCTGCAGGTCGCCTCGGTCCCCTTGTACAAGATTCTCACAGTCCAGGCCGCTTATGGTCGCGGCATGCCCACCGATGACCGCGACACGCTCGCCGAGATCGCCAGCATCGACCTCCTCTATGCCATCCTCGACCGGATCGTGTCGGAAGCCGGGCGCTCGATGGCAAGCTTCATCGCCGCCGACGAAGCCAAACTTGCCATATGGCGCGGCCAGGTCGCCGAAGTCCGCTCGGGCCTCATCCAGCGGCAGGCCACCGGACAGGCCAAAGTCTCGGCGATCATGCAAATCATCGAGAAGACCGCGATGATCGAGAATGCGCTCGCCGCCTCGATGTCGCCCTCGATGTCCGCCGCGCTCGACTGGTCGCGTGGGCTCCAGTCACGCTCGATCGTCCCCTGAGGCAAACACCATGGTCGAGATCTTCACAACTGGCGGCGGCGAGTACATCGTCAATGTCCTCAACGCTGTCGCCGCGTGGACTGGCGCAGGCGGTTACAAGAGCCTGATTCAGGTCTCGCTGGTGATGGGATTCGCGCTCGCGGTCATCGTCGTCGCGTTCAACCAGGACTGGCGCGCCTGGCTCAACTGGTTTCTGGGCGCGACGCTGATCTACATGTGCCTGATGGTGCCGCGGATGGATGTTCAGGTCACAGACCGTGTCAATCCAAGTCTAGCCCCAGCCACGGTTGCGAATGTTCCGCTCGGTCTTGCCCTGATGGCAAGCTTCACCAGCCAGGCGGGCGACTACCTTACCCGCTCGGCCGAGACTGTCTTCGGACTTCCCGACGATCTCAACTATTCGAAGAACGGCATGATCTACGGCGCGCGCCTGCTCGAGGCGACACGGTCCCTGCGCATTGCCGATCCCGAATTTGCTGCCAATTTCGACGAACATGTCCGCCAATGCGTGTTCTACGACCTGCTGCTCGGGCGCTACTCGATGAAGGAACTGTCCGAGAGCAATGACATCTGGGCGACCATTGCGCCCGGGAGCGCGGCGCGTGCGCAGAAATTCCTGACCCGCGAGGCCGATGACAGCGTCACGGCATCCATCGTCACCTGCCGCGAGGCATACACCGTGCTCTCGAACCAGTGGGCCGGAATGATCGACGATATGACGCTCGTTGCCGGCCGCCAGCTCTATCCCAAGCAGACCGAAGCGCTAGCCAAGGCCAAGCTCATCGCCGATCTGCCGGTGGCCTACCAATATCTCACTGGCATTTCGAAGGACGCGAGCAGCATCTTTCGCCAGGTCCTGACGATCAATGCGATGAACCAGGCGATGCACGGCTTTGCCGGAGCAAGCGGTGCCTCGAGCGTCGATGTGTTCGCGCAGACCCGCGCCGACATCCAGACCGAGCGGACCTACTCCTCGATCGCGCACAATGCGATGAAATGGGTGCCGATCCTGAACGTCGTGCTGACGGTCGTCTTCTACGCGCTCTTCCCGGTGCTTTTCCCGCTGTTCCTCATGCCAAGAACCGGCCCGATCGCACTCAGAGGCTATGTCACTGGGTTTTTCTACCTCGCTGCCTGGGGACCGCTCTTCGTCATTCTCCACATGATCCTGATGCTCAAAGGCGCCGGCGATGTTGCGGCAGCAGGCGGCGCGAGCGGCCTCACGCTCGCGACCTTCTCGGGGATGACCGACGTCAACAACGATATCGGCATTCTTTCCGGTTATCTCGTCGCATCGATACCGTTCCTCGCAGGCGGCGTTGCGCGCGGAGCCATGGCGATCTCGGGCCAGGCGACGAGCTACCTCAATCCGAGCCAGAATGCGGCCGAAGAAGCCGCACGCGAAGCGAGCACGGGCAACGTCTCGCTCGGGAACACCAATCTCGACAATTCGAGCGTGTTCTCGCGCCAGTTCGCGCAAGGCAGTCTCGCGCCAAACATCGCCTATGGCGCGGCCCAGACACGAGGATTGGGCGAGAGCGGCACGCAGACAACCGGCTTTCCGCAGGCAGAATTCGCCACCGTGCCGACCTCCAGCTATCCTTTCACACCCACGCTCGGGCAGGACTTTTCGAGCCGGCTTGCGAGCATGGCGAGCCAGAGCCGCGGCCTGAGCGAGACCTTCTCGAACCTCGCCCAGCAATCGACCAGCTCGGCGGTCACGCGGTTCAGCGAACTGCGCGATGCCTACACCCGTTCGCGCTCGAACGAGAGTGTCAGCGGCACTTCCACCAGCGACAGCATCGGCAGCGCCTTCAGCGAGGTCGACAATGCTTCGAAGACACTCCAGCAGCAATTCGGGCTTTCGCGCCGCGCGGCCGATGACATCACCGTGTCCTGGTTCTTGAATGGAGAAGCAGGTGTTGGCGCGAAAGCAAAGGGACGGATCTTAAATGGTTCTGCGGGCGTAAAAGGCGGGCGCAATCAGAGCTGGACCGACAGCGATATCGGGATCGCCTCCGAAGACCGGTCGCGGATCATGGGGGCGTTGCGCCAAATCTCGGACAGCCGGAGCTGGTCGAGCACACGCGAAGGTTTCCTGCGCGAGTCAAGCTCGTCTTCCGAGGCACTGGTCTCGAGCAGTTCGGCCGGGATCACAACCTCGATCACAGAGGCGCAGAGCTACACGCGCGAAGCGCGCCGCGCCGAAGAGATCGCCAGCCGTCTCGAAAACCAGGCAAGCTGGTACGAAAGCGCTAATGCCGCAGGCACGCTCAATCTCAGCCAGGCCTATCGTGAATGGGGCATGGCGGAGATCGATGCCAACCGCGATTACTATGGCCAGGTCCGTTTCGACGATATCGATTTCCAGATGAGCGCGCGCGGCCAGCAGCTCCAGGCGCGGTTCGTCGAGAGCTACGCCGATCAGCTCAACGAGGATATTGCGAGCGAACTTGTACTTCCAGACAATGCCCCTGTCGCCCGACCCTCCGTGAGTAGCGCAAGGGGCGTGCGCGGATCGGTCAGTCTTGGCGGGGTGCCCGATTCACTAGCGGAATCCTCGAGCGCTCGTGACGAGATCGCACGCGATGTCGAACGGGTACAGCAACAGGGCGAGCGAAGGGTGGGAAGCGTCAAGGGTTACCTCGACAAGAAAACGCGCGATGCGAAAGGCGCGTCTGCAGAAGCTGCCGATGATGTTAAAAGATGGTAGCCTAGAAAAGGCCGTCATAGATGGCGACGTAGATGACGAAGCCGACGGCAATAAGGCCAGCAAGAATGAGTCCTTTACGTTCCCAAGGATCTGCCCAAGCCTTCTGCCATTGATACTTGGAAAGCCGGTTCTCGGCGATCGCGCGATCGATCTCGCGCAAACCTTCCCAGTCCTTGTTGCCCTTGGGTGGTGTGTTTTCGGGTCCGCTCATCGCTTCTTCTCCTTCGCGAAAAAGGGAGCCCCCTCTTCTCCACTCTTCCCGCTGATCGTTCGCGCGAAAGTAGCTCAAAACTATCGGGAAAGCGAGTTCGCAAGGCTTGGCGATATTCACGGAAAGTGAAAGAACACACGGTATTGAAGAGCAGATCATGAGCACGAACGAACCATCAGAACCAAACGTCGTCGATTTTCGCGGCGGAGCTGTCCGCCAGCAGCGAGACAAGAGGCGCAAACTTTTGCTTCTCGTCTTGGGCGGATTGTTCGCCGGGATTCTTGGGGGTGTAATCGGGATCAATTGGCCCTTTGGTTCTGCCAGCGCCGAGGCACGAGCCACACATACCTTTGGCGTATGCGGGCTGGTGAGGAATACCTGTGTGGTCGATGGCGATACGATCTGGCTCGAAGGCGTAAAGATCCGCGTGGCAGACATCGACACACCGGAAATCTCGCAACCCAGGTGCGACTACGAATACGAGCTCGGCATCAAGGCTCGCGACCGGTTGGTTGTCTTGCTTAACCAAGGCGAATTCACCGCAGTTCCGATCGGCAACCGGGACGAAGACCAGTATGGCCGCAAGCTGCGGGTCCTGATGCGTGACGGACGCTCTCTGGGCGATCAATTGGTTAGCGAAGGTCTTGCACGGACATGGACCGGGCGACGGGAGCCTTGGTGCTGATGCGTGTTTGGCCGGATAGAGACGAACCGCTGGCGAGCGACGAGGAAGAATGGAAGCTGAAGCTTGAAGCCTGGATTCTCGGCATTCCGATCATCCTTGGTTTGGCCGTAGCCATCTGGTCGCTGTTTTGACCCTCACTCGCGACCAGAAACTGTGGGGAATGGCGCTCTGGGTCGAGAAGCATCACGGCGATGAAGCCCGTGATTTCATCGGTGCGAAGATCGAGCAGCTTGCCCTTGCGAACGAGCCGGACGGCGTAAAACTTTGGGAGGAAGTTGCGCGTCGCTTCGAGCAGCTTGGCGAGCGCATGTCCCATTCTTGATGGCATCTCTACCATCCGAGCCTTCGGCAGACGCGAGATAGGCCTCTAGCCGTTCGATTGTTCTCCGGCGCGGCCGGCGGCCCATTCGCAAGTCGAGCACGAATCGCGGATCTCCGACAGCGCGTCTGCCAAAACGGGTCGCGGAAATATGATGATCTTTCAGATGCTTTTCGATCCGTTCAAGCAAGGTCATGTCCTTTTCGCTCCGACTCGCAAATCCCTTGTGTTCTTGTTCTGTTCCTACTAGGATTGCATCCGCGAGTCTAGGAAAATTCCTACGATCAAGATTCGAAGGACAGGCGAATGGAACATGTCAGAGAAGAGCTCGACCGGCTGATCACGCAGCGCGGATACGGCTATGCATCGATCTCGCGGCTGCTCGGTCGCAACCCGGCCTACGTCCAGCAATTCATCAAGCGCGGTTCGCCCAGGAAGCTCGATGACGAGGATCGAAAGACGCTCGCCTGTTTCTTCGGCGTCGATGAGCAAGTGCTCGGCGGTCCGGCCAATCCTGTCACCGACGGCATGGTCGAAATACCCGTTCTCGATGTTGAAGCCTCAGCCGGCTTCGGCGCGGTCGCTGCCAGCGAGACTGCACATACCCGGTTTGGGTTCGACGAACGCTGGCTGCGGCACCTGACATCGGCGAAGAGCGCTAGTCTGTCGATAGTCGGCGTTAAGGGTGACTCGATGGAGCCAACGTTGAGCGATGGCGATGAGGTTTTGGTCGATGCATCAGATCATGGTTCACGATTGCGCGATGGGATCTACGTCCTTCGCTCTGATGATACCCTCGTTGTGAAGCGCATAGCGATCAAACCGGGCGGCAGGCAGATCACTATTGCAAGCGACAATCCGGCCTACCCTACATGGCACGACATGGACCGTTCAGAGGTGCATGTGGTTGGGCGGGTGATCTGGTTTGGCCGAGCTTTGTAGCGGCAGAGCTTGGGCCGAAAGCGGTCGGTCTGGTCTCGGGGTAGGTACGCACGAAAAGCGGATGCTCGATCTAGCAATGGCGGTGATATGCCGCTTCGAAGACTTTCGGTGTTGTTCTCGTTCTTGTAGCAAAGGCAGCGCCTGTCCGGTTTTGCGAACGAGATCCCGGACACATGCGACGCAGGAACACTATTTGGATTAGGACCGCAATGCTCGATCAACATGAGCTTTTCCGATCGGTTGATGATCAAACCGTCCCAGAAAACAAAGAGCCCAACGGGCTCACTATTCACGTTGAAGGGACTGTATTGGAAACGACAGAGGTTTTTGCTGCATACTGGCGTTTCGCGGCCGAACGGCAGCGCATGTTCTTGAAGAGGCTGAAAGGCGTTAATGACCCAGCGCTGACTGACGACCCTGTACTATTCACCTATCGCTTCACAAACTCCTACCGTGCCTCTGACCGAGTGAGCCAATTCCTCCTGCGCAATGTGATATCGGTTTACCGGCAGCAGTGGACTGACGAAGACATCTTCTATCGAGTGCTCTTGTTCAAGTTGTTCAACAAGATCGATACTTGGGAGGCGCTTGAGCGTGAGTTCGGAGAGCTAACTTGGGAGCGACATAACTTTGACAAGTTCGACTCCTTCCTCTCGCGTCGCCAAGCCTCGCAAAAGCGCAACTACTCGGCTGCGTACATTATGCCTTCTGCGGGGTCGACGTTCGGACACAAGAGCAAACACGCAAATCATTTGCGCCTTCTGGAATGGATGGTCGCAGAGGATTATCCAAGACGCCTTCGGAATTGTAGAAACATGGGAGATGCCTATGATCTCATGATCTCAGCCCCTTCACTGGGCCCGTTCCTAGCCTACCAGTTTGTGACGGACATCAACTATTCCACGCTGACGTCGTTCTCCGAGATGGAGTTTGTCAAGGCTGGTCCTGGAGCACTGGACGGGATCGCGAAGTGTTTCAAATCGACCGATGGAGTTCCTTCCGAAGCCATAATCAAGCATATGGCTCTGTACCAAGATCGTTACTTTGAGATTTTCGAAATCGATTTCCCGTCACTTTGGGGCAGGCCGCTTCAGCTAATTGATTGCCAAAACCTTTTTTGCGAGATTTCTAAGTATGCGAGGGTCGCGTTTCCTAAAGTGAATGGCAGCTCGGGAAGAACCCGCATCAAGCAGAAGTTTGCTCCTGCAGGTCGGCTCCCGCTTCCGTTCTACCCGCCCGATTGGGGTCTAAACGAGAAGATTAGTGCCGAGCTTGAAGAGGTGTGACCGGTTCGCCGGGAGGTGTGAATCTCAAGCGTCGGGCTCCTAGGTCTACTTCAACGAGCCCGCCCTTATGCTTCTTGAGGAGTTGGAAAACCCGATAGCCTTCGCGAATTGCCAACTCCCATTCCCAATACTTGTTCGCATAGACCTCATGCCCGATCGTCAGTCCACGGATGGTTTTCAGGAGCGAGAATGGAATTTCTTCGCCTTCGGGAAACAAGGGCCGATCGTAAGGTGATAGATCTTGATGCAAGTGCTTAGCCCGCTGCGCAGCTTCCCAATGCACGTGCTTGATCACCAGTTCTTCAACTACGGCAGACCGCCCTCCATCCTCATTCTGCTTGGTTTCTGAGCAGTGAGTCCGTTTGACGTTCATTAGGTCGCGGAGGACCGGTGACCAACCCAAAACGGCCGCATTGGCGAGATGGATTACATCATGAAAGCGGTATCCATCCTGAATTGAATACTGATCGCGCAACGAATTTCCAATTTGTTCCTCGCCCAGATAGATTTCAACGGTGTCGGCGCTGACCGAACGGAATTCAACTTGGAAGACGCGAGGAAGCTGTTGGTCCACAGGAGCCAGCGTGTCATGCAACGGTGTCGCAACGCCATCATTTCGCCGGGCGTTGGCTTTTTCGATGTTTTCCGATGCGACCTCGTTCATGTCGATCTCATAGAGCGAGGCAATGGCACAGAGATGCCATGCAATCTCTCCCAAGACGACGTCGATCGGCCGATCATTCAGTTCCGTATTCAACTCGGTTTCAAGCTCAGGCAGCAGATCACGCATCAGTTGAGCTGAAAGTTGAGTGAGCACCGCCGCGCACACTTGCAGCAAGGTGTGCTTTTCAGTGCGAGCGGTCCGGAATGCCAAGACCTGATAATCGCGGAGGGTACGTTGTCGCTTAGATCTGAAGACCCCTGCCTCGTCCAAAAAAGCTTTCACTTCGGAGTCCGACAGCACTTCGCGAATTCGTCCGCCACGCTTTGCCTCTTCAGTGACTTCGTTTTCCAGGTGCTTGATGTTCTGGCGGAGTATATCGAGGCTGCTGTCCAGACCTTCGATCTTGGCGAGGGCGAACGCGTACCACATGGCATCGCCGAGCTCTTCCTCGAGTTCGGCTTTTGCGAGTGGCGAGGATAGAACACCCCCTTCTTGCAGCCAATGCTTCTTGATCGCTGAAATCACAGAGCCGAGCTCACTGGCTAGGCCGAAGATCGCAATCTCTCTGGGATTTGCCCTCAACTGCTTCTCAGCATCGTCTGTGCTCGAAAACTGATTGGTCTCTGAGACCGACTTTGCATACCGCTCAATCAACATGTCACGGGCTTCCGATCTAAAAGCATCCGCACCTTTTTATCCCGTGACCAATCAGCCGGATCATGGATCAGACCACGATCTGGAATACCTTGAAGCCAGGCGATGAAAGCTTCCTTTTTTGCCTCACAATCGACGTTATAGATTTGTCCGCGGCCTCGACGAACGAACTCTTTAAATTCATTGGGCGGGCGAGGTCCTTTGGCGCCCCAGTACGCATACTCTCGCCCAATAAGCACCCGATCCGTTCTGTCTGTGTCGCGTTTTAGATTCCCACCACCATGCAGGCTATTCTCGTCACTGTGGAAGGAATGTTCTTGTATCCACTGACCAGTCGCTTCGTCATGGTGATAGATATTGTCGCCAAAGTTTAGCATCAGAGAGCCGCCCGTTCGCGGACGCTTTTTTTCGAACTCCGGTTCGTCCCAATAGTCATCGTAGCTCATGATTTCATCGACCATCATCCAGTAGATGATCTGGCCGCTAAGATCGTATTTGGCAGGGCCATAGCCGACGATCACATCACCGAGTTCAGCGCCCTTTCGGATGACCGGCTTGCAACACGCCAGCGTACAGACGTTGAAAAACGGATTAGGGGCGAAACCCTTGTCGTGGTCGATGACGTACCGGTACAGGCGCCGTGGTCGCTTATTCGCACTCATTGGGCTCAACCTCATTTGGGTCTGCTTTTTCACCATCGGGCGTAAGGAAGGCATGCTCACAGTCAGAGCCCAGTTCATCTTTCAGCTTTTGGGGGTCCCATGGAATTTGGGCCGTGCTGTACTTCGCCGCCGCCGGATGAATTCCGGTTTGAGCCTGGCCAGGAGCCCATAATCCAACAATGTTGCAGACACCCTCCTGAGCTGCGGCAAACGCAGTTTCGTTCAGTAGGTTGCTGACTTCATTGCTATCCGCCAAAATAAGGACAGCAGCATCGCGCTCGGTCATCGTGGCGAGATCGTCTGCACCAGTGACAATCTTTACCGTCGCAAGATCAATCTCGGCTGCGGACAATACCTGGAGGATGTCTGTATCAGTTAGCTTTCCATTCTCTGCTTGCGCCACAAATATGCGACGCTGATCGTTCTGGCTCATCGTGTAAGCCTCCTCATCGCGCCGTAGTGTGGTGTTGCCAGTTCGTTACGAACGAGATAACGCGAGCGTGTTCAGGGCAGGTTATCCGAATGGCGTTGTCCCTCCGGGCGGCGCTTGCACCTTCGGGAAATCTGCTTGGCAGCGGGGCCGATTAGTCGGCCCCGCTTGCCTTTATGATGTCTCCTCGAAATGTTGACGGACCTCATTGGTGCCGACGAACTGCGAAAGTAGACGGTAGTTGCCTGTCTCTCGTCGCACCCGGCCTGCAACGATGGCGGGATGGACATTCACTGACTGTGCGAAGGCCATCACGCGGGACGGTGTAGCTCTCGACAATAAGTCGGCGTCGGACCATTTTTTTGACGGAATGAGCGCCTCCTGCGCGAGCAGATCCGCTTCCTCTTCAACTGACCAGTCTTCAGAATGGTCGGAGGGGTCTAACTTAAGGTCATCTATAAAGAAGTCGTGTTCGTCCTTCAGATGTCGCCAGACGTGAACGATTTCGTGAAGAAGGCAAAACCAGAAATTGTCGAGGCGATCGAAACGAAGACTGAGACCAATTACTGGAACCTGTTCCTTTGTTCGCATTGCGGCACCGTCGAGGTAAGTTTTTGGCAGGTGTCTAGCGTAAACGACCGCTATGCCCTTTTGCGCCAACGCTTCGACTGCACGCTTAGGACCGTCCGAAAGGCGGCTCAGAGTAGCCAGGAAGCGGAGGAAGTCCTGGTCGATCGCTCCTTCGCTGTATGTTGCTGGCAGCGTTTGTTTGCGTGCTTCGGCCAGGACATAAAGGCACCAGGCTTGCAGCGCATATGGGTCCATACTGGCATTTTGGCGTGTGGAGTCGTTCTTACGGTACAATGCTTGTGGTACTGCCTGCATGCCGCCCGCTTGCTGGAGAAGGCCTGCCATGAGGTCTTCAGCAGATTTCGCAACCTGCTTGTTTGTCTCCAACCAGCCACGCTTCAGAAGTTCTCTTATAGGGAATCGATCCCACTGTACTTCTCTGGTGGGTTTCTGGAGGTCAGCAACATTTCCATCGCCAATTAGAACCTCTGCAGGAATTCCCAAATGGGTGTTCAACGCGCGGATCATTTTGAGCGTAAGTGTGCGCTTTCCTGATAGGACCTCGGAAACTTTAGCACGGCTCCCAATGTAGGGCACCAAATCAGCCTGGCTCAAATTGGATTGTTCCATTCGGAACTGAATAGCCTCGACCGGAGACGGTAGATCAATTGGGTAATGCTCGTCTTCATAGACCTCGATCAATGTCGAGAGCACGTCCAATTCATCGCGCAATTCGTCGTTTACTGCAGTCGACATTATGTAATCGACGCGCGCAAGAGCAGCATCGTAATCAGTCTCATTCCGAATTGGACGTACGTTGCTCATTAGATCTCCTCCACATCGATCTTGTCGTAGTCGGCATGCGTTCCGACAAATCTGATGAAGATAATGCCAGCTTGATAATCAATGCGAACAACCAAGCGGTATTTGTTACCTGCGATATTAAAAACCACTCGATTGTTTCCGACGATGCTCGCGTTTCGATACTGCTCCTTGATGTCAGCTGGCGTTTGCCAGTCCTTGCTCTTTGCTTCGTGATACCAGCTATCAAGCGCAGCCTTCGCACTAGGGTTTGCGTCCCCAAACTCGCGTAGTGTGCGCCTTGCAATGATTCGCATTCACACCCCCTATGTACTCATATTGGGAACAATGTCAATCGCTCCCTATTAGGGAGCATATCATACCTGACTTCAATATGAGCCGGATCGGTAATCGTGCACCGAGGCTCGGCGCCTTTGCAGCCAGCTCCGGTATTTTTCCCCCAGAAAGTCAAATACTAGACGATGAGAAGTTCTTGAATTCTTCGATCTATGGCAGCGAGTTCGTTTTGATCGGCGTCGAAAAGACGTATTTCAGCGCTACCGGGGATACGACATCGCGTCAAAAGAGCATTACGCTGATTGCCTAACTGAACGAATTCTAAGGCCTCCGGCGAAGTCCCGTCCGGAGCAAGAATATTTGGAAGAGGGCATTTTGGATCGTAAACAGCGGATGGGTCCGGCAGAAACAACATCCGTCTGCGCTGCCCCATTTGAGGGCTGACGTCGATAAGGCCGCCGTTCTTGTTGCGCCAGACCGCGTGGTGCTCAGCCTCGAAGTATCTGTCCGGAATGTGCCAAATCGCCCAGCCAAAGACTTTGGAGCCACCATTTTTTGCGATTTTTCGATCAACGTTTTCGAAGCAGAATGATGTCGCGCTTCTTCGAAGTGGAACAGAGATAATGAAGGCCGGTTCATTCGGCGCGATCGAACGGCAAAATTCCAAGATCGAACTAGTTATTGAACCGGGTACCGTATTTGGAGTTGTTTGCATGCTTTGATGGAGACACTTCAATCCGGATTTCGCTAAATTCGGCTCTTCCCGGCAGATGGCGTGGGTGCGCACAAATTACCCACGAACAGTCTTCGGTGTCTAGCAGCCGGGCTTACAATCGTCATTTCTGATTTGCGCTCCGATGACCGCTTTTAGGCCAGCGCGTGCATTGACCTCATGTCCGAAATTGGGGCGCAAGGCGGCCATTCTTGGGCCACCATCTCGTTAAATCCCAAAATCCATCGAGCGGTTACGCTCCTTGGCGAGTTCTGGCTCGGGAGTCTTTGGGCCCTTCTCGGCCGAAGTCGTGCCCCTCCCCACCTGCCCCGCGGCCTTCAATCGCTCGGTGACCTCCAACGCCGATGACTTATCGCCTCGGTTCTTTGAAACAGCGGCACCGAGCCTTGCAGCGCTGTCGACCACAAGTGTGAGATGGTCGCGAAGCCGGGTCACCGTGACGAGAAAGGTCTTCTGGTTGGAAAGGTTGCGCTCACGGCTATCCATGACGGCAATGCCTCGATCGGAGGTTAGACCCTGCGCCATGTGAGCATTGAGTGCATAGGCCAAATCAAGGCGCTTGAGTATCGGATCGTCTTTGCCAAGCCTCATCTTGTTGCCCTTGGAAGTCTCGACAGTGATCTGATCGCCGTCGATACGAGTGATTCGAGCCCGGTCGGCGTTGAACAGGCCGCGCCGGTGGTCGTTCCTGGTCCAGCGGATGCGATCGCCTTGGTGGACCTCAAGTTTGCGCCGGTCGAATATCGCAAGATTGTCGTCTTTCCCCGTGTGCCCGATGCGAGACGGGTTGAGCTTGCTCAGCCTGCCATGCTTATCCTCAAGCTCGACAATGCCTTTCCGGTCGTCGACCTTGCGCACCAGATACTCGCCGCGTTTGAGGCCAAGCGTGCGTTCGAGTTTGGCGACCTCGAGCACCATACCAGGCCGGTAGGCGGCGAGGTATCGCAGTTCTTCCCGCGTAAGATTGACGCGGTCGAGAACTTCGAGCTCGAGCTTCTCGGGGCCGATTTCTCGGTTGGCAGCTAGGCCGGTCTGGACGGCTTTGTTGACGGCGGCGCGGATCTTGCGACCCGATGCATAGATCGCGGTCCGCTCCCGCTCTTCGGGTGGCAGCGACAGCCAGCGCTCGGCAGCAGCAATCGCTCCATCCCCCTTGGCTTCGACCGTATTGTCCTTGAGGTGGTCGAGCGCCGTGCGGACCAGCCCGGCCTGCGCTGCCGCCTGTGCCTCGCGCAGGATGGGATCGCGCCCGCGCAGGTTGGTGTTCATCTGCGCCTGCGCAATCCCTCCCTGCTGCAGGAGATCGAACGGCTTGCCGGCATCGACCGCGCCCAGTTGCTTGCGGTCGCCCATGAGCACCAACCGGTGCGCACCGGCGCGATTGGCGATGTGGATGAGCTGCTCCTTGTCTGCATTGGAGACCATTGAGGCTTCGTCGAGGATAAGGACGCTGCCGCCCAGCTCCCCGCGCGCTTCGCGATCGAGACTGGCCCGACCCGCGCCCCCGCTGATCGGTCTCCAGCGGTTCAGGAAGCTCGCGAGCGTCTGCGCCTCAATACCGGTGTCGCGTTCGAGCATCTGAACCAGCGTGTTCTGTATCGACAGACCAAGTACCTTGTGACCCTCATGCCGCAGCACATCGGCGACCGGCTTCAGCACGCTCGATTTGCCAGCGCCGGCAACACCCTGCACGGCGATGGTCCGATCACGTGATGTCAGGATAAGTCGAGCTGCGCCCAGCTGGCCCTCATTGAGCTTGAAGCCCTGATTGACCAGAGCGGAAGCCTGGACACTAGCGTCGGCTCGCCGCTCGGCAAGAACGGGTTCGACCGCGCCCTTTCCTTCATTCGCCCAGGCAAGAATCCGCGCCTCGCGCTCGACCTCTTCTCGGCTTGCGAGCCACCCCTTGTGCTCGCCCTTGCCCCGCAGCAGGTGCCCTGAACGCACCAGCGAGCGCACCGCCTTTTCGACATCGGCGATGGTGGTAGGCAGCCCGAAGTCGAGCGCGGCCTTGTACAGGTTCTCCCGTGCAAAGCCTGCCTCTCGCTGCGACAGGTGGCGCACTGCCGAAGCCACGGCCTGGGACGCTGCAATCTCTTGTGGTCCTTTCTTGAGAACATGTTCCGGGACGAGCGGATCGTGCTCCTTGCCCTTGATGCGCGCGGCAAAGTCCTTGAGCAGCGCCAAGCCGCGCTCAGCCAGACCGGGCAACTTTGCGTCGGCAGCGGTGCGCTCGCTGGCTCTCGTCTTGGCGGTATCGACCAGTCTTGGCAGGTCGAGGCCGACAGTCTTTGCTGCCGCCTGCCATTGCTCGCCCAGGACCGTGCGATCCTCGATCGGCTGCTTGGGTGAACGTGTGGCGTGCGCCGCAATCTTGCCTGCCTCCAGCCCCGGACCACGGCGTGCTTCGAGCACTTCCTTCCGCCGCGTGGAGAAGGCCATCACCTGATCGCGCGAGATCCCGCGGGCCTCGAAATTACCGTGTTTGCCAACCGGGCCGGTCTCGTAGCCAAGCTTCTCGACTGCGATCCGGAAGCGCGCCATGGCTATCGAGTTGAACAGGGTCCCTAGCGCAAACAGCCTGTCGTTCTTGAGCGTTCGCCACTTGCCGTCCTTGGCCTGGGTCACATTGGCAACGACAGCATGGAAGTGCAGATTGGGCTCCTGGTTGCGGTTGGTATCATGCTGGAAAAGTCCGACCGCGAGATTGCCAGTCGCAACGGTCCTGATCTTGCCCCGGTCGACAAGGCGGGTTTCAGCAGCGTTCTTTTCGGCCCATGTGAGCGCCTCAGTTACCGCCTCGCGATAGGCAGCAACGATCCGCTCGTCCTTTCCGACCAGAGCCAAGAGTGACCAGCTTTTGGGGAGCGAGAATGTAAGATCGGTTCCCGGCCTATGTGGCTGTCCAGGATTGCCGACGCTCGTTCCGTCGGGAAGCTCGCCGCGCAGCAGCGCATCGAATTGCCTGGTCTCAACGCGCCCCGATAGGCCAAGTGAGTTCGCGCCTTCGCCGACCCATTGCCCGGATCGATCGGCATCGGCCCGGGCATAATAATTGTCGTCGGCAAAGTAGCTGGCGGCAGCAGATGGCGATCGGACATTGGCGATCGAGAGCAAGGCCCTAACCCTCGATTAGACGCACTGATTGCACTGGCTTGGGCATCAGATATCCGGCTCGATATCGCCCACGTCGGGTTCGTCACGATCAGGTGTGTCCTTCTCCTTGTCGTGAGCCGCACCGCCAAGAAGATCGCGCTGTCGGCGCTCCTGATCGGCGCGAGTGCGTTGTTCGCTGCTTTCCTTGGCTCGGTGGGGATTAGGACTGTCGCCGTACCTTTCTGGCCGCGCGTCCGCGTGATCATTGGGGGCTTTGCGGCTGCCGGGTTCGAGTGGCAGTTCGCTCTGTCGACCAGTCGATTGATCCACTGGCGGGCGCTCTTTGTTGGCGGCTTCTGCAGCAGACTGCCTGTCCCGCGCGGCACCCGTCTGGTCGTCCGGCGCCACTCCCTTCGACTTGCCCTTCGCATGGCGGCGTTGTGATTTGCGATTGGGACGTTTCCGCTGGTCGCCATCGGAGTCCCGGTCGGGATGCTTGTCGTCGCGGCGACGGCGTTCGCCGGAATCGTCGCTGTCGCTGCCGCCCTGCCCGGATGTTTCCCCTTCGCCAGGTCCGACGTTTACCGGCCTAGCCACCGTTCTTGCGGGTCGCTGGATCTCGCGAGGGATAAACCCTTCGGTGATGCGGGGCCAATCCCGGGGCTCAAGCGTGACCGGCGCGGTCGGAAGTCCCTCGGGAAACTTGATGTACCCTTCAAGGCTCTTCAGCCCCATGAACTCATCGGGAAGCAACAAGGGAGCGATTTCGCGGCGGGCTGTCAGGCTCACCGCATCGCGGGCGCTGTTGTGCCCGTAGCTCTGGTTCTCTTCGACTTCGCGGACCTCGCGGTGGCCGACCGAGTCCGAACACCAGGTAGCGGTCTCGCGGTCGGCCGTACCGAGCATGAGCTTGGTCTTGGCTAGCGACGACAAAGTCATCGCCATGTTCTCTCCATAGACCTCCTTGAGCTTGGCAAAGGCGTGCACACCTGTGACGATCGCACCGCCGTAATTGCGCGCTGTCTGCAGGCCCTTTTCGAGCGAGGGAAGCCGGTGCAGCGCGCCCAGCTCGTCGATCAGGAACCACAATTTGAGGTCGGGCGTGGTCCGCCCTGTCATCAGTGTGTTGATCGCCGTATCGAGCCACAAGGTGAGCATCTGCGAGAGCACGGTAAGGTCTGCGTAGCGTGCCGAAAGGAACAGGATTGATCCTTCCTTGCCCTCGCCTTTGACCCACTCGCGGATCGAAAAGGGTTCGCCCTCGGTGGGCAACAATTGCAGCGCCTTGGCGTTCACGTTGAACACTGCACGCACCGATTCAGCCATCTTCGCAGCCTGCGGGTCGGTCATGGGGCCTGCCATTGTGTCTTCGAGCAGCTTGTGAAGGTCGGGAAGATTGGCGTTCATGAGGTCGCTTGCCAGCGCCGCGTTTGTGCCTTTGCCGTTTTCGAGCAGCTTGAGACAGGTCTCGACGAAGAGCGTCCGCGCGCCGAGCACCCAGAACTGCTCCGCCCCGCCGCCATCATGCGGCACGAGCGACTCCGCGGCGGCATGGAACTCGGCGCTGGTGGTGCAATCATTGAAGACGCTCCATGCCGGACAGCGGGCATCGAGCGGGTTCAGGATGACATCGCGATCGGGCTCGTAGAAGGCCTCGATAAAGGCGCCCGTGAGATCGAAAATGACCGCGCGCTCTCCCCTCATGCGGATCTCATCGACAAGCTCGAAGAGCGCCACGGTCTTGCCCATACCGGTGGTTCCGACGAGCATGGCATGACCCTGCTCTTGCCGCCACGGGTAGCTGACACCGGCGATATGCGCGGGCGTGTAGAGACCCGCAGCGCGCAGGGCCGTACTACCCGCAAGGCGCCATTTCCAGCCCATTTCGCGACCATACTCGCGGGCGCGGGCGCGGCGGTTGTACCGGGCGATATCGGTCTCGAGTTCGCTCAGGGAGACGAGCTGCGCACCGCGCAGGTGACGCTTGCGTTTCGAACGCTCGCCGAAGTGCTCGGCGACCCACCAGAAGGCCGCAAGGAGCGGGGCGAGCCAGAGCGCAGATAGCAGCATGGCCTGCTTTGCCGTGGCGAAGAACAGGGTCCAGGCTTCGCGCATCGGCGGGAAGTCCCTCACTACTGCCATGGGGAAGGCAACCAACTCGCCATCGGGCAGGCGCAGGTTGACCAGCTTGGCTGGATCGAACTCCATGAAGCCATAGGCAGAGGCATAGACATGCATCCACAAGAGGTAGGCCTGGTAGTCGGTCAGCATGCTGCTGACCCGCCACCAGACGGTCGCCAGAATGACCAGAACAGAGACGACAAGCGGCAGCTTGAAACCCGCGGCGAACATGAAACCGAAGTGCCCGAGAAGCTGGGTGCCGCGCGTGAAATTGACGATGCTATTCTTCATTGCTTGCCTCCTTCTCGCGCGAAGGAATGAAGCCGAGCTGTGCGAGGCGGCGATGGTAGGCGGCATGGGTACGCTTGCGCAGAGTGTCGTCGGTATGGCTCGCAAGCAGTGCATCGAGCGCGGTGGTGAGGAACACCAACTGGCGGGCCGGATCGGTCCCGCCGGGACGATCGGCATGATCGTTGTCGCGGTTCCAGGCGGCGACCAAATGGTCGCGAATGACCACGCTCACGCTGGTCTCGCGGGTGCTTGATTGCTCCAGAATCCAGTCCGCGATCAGCGGCGGGACGTAGGTCTGGAGGACCCTGTAACGTTGCATCTTTCCAAGCTCCTTGTGCTGAAGAAGCCTGGTTCGACCTGCGGAAGGCGAGAATGACAGTAATTCACGAAGGGGGTGTAGGAAAACGAAAATTTCCCTATCTACATCAGTATTTTAGGCGAAGGTGATTTGCCTCCTATTTGCGAATCCAATTCGCGATTTGCGGTCAAATCGGTCGGTGCACGCGCCAAATTTGCGCTGTAAATAACTGAGAACATTGGAAGAACATTGGCGGCCCCGCTGCGTACGGTGTGCCTGTCAAGTTCCAATGTGCGCGGGTGTTTCCAGTACGCCCTGAGTTCTGTCCAATCGCTTGAATTCGCACCCTTATTCTCGGAGCGTGAGCAATCGAGTCTTTGCAGGGAAAAGCGAGGTTCAGGGCAAAAAATGCCGCTGGGCTACAAACTGGCCTTAGTTATGTGTGAATCCCTCTCGGCAGGCTATTGCTCAGGCGGGGCAATTGCTAGGTTGCTTGAGCGGATCATGGGGACCAGATGGCCATCACCAAGCCGTCCCGAGGTCAATTGAAGTTGAGCTACGCGTCAAGCAAGGATCGCGTTTTCCTGAACCCAGCGAACAAGAAAAAGGGCAGGAACCGTTCCCGGTCCCTGCCCTGCTCGTTGCTCAGAATTCATCGAGCATCGCACCGTGCACAGTGTGCACCACGCGCGCTGCCAGATGCGCTGGAAGAGCGTTGTAGTCACCCTCGTCAAGAGCGAAGTATCCCAGTTCGCGGTCCTCGACGATGTGCTGATCGAAGAAGCTGTGCAACGCCCGCCGCTCTGCCACAGCCAGCGCGGCAAAGTAGCGTTCTGAGTTCGAATTTGTTCGAAAAATCGAAGCCATGATATCCTCCTGATGTCTGCCGTTGACGGCAGGAGCAGGACGGATGGGCGTGCGGCCGGCGGGTCAGGGATCGCCCAAAGGGCGACCGCGAAGCGGCGGTAGGGGTAACGATTTTGTCGGACCGCAGCGCAGCGAAGGGGAGGCAAAATGGTGGGACCCTGCCGTCCTTGACGCGCCGGTTGCGCGGCCATCAGAATGGGACCACCGTGAGCCAGGCTCGCTCCCCTCCGGTTCCTAGCTAGATAGCTGCCGAGACCTTCTGCGCGACCTCTGTTAGCGTCGCCTGCAGGCGATTGATCTCCGATAGGCTGGTCCCGCTGGGCACGTATCGCGTCACAAGAAATTCGCGTGACTGCTACATGGCATGCAGGTGTTCCCGTGTCCGCTTTCGTAGTACGAGCCCAAGCTGCACCGCTAGGTCCGCCCTTGCCGCGAGGTTGTGCTGAAGCCCCCGGACTTGACCCGCGCTGTGACCCGAGCGGAGAAGGAATGCATTCAGGTAGAGTTCGACCGCATGGATCGCCACCATTCGAAACGGCGCCCGCGACCTGGGTTCTCCGGGCCGTCTATTCTGCACGAGAAGCTGAGCCGCAATCCGATACTCATTGGCAAGTGCCACAACCTCGGCAGCAGTCGCGGCTTTGCCCGAATAGCAATCGATCGCCTGGTCAGTCATGGCGCTCTTCGTAGCACTGCTTTTGCAAACGATTACTGAAAGATCGTCGGCATTTTGGATGCCAGAAAGGGGCCTTGTCCGGCATGGACAGGACCCCTTCGGGAGGGAGATCGACGGGAGAGTTCAGTCGATCTCAAGAGCATCCTTGTTGTCGTCGTTCTCGCTGGAGCCGTTGCCGCGGGAGAGGAAATCGACCTTATCGGCGAGGATCTCGGTGCCGTAGCGCGTGACCCCGTCCTTGTCTTCCCACTGGGTGTAGTGGATGCGGCCCTGGACGGAAACCAGCTGGCCCTTGGAGCAGTACTGACCGACGGTCTTGGCGAGGCCGTTGAAGCAGGTCACCCGGTGGAACTCGCTTTCCTTGGCGGTGTAGCCGTTCTCGTCCTTGTAGGTCTTGCCGTCCTTGTCGCGTGCGGGACGATCGGTGACAACGGTGATCCCGGTGACATTGGTGCCGCCCTTGGTCTCGCGGGTGTCCGGATCGCGGGCGATGCGGCCGGTGAGGATTGCGATATTGGTCATGGTGAAAGTCCTTCAGTTCCTCAAACCGGAGACCATCTCCGGCTTGCGAACATCCAGAAGAAGCAGGGCATGGGAGGACTGCACTGCAGGAGCGAAGCTCCAAGGGAAACCGGTTCATGACGGGTGGTGCGGGCAGGCGTGCCCCAGCGATTGCAGCAAAAGTGGGAACCAGTTTTGCGTCCGCAATCGCACAAAAGGGGCGCGACCACACGGCCGGAAAGGAACGGGTTGCTGTCCTCAGCTGACCTGGTTCAGGACTGTTCGCGAAGAAAGCCGGATGGGTATCGGGTGCGGGTCTGAAGGTGCCGAGACCCTGCTGCAATCAGCTTGCCCCATCGCCTTCCGATGCCAACAGGAGATCCATGAAGCCCAAGCGCAGCCTCCCGATCTTCCTCGTTCTCGAACGCCACATCGAGATCGGGGGCTGACCCGAACATGTGCAGGAACGACCACAGTGCAGAGCGCTTGCCCCGATCCCATTCTGGCTCGGCTAGCGTCGGCTTTGCGCCCTAATTTCGGTGGTTCCGGCTTTGCAAGCGGATGCCCGAAAGCGGCCATTCGTTCATCAAGATGATGATGGCAGCTAAGCGCCCTAGCCTCGGTCGTAGCGAGCGTCCTCCCCGCTGCCAGAAAGCTGCCGTCAGATTTGCTTTAGATCGGGTGCTTTCGCCTTTTTCCAAAGGCCAAACCTCGACCACAGGAAAAATGCCAAGGTCTCCTAGCAATTTGACGCAGTAACGCAGCACTGAGCACCTGGGAACGCTGGAATGAAAGTTGGCACCCAGCGACCGCTGTCGCAGGCGTGCTGTCGGTACGTGGGCACCAGCTCCGGTTCTGGCTGTGCCGAATCAGCCGTGGAGCCTCGACTTCGTATATGACCAGATGGCGTCAGGCAGGCGGTTCCGTGTGCTCAACGTGGTCGATGACGTGCCGAGGGAGTGTTTGGCAGCGGCACCCGACATCTTGATCTCGGGCTGCCTTTGCGTGCGCGAACTGACCGACCTGATTGCGCAGCGTGGGGAGCCTAGCATCTTCGTCAGCGACAATGGGACGGATCTCACCAGCAACGCCGTGCTGGCATTGTGCGGCGAGATCGGCGTGGAGTCGCCTTCCATCGCGCCGGAAAGGCCGATGCAGAACGGCTACGCCGAGAGCTTTAACGGCCGGATGCGGGATGAGCTTCTCAACGAGACGTTGTTCATGGACCTGACCCATGCCTGTGCTGAGATCGCGGCCAAACTGGATAAGCAATGGCCTCCTTTGCTACACCCACCGGACTCCGCTACGCAGCCCACTGTATCAACCGGTCACATGCACGACAAAGCTACCCGGCTCTAATCCCAGCTGGGGGCACGTCAGGAATACAAATTGAGCTCGGGACAGGTAGCCTTAAATGACCCTTTTCTTGGATTGCGATGGCGTGTTAGCTGACTTCGATTGCGCTGCAGAGTCAGTCCTTGGCATGCCTCCGCGAGTATTCGAGAAGCGCTATGGTCTATCGGCATTCTGGTCGAAGCTGGCGAAGCAGCCTGACTTCTACGCTAGACTTCCACTAATGCCTGGCGCGATGACCTTGTTCAAAGCCGTTCGCCATCTAAACCCGGTGATCCTCACTGGGTGTCCGAGGGGAGGCTGGGCAGAGGCGCAAAAAGTCCAGTGGGCGGCAAGGCATTTTCCTGGCACCGAGATCATTACCTGCATGGCTCGCGACAAGCGAGATCATGCAACGGCTGGTGATGTCCTGGTTGACGATACCGTTCGCCACCGGCATCGATGGGAAGAGATAGGCGGTACATTCATTCAATACCGATCGGCACATCAGGCCATTGCCGAGCTGCGTGTATTGGGGATTCTCGATGATGGGAGAGACCCACCACAAGGCTAGAACCGCGCCGCGCTATCGGATACCTCGTTGATCAATTATCTCGCCGTCGCGTGGACATAGAGGGAAAGCTCGTCCATCGTGAACATAATAGTTCAAGCCGATATGTGATCGCGAGGGGAATAGCGGTGTCGAGCACCAAATTAGGTTCAATAGAATTGACCCATGAGCGCCTGGGAGAGATCGTTGAAGAGTCCAGCAGCGAGACTTATGTATTTTCGACCAACGATTGCAAATTCGTGCTGGTCAACAAAGGCGCGCGGGATAACCTCGGTTATCACATGGATGAGCTTCGCAGACTTACCCCGTGGGACATCAAACCGGAATACAGCAGGGAAGAGTTCCTTGACTTTGTTGAACCGCTGAAGAGCGGCGACAAGAGCCTGCTTCGGTTCGAGACGAGCCATGAACGTAAGGACGGCTCGACATATCCAGTCGCCGTCCAGCTTCAGTTGATCGAATCCGCCGATGGCTCTCTGTTCTATGCGGCCATCCAGGACATCTCTGAGCGCAAGGAGGTCGAGCGCCAGTTACGCCACGTGTCGGACCGGCTGGATGCGATCCTCAATAACACGAAAATGTCCGTGTTCTTGATGGACGAACGCCAGCATTGCATATTCATGAACGCGGCAGCCGAGCAATTGACCGGCTTCACCCTCTCCGAAACCGAGGGCCGTCCACTTCACGATGTCGTTCATCATACCTATCCCGATGGCCGCCCCTTCCCGATCAGTGAATGCGCCATCGACCGGGCCTTCCCTGAGGATAATCAAGTATCCGGCGAAGAGATCTTCGTACACAAGGACGGAAGCTTCTATCCTGTCGGCTATACCGCCTCGCCGCTTCGCGATAGTGCCGGAAAACCAGTGGGCACGATCATCGAAGTGCGCGAAATTACGCAGGAACTGGAAGCGCGCAAGGCACTCGAAGAGTTCAATGATACTCTCAAGGATCGGGTCGAAAAGGCCCTCGAGGAGCGGCGCCAGATCGAAGCACAGTTGCTGCAATCTCAAAAGATGGAAGCGATCGGCCAGCTAACGGGTGGGATCGCGCACGACTTCAACAACTTGCTTCAGGTCATCGGTGGCAGCTTGCAGCTTATTCAGAAGGATGTTGCGCACATTCCGAAGGCTAAAGAGCGAGTGAGCAATGCTTTAGAAGCAGTCACTAAGGGAGCCAAACTGGCCTCGCAGCTCCTTGCCTTCGGGCGGCAGCAAACTCTGCAACCCAAGCCGACAAACATTGGCCGTCTCGTACGCGGAATGAATGAAATGCTTTCTCGCGCTCTGGGTGAGACCATCGAGGTCGAGACGGTGATTGCAGGCGGCCTATGGAACTGCCTTGCGGACCCTGCACAGATCGAGAATGCGATCCTGAATCTGGCCATCAACGCCCGGGACGCGATGCCCGAGGGAGGCAGGCTCACCATTGAGGCTGGGAACGCATCGCTCGATGATCGCTATGCATCGGAAGAAGATGTGGAACCGGGCCAGTATGTCATGCTGGCAATTACCGATACAGGCCAAGGCATCAGCCAAGAAAACCTGGACAAGGTCTTCGAGCCCTTTTTTACGACCAAGAAGGTTGGCGAGGGATCCGGCCTCGGGCTCAGCATGGTGTTTGGCTTCGTCAAACAGTCAGGCGGACATATGAAGGTCTATTCTGAAAAGGGAGAAGGCACGACCTTTCGCATTTATCTTCCTCGCACGAGGGAGGAAGAGATTGCCGAGCCTTTACCGACCAGCGGGTTCGCGAAGGGCGGAACCGAAGTGGTTCTCGTCGCAGAAGATGACGAAGCTGTGCGCGAAACAGCCGTCGAGATGCTGAAGGATCTCGGCTACTCTGTGCTGGAAGCCAACAATGGCGAGAACGCCATGGCAGTCATCAACAGCGGGACGCCCATCGACCTTCTTTTTACCGACGTAGTCATGCCAGGGAAACTCAGGTCACCCGAGCTTGCCAGGCTCGCCAAGCGAAAAATTCCCAATCTCGCCGTCCTGTTTACGTCTGGCTATACCCAGAATGCCATCGTGCATGGCGGACGGCTTGACCCGGGAGTAGACCTACTTTCGAAACCCTACTCGCAAGCCGAATTAGCAGCGAAACTGAGAGCTGTGCTGGCGAAGCGCGAAGAAGGCGAACAAGCAGGCAAGGAGCGAGACCGAACGAATGAATCTGAACATACGAAGCCGGAGGTCTCTTCGCCGAGAGTCCTAGTTCTTGAAGACGAAGTTCTTATCCGGATGATGCTTGTCGACATCATAGAGGAGTGCAACGCGCAGGCTTCACAGGCAGGAAGTTTGAAAGAAGCACGCCAACTCCTTGAAGACGAGACTTTCGACGTGATGTTCGCGGATTTGAGCTTACCAGACGGCTCGGCGATAGAACTTATCGAACAACTCGTCCGTGACCAATCCGATTTACAGATTGTTGTTTGTTCAGGAGGCAACATCGAGGCGCTACTCGAGCAGCATGGATTGGCGGAGCAGGTGGGAGTGCTGCCCAAGCCTTACAACAATGACTCTGTTAAAGAGTGGCTGTCAGTTGAGAGTGGCGAGGATCATTGAGGTAAACTGGATTTAGCCTACAGATAGTAGCTTTGCGCGTCCTCTGCCCAAAACCCTAAAATTCAAAAGTCGGCGGGGAGCTCAGTGTATTTTGCTTTGAGGATTCAGCAACGGTGCACCCTGCCGTCGGCGGTTCGTGCGTGAGCTCCAGAATTGTTCCGCGATAAGCTATAAATGTTCCGTCCGGCGCGAGAAACCCAGCCCCAACGGCGTTAGCGTGCGCCTGCGCGTCAGCAAGTCGGTTATACCACTTACCTTTGCGTTCTGCCGTGACATAACGATAGCGGGTCATGTGAAGGCAATTCAGGGACATCCATTTTGGTTCCGCTCGCATTACCTTGGGGGCGAATAGCCGAGTAATGTCATAAAATCGCACGGGTTTCCGAGACATCGACCCATGCCCCTTGGGCGTCGAGCAATTTGGCGTAAACCAGCTCATGTTTCGACCGCACGGAAAAAATGACTGAAATCTAGCAACGAACCGTCGGTGACAGCGGCTTAACCTCGTGCCGATTATCAGATTTCGGCAGTTGTACCAGAGAGCTGATGTCGGTTAATCAGGTAGTAAGCAGAATGGCAGTTCAGGGCTGCAATTGGCCAGAAACCGACAGTCAGCAACCAACCCAAATTCAGACCAATTGCGGCCCGCCGTACTTGGGACATTCGGAACGACAAACCCCGTCATGCGACCATTCGGGCGGTCGCCATAGATAGGCAATCTTGTCCTGCCAGCGTTTTGCAATATCCATCCTATCCTTCAATTGCTTTAGTCCTGCGAACTGCGCGGTCAGCGGGTTGTAATCGTAAACTGGTTTCACCAGCCCCGGATTAGGCTCCTCGCCTAAATATGCGGTACTTCCAAACAGCCGGTCAAACACCAACGTGACCTGGCTGTAGTTCTTGTCGATGTATTGCGGCTGATTGGCATGGTGAATTTTGTGCATTTTCGGAGTCATGAGCAATCGGTCAAGCCAGCCCAAGCCCGGCACGTAGCTGGCATGGTTCCAGATGCCGAAAGCGTTGGTGCATACGCTCACTGCGATGTAGAGTACCGGATCAATTCCTATAAAGGCCGGAATGACGGCGAAGAGCCGTTTAAGCTGTCCATCCAGGAAAAACCCTCGTGCCGCCGTCGAGTGGTTGAACTCGTTTGAGGAATGGTGGATCGCATGAAATGCCCAGAATAGCCCGACGCGATGGTTGAGGCGGTGATCCCAGTAATAGGCGAACTCATGCGCTACGAACGCGACCGGAATGGCCACCCATAATGGAATGGTCTCAAATAGCCGAAGATTGTCATAGACCAGCACGTAGAGAGCGAGCGGAAGCAGAATACCGATCACGAGATTGAGCACACTCGTAATCAGATTGAGCCCAATCGAATTGAATGCGTCCTTATTATCGTAATCCGGCTTGCCCCGAATCGCCCACAGTCGCTCGAGGATCACACTGCCGAAATACATGGTAGCGAGAATCCACAGCGCCGCCGGGCCGCCAATAAAGTCGATGCTTTCGCGAATGCTTTCCATAGCCGAAAGTTACCAGACAGAATTGCGAAGGCAATGCGAGGTTTCATCCTCATTGTACGACCGAATGATGCGTACGATGACCCAAGCCCGGACCGACCGCTTTCGGCTCAGAAGCTGCCCAATGAGGTCTTTTGAATTATATGACTGGAATTGGGCCGGAAGCGGACGGTCTGCTATTGGCCGAGTATCGTAAAAAGCTGCCACTCTGTTAATGACCCGATTACAGGCAAAGGCATGGCTCATTGCGGCGCCCTACCAAAATAGACTATTTTCCCGAACTTGAGCGCCGGAGGAGAGCTAAGCGTGTTCCGCGCTTCCTGTCGTAAAGTGAATGTATCACCCTACCACGACTAGAGTGCTCCGACGATCAACCCAGCGTTGGCGAAAATGTAACAAATCGCTGAGGTACTAAGAGAGATGATGTAAAGAGATGCGTAGCGTATTTATCGAGAGCAGCGCTCGTAAGGCACCGATGGGAAGTTCAAGTTTCACGTTTGGTGAATGGCAAGCCCGAATGAGATTCTTGACCATACGCGCTCGTGGATCATGTAAAGGATGAGCTTGCTCACTATCTCCAGTCCGCCGATCGATGCGGCGGTGGCTGCGCTGCCGGTAAAGAACCAGGCGAGCAGAAATGTATCGGTGGACGCGATGGTTCGCCAAAGCCCGGTTTTCGCAGCACTGCGCGTCACGGACTCACGCCTCTTCCCGTCGCTCCAATTCAATCCCCACGATGCACTGGCCCACGCTCGCTCGTGAAGGAAGTAGAGAACGAATTTCGTGAGGACTTCCGTGATTGCAATTAGCCCGGCTGTTTCCAGCGCTTCGTCTTGTGGGATTTCAGCGCCGAAGAACGGACCGAGGTAGGTGATCAGGACGTAAGAGAGGATCAGCGTGTCGAGAGTGCCAACCACACGCCATGAGATGGCCTTTGCTACCGAACGCCGCTTGGTCACCCGCGAAAGATTTTCCGGATCATCCCGGCCGGTTCCAAAGTCTGACATGCATTCCAACCCTGCTTAAATGAAGAAGGGGGCGATTGCCCCCTTCCTCGTGCTCTGGTCAGCCCTGCTGCTTACTTGCCTGTCCCTTTCGTGACTGATCATCGTTTTGCTGCTGCTGGAGGTTTGTTGCGCACTCTTTGCCGTCATCGCCCTTGCGAGTTTCGTATCCGAAACGCTGATTGGCTGCGGGTTCTTTTCCCTGCTGCTTCAGGTCGGATTTTTCAAACGGCAGGGCGTCTCCGCCTTGTTCGGGTGCGATCATTCCCGATCCCTTTGAGCTATCGTAGCTCTTGACCTTGCCATACTGCATAACTCTATCTCCTAAAAAATGGTGAAGACCTCTCCGATATTGGATTTGCTCACCACAAAATGAGGGCTGAAGGCCATAAATATTGAATACCGATTAATACCCTAACCCTCAGAGTATAACTTATTATTGACAGAGATTGACTTCAATATAGAATGATTTGAAATCATTTCGGTATAATTAGTTAGAACATTACATCACTTTATTTTGATTCTCATCAAAATGACGTTCAGTAACTCCCCAATCTTTTCCAGAATCGCAGCTTGCCGCAAGCAGTGATGAAATCCTTAGCAGACGAATCCTCGCTCACATCGAAGAAACCGTCATCCATCTTGGCCCCTATACCCACCGCCTCGAAGAGCGGCTTGACCGACGGCACATATGCGATGAATTTCGCGTGGGCGAAGGCGTCGGAAACAAAATCCTGGCTGGGTTTGTCGTCGGCAAGTTCTTTCGCCGCCGCCTCTCCCATAACGACCGCAATCGCATCGAACACGACCGGTGGTCCCCCATCGATCTTCTCGTTGGCTTCGAGGATTTTGCCATCGGAAAGCTTCGCGCCGCCGATATGTGGCGCAACGATGCCGACCAAGGCACCTGCTTCTTCCGCCGCATCTTGCAAACTCTCTACGACAGCGGCATCGGCGCCCTCGGCAATATAGATACCTAACTTACGACTTTTGAAGCTGTTCGGCCCGTTCTTCAGGATCGACAGGGCGGGGCTTTCCGGCAAATCGGTGATAGGCTGGCGCGCAACGGGTGTCTTTTCGGGCAGTTCTGACAGGCCCAAGCCGTCACATACGGTCTGCGCCAGTTCATTATCGATATGACGCAGATGGCCGACCATCCTCTTGCGGCTCGACAGTCTGCCCACCTTGCTCAATTCGAAGATCAGCGCTTCGGCCAGATGTATCTGCTCCACGTGGGCCTGGCTGATGTAAAACTGCCGAGCCTGGCTGTAATGGTCGGCAAAAGTTTCGGAGCGAGCGCGCATTTTCGGACCTTCGACCGGGGCTTCGTAACTTGTGAAGCCCTGCATGGGGCAACCGCGCGGGCCGCGATCTTCCTCGGCGCCGTCGCCATCGCCCCAGCTGTTGGGCTCGTAGTTCACCCGTCCCTTAGGGTTAGTCATCGCCATGTGCCCGTCCTGCTGGAAATGGCGAACCGGCACCTTGGGCGCATTGATGGGAATATGGGTGAAATTCGGTCCGCCAAAGCGCTTCAGCTGCGTATCGAGATAGCTGAAATTGCGGCCCTGCAGCAGCGGATCGTCAGAGAAGTCGATGCCAGGCACGATATTCTGCGTGCAGAAGGCGACTTGCTCGGTCTCTGCGAAGAAATTGTCGACATTGTTGTTCAGCGTCATGGTCCCGATGATGCGCACCGGAACCTGTTCTTCGGGGATCAGCTTGGTCGCGTCGAGCACGTCGAATTCGAACTTATCCGCAAACTCCTCGTCGAAAACCTGTACGCCCAGATCCCATTGCGGGAAGTCGCCTGCATCGATCGCATCCCACATGTCGCGGCGATGGAAATCGGGATCGGCGCCGTTGATTTTCAGGGCCTCGTTCCAGACGACCGACTGCAGGCCCTGTTTCGGCTTCCAGTGGAACTTGACGAATTGGCTTCCACCCGCCTCGTTAACGAAGCGGAATGTATGGATGCCGAAACCTTCCATGAAGCGAAAGCTGCGCGGAATGGTCCGGTCGGACATCTGCCACATCACCATGTGCATCGCTTCGGGCGAAAGCGAGATGAAGTCCCAAAAGTTGTCATGTGCGCTCTGTGCCTGCGGAAAGCCGCGGTCGGGCGCAGGCTTCACTGCATGGATGAGGTCGGGAAACTTGATCGCATCCTGGATGAAGAACACCGGGATGTTGTTGCCTACGATGTCCCAATTACCCTCTTCAGTATAAAGCTTGACCGCAAAGCCGCGTACGTCGCGCGCCAGATCGGGCGAACCCTTGTTACCGGCCACCGTAGAAAACCGGACGAAACAAGGCGTTTTCTTGCCCTTCTCCCCCGCCAGCACCTTTGCCCGGGTGAGTTCCGGGATGGGATCCGTCAATTCGAATTCGCCGTGCACTCCGTAGCCGCGGGCATGGACCACTCGTTCAGGAATGCGCTCGTGATCGAAGTGAAAGATTTTTTCACGCGCAATATGATCTTCCAGCAGTTGCGGCCCGCGTGGGCCACCGGTCAGCCAGTTCTGATCGTCGGCTATGGGCGAACCCTGCGCGGTGGTCATCACATCATCATCGTGAAGTGGCTCTTGATGGTTCGCGCCGCCCTTGGACAGCTTGAGCTGATCATTCATTCAATTATCCCTGAAAATGCGGAGGCAAGCGTCGGGGCGCGGGAAAGTGTGAGGGGGGTCGCCCGCGCCCGTCGGCATCTAGTTGTCCTGCTTGGCAGCCAAGTTGATCGAGCGTTCGGCCAGTTCGCTTGCGAAATCATCCGCGCCATAAATGTCGTCGACAATTTCATCGAGCTTAGCCGTATCGTCGTCGCGGCCCAAAGCTTGTGCGAAAGCCTTGGCAGTGCCGAAGCCGGCAATGCCATAATGGCTCATCCGCTGGTACTGCGCGATGGCAGCGACAGCCCTGACATCACTTTCGATATCGGCGTCGATCGCGTGTTTGCGCGCCTCCTTGACGAGGCCTTCCATACCTTTGCAATGCTCTTTCGTGTCCAATGAGCCATCGCATCCCTCAATGATCTCTTCGAGCACCGAGGTGTGTTCTTCGATGCCCTCGAGCGAGTCCGCAAAAAGCTGGGCAAGTTCCTTGTCATCTATCTTCTTGGCCATCTGCGTAACCGCTTTCTACATCTGGTCGTTCGCCGACCAGAGATCCTGCAGTTCGCCCACGTAAAGGTCGAAGAGGTTCTCGGGAGTGCTCATCTTGATATCTTCCTCTCGGTCGGCAGACAGAAATATCCTGCCATCGAAGCGTGTGAGGAGTGATAGGACGCGGCAGCGCAGCATTCCCTAATCCAGGTTGCCTACCCGCCGATAATCGTAGGATACCCGCATTTTAATTCGATCGGCAGACGTTTGCCCGTCGTATTTCGTCTGCTGAGTTCCCAAATCTATCAATAGATTAGTTCGTGGAAGCGCGCGAACGTATATGCGAACCGCCCCGCCCACTCACAAAGAGACCTCCGATCGAAACCAGCACTCCCATTCAGCCTACGCCAGCGCCCAGTCGCAAGGACACGGCCAGAACACTCGCCGCCTCACTACGGGCATACGGTGCTCCAGCGATGTGGCGGAGCATCTTCGAACTGGCCCTGACGTTCTTGCTGTTCGCAGCATGCTGGTGGATCGCGGTTTTCGGGACGACGCGTGGCAACTACCTTGCACTCATTGCGGTAGCGCCGGCTGCCGGGCTCCTGCTTCGCCTTTTCATCATACAGCATGATTGCGGGCATGGAGCGTTTTTCGCGCGTCGGCAGGCAAACGATCGGGTCGGGTCGGCGCTGGGTGTGTTGACTATGACCCCTTACCTCGTCTGGAAGCGCGCTCACGCAGTGCATCATGCGACATCGGGGAATCTCGACGCTAGGGGGATGGGCGATATCGATACACTGACAGTCCGGGAATACCGGGCACGCTCAACCTGGGCCCGTTTTCTCTACCGGGTCTATCGTCATCCGGTGATCATGTTCGGGGTTGGACCCGTCTATCTATTCGTGCTGCGGCATCGCCTTCCCGTGGGACAGATGAAGGCCGGTTGGGGGCCGTGGAAAAGCGCGATGGCAACCAATCTGGCGATCGCGGGCGCGCTGGTCGGGCTATCGTTTGTCTTCGGTTTGGCAACCGTCATGTCGGTCCACCTGGCAATCGTGATCCTCGCCGCGTCCGGTGGCGTCTGGATGTTTTACGTCCAGCACCAATTCGAAGGTACGCATTGGGCATCGAAGGATGACTGGTCCTTTCATGAAGCGTCGCTCTACGGCAGTTCGTATTATGCGCTGCACCCGATCTTTCATTGGTTCACCGGGAACATCGGGCTGCACCACATTCATCATCTAGCGAGCCGCATCCCATTTTATCGCTTGCCGGAAGTTATGAGAGCTTTTCCCGCTTTGCGAGAGACCGGCAAGATTGGCGTGTGGCATAGCCTCAAAAGCGTGCGATTGACCCTTTGGGACGAAGCGAACCGAAGCCTGGTAAGCTTTAGAGACGCGAAGGCTTTGGCAGACTAGATTGCGGGATGCCGAAGGTTCGGCTCCGCGCGGAGGGCTCCCTATCCCGATTTATAGCCTCTTCTCCAACCTGCGGTGAAGATAGTTTTCATCGAAACCTGCAATGCGGACGAGTTGGATGGCATCGGCAATAATCAGCTTGCCGCGGTTCAGTTCCATCGTCCCCTTCAACTTCAATTCCTTGAGAATACGGTTGATGTGCACGGGTGTCATTCCAAGCGCATCGGCAAGCACGACCTGCGAAAGCGGAAGCTCGAGTTTCGCATCGTCGGAAACGCCAATCTGGTGCATCCGTAAATAAAGCTCGCAAATCAGGTGTGCGACACGTTCGATACTCGTTCGCCGACCCATGCTGACGATCCACGCGCGCATGGTGCCTTCGTCGACCAATTGCGAAATGTACATCGCGTTCGCAAAAGATGGATGCTGGTCAAGCAACTCGTGCATACGCTCGCGCGAAATCACGGCAACCCTCGCTTTCGTCACCGCCTGAATACTGTGATCCATTTCTTGCACAAGGTCGGTATGCAGGTCGCAAGCATCGCCCGGAACAAGGAAGGCGATGATCTGACGAGAACCATTGGGAAGGATTTTGTAGCGACAGACCCAGCCTTCCAGCACGATAAACACCGGACCGGTCTTGTCGCCTTCCCGGATCAGGTCTTGCTTTGCGGCATAAATATTCACCGAAGACATCGCCGCCTCGATTTCCGATGCCACATCCGAATCAAGCGACACAAAGCTTTCTAATTTTCGGATGAATGGGTTCGACATTGCAGGGGCCTACAGCAAAGGCGAGAGCATAAAAATTGCGCAATGTTATTATAGGTTGTTGATTATAGCACAGGTCGAGTGCTAGTTCAGCACATCGTCGTAATTTTTCGTTCAGGCACCGGCGGCTGGAGGGCAACGCCCTTCGCTTGGAAAGGTGAGTATCGATGCCCGACGTAGCCCTAATCGACCTTGTTCCAGGAGAGGAACCTCATGGCCGTGCAGCCCTGCTGCTTGTCGAAAGCCTGATGCATGGCCTGATCGAACGTTCGGTGATCACTCCCCGCGACGCGCTCAACATCGCCGTAGCCGCCTGCGAAATCGATCTCGTCGTCGGTGAACATAATGGAGAGACGACGGAGAATCGCTCGACGTCCCAGCAATTGCTGGACAAGATAGTGATGAGCCTGCGCTCTGAAATTTGAGCGGCCGATCCACGCTGTACTCTACACTGCGCCCTTGCCTGTCATAACGTGCGGCACTGTCTTCATAACTATCAGCAGATCGACCAGAAGCGATTTCCGCGCGATATAGTCCGTGTCGATCCGGACGCGGTCCTTGTAGGCCAAGTCCGTCCTTCCGCTGATCTGCGCTGCCCCGGTAATGCCCGGACGGACGGAGCAATATGCTGCGAAATTCTCGCCATATCTAGCTATCTCATCCGCGACGATCGGGCGCGGCCCTACAATGCTCATCTCACCCCGGAGAACGTTCAGCAGCTGGGGCAGCTCGTCCAGGCTTGAACGCCGTAGAAAACGGCCCAGCGCCGTCACCCGTGGGTCTTTCCTGAGCTTCTGACTGTCGTGCCATTCTGCAGCAGCATCGGGATCGTTATCGAGCACGTCAGCAAGGCGGAATTCCGCATCGATTACCATGCTTCGGAACTTGAGGCATCCGAACCATTTTCCTTCCTGTCCGATGCGACGGTGAGCGAAGAAGACGGGGCCAGGGTCCTTGATCCGGATAGCCAGCGCAATCATCCCGAATAGGGGTGCAAGCATAACCAGGGCGAAAGCCGACATTCCCACATCCAGTGTTCTCGTCATCCATCGGGAAGGGCTTGATCTCCCGACTGCACCAATCGGATTTTTTGCATTTGTGTACCCGTTCGCAGCCTCTGGCAGATCTCGGGGAGCGGAGTATTTCACTCAGCCCAACCCGAAAATTTGCGCAATAGAGACGGTGGGAAATGAGTAGTTGCGATGGATCATCAGAAATCTTGCACCAGATAATTGCCGAACAGGCTCATCTGATATTTGGATTTCCGGCGACGCTCCCTAACCTGATTGGGACACCTCGTTGGCACTTATGCTTTAGAAAATAGAAGCCTGATTTCTTACATAGTTTAGTGAAAGGGAGAGGCGCCGTTTCTAAGCGCAGGACTGCATGGCACCTCTCCGCGACCAAACCTGTCGATACTCCAGACCGCGAAGCGACGGCTTGGGCTGGAGGGCGCCGATGGGAAAACAACTGCTGGACAATCCGGCCGACAGCGCGAAGCCATGAAAACAGTGCGCCGCACCGCTTGGCTGCTCATTTTCGCTAGCATTGCCACGGCGGTCGTACTGGTCGCCACCCCCAATGATACCGGCATACTTGGCGCCCTGCCATGGGCTACAGGTGCCGGGATATTGATTGTCGCATCGGCGCGCAGATTGGTATCGAAGTCGCGGCGAACTTTCCTGATAGTGGCCATCGCCCTTTTAGCTCTGCTAGGTGCTGTGGGGGCCGTAGCTTCGTGGTGGTCGATGGAATTTTGGCTTGCAGGCGCACAATTGCTCATTGTCGTCAGTGCAGCCGGAACGGCTTTCTGGGCGGCAAATGTCCGCCGCTCTTCGAGCCGCGATTATCTCGAGGGTTATTTCAGCGAATAGGTTCGCAGGGAAAGCGCTGGTGCAATGCGGTGATGACCACCGAAGCAGCCTGGGAACTGGATGCCTGAGGATGCTCTGTCATATATTCCGTGAATACATCCACGAGTTGCCCTTGGCTGGACCCAGCGGGCACGCACGGCTCGCCGAGTTCAAGCCAGACCTTGTAGGATCGCGCCGCATCGGCGACACCGGCAATATATGCAAAGCAATAGGATTTCGCGAAGCTCGAAGTGCTCGTGCATTTGGCGAGCAGGTCCCCTGCGGTCTGGAAACCCTGAAGACTTTCTTGAGGATGGACCGCGGGCGTCAGGAGACACGAAGCCGCGACCAAACAAAAGAAGGTTCTTACCCCCGAAGCCGTCATCAGTTCTTCCTGTCCAGAGTCAGAGACCCACAAGTGCCGGTTCGCACGTCGGTGCATGACTTGCCGGTAATTTCCGAAGCCTGCGCCATTTCAAGCGGGCGGGGGACGAAGGCTTTGGTCCCCGAAGGATGTACGGTTTCTTCCTCGCCGGTTGCTGCGAGAGTCGACCCGAATGGCACCGGCGTGTCGGCGGGCCCGAGTGGGAGTGGATCTGAGATCGCGGGCTCGTTGCCGCGATAGTTGCGGCTAAATGCGGCCGTTTCGCCTGCACCTCCCTGCCACCTGTAAAAAACATGAAGACCGATATCGCCGATCTTCGACAGGCTCGAGCTCCAATAGGGAGTTACATAATTGGCGTGGTAATGCGTGGCTGATCCCACGGCCGGATAGCCCGTTCCTTCCAACGCCGATCGAGCAATCGTCTCAGCGAACGACCACTTTCCTGGGGCAGGCGCGCGGAGCAAAGAACCGTCGCATGTAAAGGTAAACTGACACCCTGTTGTCCTGGTCGAGCCTTGGAAAACGACCCCACATACGGTGTCGGGAAAAGCCGGGTGTCGAACCCTGTTAAGGATCACTTGTGCCACTGCGCGTTGACCATCGGCGCTTTCAGATCCCGCTTCGTAATAGATCGCATTCGTCATGCACTCGAGCGCCCGGACCAGATCGACAGGATTCTTTGAATTATTTTCGAAGGCTTTCATCAGCTCCGCAGGGTCCGCCTCCTGTATGATAGCTAGCCGGTTGTCGTTTCGCCCGGAGATTATCGCCTTAGTGAATGTTGCCCGCTGCTCTTCGACCGGTTGCGGACTCTGCTTATCCGGCAATGGGCCACCGAGAAAGACGACGGACAAGGCAACCACCAGTCCCAACGCCGATAGCAAAGCAATGCGATATCGCTGAAATTTCGAAGCCTGTGTGTCGGAAAAGGGCATCATACCTGATCGTTTGGCTCGACCAACTTTGCCATAAACCAGGTTTGCTTCGGCAACTTTCAACTTACCAGTTCACGTACCCCCGGCAGGAGATACTCGCGGTCGAAGCCAGCAAGCCTTTCTAGCCTGGAGAGATCATGTACTGTCAGTCGTTTGCCATGAAGGGTGATCAGCCCGGCCTGGCGCAGATCCTGGAGTTTCCGGTTGGTGTGGACTGGCGTCAGACCAAGCACATCCGCCAGATCGTCCTGTGTCAGTGGGAAGGCGAAACTATCGCCATCTACCTGGTTTATAAGCTCGAGGCGGAAGCGCACTTCGCAGATTAGATGCGCAGTGCGCTCTAGTGCGTTGCGCCTGCCGATACTGACTATCCACGCGGAAAGTATCGAACTCTCGAAATTCGCATAGCGCCTGATCGCCACCGCGATGTCTGGGGCATTCAGTTTGATCTCTCGCCAGTCGCGCTGCTCGATGAATGCAACCTGCAACGAAGACAAGGCAACGATGTCATGCGTCGATTGGGCGTGTGGATTGGCATTGAAATGGCACATGTCACCCGGAAGAAGCAGACCGAAAATCTGCCGCGATCCATCCCGTAGAATCTGGCACCTGGCTGCCCAGCCATCGGTGATGATCGGAAAGGGTGATAGCGGATCACCGTGCCGTACGACGTGCCTTTTCGCTTGATAGGAGCGCGATCTCGCGCTCAGAAAATCGAGAGCCACTTTCGATCCCTGACCCAGTCCGGAAAGTTGATCGAGTATGGTTGCTAAGTTGCCGTGCAAAGGTGCGCCCCTGTCCTAATTCGGGAACCCACCTAGTTTAAGAAGAGAAATCAATCACTCACATAGGTCAACTTTTTATAGAACGATGAGATAGATAAAAACTCACCAACTCAAGTTTGCGATCCACTGAACGCCCTAATGAAACTGCCTCCAATTCTCGCGGAAACCTTTTTGCCGAAAATTTCGACCACCCAGCGATAGAAGTACTTGTTGGCCGGGCGGCGCACCCAAGCCTTCAAGGCGTAAGCCACAGCCTTGGTGATACTTCCTGCCTGACTGTCGAGTTCGCGCTTTGCGCTATCCATCAAATAGAGATTATCGACACCAAGCTTTTGCATGTCGCCATGATAGCGCTCGAACACGCGCCCGCGGGCGATCCGGTTTGCCAAATGGTTTTGGGACAGCCTGCCTTCGGCAGAGACACCTATTTGCTCCTCGCCATCGAAATAAGTGGCGAGAGGTTCGCCGATAAAGCCGATCTCGAAGAACCGCGAGATCCGGATCATCAGGTCGTAATCTTCGATCGCTGGCAAGGAGGTGTCGTACCCCCCGGTAAGTTCAAGGGCGCTTTTGCGAAACATGACCGTGGTTCCGCCACCCTTGACCACGTTCTTGACCAGCATCGTCGAGTAGAGCTCGCCGCCATACTCAGGTCGTTCGACAATATTCCTCGCCCCCGCGCCGCTTATCCGGATACCGGTGTAGGTCATGCCAACCCGTACACTGCTGGCCTGCATCGCCAGCGCTTGCGTACGAAGCTTTCCTAAATGCCAGAAGTCGTCGGAATCGCAAAAAGCTATCAATTCGCCCTGGGCTTCGGCGATCCCACGGTTCCTCGCAGCACCGACACCTGCGTTGGCTTCCAGGCGTATGACGCGGAGCCTTGGGTCGGCAATTGCACGAATTTGGGCATCGGTATCGTCCGTCGAACAGTCATCAACCACTATAAGCTCAAAATTGGTATAATCCTGGGCCAAAATGCTGAGGATAGTCCGCTTTATCGACTTCGCGCGATTGAACGTCGGCACGACGACGCTAACGAAAGGTGTGGGGCCCGTTGCATTTCCCGGCATTTGGAGGGAAAGGGTCTGGATCGTTGGCATCCCGTTCCCGCCCCCAAAGCTTGATCGACTGTTGATAGGCTCGACCAACCGCGACCATACCATGCGCATACGCCACGTCAGGTTTGCATTCAGAGTCTCCAGGTCCTCGAGCGAAAGAATGGCGTTATGGCAACGAATGGAAAGCGCCGGGTTTTTCCGCGGGATATCTGCCCGGACAGCACTATAAGCTCTCCGCAGATCGCCTGCATATCGCTTTGCCAGACTGCGAGTTTCAAGCCTGCTTGTAACCGTGTCGAGCACGTCGAGCCGCGACTCCAGCCCGGCCGGTGTCGCACGCTGAGCTGACACGCTCGAGGACTCTTCGGGCAGCTTGCGATAGAAGGCACAACCTTCTTTGGCACGGACAAGGGAGTTTCCTGCAAGAAAGGCACGCATCATAATGTCGCCATCCTGATTGACCTGCACGCCTGGATCCCAGCCCCCCGATTTTTCATAGGCGCCCCGCGACCAAAGCACCGAACACGGAGGCTGATACCAGCCTCCCAGCCACGCAGCGAGATCGTCCTGTCCCGCAAGTCGTGGCAAACAAGAGGCTGGAGCTGGTTGCCAGCTGTCGTTTTCTGCGACGAGCCTCTTCCAATCGCAGCACGCGATCTGACCCCGATTGTCGATGAGAGCTTCCTCTAACGAGGCCAGCGCGTTCGGCGTCAGGAGGTCGTCGGCATCGAAGAACATTAGGCCATCGCCGCGCGACTTTCGCACTCCTGCCAGCCTCGCAAAATTGGCCCCGCGTTCATTCACCTCGATGACACGCACTGCCTTGCCAAATGATCTGGCGATCGCCCTGCTATCATCCGTCGAACCGTTGTCGGCCACGATGATCTCGTCGGGCGGACGCTTCTGGATAAGGAGGCTGGTGAGTGCCGGTCCGAGATAAGCCTGCGCGTTGTAGCACGGCACGACAGCGGAAATTATCATGCGAGCTGGTCGATGATCTCGAGCAAGGCATCGATATCGACGGTGAGATCGCGGTCTAGAGGGTTCGGAGCACTTCCCGCTTCGACCGGCAGCAGCCAGTAACCGATCCCCAATGCACAAGCGAGCGCATAGAAATTCGGGTTAGGAAAGTCGCCGTCCGCCATCTCGACAAGCTGCGCACCCTCGGCGCATAAGAGTATGTTCGTGATTCCGGCCCCGTGCGGTGCGACAACGACGCGCGTCTCTTGCATCAGGCACACTTGCTCTTCGAAAGTCAGCTCTTCCATCAGGATTGTTTCAAAGCCTTCAGCTTCGAGCGCCGGACGCAAGGACATTTCATTAGTGATTTGTCGGCCTTTGGCTGATGCCCGGCTGACGTAGATCTTGCGCCAAGGCGGAGGCGCAGATGTTTGGCCGAAGGCAGTACGCACCGATCTCAACAGCTCGGGATTGAAGCGATCCGTGCCTAAAATGGTGAGGCGATCGACCGAAACTGGAAGCAACGGATCGAACTGTTGCAAGGACGAACAGTCAATATCGAGCATGCGGAGCGAGGCATCCATGACCGCCGTTCTCCTCGTCGGCATCAGCACCTCGTCGAGGCGCTCCATTCCCTTGATAAGAAGCAATTTGGGAAGATGCGCGGTCAACCAGTGGGAATGGTTGTGGTATGCGCGTTCAGCGAACCAGACTCCCGAAACATAATGTTGCGTCTCGCCCGTCCTTGGCAACGCAGCTACATGCGCGGGACGATGTGATATCTCGCGCACCTCGATCGATGTCTCGTCGGGAGCGATGATGGCGGGGAAGTAATCGCCCTTCGATGGCGTATCGAAAGCGATCACTTGGCACACGGCAAGTTCGGCCAAGAATGTTTCGGCGCTGAACCGCGATGGGACATCGTACATCGAGTAGCCCCACAAACTACCATCGCGGGAAAGTTTGTTCCGGCTCGAAATATTCTTGGGCAACGGATTTTCCACTGTGCGCGGCGGCGAAAGTTGTTCGATGAAGCCAGCCGTTGGCACGCGTGCAAGATACTGGCGCACGCTTTCCCTGCGACGCCAACGATAGCCGAGCGTCGCAGGCGGGATGCCATGTTCGATCGCCCTTTCCGGCATACGTTTCCAATGCCAGCGCGCCTTTCCTATTGCAGCATTCGCGAAGCTGCTGGTTCGTTCGAATAGGCTTTTCACGCCGCCATCTCGCGAAATTCCCGGTTTTCGCGGCACAGCCTTTCATAGGTCCCAGACGCCTCGATCATCCCGTTCTTCAGGTAGTAAAGTTGGTCGCAATTGCGCACGGTCGTGAGGCGATGTGCGATCATGACCACGGTTCGTTCGCCGCGCATAGCGTCGACTGCATCGATCACCGCCCGCTCGGTCGTATTGTCGAGCGCAGAAGTAGCCTCGTCGAGAACAATGATCGCGGGATCCTTGTAGAGCGCTCGGGCAATGCCGATACGCTGCCTTTCCCCACCCGAGATACGCACACCGCTCTCACCGACCAACGTGTCGAGTCCATGCGGCTGACGTCCTATGAAAGCGCCCAATTGCGCGCTTTCGATAGCCCTTCCCAGTGCATCGTCGTCAATTTCGTGATCGTCGAGCCCGAGTGCGATATTGCTACGGATGGTGTCGTCGAGAAGATAGATCGCCTGCGGCACATAACCGACATGGTGCCTCCACGAACGCAGTTGGTCCGGTGCCAACCGAATGCCGTCAACTTCAAGCCCACCGCGTTCCGGCTCGAGCAGACCGAGAAGCACGTCCACCAAAGTCGATTTGCCTGCGCCGGTCGAACCGACAAGGCCGACTGCAGACCCGACCTCTATGTCCAGACCCACACCTTTGAGCGCATGGCCGTCCGCGCCTTCATAGCGATGCCAGACTTCGGCAAGACCGATCGAAAGGGCCGGACTTTGCCAGCTACCCTCACTAGCGAATTCAGGTCCCTCGCTTTCCAGTTCGTCAAGGTCGCGAAAGATCGGATCAATCGAAACGAGGCTGTAGCGAAGGTCGGCGAATTGCGACATTGCGGCACTCGACGCCTCACGCAATCTGACAAGCCCGACGACGAAAAGTGACAGCGTGACGAGAATGGAATCCGTACTTCGCCCGAGTAATACCAAACCCGCCGCCAAGGCCAGCAGACCGGTCATCGCGACCATTTCGGACGCAGGAGGAATGATCTTGGTGATGAGCATCTTGAAGCGGTTCACCATGGTAATGCGCCCCACCGCGGCCAATACCCGGCCGACGAAGAACTCTTCACGACCCAGCGTGCGGATTTCCTTGATCCCGCCGAAGGCCTGATAAAGCGACTGGTTAAACACCGCGCGATTTTCCTGCTGCACGAGGCCGTATGTCCTCAATCTCGTGCTGATCGTCATAACGCCAATCGCGGCGATCCCGCCCAGGAAGACGATCCACGCCATAGTGATCAAAGGTTCCACGGCCAGCAGGAAGATGAAAACGCTGATGAGTATGACCAGCTTTGTGAGCAATTCCAGCAAGGTGCTGATGACATTGTAGCACACGGTTATGACTTCGTTGTCGACGTTGCGGAGCAACTCCGATGTGTTCCGTTTGAGAAAGAACGGATAGGGCGCGCCCATGTACGCACGCATCAGCCGCGCCGCGATCGAGAGGCGCCGGTTCGTGACGTAACGGATTTGCAGGTAGTAGTTGAAGCCGAGGAAACCGTTCTTGACGGCAAAGATCGCGATCAAGGCGGCCGCACCCCAGACGACCAGTGCGCGGTCGGTAAGATTCGCCGTGAGGCTCGCCATCAACGGGCCCGCAACCGGAATATATTCCATGGCTTCTCGATCAACGACCGCGCTTACGAATGCTGGAACTGCCGCAAGGCCGACGACTTCTAGCGCTGCGCCCACGAGCATGAGCACGAATAAGGCGATCGCATTTATGCGATCCTTGCGTGACAAGAGCGCGAGCAAACGGGCAAGCGATGTCCTGAACGATGCGTCCCGATCATCGGTCGCCGCTGCTTCGATGGTCTCTTGCCTCACGGGTGATGCGCTCAATTCGGCACACTCGAAGGTGCTGCGGTCGGCAAATGTCCGGCACTTTTCATGCCTGCCCGATCGAGCGCGCGGTCCCAAAGATCGGTCAGAAGGTGCTTGTGGTTTTCGATGTCGGATTTGCGGGCCTGTTCGAATCCACGTTCCCTCATCCCGTCAGGGACGGGCCCCGATACGATCGGAACCACGTCTTCGATGTGGTCGTAGAGATAGCCTGCTCCTTCGCCCACGTATTCAGCAAGGTCCGGACGAAGCCTCGGCATGCAAACTCCCACACCGGATGCCTGAGCCTCTGCAATCGCCATGGGCCAGCCAACAGTGGGAATGTCGAAATCGCCGGTATAAACCAGCCACCGGTGCTTTTTGTATTCGGCCGGCATCGCAGCAGGTTGGACCGGCTCCACAAATTCCACACCGGAGCCCATCTCAGCATCCTGCTCTTTCAGCCAGTCGAGGTGATAGCCCATCGCGTAGAGTCTGAAGGACTCGTTTGGCACGAGCTTTGCCAGCTTCAGGAATTCGGGCATCGCCTTTTTCGGTGTCGCAACACCGGTGTTCATGATCGCATCGCCATTCTCGCTCTCATCGTAAAAAGCGGCGGTGCGAACGACGGGGAAGCAATCGATCAGCTTCTTGCCGTCGATGCCCATGCGTTCCAGCCAAGGGCGCGAAAACGGGAACGTCAGCACACCCAGACACAACTCGCTTTCCATGGCGCGTATGCCCTCGATAAACCACGGTGTACGCTCAAGCGGCTTAGACCGTTTGAGCATCTGCTTGATCCGACCCTTTATGCTCTTCTTGCGCAGGGCGACGGTATCGAAAGAATGGGTGCGTACGGTAAAAGGAATACCGGTCATTTCGGACAACTGCCCAATGAAACGGAGTTCGGTGAGATAATGCGTATGGAGGATATGGGGCCGGATCTCTGCTACGGCCTGGGCGAATTCTTCTAGCGTTTCAGCGGTTCGGTAGGGGCGGTGATCTTCGTAGGCGATGTCCGGACCCCGCCGTGTCACGATATGGATGTCGTAGTCGTCTTCCAGCGCCTCTATCTCGTTCTTTATATAGGTCTGGCTGATCTGCGGGTATTCTTTGAGCAGGAACATGATTCGCGGGCGTGCCGACTGATCTGCTTGGTCCTCGCGGCCGGGAAACTGGACGATTTCTGACATTGCTGCTCCGTGACGGTGACGACTCTGCCGGACAAGCGGTGCCAGCGGCGACGCGAAGCCAATCGCGTATACCGTTACGGAAGACTACAAACTGGGTTAGGGTTGCGGGCTGCTATGCGGCCGCAATCTCAGCCACTACTGGCGAGCCGCTTATAAAGCGCCGCGTATCGGTTGGCGGCTAATGCAGCAGAGAAGCTGCTTGCCCTTCGAATTGCCGCCTTGGACAAACCAGTGCGAAGGCTTTCGTCAGCTAAAATCATCCCAAGGCATCTCGCCAACTCTTCGGGGTTGTCCGGTTCGACAGTCATGCCAGCGCCGCAAAGGACTTGAGTAACCCCGCCCACGTCACTGGCTAGGCAAGGCAGACCGCACGCCATGGCTTCGATCAATGCGACAGGCAGGCCTTCGCTCCGCGATGGCAGAACAAAGACATCGGAGTTCTGTAGAAGATTTAGCGTTTCCTGTTGGTTTAGCATTCCTGCGAAATTGACTCTCGCTTCGATCGCCAGTTGGCGAGCAAGTTCGATCAGCGCACTTCGTTCTTCACCGTCGCCTACCAATGTAAGTTCGCAGCTCCCGCTACCGTATTGTGGGTCAGCCAAAGCGCGCAGAAGCACATCATGGCCCTTGACGTGCTCAAGCCGACCTACCGATATCAGACGCATTGATCCGGGTTGTCGCTTTCCTCCAATCGGCTGGAAGACTTCCATGTCCACGCCATTGGGAATGACCTCTACTCGCTGCTGCGGCAGGGAACCGATGCGCAGCGCATGGTCGCGCAAATCTTCGGAGACGACAGTGACGGCATCGGCCTCTTGCAAAAACCGTCCCAGATGGTCCCGGTCTCCCGGCCATGGTCGAAGCAGGTCGCTACCGTGCGCGGTTATCACGACCTTGAAGCCGAGGAATCGCCGTAGCAGGAGGAAATAGTGGGCCCGCTTTGTAAGGAAATGGAGATGCACGATGTGTGGTCTGGTACGAAGCAGGGCTCCGATTGAGCGAAACAGCGAGGCCAGATGCCATAGTCTGCGCCGATCCGGTTCGCGCAAATGCAGATCGAGCACCGTCTTGTTGGCAACACGACTTCCGGTTGGCTCGCTCCAGGTCGAGAAGACGTGATGGCCCAGGCGCTTCATCGCCTCGACCAAACCGCCCACCACTGATTGTACACCTCCGGGGTGGGAGCAATCGACAGCCGTGTAATAGAAGATCCTCACGAGCTATCCGGCGTCAGCACGCTTCTGTGAGCGGTGATCGCCTTGTTTGCTGCTTTAATAAAATGCGCCAGTTGCATCCCCGGCTGCATTTCCTTTCTCTTCGAATAGTCGCGCGCCGCTCGAGACAGTTTGCGATACAATTGCTCATTCCGGGTGAGAGCACGAAGCGCGTCCACCCATGCCTGCACGCTCGCATCGGGCGAGATCAGTACGCCCCCAGGCCCGACAGACTCGGGCAATCCGCCCGTCCTGCTGGCAATCACTGGTATTCCGCTAAAGTGGGCTTCGGTCGCCACGCGGCCCCAAGCTTCTTCCCAGATGCTTGGTATCAGGACGATTCTGGTTTGCGCATAGACGGTCTTCATGTCTTCGGTGCGATCCCGGACATCGACGTTGGGAAAGCGCGAATTCAGCTCGTCGAGCGCTGTCTGGTCTTCCTTCTCCAGCGTCCATGCTTTTACAAACAGGAAAGGGATATCCTGGCAGCGCTTAACGAGTTCGAATGCAATATCCCTGCCCTTCAAGGGATGCGGATTGATGAGGGTTACATAGTGACGCGACGTGCGCGTTGCATAGCATTTGCCATTTACAAGCGGCGGAATGACACTGCAGTCGACCCCGTGACGTTCACGCATTTTCGATGCCGTAAATTGCGAGTTCGCAAGATACCCATCTGCCGACCCGGCCACTTCGCCACCAAAATCATCGTCCTCGACATTTCGGAAATACATCAGCGTAGCGACGCCTGCTTGCCGGAACGCTTTTGAAAGAGGCACGGGAAAGCCGGACATCATGCACAGAATGTCAGGTGCGAAGGCTGTGGCCACCTCTTGGGCTGCGTCTGCAGGGACCCAAGAACGAAATGCAAGATAACCGAGCGTGTCGTTGCGAAAGAGTTTGCTCTTCCGGACTTTCAACGAAAGGCGCGCTCTCCAGCCAAGGCTCCCCACACCCGTTAGGCCGGAAAAGGTAGCGACCTGGTGCCCTTCAGCGATTAGCGCTTGCGCAAGTTCATGCATGCTGGACTGGGCGCCGCCAGCGATCTGCGGCAGGTATGGGTGGCCGGTGGCCAAAAGTATCCGCATCACACGAATATATCCGTAATGGAATCATGAACCTGCAAGCAGATCATCAGAAATAGCGCTCGCCCACTCTCACAGTGTCGCCAGGCCGCAGGCGAAATGCCGGGCTGCGTTCTAGGTCCACGAGCTTTTCCTGCGTATCGTCGGAGCGCTTCAGGAACACCCGCTCATCGTTTGCGCGATAGGTGTAACCGCCTGCTGTAGCGACGGCCTGTTCCACTGTCAGACCCACCGAATAGGGATATTCTCCTGGCCGGTTGACCTCGCCAAGGATGTAATAGGGCCGATACTCGAGCACCTCGGCGCTGACCCGCGGATCGTTCACATATCCGTTGTCGAGCATCGCAGTCAGTGTTGCCTGCAGTTCCTCGATACTGCGTCCGCTGGCTGGAACATTTCCGATCAGCGGGAATGAAATGTCCCCGTCGCCGGTTACTGTGTATTCGCCCGACAACGTGTCCTCGCCGAACACGGTCACCCTCAGCTTGTCACCCGTGCCCAATGGATAGATTTCATTTGCATCCGCGGCGGTTGCATAGGGCATATCGCCGACGCCTGCGCATCCGGCCAAGCCAGCTAAGAGGAATGCCGCAAACGCGGCCTCAGGTATTCGGGACATGGTGCTCGCCTCTGTTTCGCGATTTGGTTGAATGTTGGGGTGAATGGTTCCGCGCAGGATCCGGACGACGCGCAGATGTGAAAAAGGCGAGTGCCAAGAACAGGAAGACCGTGTCGATCAGCAAGGGCGCGACGATGAGTTCGGTTCGCATCCGCAAACACAGGAGCAGAAAAATTCCTCCTGCCAACGCGCGGTCGACTGTTATTCTCTCGATGAAAAGTCCCGCCAGCCGGGCCAGACCGAAACCTAGAGGTGCCAGAAATGCGATCAGCCCGGCCCAACCCAGATCCGCCCGGATTTCGCGAAATGTGTCGTGGAAGTGGAAGGCTCGGCCATCGGTCTGACCATTTCTCGCCAAAAGGCCTACTCCGCCATCGCCCAGCCAGATCGCCTTGTAGCCGTGTCCGAGGAGCGGCTTTTCCTCGATGAGACGGTCTGCCGCCTCCCATAAGACGGTTCTGCCTGTGAGCCGCGTGTCTTTGCCTAGGACCTCACTACGAGCGGTATCGGCATAATTTTCAATCTGGGCCAGTCCCAGCGTGCCGGCGGCAAAGAAAAGTGCTGCTGCAAGAAGGATGAAAAGCCTACCACCACGAGGCAGGGTTCCGGCGATCGACAATAGGGCGAAGAACACTACGACCGCGACTGCAGAAAGCATCGCCGTGACAGATGCGCCTTGCCAGATGACGGCGGCGGATAACGAAACACACACGAGTGAGGCGAGCCTCGTCAACCATGAAAGACCGCGGTCGGCCACGGCGCACAGCGAGGCTGCCATCCAGAACAGGGCGACATACGCCATCTGGTTCTTGGAGCCCGTAAAGCCGATCGGCACCGCCCCCTCGGCCGACATTCCCGTCCTTCCCGACAGGAAGCCGATTACCATCGCTATCGAGAGCCCTGCGAAGAGCGTGAGCACAAGCTTTCCACGCGGAATGGTCGCAGCAAGAACTATTCCTACGCCGATCGTGGCCAATAACTGAACCGCATACCGAGCGGAGATGGACGGAACCTGCGACCACATTACCGAAAACATAGCTGCAGTAGGTAAGAGAAGCAGCAACCAACTCCGTGCGGCCACGGCAGGCAACTGCCGCCAAGAGATGGCGACGATTGCCGCGAACAGGATTATCTCCAGAATGACGATAGGGGGGCCGAGCGCCTGCATGGCGAGGCAGGCCACGAGGGCAATTGCAACCGGTGTGACTGGAACGGTTTCGAAACCGTAGATAGGTTGGCCCGACGTGTCACCCACCTTACGCCAATTGGCATTCGACCGGCGATCAGGAGTATTGGACAGGACGGGCATCGTCCGATCTGGCCATCGGTAAGGATCGAAGCCATCAACCAGGTTAGGATTTGGGAAGCGGAGAACCTAGGCCCGCACTGCCTCTTCTGCGGTGGCGGGGATAATTTTTCGCCTGAACGGGAGAAGGAACCTGATCTTGGCGCCTTCGGGAGCCCGGTTCTTCGGGAGAATGGATATCCCGTCGACCTTGTCGCGCAAAACCGCCTTTGCCACGGCTGCCCTTCCCGCCATGTCGGGCGCACAGCGCGCTGTCGCGACAACGAGACCTTCGGCGCGCTTGGTCTCAAGAAATTCCATGTGGCGTTTCTTGGTCAGCAAGTGGCGCCGGTGGAAATGAAGCGAAGATCTCTCGCGGGCGTCGAGAGGACCCGTAAGAATGCCATCGACCGCGTCGAGCAATGCCGTGAGATCTTGGGCGCGATGTCTGGCACTCAGGGAATCGAAAAGCTCTACCGCCACGTAGCCGCATGATCGTGTCACCCGGAACCGGGCGCCTTTTTGCAGCATGCGTGAATACAGATCGAAGTCTTCGCCGAGCCTCAGCCTCTCATCGTACCGCAGGCCGTGGCGTTCCAGAAATGCGCGACTGATCAACGGTTTCAAAAACCCCAGTTCGCCTCGCGGTTTTCCCGCAATCGATTCATTACCATCCACGAACTGCGTAAGGCCCAATTTGAACGGCGTTTGGCTGGCCGCGATACGAGCCATGGACGAAAACCGTGCCGTCTTCTCCGGAGGAATGAACAGGATATTATCGGCAAGCGCATCCCAGTTTTTGCTAGGGGCCATGTCAGACTGAAATCTTTCCGGTGTAAAAAAATCGTCCGCGTCAAGCACGGCGACATATTCGCTCGTAGACTTCTCTATGGCCGCATTGCGTGCAGCGGCGGGACCGCTGTTGGCATCGAGCGGGTGTATTTGAAGCCGCCCACTGCCGTCGTCCGCGTTTCGTGCCACTGCTACCGAATTGTCGATAGAACAGTCATCGACCACAATCACTTCGGTAACTTCTGGCTGTGCAAGTGCAGAGCGAACGGCGATGCCGATTGTCTCCTGCGAGTTGAAAGCAGCTATCAACACGCTGATAGAAGGGTCGGAAGGCATCGATTACTCCTAGAGGCCGAGGCTCTCACCCCTTGGGAAAACACCTTTAGGAGTTCCGACGCAATCGGCCTCTAACCTTGTTTAGGGTCGATCGAATACGTTCCCGCTCTACTGGGCGCATGACGCCGGATGGACAATTCTCGAACGTTCCAAGCGCAGTGGGTGGGCGGAAATGTGATCGATCATCCAGCCCGTTGGTATCGATCTTGATGGTGGCGAAAAACGCCGACGAGACCATTGGTGCAGCACTCAAATCGGCCACGGACCAAACCGTGCAGGAAATTGAAATTGTGGTCGTAGACGATGGTTCGTCGGACAGGACTCGCGCGATTGCGCGTACACATGCCAAAAGTGACTTCAGGATAAAGATTTTTGCCGGGCCGGCTGGCGGCTTGGCAGCCGCTCGCAATTATAGCCTCGGATGCGCCAGAGCACCTTGGGCCGCGATCCTGGATAGCGATGATCTGCTTCATCCCAGGCATCTCGAATTTTTGCTCGATGCTGTTCGGACAAGACATGCCGATTTGATTGCTGCGAATATGATCGAATTCGGCGAACAAGGGGGAAAGCGGCAATCCAAGCTTTTTCTCGAAGGAACGACAAACTCGACCATAGCAGAGGTGAGCGAATGCCAATTCGTGGAATCTGGTACCATGGGGTTTGGCGGACCGTCGCTCGGGTTTCTCAAGCCCATGATCTCTTTAAAATTTCTGGAAAAGCATGGCGTCGCTTATGACCCGACGTTGCGGATCGGCGAAGACTACGACCTCATAGCCCGGATGTTGCAACAAGGCGCGCGATACACGTTAACGCCGCGTCCAACCTATTTCTACCGCAAGCACGCCAATTCCACTTCACATCGTTTGTCGATCGGTGACATCGATGCTCTCATACAAGCTGCACGCGATCCGGCTGCCTCAGAAAACGCCGTGCTGAAGCAAGCCCTTAAAAGGCGTAAAACGAGCTTGATAGACGCAAAGAGGCACCTGTTGCTCGTCAATATGTTCAAGGATCGCAAATTCCTGGAGGGAGTGATCTACGCACTGCAGCACCCCCGAACTCTGTTTCAGCTTGCCGGCAGTATAAAACAGGGAATTTTGCGCCGTATTCAGGAGAGGGTATTTCAAGGTCGAGGGCGAACCTTCAAGATGTCTCACCCAAATGCCCTTATCATCGGCCCACTCACAGAAGGCACCGAAACCTACTTAGCTGCCACAACTCTTATGAAAAATGGCTACCGCGTCGTTTGCAAGGACATCTTCCATTGGTCATCGGCGACCGAACTCTCCGACCAGCTACCCACATTCGACGTCATCTTGCTTGGATGTGAAGTCGCTGACGAGATAGCTCCCTACGCCCTTTCTCCTGACGCTGTCTGGATGACGAGAAAATTAGCGGCGGACGGGCGAAACAAGTTTGTCGGATTACAGAACGTACATCGGGGCAAATTGACAGGCAGCGGTTAAAAGCTTTTTTGCTCAGAAGGCATTCCGGTCGAGGTCTGTGATCTCTTTGACATCGAATTGGCCAGCCATTCCCATATAAACCCGAAGGACCAGGCAGTATGCATGATCATCGCCGCGGCTCCCGAGAAAGCCATCATCAGGTCCCGTCGTCTCGCTGCGAGGTTCAGGGCCCAGAGCTGACAGATCGACGTCCAACCAAGGGCAGGTAGCGCGAGACATATCCAGCCCAGCGGGGAAAGCAGCGCGAGAAGGATTGCAGGCGGCACCATCAGCGGAACAAGCTGCCGGATACGCAAGGGGCTTCGATGGCGGATGGCGGTCTGCGCACGCCCCCTCCCGTAACGGAAATACTGGCGCCACAGGGCTATCGGAGATTCGCGTGGAAAATAGATTATGGCTGCTTTGGGCTCGAGCCAGATGGCGGCATCGATCGAGGCCAATCTCATGTCGAGTTCCGCGTCCTCGTTGCAAGGCATGTTCTCGTCATACCCACCCACCTTTTCAAAAGCTGCGATGCGCATAAGGGCGTGATGGCCGTGGTCCACAAAACCGCCCTCTCCTAAGTTTCTATGCGCCGCGCCGCCGTTGCCGAGGCGTGAATTCTGCGCTGCCGCGGCGGCTTTCGAGAATCCTTGCGTGCCCGATGTAAGCATTGGCACGACCACGGAGTCCGACTTCGTAGCCTTGGCACTTTCTACAAGTGTGCGAATATAGCCGTGAGGGTAACGACAGTGGGCATCGAGACGAACGAAGAAGGCATAATTTGCGCCAAATTTCTCGACAGCGAGATTGACACCCGCACTTTGGATTAATTTGGGATTGTCCATCAAATCGATCTTGGGAAAGAGGTGCCGCATGGCCTGCACGATTTCGCGCGAGCCGTCCGTGCTTCCGCCGTCAGCCACCACTATACGGGAGCAAAGCGGTTCGCTGGCCAGTTGCCGAAGCAACCTTGGCAAATGTCGTGCCTCATTCAGGCAAGGCACGATCGCGAGGATATTTCCATCCACCGTCACCCCGCTGCGGCCAATTGCCGCACAAGGCTTTCGTGGTCCGATTGCGAGAAAGCATACGTTCCGGGATCGAGGCGGGAGATTTGCTTGCGAAGTGTCGCAAGTTTGGACCCGTCCATCGAATTCATGACACCGGCTATATCCTCGGCAACAGACAGGCACAGTCCCACGCCAGCCCTGCCAAGCCAATGCCCGGTTTGCGTACCTACAAGAGCCACAGGGATCACCGCGTGCGAAAGCGCTTCGTAGAGCCGATTGGGCAAGAGCCACGCCGAGTTCAGGCCTTCCTCGAAAAAATCGATACACCAGGCAAAATTCACTGAAGAATAAAGTTCGGGCAATTCGTCGGTTGAATAGGAGCCCGCAAACTTCACGCCCTCGGCGTGTTCGACCTGACCGTAGAAATCTTCAAATTCGGTAAGCGACGGGATACCCGCAAGGACCACCTCGATCCGGCCATTCGACCGGGCGGCAGCTTCGCAAAGCAGATCCAGAGATCGTCGGCAACGCAACATGCCGAACCAGCCGATCCGCCACGGCGCTTGCAGCTGCGCTTTGGCGGGAGAGTTGGCCCCAGCATCGCCGCGAGACACCTTGTTCTCGACGAGAATGACCGGTCCATGATGTCGCTGAACCGCCTTGAGGTATTTGTGGCGGTAGGCGTCGGAGCTGACGATTGTCGCTGCGGTGCTGCGAAGCGCTTTTTTTTCGACATTGCGTACGAAGGTGGAAAGCAGTCCCGTGCCGAGCAGGGTGCGATGTATGTCCAGCAATTCGTAAACGATTGTCTGGTGCTTTTTCGCAATGCTTCTCGCCAGGGTGAGCATCTCAAGGTTTCGCGCCACGATAATGGTGCAGTCGGCGATTGCTTTCACAAGTGCGTTTCGAAAAACCATCGCTTTCGCGACAAGCAAGGCGCGTTGGCCGAGCCGAGCATCGTGGGTCTGTCCCAGTGTTATGGCCGGAGCTCCGGAAACAGTCTCGACCGCCTCTCGGCGATAAAAGCCGGCTACTATGACTTGTGCACCACCTGCCGAAAAGCCTTCGACGCGCCGCGCCACCGCGGCATCGTTCAGGTCGTGCACCAGATAGGCAATCATCGGGATTTCGGAGGCTGGCCGGGCATAGGTCAAGAAGCCGCCCCTGCCCGATCGGGTGTTCGCAAGCCTTCAAGCAGGTTTCTAACCAAAGTCAGGGCGCAAGGGAAACTTCATTGCGAAGTAGTGCAGTCCTGCGTCGGCAAGCGTTGCCGCGTCCGCTTCCGAGATGGGGTCCCCCTTGGCAACACACATTCACGCCGGCTCCGAGCCCGCAACAACTCAATCGAGAGAAGGTCATAATGACTTTCGAAAAGCCCCCTTCCTTCCCGACCCGGGCGATCTGTGGGCGATACTGCGGCGGCGCATCTGGATATTTCTCGCCATTGCCGGGACCATCCTCATTTTGGCGATCGCCTATGCCTTGCTTCAGCCAAAAATATATTCTGCAACGGCATCGGTGCTGATCGAACCGGGTCAGCCGGCAGTCGTCGATTTGCAGCCGGTTTCGCCCGATTTGGTTCCGGATACCAACGTGATCGATACGGAGGTCGAAATCCTGTCCTCTCCTCGCCTCGCAGGGAAGGTGGCCGAAAGTCTCGATATTGGAAGGTATGCGGAGTTCGGAGGCGGTGAGCGTTCGCCGGTAAATGACAATACCCGTCCCGGCACACATCCGCTCGCCAGCGCCGTCCAGCGCCATGTCACAATCAGGCGTTCGGGTCTCACCTACCTCATCGGCATCAACGCCAGGTCCCGCAATCCCGAACTGGCAGCGGCCATTGCGAACGAATATGCCCTCCAGTATCTGGAACAACAGAAGTCCGGGAAACTGGAAGTTTCCCAGGACGCGGGCGAATTTTTGCAAGGTCGACTTGTCGATTTGCGCGCCAAGGCAGCGAATGCCGATGCCGCACTACACAACTACAAGATCCGCAATGGCCTCATGAGCGCAGAAGGCGCGACGATGGCAGAACAGGAAGTGTCCGTTCTCAACCAGGAAATTTCTGCAGCGCGCGCAGATCTGGCAGAGAAGCAAGGCCTGCTGTCGGCAGCAAGAAGCAGGGTTGGACGCGGTGGTGGCGGGGCGCAGGTTCCGGCCGCACTACAATCGAGTACGGTTGCCGAATTGCGCTCCCGCGAGGCTCGCTTGAGTGGCGAACTGGCCAATCTCGAGGAGCGCTATGGTGGACGCCATCCGCAAGTGCTGCGTGCGAGAGAGGAGATTGCGGACACCAGACAACAGATCCAGAGCCAGATCGACCGGATCCTGGCCTCGCTGGAGTCCGATGTCGTGGCGGCACGTTCGCGTCTCGGTTCGCTCGAAGCCAGCCAAAGCGGTGCCCGCGGCTCGCTGGAAGCCAACGATGCAGCGCAGGTGGGTTTCCTGGAGCTGGAGCGCAGCGCGGAGGCCGCCCGCTCGATCTACGAAGCTTTCCTCAAACGCGCGCAGGAAATGGGTTCGCAAGAAGGCCTGATACGCGCCGATGCCTCGATCGAAACGCTGGCTCGCGTGCCACGTTCTCCCTCCTCCCCCAATATTCCTCTGATAATTGCGCTGGGGGCGACCATGGCCCTTGTCGGGGGGCTGTTGGGTGTCGCCGCAGGCGAATATTTCGACGCCCGGATCAGGACCCGCTCCGACGTGGAGGACAAGCTGCGTATCCCCTATCTCGGTGCCGTTCCGGAACTCGGAAGCACCACGGAAAGCGCGGTGCGAGGCGTGGCACCGCACGATTTTCTCGTCGAACACCCTCAATCTAAGTTCGCCGAGTCCCTGCGTGCTTTAGGCTCGGCGCTCAAGCTGGGGACGCCCGATGGCGCAAGAAGCCTGGCAATAACTTCGGCCCTGCCACGTGAAGGCAAGTCGACCACTTCGCTTTGCCTCGCCCGATCTTTGGCCCTATCCGGCAAGCGCACCATCCTTGTCGATTGCGACTCCCGCAGGCGCGCGGCCAGCGAAATGCTGTTGCCGGAAAAGCACGTGGGCCTTCGCGGCTTTCTGGCTGGCTCACTATCGCTGACTGATGCAGTCTTCGTGGAAGATGCGACAGGATTGTCCGTTCTCGGGTCGCGTGTACCGAAGGACGACGGAAGCGACCTATTTGCTTCATCCCGGTTCTCCGAACTTCTCGCACAGCTAGAAGACAACTATAAAGTGGTTATCGTCGATACCGCGCCGATCCTGGGCATTGCGGAGACGAGGACGCTGGTGAGAGACGTTGATGCCACACTGGTGATCGCTCGATGGAGATCGACTTCGATCAAGGCGGTCGACACTGCGGTGGACCTGCTCCTTACATCCGAGGCACGTGTTGCGGGCCTCGCGCTAACACAGGTCGATGTGCGGCAACATGCAAGCACCGGGCAGCAGGACATCTACAGCTATCAGGAAGAATTTGCCGGCTACTACATGGAATAACGCGGAAGGGAGCAAATTCTCTCAGAAAGCGAGGCGAACACCCAGCATCGCTCGCTTGCGTTCGAACGTCCGGAAGAAATCCGCGTCCGAGCTGCGGTCGAAATACCGCAGCGATCCGACGATGCGCAGTCGGCGGTTGGCATAATAGATGCCTGACAGCTCGCCCGCTACCTCGTCTGCAGCAACATCGATAGCGCCGAGTGTTCTGATACGCGCGATGCGTGCATCCGCCTCGATCACGAAATTGCGCAGCAGTTCATGGCGGACGTTGAGGCGAGCCTGGCTCCGAAGATTGCCGGTCGTCAGACGCGAGCCACCCTCCTCGATCTCGCGATCGAAAAAGAACCTTACATCGGTCAGGGGGGTCACGTTCCAGTCTACGTGGCCGCCGTAGGAGACTCCGGAGATGTCCGCAAAGGCGGGAGAGTCGCTTTCCCTGCGCAAGATGCCAGCACGCGCTTCGACAAACAGCAAGCGGGTGAGTTCGATCCGGCCTCCGGCCTCCAGCTTGTAGCCCGTCGAGTCCCTGTCCGCCTGAAGTCCGCTTTCTTCAGCCGAGGTGTATTCGAACCTGTCGATCTGGGCGCGGACCAGGGCAGAAAGGCGTGGCGCAAATTCATAAGCCACTCTCCCCGACAAACGGCCATATCTGGAATCGCGAAAATCCTGTTCTATGGGATTTCCCTCGAAGGACACGCCATCCCGGAAATCGAGTTCTGTGATTTCGGCTTCGCCGGTTACCTCGATCGGACGCAGCGACCAATCCACCGCCACCAGAGTATTTTTGCGGGAAAAGCGGGAAGGTTCGCGGGACCGTTCGATGCTCCCGATGCTGGAGCGGCTTTCGGATAGGGCATCTGCGGCGACATAACCTCGGAGCGAAAGGTCGCGGCTTATGTCGAATGTGCCCTCAACCCGGGCGCCGGCTTCCAGCGCATCCTCGCTGCTCCACCGACGGTGCAGCGATTGATCCACGTAAGCGACGCCGCGTAGCCGATGTCGCCGCCACAAAGATCGAGCTTCAACTTTCCCGCGAACAGTGAGTATCTCATCGTCCGAACTTGCATCCGGCAAGGCCAGCGGATTGTCGTCATATTCGACGAAAGCATCGACACTTGGATGAAGCATGAAACTGCCGATCCTCGCCCCGACGGGGCGGTATCCTTCGAGCGTTTCGTCGCTTGCGGACCGATCGTCGATGCTTTGTGCGGCGACGGGAGCGGCAGACAGGATCAGGACCATGGCAGTTGTGGTCTTCGCGATGCGCACCATCAAGTCCTCCCGATGCCCGGTAACATGCCAGCCGCCATCGCAGCCCCGCCCGACAGAGACACTAAATCAGGTTAGTTGCGTGTACTCCGGGCGAGACGGGTGGTGCGGACGGGATGTCGGACGAGAGCATCCTTCCCACTATGCCGTCAGCACCTGCCAACTCGTCAGGGCTTCCCTGCTCCACCAATCTGCCGGCTTCGAGAGCGATCACGAAATCGGCTGCGGCCACCATTTGTGGACGATGCGCGATGACCAGCACCGTGACGATACCGCGCAGTTTCTCCAATGTACTGAGGATCGCATTCTGGCTTTCCCAATCGAGAGCGCTGGTCGCCTCATCCAGAACCAGAAGCTGCGGACGGGAGATCAATGCCCTCGCAAGGGCAATCCTTTGTCGCTGCCCGCCGGACAGGAACGCGCCATCGTCACCGATGACGGTTTTCATTCCCAAGGGCAATTCGCGAACGAAATCGTCCGCTCCGGCAAGCGCCAGTGCCTCCGTCAGTTCACGTTCGGAAGCATCCTGCCGAGCAAGCCTGAGATTGGTGGCGATATCCCCATGCAACAAGAAGGCATTCTGCGGCACATAAGCGACTCTCGATCTCCAGCTGCGAAGGGAACCGCGATCGAGATAGTGGCCGTCGATAGCGATCGCGCCACTGGTCGGGATCATGAGACCGGTAACAAGATCGGCCAGTGTGCTTTTCCCGCTACCGGAACGGCCGACCAAGGCGCAAGACGATCCGGCAACCAATTCGAAACTGATTTCATTCAGCGATGGCCGATCATCGTTACCTGGGTAGGCAAAGGAAACCCGGTCGAACGAGATAGCCTGACGAAGAACCGGATCCCCATGGCTCGCAATGACCGCCACCGGCTCACCAAGGCCCTCGAAGTCCTTTTTCAATCTCTCGATTTCGATGAACACAGGGAGATTTGAGATGATGTCCTGCGCGCCGTTCTGCAGACTGAGAAATCGCGGCGAGAGGCGCATGAGGATGAACAGGAACGTCACCAGAACGGCCAGCGAAAGTTGCAGGTGCAAAAGGCCCACATAGAGAATGGCAGCCACAGCGACAGCACTAAGGGTCTGCGACACCACTCCGCCCAGCGAAGCCAAACGCATATAGCCCACCGATTCATCGCGCACAGTCTCAAGGTTCCCCGCCAGATTGGCGCGAAACGCGTCTTCGGCGTTGTGGATCTTGGCTGTTTTGAGGCCGCCCAGAAATTCGCCGATCGTGCGATATTGCGCGCGTTTGTTGACCGTCCGTTCAATGCCGAAACGCGCTGCACGACGCCTGAGCGGCGCAAGAACCGCAAAGATGACGGCCCCCAAGAGGGTCGCAAGGAGTGTCATGGCAGGACTTATCAGCCAGGAGACGCAGAGGTAGATCAACAGTAGTATCGAGGTCTGCAGCAACATCATTGTGGCAAAAGCCGCCGCATAAATGCGCTCCACATCGGTGGTCATGAGATGGTGCAGATCGGCCTGCCTGCGGCTGACAAGATAGTCCCAACGCATCGACGAGACTCGCGAGAAAAGATCGAGCCGTACTGCGTTGAGCAGGCCGAACAGGTGGTTGGCGAGATATATGTTCTTGTAGCGGCTCAGCAACGCCTGCGACACGACCAGCGCGACAACGACAGCCAGCAACTGTTCGAGTGACAGCGAGATTTCCCAAACGAGCGGGATTTGGTCACGAGCCGCGCCTGACGAGGCTTCGAAATTCGCCAGCAAGGGCAAAACCATAAGCAGCGAGAGGCCCTCGGCGAGACCCGCAATCACCATTAAGGTAAGTGCGCTGAAGAATCCTTTCGTATCGTGCCTGAAAATCATTCGCAGAAGCGCGGGGAAGGACTTCCTGCCGTTACCTTGCTCTTTCGGCATCCGCTATTCCCGAAGGTCTTCAAGCAAGAAGGAGGCGATTTCTCCCAGTCTTTCAAGCGAGCGTGGTACCGTCAAAATGGCGATATCGCTGGTTTCAGCGACCTGGGTGCACTGGTCCAGATGTCTGCGCGCCGCATCTCCATCCAACGCTTGGGGCCCGAACCGTGTCACATAGGAAAATCGCAGCAAAGCCTTGAAGCGCAAATTGACAGGAAGGGATTCGGCGGCGAGCTGGGATCCCGTCGCAAGTAAATATATCTTCCGCAACCTCGTCGGCTTCGCGCTAAAACCGGCTGCGAGAGTATAGCGGTCCTTGTCAGGCACCCGCATCACGGCTGGCCTCCTTGCAGAACCCGCCGGTCGGTGAACACTGGCGGCTGCGGAAGAAAGCTTGACCTGTGCGAAGGCCGGCTGGATCATCTTCAGCTTGCTGCCGGAAAGGGCGAGTATATCGTCGGTGAGCAATTCATGGCCCGCATTGACGAGGCTGGCTGCAGTTGTTGATTTTCCCGCACCCTTGTCACCAAGAAACGCGATGCCCTGTCCGCCGATAGCCAGAGCGCTTCCGTGAAGCACGAACGCTTTTCGCGCCTGCAACACCAGGGCCATGACCGGGCCGAGCAAAGCAAAACCTAGCAGCTCCGGATCGGCACCGGCCGCCAGATCGACCACTACGCGCGACCTGTCTGCGATACGGAAGCACCCAAGTTCAGGCCAAACAAGAATAGTTTCGCTTTCGCTGAAGAGAAACTGACCTTCTGTCGGGAACCCGGTAAAATCGCATCCATCCTTTCCCCTTAGAAAAACAACATCGACTTCCGTAATCGCTGACACAGCGAGTTCGGGAAGCGCAAATGCCGATCCGACGCGCAATCCGAAGGCGCGGTAGTGAAACAATCGATGCTCCACCTCCTGCGACGCTTGATGATCGGGAGCCAGTATCACGCCGCCGCGCGCTTGGTGATCGACCGGCGCATTTCGACCCAGGCCCCAAGCGCAACCACCCGCCACACTGCTTGAACATTTGCCGAATTATTCTCGCCTGACCCCTGCATCAGCGCAAAGGCTGCACGCGCAGCTTCGAGATCGACGTAGGGCTCCAGCGCGTCTGAATGGAGGATGTGTTTGATATAAGACGAATGGTGCGCGACCATCCCGTCCTTCAGCTGTGCGGTGAAGTCCATCTTGCCGCGCCTTTGTAATATCGGCTGCGGCACCGTGCCCTTCATCGCTCGGCGCAAAACTACCCGTGTCTGGCCACCCTCAAGCTTCGCTATGGATGGAAGCGATAGGCAAAAGCTGACGAGCTCCTTGTCCCAGAAGGGAAAACGGCTTCCGATGCCTCGCCCGCGGTAAAAGCGAGCCAATACCTCGAATGCGTAGGGCTGCAATGGCGCCTTCAATTGCGCACAATGCTGCTGCGGCTCGGTTGCTCCGGACGGAAAGGGCGGCGATTGTCGCAGCCGTTCGTCGAGGCGGGTGTTTTCGATCAGATCCTTTGACGGCCAACCGGGCATAGGGGCACGGCACTTCTCACTGCCGCGCAACTTTTTCTTCGAGCCAACAGCTTTGTAAATCAGGCGCGCGGATCTGCCATGGGTCCTTCTAGCAACCGCCCCGACCAATTCGTGTCTGGCCTTTCCATAATCGCGAGCGATCGGACCGCACTCCTTCGCCAGACTCATCCATCGACCGGCAGCAGCAAGTTCGTCCAGACGTCCGAAACCGTGCGAGACCACCTCGTCCCCTCCATGCCCATCGAGCAGGACCGCAATCCCATCGTCTGCCGCGCGCTCCACGAGCGGTTTGATGGCGATCAGGTTCGGGGCCAGGAAAGGGCCACCTTGTTCTTCGAGCATGGCATTGAGTCCATCGAGCGGAGCATAGCTTTCTCGCTCGATTACTGTTGGTCGGAACCCGCCATTCCGGAGCGCCACGTCGATAAACGGCTTGTCATCATTCGCACCGCCATCGGCGAAGGTCATCGAGTATGTCGCCAATAGGGTATGGGAGGCAAGATGATCGCGCGTGACGCAAGCGATGCTGGTGGAGTCGAGGCCGCCGCTCAACAAGCATCCAAGCTTGTCCGCCTGGCGTGTGCGTTTGCGTATCGAATTCCGGAAGAGTTGCGCGAAGCGTTCCGGAGCCTCGCGAGCGTCACATTCGGCTGCTATTTCCAAGTTGACGTATTGGCGCACCTCGGTGCTTCCATTGCGATAGGTGAGAGAGTGGCCGGGCGGCAGGGTGCTGATCGCCTTCCACCTGGAGTTGCCTTCGATCACACGGCCGACCAGAAAATCCGCTATCGCCCATTCTTCCAAGTCGGAGCCGCCGGGCGGCAATTGAGGCAAGAATTGCGGGTCGGATGAGAAGACCAGCCTGTCGCCGAGTTCGCGGTAGCAGAGCGGTCGCACACCGAAGCGATCACGCGCGCAAAAAAGAGTGCGCGCGGCACTGTCCCATATCGCCAGAGCAAAATCGCCATCCAGCTTTTGCGGCAGCCCCGGACCCCATCTGCGATAACCGGCCAGCAGAAGTGACGCGACGGGGGTCGATCTGGACAGACCTAGCTCACATGAAAGCTCAACTAGGTTATAGATGGAAGCATCGGCAACAAGCCCGAGCTTCATATCGGCATCATGGGCAAGAATTGCGGGGTCGTTCGCCAGAAATTGCACATCGACCTTGCCGTCTGCGCCTTTCGGGACGGTGCCTGAAATGGCAAAATTCATCTCAGCCCAAATCTGCCAGTTGCCTGTATGCCGAAACGCTTCCGTCCGCATTTCCCAGCACGCAGACGCCATTGCAATTGACCCATGCATGAGCGCTGACAGGGCCGCCGCTCTTTAGCCGGACACCCACTATTATGTTAGACCGGTGCCCGGACCGCGCGAGGAGCCACCGAAGGGCAACCGCTTGTGGCAGACAATTGGCAAATGGAATGAAACGTCCTGCAAAATGAAAATGCCGGCCAAGCCATCTGGCGTAATGTTGCGAACCCTTTCGGGAAATCGGCTTGGCGGTGGCGGCGGCAAGCCGGTTATATCCGAGCAGGGCCAGGGAAGCTGTCGCAACAATCAAAACCACTGCGCAGCGCATCAGTAGAAACGGATCCAACTGCTTGGTGGTTGGTCGCTTGTCAGGCATCGGCAAATAATCGCTCGATCCTGACCAGCCGCGCATCTTCCATCTCAAGGACGATGACCTCTGCATCGGACCGGCATCTGGCGTGATCGACATCGAATTCTGCTTCGATCGCTCCACAAATTTCTTGAAAACCGGCCCCGTCTGTCACGGCTTTCCAGATCACCACGCCAACTTCGTCGAGGCTGTAATAGATTTTGCGGGAAAGGTTGAGGAGTACCATGCCTGGACCAAGTCCCGCCGAAACGACATCGGGATCGGCATTGATGATCGTGCTGTCAGCTATCGGCATTTCGCACCCTTTCGCAGCGAAAGAGAGGCGGACAAGATTTACATTGCCCGCCCCTGCAGTTCAGGACATCCCGCCGTCGACGCCGCATGTCAGGTCGCCGAAAGGGGTTCCGGCGGGGAATGCAGCATCGAGCGCATCGGGGCAGCCGTTGGCCTGCGTAATGCGCTCGAAAGTGCCGACCTCGGTAAGGACGGGGGTTGAATAGGCTTTCTTCTCATTCATGTCGAAACTCCTTTTAATCGCTCTCGAAGTGAAAGGATTGGTCCGGCGAAAATGAACTTTTTCAGATGGTTAAGCAAAGGTTATCACGCCAATATTATTTGGCCATTCCAGTTTATAACCCAGGTTATTTTTGCCTGCAGTGATCGTGCCAACGGTGTCGGCAATGCGCATTCACGGCGGCAAATCCATGGTTATGAGCGAACTCGATTTCATCGGAAATTGCGCGAGCGTGCTGATGAAAGGAAAGCGAAGTTCAGCCCGATCAGGAAGGGGGTTCATCGATCCGCAAATTGTCCTGCGTCTCTTGGCCGAAAACCGAATGATGACTGCGTGCGAAATCGCGACGGCACGGACAGGTAGCGCACCGTTTGAGGGATTTGCAGACGCATTCCTTTCAGCAAGAGGGCGCGCGATGCTCGTGAATTCTCAGAACATGGCGATGATGCGCCTTGCGCTGCCCGCATTGAGGTGCTCCAACATCGAACCGGTTCTCTTCAAGGGACCGCTCGCACTTGCACAACTTTACGGCGATCTGTTCTTCCGCACCGCCAACGACATGGACATGCTGGTCCGTAAGGCACAGTTCGACGACGCGGTTTCCACCCTCTTGTCTGTCGGATTCACCTTGCGGCCCGATTGCGGGAATGCATGGTGGCGGCAGTCGCTCGGGGAAGTCCATCTCCAGCACGTGGACTTCCCGCTTTGTACAATCGACTTGCATCACAAATTGCAGCAACCGGGCTGTCCCTCGCCAAAGAGGCCGGAAGAGATACACGACTTGGTTACACAGCTCAGTCTAGGATCAGAGGTGGTACAAGGCTTTGGACCGGTCGGGAGCCTCCTTGTCGCAAGCCTCAACCTTGTGAAGGGGGTGATGGCTCACAAGTTTTCAGGAAAATATGCGCTCGATGTCGCGGTAGGGTTGAGCCGGCTCAGTGGGGCTGATCAGTCAAATTTGGAAGAGCTTTTGAAAAGGCAGGATCTGCTGGGCAGCTTCGGTTTTGCCGTCCAGCTGAGCGAAGCTGCATTCGATGTCGAGCTCGATTTCCCATCAAGCCCGCCGCAGTGGCAAAATACCGAGATGCGAATAATGGTTATCGATCCGGAAAACCCTTCGCTGAACTGGCCGCGCCGTCGGGAAATGCTTTGGCACATGACCCGGGACAGAGAAGGCTTATTCGGTGCACGACTGCGCTTTGCACAAGAAACTCTGAGAGCGCTTTCGGGCGAAGCCTTGCGCAAGGTCGGGGTATAGCGGGGGCTACCGATTAACAGGCTCATCCCTTGTGTCGCTTTCCATTGACAATGCATCGAACCGCGTCATTGCCATTTCTGGCAGACATTCCATCACACCGGGAATTTTTCGGTTCTCCTGCCACAAGGTACTGGGGCGAGCGCGCGCCAAATCCCTGGCGATGATTGCCGCTTGTCGATCACTTGCGGCCGTGAATTCGATCCTCTCCGGTCGGTCATGATGGAAGCTGGAGAAGCGGAGGATATACTGCATGGATGAGTCTTTCGCGAAACGGGTGATATCAAAGGGCCATCTAAGCAGACGCCCCGACCAGCGATTTCACTTATATTAGCCAACTCGATTTCTGATCGTGTTGGCGCTTTACGCCCCCTCGGCAGCCGGAAACGCTGTATCCTGCTTTATGCCCGTGCTAATGCCGCTTCATGGGCTGGGTGGGCAACTAGATGGATACCGAAACGCAGGACCGACACGGCCTGACCTGGCAGGTAACGCCCGACCTTCTGGGTGTACTCAACGATTCCGGACTGTTCGAGGCAACCAATCCCGCGTGGGAAGCCACTCTGGGTTATGCCTCAAGCGAAATCGAAAACCGGCGCTTCTTCGATTTCATCCATCCGGAGGATGTCCAGCGTACGCAAGATGCGTTCGAAGCCATCCAGCAAGGCGAGCCGATTCTGAATTTTCGCAATCGGTATCGGCACAAGAGCGGCGAATACCGCTGGCTATCGTGGAACTGCGTGCCCGAGCGAGGCAAATTCTATTGCAGCGCTCGCGATGTCACCGAAGCAGTGGACGACCGCACGGCTCTGCGGAGCAGCGAAGACGAAGCCGCGCTGCGCGAACAATTCATCGCGGTCCTGGGTCATGACTTGCGCAATCCTCTCGCGGCATTGAAGTCCGGCTATGCCTTGCTGGCCAAAGAAGAACTCAGCGCGCGTGGCCAGACTGTCATCGGCCATGGAACGGTAACGCTCAACCGCATGAGCCGCCTGATCGATGACCTGATGGACTTCGCACGGACCCGCTTGGGTAGCGGCCTGTCACTCGACATCACTTCCGGAGAAAGGCTTGAAGTTGCCATCCGCGGAGTCATCCAGGAAATCCGCATCGTTAATCCGGACGTCTCGATACAATCCGAAATCCTGTTGACCGACCCTGTACCTTGCGACGTTGCGCGCGTCTCGCAATTGCTGTCCAACCTCATAGCCAATGCCGTAACACATGGGGACATATCCTCTGTGATATCGGTTCGAGCGTACGAGAACGCGGACGAACTCCTTCTCGAGGTTGAAAACGGTGGCGACCAGATCGAACCGGCAGCTATGGCAAAGCTGTTCGAACCCTTCGTCCGCGAAGAGATCCGTCCATCACAGGAAGGGCTCGGCCTCGGCTTGTTCATCGCCTCCCAGATCGCCCAATCACATGGCGGCAAGTTGGCTGTTAACTCGGATCCGCAGAGTACGATCTTCACATTCCGCATGCCACGAGAGTGAAATCTCAGTCGCCCGCCTGATCGTATTCGAGCATCGAATGCTAACCCAGGTGGTATACTGGCGTTGCTTTTTGTCGCACCACTCGAGGCATGACGATAGAGCTTCGAGCCGCAAGCCACCCTTCCGTTTTGGAACCTAGAATTTCCGTCGGCATTTGCACGTTCCAGAGAATCAGCGTCTCCGATACGCTCCGCTCAATCTCGCAACTCGATAAAGGTCTGGTTCCGGTCGAGATCCTGATTGCAGATAATGACAAAACCGAAAAAGCGCGCCTCAGGATTGAAACGGCCGGTCACCATTTCAAGCTTCCCGTGCGCTACATTCACGCTCCTGCTGGGAACATCTCGGTCGCCCGCAATGCCTGCCTTGATGCCTGCCAGACCCGCTGGCTCGCCTTCATCGACGATGATGAAACAGCTCGGCCCGACTGGCTGTTCCACCTGGCTGAGTTTCGATCCGGGTCTCACGCTATAATTGGTCGATCACAGGCGATCTATTCGCCGGAATTACCCGATTGGGTTGCCGTCTGCGATTTCCATTCCAATCGGATCGAAGGAAATCCTGCTAATGCCTATACTTCCAACGCACTCATCGACGCAGAGTTTGTCAAATCCATCGGTTTGCGTTTCGATCTTGGCCTGGGCGTTACCGGCGGCGAAGATACGATGTTTTTCCGCCAATTGGAGAAAGCGGGCGGGCGGATCGTCTACCAACCGAAATCCGTAGTCGACGAGCCCGTCCCTCCACACCGGGCGACAATGCGCTGGGTACTGAGGCGCTCCTTTCGGTCGGGGCAAACCCACACGAAAGTCACCCAGCAAATAGGATATGAGCGGCTTGGCCTTGTAGCTTGTTCTGCAATTCTCAAGTCGTTGATGTGTTTCCTGGTCAGCGCGATCGGCTTCATCCGTCTCGATCTTGGTAGGAAGTGGCTGCAAAGAGCGTTCCTTCACGCCGGGGTCGTATGGCAAGCTCTCGGTCTCGTTTCGGTAAGTGAATACCGCAATCCCGCGACGAACTGATACCGGGGCTCAATTGGGCACCATTGAAACCGGGATTTTTCCAGCCGCTCTCTCCGAATCGTGGAAGAAAGGGGCAATCGCAACCGAAGAAGCCCAGAAGTCATTGAGAGACGTTCATCATATATGACCTTTCACCAAACGCGCTCAGGCCACGGCCAGCCTCTCCTGCTTGTTCACGGCCTTGGCGGAAGCATTCGATCATGGGATCCAATCTCTCCGACGCTTTCGCGAAGCAGGGAAGTCATTGCCTTGGACCTCCCCGGTCACGGGAGGACGCCCGAAGAGCGCGACAGTGGCACGTTCGACGGGCTGGCGTGCAGCTTGGCCGATTGGCTTGACGCCGAACAGCTTGACGGCATCGATATGGTGGGAAGTTCGATGGGCGCACGGCTGGTGCGCGAAATGGCGCGACGCGGAAAGGCCGGTAGAGTCGTCGCGCTTGATCCGGGCGGCTTCTGGAAAGGGTGGGAGCGTACTTTTTTCCGAACTACCATAACCGCATCGATCGCCCTGGTCCGCGCATTGCGGCCAGCTCTCCCGGCCATCACCAGAAATGTCGCAGGTCGAACTGCGCTCATGATCCAACTTTCCGCAAGGCCGTGGGCGCTAGATCCTGCTTTCCTGTGCCAGGAATTGGAGGCATTGGCAGATACGCGGACAATTCGTTCGCTTGTCGCCGATCTCGCGACGGGAGCGGCCCAAGAGGGCACCCCAGATACGTCAAAACCCGTCGTGATCGGCTGGGGGCGCAAGGATCGGCTGTGCTTACCGCGACAAGCGTGCCGTGCGATGTCGGCGTTTCCAAATGCTGCGATGCATTGGTTTGAGGATAGCGGGCACTTTCCCATGTGGGATCAGCCGGCAGAAACGACCGAACTGATCTTGGGCGACAAGGGTATTTCGCACACTCCTGACGAGCTCACTAAATGCTGACCAGTCAAAAGGCTTGAGTCTTGGACTGCGCCCGCCATGAAAAGTCTTGATCAAGCGGTTGAGGGGGCGCCAAAAAATTCATCCTTTGGCTCAGCTTCGCGGTTGGGGGGTATCGCCTGATTCAATCAAAGCTGGAAATACCCGTAGGATAGTCCCGCGAAGGCTAAGGCTTTAGTCATCCAATTGCGTACGCATACGGCTCGAATCGAACCCGCGCGATGGAATGAGCGTCTGTGATTTCAATCAGTGATATAGGTCGAAAATCCGGACCCATGCGAACACAAGCGACCCTATGCGAACGCTATTTCCTGGTAGCGGAGGAGGGATATGTCGCAAGCACTTATCTAATTGTTTCTCCTCATTTATTTTAGCTCAGATCCAGAAAATACCCCCAGCGATCCCCCGGAAGCCGGCATTTGCGACAGGCCGTTGCAACAGCGCGATTGACCGATCAAGCGCGTGTCGAGCGCCTTTATGGTCGCGCTCTGAATGGCAGAGACTGAGGCTGTAAGCGGACGATCCGCTAGTGGTTTCTTCTGTCGGAAGTTGCCTGTCCGCAAACGACTCCGTTGCGGACGCTCCGGTAAGGGGCTGGTGCCTCAGAGGCCCGGTGGTTCTCTCGCCTTAAGATGCCTAGGCCGGCATGAGTTTTTAAGGAACCCGCCTAGTAGCCAGCCATTGAAGAGCCATGGACATTCAGCAAGACCAACAGAAATTCCGCGACAGCAAACCTTCCCGTCTTGGACGAGGAATCGAGCGGTTGACCCACCCATTTGGCAAGGCGCTAGCTTCCGTCGTGCCGAAAAGTCTTATCGAAGCTGTATTGAAAGGTCTCGACAGCGCGATTGCAGCTCCGCAGCTCGTTCGCTTCGATCATGATACGACCGACATCGCCGCAGCACACCGTGCAGCTAACAAAGTAGCCCGTGCGGCACGAGTCATTAGTGCGACCACTGGCGCAGCCGCAGGTTTGGGCGGCGCGCTTTCGATGAGTGCGGATATCCCTGCAACCATCGGCATCGCCTTGCGCACCATTCGGGATACCGGACGCGCATACGGGTTCGAAGGTGAAGGTGCCGCTGAAAAATTGTTTCGGCTACAGGTTTTGGAGCTAGCCGCGCTCGATGATCCGGAGGAACGTGAGGCGCACATCGCCGATTTGGAAGCAGGCATTGGCGATCAAGGTCAACTGATTCACGCTGATCACGAACATATCACCCCGATTGTTGACCAAGCGGTTGAGCGCGTGTCGCGAGCTATTGCGTTTGCGAGCTTCCGCAGCCGAGCCGGCATGATCGTTCCAATGATCGGATCGGTAGTAGGCGGTGTAGTAAACTCTTCTTTCCAAAATGATGTCGGCAAAGCTGCACGGTTTGCCTTCCAAGCAAGGCATCTAGTTGCAAATGAGCAGTGACGTGCTCCCCTGAAACTCCGCCAGTCTGAGCTAGAGTCCTTCATGAAGGAGGACGGCGATGAAGCGCAGCAGGTTTACCGAGGAGCAGATCATAGCGATCCTGCGGGAGCAGGAGGCTGGATCGACGACGGCGGACGTTTGCCGCAAGCACGGCGTGAGCGGTGCGACGTTCTATAAATGGAAGGCTACCTATGGCGGCATGGACGTGTCGCAGGCGCGCAAACTGAAGATGCTTGAGAGCGAGAATGGCCGGCTGAAGCGGTTGCTGGCAGACGCCATGCTCGACAACGCGGTGCTCAAAGAGGTGGCGTCAAAAAACTGGTGAGGCCTGCCGCTCAGCGCGGGGCAGTCGAGCATGTTCGACTGCTCTTCGAGATCAGCGAGCGTCGGGCCTGTTCCATTCTTGGCGTTGATCGATCGTCGATGCGCTATGCGCATCGGCGTGGTGATGATGGCGACCTTCGGTCGCGTCTTCGTGAGATCGCGCTTGAACGTCGCCGGTTCGGCTATCGGCGGCTTGGGATCATGCTCGCCCGTGAGGGCATCGTGATGAACCACAAGAAGCTGCTGCGACTGTATCGCGAGGAGAACCTGCGTGTGCGGCGTCGCCGGGGCCGCAAGCGTGCGATGGGCACGCGGGCACCGATGACGTTGCCGCAGCGTCCGAACCAGCGCTGGAGCCTGGACTTCGTCAGCGACACGCTGGTGTGTAGCAGGCGCATCCGCATCCTTGCGGTGGTCGACGACTTCACGCGGGAGAATCTCGCACTGGTGGTCGATACGTCGCTGTCGGGCGATCGTGTGGCGCGCGAGCTCGATGCGATCATCGCCGTTCGGGGCAAGCCGCTGATGATCGTGAGCGACAACGGAACGGAGCTGACCAGTCTGGCGATCCTGCGCTGGGCGCAGGATCGGCGGATCGAATGGCACTACATCGCGCCCGGCAAGCCGCAGCAGAACGGCTTCGTCGAAAGCTTCAATGGCCGCTTGCGCGACGAGTGCCTGAACGAAACGCTGTTCGCATCACTGAGCCACGCCCGATCGGTGCTGCGAGCATGGCGCGACGACTACAATCATGTGCGGCCGCATAGCGGGATAGGCGGGCTGACGCCCGCCGAAGTTGCCAGGCAGGTTGCACAACCCCACCCGCCAGGGGACCCTGGCAACCCCGGACTCTACTTATGAGTGGAGGAGAAAAGGGGAGCACGTCAGAGCACGTCAGCAGCCGCCCGCCTAATCCTTTTTCAATCAAATTGCTTGGTTCCGAGCCACTCTCAACGTACATTAGAATGTCGGTGGGGTTTGCTAGTCGGGGAGAACCTTAGCTTGCCGAGAGATTAGTGGGCCAATGGGGAATTGATTTTGAAGAAGCTCGGCATATCACTCATCGCTCTTGCAACACTTTTGCTCATTGCGGTTCTGATTTCTCTGATTCCGAGCGACGCGTGGTTTGTCAGGACCGTTGATCTCGTGCGTGAGCCAATGTCTTACGTTGCTGCGCTCTTGCTAATTCTCGCGCTGTTTCTAGCCAGAGCTCAGCGCTGGGCTGCAGTGACCATGTTTGGGCTGGTCATTCTCATCAACGTCTGGCGCATTTGGCCGTATTCCTTTCTTGCCGAAACGCAACTAGCGCTCGCGGAGGAAACTCCGCAAGCAGCTGAAGCCACGTGTTTTTCCGCGATGTCGGTCAATGTGAAGGTCAAGAACCACCAGTATGACCAGATAATCGCACAAGTGCGAAAGCACGATCCCGATGTATTGTTCTTGATGGAAACCGATGCACGGTGGATCAATCAATTGGAGCCTGTGTTATCGGCCTATGGTCACGTGGACCGGCACCCGCAACCCGAGGCGTTCGGGTTAGTTTTCGCCACTCGGCTGCCAACCTTGAAGTCCAGCGTGGTTGAAAACACGCATAGGGACACACCCACGCTTTATGCGACACTCCAGCCTGCCGGAACGCAGCCAATTGAATTTATCGGCCTCCACCCGAAACCACCGCTGCCTGGATGGAATACGGATAGCCGCGACGAAAATATCGTCAATGCCGGTGTTCAAACACCCGATCGCTTGCCCAACGCCATTGTGATGGGTGATTTCAACGATGTCCCCTGGTCGCGCACAACCAGTAAATTTCGCTCGACGGGCGGCTGGCGTGATCCGCGTATTGGTCGCGGCACCTATCCTACCTTCCCGGCAAACTTGCTTTTTGTCGGCTGGCCGTTGGATCAACTCATGGTGAAGGGCGGCCTTCAGCTACAGTCTTTTGAAGTGCTGTCCGACAATGGTTCTGACCATCGCGCTATGCTAACCCATGTGTGCGCTCCATTATGACGCAAGGTCAGTGTTTGCAGTGAAATCGGGCAACGATGAGCGATTACCCGTCGATCTTGTGGTCCGACAAAACTTTTCGGAACATTCCTGTCGTACTACCGGTTAAAAAGGTGAGAGATGCAAACGGGCGAGAGTTCTCGTCTAAGGGTATGGCCCTCGCGCTCGACAGGACTTAGTCCGATGGGATCGGATTGTGACCAGACGGGAGAAATTCAGGAGATTTCTCATCAAATATTTCATTGCACCAAGCTTGGCACTAGCGGCGTTCGCCGCTGCCGGTACCGCGCAAGCCGACAATCATTCGCGTGATGCGGAATGGAAGGCCGAAAGCCCTGAAATCGTGGAGCGCACACCCCAAGGAAAAGTGACGAAAGTCCGAGTTAAGGGGAAAGTCTATGATGTCTGCGAGAACGAGAAGCAGGATAGCTGCATCCAACCGCGGGCAGCAGGTCTCAATCGCGGCGATTTCCCTCTGAATTACTGGCCTGGAAATCGCTCCTAGATCCTTGTGTAGCGCCTCGGCAATTATGTCGGGGCGCTTTTGCTTGTGAATGGGAGGCCAGCGTCTGCAGACCTTGCAGTCTCCCAAGCGAAAATCTTAAGCTACTTGTTGAGCGATTTTGTCCACGCTCAATGTGAAGAAGGCCGCTGCGGTGAGCAGGGGCCCTCTAGTGTGAAAACGCGACGGGGAATGTAGGCGCCTTCAATAAATACTAATGGCCCTACTCGAGCTCGTCGGCTCTTTCGTTGAGCGCTTCTGCGCGTTCGTCCCCAATGTCGTCGATTTGCTCTGCGCGTTGGTTGAGCGCGTCTTCACGAGCGTCAGTTGGCGCTTCGTCCGCCATTTCTTCCAGCTGTCCAGCACGGTCGTCGCCGTAATTTTCAACGGCGTCCGCCCGTTCTTCCTTCGCATCTCCGCGCTCTTCCATCGCCGAATCCTCACCGCAAGAACCAAGCAGGGCAAGCGTGGGAAGTGCAGCGATCACTGCTAGTTTTTTCATCTTAGAAACTCCTGTCTGAGTTTGAGGAACGCGCCCCTTGTAAAATCTGTCATTTTTTTGGTCAGTCCCTACGGCTCCGTACCTTCTGGTACTGTGCTGGAGATGCCGCTCCATCATCGCGATAGATGACGTGGTCATCGCGGATGTCGAGGTGGTCGACAGAAACAAGTCGCCCATCCTCCATCCTGACAGCAAGGACATTTTCGTTTTCTTTGTCGACGAGCATATCGTTAACTTTGCCGTAATTCTCGCCAGTAGGCGACTGCACAGGATAGCCGCGAATGTCCTGCTCCTCATGTTCGAGCTGCCAGTTCGAGAGAGAATCTAGTTCTGCAAATCTATCGTCGTGTTTCATTTGGTAGCTCCTTACTCAGCGACAGTGACGTTGGTTGCATCGATGAAGATTTCAGGGTTTTCCGAAATTTCGCGGCTCACAGATGCTGGCACGTTGCCATCATAAGCCTGGACAGCCCCTTCGATCGAAACAGTCGATCCAGGGTTCACATCGATCTCACCTTCCATGGGCGTGTCTGGCCTTGGTACTTGATTGAAAGTGACGAGCGTTTCGTTGTCTCCTTCACCCACCGTGAATGCCATGTCCCCAACTACTTCGTTGACCGACACACCCTCCAGACGAACCTGCCGTCCAACGAGTGAAGCATCACCGGTCAACATTCCAAGCGTCGTAATCAGTAACGCATCGCTATTTGCAGAAACATCAGCCTCACCGTTCAGATCGCTTGCGGCGACGGTGTCGCTATCAGCATTAGCCAGATCCACCTCGCCATCATCGTCGTTCGCAAACAACCACCAGAGCAGCAGCGCGCCCAGCAGCAAGAGTAAAAGAATCCAGATCCAACTGGACGATGATTTCTTCTCCACGGGGATTTCAGCCATTTAGCACTTCCTGTTTTCGGGGGCTCCGTAGCCTCGCAATCTGCGAATCACGTGGCGCACTTTAAGATAAGCGCATTGATAAGATTAAAGTTCCCACCAAGGATGGCGGCAAAAAACGACAGCGTGAAAGGGTGATTTACGAAGCACACCGGTTTTAAGTTCAAACTGATGGCATGGATTGCAATGCTATTGCTTTGCCGCATCGCTCAATTCGGTCCGCTGAGCCTGGGAAATTTCACTTTAGTCTTAGAGGAATATCACCGGAACTCCCGTCGTGACAGCCCGCGCCAGCTCTTCGGCATCCCAATTGGTTAGGCGAACACATCCGTGGCTCGTGCGCTTACCGACCATTTGTGGGTCGGGAGAGCCATGTATACCGTAGCCTTCTTTGCCCAGATCAATCCAAGTCCCTCCGATGGGGTTGTTAGGACCGGCAGCGATCGTAAGCCGCTTCCCAGGGCCCCATTTTTGATCCTCAGGGTCAAAATAGTATTTGGGCTCAGTCGCTATTGCTTTGACCTTCATTTCCCCGTTTGGGCTAGGAAAGTCATCGCTGCCTATTGTCGCAGGGTAACTTGCAATAACCTTGCCATCTTTATCGAGCGCCGCGACAGTATTGTCATCTTTGCGAACCTCGATTTTGGCAATGCCGGCTGCTAGCTTTTCGTCTCCGTGAGAGACAATTACGAGCGTAGTCCCGGCTTGGCTGAAATTCGCATTTGGATTGAGGGCTTCCAGGAAGCCTTGATCCATATGAAAGCGCTCACTGAACATTTCCGATGCGCTCTCGTAGTTAAGGCGATCATCCTTGGCCATCTCGGCAAAATCGTCAGGGTTCTCCGGGAATTGGCTTGAGGCGTCCTCTTCACTGATTTTGTGCGTAGTGAAGGTAGGCCCACCGTACGTTTTCGCGAGCGAGCTGATCAGCTCTTCGTCGACACCATCTCCCTCTGGCAACCCATTAGCCTGCCTATAGTAACGGATGGCGCGACGCGTGTTGCTACCCATGTAGCCATCGATAACACCTGGAGAGTGCCGACTTCGATCCAGCATTACCTGTAGGGCAATGGTCTCGAGCGTGCGCTTGCCGAGCATCTCCCTCGTCACGCCTTCAGGAAAGGTGACGCTAAGACTACTGTGAAAAACGGATACAGGCTGGCTGTCAGAACCTCGCGCCAGTGAGGGGGCAGGGATCACGGTCGACGCGGCCGCGAGCGCTACAAGGTTGATGCATGCTTTACCAATCATACCCAATAGACGTCTAACCGGCATTGGACGTTCCGCGACACCAAATCCCGCGCCTCCTTCATTCAACTGACGCCAATCTCATCGACATGACGAAATCGCTAGCTCACCAACGGACTGCCGACACTCTGCTTTCAGCCGCCTGCTGCACGAACCTTGCTCTCAATTTCCTCCGCCAAGACGGCGATGTTCATCAACGGTGCGTCGCATTTCACTAGCCTGAAGTTGAAGCGCCTTACTCGATAAGCGAATTTCACGGCTTTGTTGAAAGAAGCCAAGCACGAGCCAGAGGAATGCCAAGGGACTGGAGATCCCTCCCAGAAAGTCCCCTAACTCATTGAGATCAAGGTCTGCTGGATTTTGGTTTTGGGCGAACAGATATAGCACCAACCCCGCCAAGTAGAGCACCGATAACCCACTTCCGATTATGGGCAAGCGGCGACGCTCGCGCCGATCATTGAGGTTCAAAATAGATTCACTGCTCTCCATGGGGCCTGCCCTTTCCTAATCTACCATTACTTCGTAGAGGCTCCTCGCTTATCCCGATCAACGGTCAATGTTCGGAAAGCTAGCGCCCCCATAGCGGACTTAAAAGTGAGGTGAAAGCAAGGCTATGCGAACGAGTTTTGTTCGAAAAACATCGGGTTCTCCAAGGCCCTAAGCTTCACCACGCCTAGATATTCCTTGTCCACGCTGACGACAGGGAGCCACTGATGTTGCCCAGCTTTCATGAGGGCTTGAACGTCAGAAATATCATCTGTGACCGACACGGCGATTGGGTCGCGTGTCATGAAATCTTCGACATGGGTTAGAAACCAGTCCTCACCGGAAGCGATGCCGCGGTATATGATGTCTTCACAAGTAATGACGCCTTTTAACACTGATCCATCAACGACTGGGAGGGCGTGAAGATGATTGTCCCGCATCATGCGAGCAGCTTGCTCAATCAACGCTATCGGGGAAACCTTTGGAAAATGAGTTTCGATTAATTCCGTCGTAATCATGATAGGATTCTCGGTTGATGACACCCGTCCAAGAGTTCCTCCTCTCTGATAACTTATCATCGCGTCAAATTGATCCGAAACTTTCGACTGAGCCGAACCCCTCATCGCATTTGAGCTTCCATCCTCTCAATGTTAAGCGAGAAGGTTCCTGCTGGGTCGTGATCGAAGGGAATTGGCTGACGCTTTTTGAGACGCAGAGTGACGACGATGCGAAGATACGTACTCGAATTCGATGATGATGAGCTTGGAGAACCCAAGCGAGTGGAGTTTACAGCTGAGAGTTCAGCGGCAGCTCTTACCATGCTTGAAAGGGAGGCGGCATTTCGCCATGTGAAGCTTTGGGAAGACGATAAGCTGCTCGGTGATGTAATGAGAGATGGGCAAGGCATTTGGCACCTAGATGAGACTCATTAAGTATCGGCGGCCTGCGGCCAAGTGCAACTGAAGCTTGGAGCGACCTAAAAGCAAACGCCGTCATTTGTAGAACCTTGGATTTGCCATTTGATTCGACCGCCCAAGTTCCCATTTAATCCTTGATCGTAGAGCTAACGATGTTGCTTGATGGTGCTACGCGCAATAAGCCTGAGTGAACGAGCCCTCAGTTTGGGTCACGGCTTCTGGCGGCGCACGCCGGTCAGCAACACATCTTGTAGTTCATCGCCGTGCAGGACCGACACGTCCCCGGTCGTCTCGAGAACAACAGCCCGCACCCTATCCATCGCCAAAACGTTCGCCTCCCGCAGTTTGGCGATTAGGTCGTCCTTCGCAACGCGTGTCTTGCGCAGCGCTTTCTCATCGAAAGTGCCATCACGCATAAGTATGACCGGCTCGTTCTGCACAATCCGCTCAAAATGATCGGAACTCTTGCGAAGGCGAGCGACCAACCATTGCACCGCAAAGAGAGTAACCATAGCGATCAATGTTTGGGCAAATTCGTCCCACCCTGTGGATTGCCCCGAGCCCGCAAGCAACGAGCCCATAGCAACGGTCATCACGAAGTCGAAATTGGTCATCTTCGAAAAGGACCGGAGGCCGACGATCCGCACGAGCAGCACGATCCAAATCATCCCGATGGCCGTGAGTATGAACCCTCGCAGGACGAGGTCGAGCGTTGATATTTCCGTAAACATGCCGTGTCTCCATCGGTTGATCTAGGTCGGCCGACTCCCCAAGCGGTGCTAATGATCGTTTAGCTGCTCGCTCGAGCTAGTTCTCCGTGCGTCTACCGCTGCGGGGCTATTCAGAACTTCTTGGTCCTTCTTGCGGCCCAGAGTCCAATTTTTGGCGACACGGATTTTGGGATTGGGGGCACACCAAATCTCGCCCTTCTCATCCAGCGCGATGACCCAAATGAGATTGTGCTCGATGCCGTAGTCAATGACAGCGAATGCGATCCCAGACCCCTTGTCGATTACGTGAACCGGAATCGTTGTGTGAAGCTGCGTAAGCATCGATTGCTCCTGCTCCGGAAACGACGATCCTATCGAGCGGGGCGCCGGCTATATGTCATCATGCGGAGTAACGCTGGCGATCAAATCGCGGATGGTGGAGAATAACATTGTGACCATAGCAACCAATAGGGCGCTGAGGATAACTACCCACCAGTAGAGCACTTTGTAGAGTGTCGGATACCAGATTTCAGGTATCTGATCGAACTCGCCAATGGGCATTGTCATGAAAAGAAGCATGACCACCGCTCCACCTAATAGCCAGGCGCCGAGCAGGCTTATTCGATAGACCCGTCTGTACATCGCAGCGTCGAAGTCTGCATCTGCCCTTTTGATCATCCCAAGTAAGTTGAGCATGAGCGCCAAAGTGGTAGCTGCGCTCGCCGCAATAGCACTGCCGAGATATAATGCTGGCCGACTGAGCGCGTCGATCAGTTCGCGTGCTTCCAGGGCTGAGTAGATCGATCCGCTGGCAAAATGTCCAGCGACACCAACAGCCAGCACAACCATTGCGGAAAGAGGCGCGAGATAGGAGATCCTCAAGCGCTTTCCTCTGGGGTAGGTGGGGCGGCCTTGCAAATTAGATAGCGATAAACACCCCATAAATTGATGATAAGAAGGCAGATATTCTGCCAACCGATGCCGGCAGAATCCTCACCCAGAAACCCCCAGGCGATTAAAGCAATCGAGGAAGTGACGAAGAGCACGAATGCCCAGCCTGACACGCGGCGGCTGATGTTCGAAGCGACAAGCAGCGCAGCGATAACCCCAGCGATGGCGCCGTACCATTGGAGTATATTTAGCATTGGGCTAACCCTCACCCCGCTCAATACGATAATCGATTGGCTTGAACGTGCTGCCGTTTGAAGCGTAGGCCGAGCAGGCGGTTAGGCCCACCACGAGATCCATCTCCGAGCGGAAGCGGATGAGGTCGCCCGCTTTGCTGAGCGGCGGCTCAACGGACAAGATTCCATCGGGTCTGACCGGTACATTCATGAATACATTGAAGGCGGTGGGAATATCGTCCGGTTTGACGCCATAAGGGGCCAGGGCTTCAGCGAGATTTCCAAAGCACCCGCGATGGACCGGCTTGTCCGGATAAAAGTGCTTAAAGGTTGCTGCGGAGCAAGGTGTCAGCAGGAAGTCATGCGTCCCTACTGTGTCCTCGATAATAGTCAGCATCGGGTTTGATCGATTGGACCACAGCTGCGACCCGGTCTTGAGCTTGATCGATTCTTCGTAATCGAAGGTGCGGCCATTGGAGAGGATCTCCCGTGGGTCCGAACGTGAAACTGCGAGAAGATCGCTCACTTGGCCACCTTCTGGATCGATAACAGTGAGTATGTCCCCCTCTGCAAGGTCAATCGCCACTCCAGTCCTGGGCATGATGCGCTTCGTCATTGGTCCCTCGGGTCAGAGAACGGGCACTTCCAGTCTTCGCTAACTCTACGGCCGCTATATTGCCGCGCTTCACTGTCCTCGCCGTGACGAGCGAGCATGGGATTTATCGAGCCGTCGAGCTCCGCATCCCGTTGTAATATGGCTTGCCGCATCCGCTCGTACTTTTGGGATGCGCGCAACTGCTCGAATTGATCATGCAAGTTGAAAACTAAAGTGGGGTACGGTGTCCGCCGAGCGCTTCGCGAGGCGTTAGGGTGAAGGCCTACAACAAAGTAAGCCTGTTTCCCAAAGCTTAGTGAGAAATGCGGATCGCTTGGGTCGCTGCTCACCTTTTCACTATAAGGCTGGCCACGCCAGTCGTCCTTTGCTGCGAGGGATTGTAGCCTCTCCCACATCGCAGTTTCGAATTGTTCCTCATCCAGATCCAGTGGGCCTGCAAAAACTACAGCCAGACTGCGTAAACCCGATGGGTTAGCGTCGTAATTATCACTCCAATCGAGCAACCGTTCATGTATTTGGATGTCATTCCAGGCGCTCGTTAAGCGCCAGGCTGTTTCGATTTGCAGATTATCGGTGGCCTTGGCTGATTTCGCACCCACACATGGAAATTCTGGCTGATCGACGTGAGTTATTAACGAATCCACCAAGGTAGCGTCGCATAGTTGGTTTGGGCCTTCAGGTTGGGAGCTTGTTTGCTGCATGAGATAGTAGCGCAGTTCTGGATCTGAAGTTCCACGAGGCTACTAGATTCTACGATTCCTTCACGTCCGCTTCCCGCCCCACGATTGCCTCCTCACAATCGCAGTGGGAGAATTGACACGTGCGCATAGCAATGGGCCCTACCGTCGCTCATTGGCGCTCCGCCAATGAAAAGACCCCCAATGGGCAACCTCTTCATTGATGATTAGGAGAGCTCAGATCTTGTTTCCGAGATCACCCTTTATTTCGCCCTTCAAATTCTGAGCTTCGCCCTTACGTTCTTGCGCCTTTCCCTCAGCACGTGTTTCGGCATCTCCAGAGTGCTGCTTTGCTTCGCCAACAGCTTCGTTTGCTATTCCTTTGGCCTTGTCCTTCATCTCGCCCATTGTTGTTCTCCTAAAATTGCACGACCAGAATGGTCGCTTCGATAAAAGAACTAGCTAGAGATCATAATCGTTCCGCATTGTTCTGTCCGCTTGCCACTCAGCTCGTGCCTAATTTGTCGAGCTAGGCGAGTGCCACGGACGGACCTACTCGCAGTGATCCGATAGTGGGACCTGGCAAAGGACATGTTGGAAACCCTAGTCTTTGGGGACTTAGTGATCCTTGTTGTCTGGATCCCATTTCGAGGTGAATGGGCCACTCGCGATTAAAAGCAGCAAAACGATTACAGCAATCGCAATGGCGAGCCAGAGCTCACCCATCCCACAAGTCAATCCAATCGCTCCAGCAACCCAAATGGCTGCAGCGGAACCCGCGCCTTGAACGAAATTACCCTCCCGGAACATGGCGCCAGCGCCCAAAAAACCAATGCCAGTGATTACCCCCTCTATCACCCTGGTCGGATCGATATTCGAATTAGTTTCATTGATCGTCTGAAGCATTTCAATAGATGCCATGACGAGCCCGCATGAGCCCACAGAGATAATGACGAATGGTCTGAAATCGATTGGTTTGCGTCGAAGAAATCTTTCCATGCCGATTAAGAAGGGCAAGAGTGTTGCGAAGGCAAAACGCCATGCGGCGCTCTCCCAGCTCATCGTTTCGGGTGCAAAGAACTCCATAACTGCATTACGCCAATGCCACGATGTTGTTTCCCATGCTTTGCCGCCAGTCGCTGTTTCTTTTGTTTAATAATGTGCGAGAAGCAGTAAGCCGCCATCGACATAATCGTGCTGGGTCGGTGGCAAATCACTAGAGCCGACGACAAATGAGAGAATTGCTCGGCAAGGATTCTCGCCGATAGGCCATAGCCTAAATGACTCAAAGTGGTGCCGCAGTTCTGGCTCACGCAGGGCATGTCGAATCCCCGTTCAAACTAATCATGACGGAACAGTCCGCCTGATCCCATCGTTTCGGAGGCTCATTGTTCTTGGAGTTAGCCTCTGCCAGACCTTAGCCAGATTTCGACATTGGCATTATATGCGACTTTCGCAGGATGCGGACTGATCATCGCATTGCTCGGTACCAGAATGGCGGGTTATGCCGACACGATCGCTGATCGAACAAGGTTTGGAGAAGCGTTGGTAGGTTCCGTTCTGTTGGGCGCAGGTACCAGCATTGCGGGCATTGTAACCTCAACAAGCACCGCAGCTTCGGGTGCCGCCGACCTCGCGATCACCAACGCCTTGGGCGGCATCGCCGCGCAAACAATGTTTCTTGCGCTGGCAGATGTTGCCTATCGCAAGGTAAATCTTGAACATGCTGCTGCAAGCGCGGTTAATCTTGGTCAGGCAACTGTCCTGCTCATACTTATTACGCTGCCGATCATGGCATGGACAGCGCCTCCATTCGCTATCTTTGCCGTCAATCCTGTGACACCCGTTCTTATTGGGGCCTACTTCATCGGGCTCTACAACGCTCACAAGATCCATCGCAAACCGATGTGGCTCCCGCGGTCGACAAGTGCGACCCGGCACGAAGACGATGATCAATCACAAGATCACAGATCTCTTTGGCTTATCGGCTCGCTGTTCGGAATCCTGATCATTGTCGTAGGTATTTCCGGCTGGGTTGTCGGCCTAGTCGGCATCGAGCTTTCCGAAAGGCTGGGCATATCGCAAGGTGTGGTGGGGGCCCTCGGTACCGCCGTCGTGACCTCTTTGCCCGAACTTGTTACAACGATTGCAGCCGTGAGGCGGGGTGCCCTGCAACTGGCGATTGGGGGGATCATCGGCGGCAACATGTTCGATGCCCTGTTCATAGCATCGAGCGATATCGCATATCGCGATGGCTCCATTTATCATGCGATCTCGCAACGCTCAGTCTTCTGGATGGCTTTGGTGCTGCTGATGACAGCAGTGCTACTCATTGGATTGTTGCGACGGCAAAAACACGGCCCGGCCGGCATAGGGTGGGAAAGCGTTCTCTTAATCATCCTATGGTGTGGAGGCGCGACCCTACAGGTATTCTTGGGTTAGGAGATTGGTTAAAGCGGTTGCTCTTTCAACGTCCGCTTGCCACCCCATCAACGGACATTCGTTAGCGCCGACTTTCCACCCGACAGCGGTATGGCAGTTTTGACGCAGTTGGAACCGAAACCGGACATTCCGCAAACGACCCGATTGCGGCCATCTGCCTCAGGTTCACAACGCCGATGTTCCTGCTAGAACGCACAAATGAAACCCAGCCTTCACCCTCAGGAAGAGGAGCGCCTAACGGAGCTTCGCCGATACGGCATTCTCGACACCGAGCGGGAGAAGGATTTCGATGAGCTGGTCGAGATCGCCTCGGAAATCTGCGAGACGCCTGTTTCGGTCGTGAACTTCATCGACGAGGGACGTCAGTGGTTCAAGGCCGAAGTCGGCCTCGGCGTAAGATCCACTCCCATAGAAACGAGTTTGTGTGGTCACGTCATCCTACAGGGCGACTTCGTGGAGATACCCGATACGCTTCGAGATGAACGGATGGCGGACAACCCTCTGTGCACATCAGAGCCAGGATTTCGTTTTTATGCGGGAGCGGTTCTCAAGGGGGCGAATGGTCTACCTTTGGGCACCCTTTGTGTCCTCGACAACAAACCGCGAACCCTCACTGATCGCCAGCGTAAGATTCTGATGGTTCTATCGAAACACGTAATGCGCGAACTTAATCTCCGGATCGCTCTCGAAGATGAGCGAGTGCTGCGAAGAGAGGTGGATCATCGTGTGAAGAACTCGTTGGCCTCGATCGGCGCAATGTTGTCAATGAAAGCCCGTAGAACATCCCATGAGGCGCTAAAGCTGGAACTCGATGACGCAAGTACGCGCATTCGCTCTCTGGCTTCGCTTCACGCTGAATTGCACGAGCTGGAAGCCGGTGGCCATATAGACCTGAAATCTCTATTTGAACGAGTACAGGCGGACCTGCGATACCTCATCCCGGAATCGGCAACTTTGTCGATTGAGGTTGATGCTTTCGAAGCAACACCTCAGCTGGCAAATGCTCTTCTCCTGATCGTGAATGAGTTTGTGTCCAATAGTGTGAAGCACGGCGCGAAGGATGGGATAGGGGCCATCACCGTGCACATAAATGGCGGTGCTGGTTCGTGGTCGATTGTATGCCGCGACAACGGAAAAGCGACTAAGTTGGATGCGGAGCGGGCCATGTCGAAATCCGGATTGGGTACTAGGGTGATACACTCGCTCGCGAACTCGCTAAGTGCAAATGCTGAGTGGGAAGCTACAGGCGATGGGATGGAGCTCAGAGTGGCGCCACAGCATAACTGAAGTGTCCGCTTCCCACCCATAATGGGACATTGGCGGTGCTCATTACCGGAGCAAAGCTGCCGGTCTGCTTTCAGGCATCCGCAGGGAAAGGCTGAACGTCCGGAATTAGGGCGCCTAGCAGCCATAAGACCCGATGGCGCGATCGAGGAAGAGCTAGCCAAATCTGTCCTTCCGGACGGTCCGACTCGTCTTGTCAGCTACTTGGCAGGTGAAGCGAAATGCTCTCGCCGATCAAAGCTGCAGCCTCGAGCAAAACGCCGTCGTCCAAGTGAGCGTAACGAGCAGTAGTCGTGACGTGCCGGTGCCCCAAGAGATTGCCGATCATCGGCAGTGTTTCGGAAGAGCGCGCGGCTAGGCTGGCGTAGTTGTGCCTTAGGTCGTGCAACCGGACATCGTCCAGTCCGGCTTCGCACCGCAATCTCCGCCAAAACCAATCCAAAGCCGATCTTGGCAGAACGTCGAACGTGAAAACGCGCTGGTCCTTCTTTCCGCGCGGAAATGCGTCGAGCACCGCCCTCGCCTCCTGACCAAGCCAGACAATTCGCGGACCGGTCTTTGAGTCATTGAGTTTCAACTTACGGCCCTGAACCTCGCCCCAAGTGAGATTGAGGATCTCGCCGCGACGACAGCCTGTCAGCGCGAGAAGCGAAATCACCCCGACCTCGACCGGGTTCTCAGCACGATTGTCCGCCAACGCGCGACCAAGCCGGGCCATCTCTTCATGGCTCAGGAAACGCTCGATCTTGCGCCCCCTGTTGCGCTTCACGCCGCGAAACGGATTTGAATGTTCGGTCAGATAGCCCCAGGCCTCGGCTTTGCCGAACATGGCTTTGAGAATTTCCATGGCGCGGTTGGCAGCGCCTGGGCCCGCCGAGCGCGTCAGCTCTGCATGCCAGCGCACAGCATCAGCATGGCTTATCTCGTCGATGAACTTACCCGGAAAAGCATGATCCAAACGGGTTCGCCGGTAAATGTTCTGGATTTCGCGCGTTGACGGTTTCCAGGTCGGCGCAGCGACTTCCCAGTATGATTTCAGAAATGCCGAATAGGTAGGCGTCTTGCGCGCGCGCTGCTTCTTGTCGGCAGGGTTCTCGCCAAGCTCGATACGCAGGATAAGACGTCGTGCGACGTCCTTGGCAATACGCTCTGTCAGGATTGCCGCATCGCCAATAGTGATCAGCCGTTGCCTGCCGCCAATCGTGCGCTGCAGCACATAGCTCTTGCGGCCCGATGGATGGATCCGCTCGCCAAAGCCGGGGAGCACATAGTCAAATCTCGAGCGGCGCTTGCCTGCCTCGCCCGGAACGACGCGTGCCAGTTCCTCTGCAATGATCTGCTTGAGATTGTACTTGGTCAAGCCGCAATCCCCATTGCACTGGCGAGATTGGAGCAGATGCGATCGGCGCTTTCAGCAATCACTTCGTCTGCCAGATGCGCGTACCGCGCAGTCGTTTCCGGAAGTGCGTGGCCGAGAAGCTTGCCGATTGTCGCCAGTGGAATGTGTTGAGCGATGGCAACCGAGGCAAAGCTGTGACGCAGATCGTGGAGCCGCACGTCGGGCAGCGCAGCCTTGCGCCTGATGCGATCCCAGTACTGACCGAGGTTGATCGGGGCTTCGCGACGTATGGCAGGAAAGACCAGCAGCTCATCGGCGCGACGTTCCAGTCCATCAAGCACAGCGATTGCTTGCGGGTTGAGATAGATCGTCTTTGGGCCGGTCTTGCTGTCCGGCAATTGAAGCCGTGGCAACTGGACATATCGCCAACGCAAGGTCGCAATCTCGGACACCCGCGCGCCAGTGTAGATGAGCATGAGTAAGGCCGGAACGACGAACGGATTGACACCATCGTGTTCGGCCAGAACGCGCCCCAGCCTGCGATATTCATCGGCGGAGAGGTAGCGCTCGGGAAGATCGCGTTTGAAACGCGAGACACCGCGACACGGGTTGGTGTTCTTCACCCGGTAGCCGAGCTTCTCGGCATATTGCATCATCACCGACATGATCGGTATCGCGCGATTAAAGGTCCCTCCCCGCTCCGCCATGCTGTCTCGCCAGCGGTTGATGTCTCCGCGTTCGATCATATCGACAGGCAGGTCACCGAACCTGGGCACGAGCAACTGATCAATGCGCGAACGCGACGATCGCTGCGTCGCTGGCTTCCAATGCGGCGAGTAGTCCTGCCAGAACTCTTCGGCATAATCAGCGAACAGCGGCACTCGCCTCCTCTCGGGCGCGGTCGGGAGGTCCGCAAGCGTGGCCTTGATGAGCAAACTGCGCGCGGCAGCGCGCGCGGCGGGCGCGCTCAGCGCACCTGCCGCCATCCCCGCGCAACCCAGCGTCACCATGCGCTGCACACCTCGCGGGCTATGCTTCACTATCCATGTGAGGTGACCCGACTTCCGTTTGCGAAGTCCGAAGCCGGGAAGTTCGGTGTCCCACGTAATACCGATGGGAAGCGACTTGCGACGAGCGATATGGCCAGTCAGTTTTAGTCTGAACGATGGCCTGCGAGGGGCTATGACTGAGCCTTGGCTACTATGCGATCGCTCCAGTGTTACCGAAACTGAACGTACTGTTTTATCGTGCTTTTCTTTCATTCATGCAGCTTAGGCTGCGTACGGTGTGCCTCCGTCTCCAATTGCGCGGGTGGTGACCAGTGATCCTGGCCGTTCTTTCTCAATGGTCATTCCCAAACCATGCCAAACGAGCGTGCGCAACCATTTGCATCGGCCAATGTTTGGGAGCGGTCTTCTTGATGCTCCAACCTCAACAAGAGACCGCGCCTGCGCAAGAGGGACCGGCCAAGGACCATGTGTGAAGCGGCAGGAACGGGACCTGTCGGTCCTGCCGCGCGCGCTGGTCCGACCTGGTCGCGGTGCGCAAGCGCGTGCGGGGCCCGGAACAAATACACCGCGCCCGCAGGAGCACCGCCGCAGGTGGTGCGGGACCGAGCGCGTCACCAGCCCCGCTCCACATCACGCCTAGGCCCTCCACCTGCGAACACGAAAAAAGGGCGGGAACCGTCACCGGCTCCCGCCCTGTTTGATGGTCAGAACTCGTCGAGCATGCCGCCATGCACCGTATGCACCACCCGGCTCGCCAGGTGTGCTGGCAAGGCGTTGTAGTCACCCTCGTCGAGAGCGAAGTATCCAAGGTCGTCATCCTCGACGACATGTTGGTCGAAGAAACTGTGCAAGGCCCGCCGTTCGGCAGTGGCGAGTGCTTCGAAGTAGCTGTTCGAGTTCGATTCAAGATTGCCAAGTGTAGTCATGATTTCCTCCTGATGTCTGTCGGTGAGACGACAGGAGGAAGGCGGATGGGCGCGGTGCCGGCGGGTCAGGGATCGCCCAAACGGGCGACCGCGAAGCGGCGGTGGGGGCAACGATTTTGTCGAACCGCAGCGCAAGCGTAGGGGAGGCAAAATGGTGGGGCCCCGCCGTCCTTGACGCGCCGGTGCCGGGCCCGTCATCCTTGAAAGTCCGTGAGCCAGGCCCCTCCCCCGCCCGATGAAGAGCGCCCGTGCCAGTCATCTGCAAAAGGACTTTCCTACAGGGTCTTGCCTGCTCCATTGGGGCCCCCGGGAGGAACGTAGAAGGGGAGTAAGGACGAACTCAAATGCCATCGAAACGAAGCGCTGTAGCTGCACTCCAGAAGCTGGAGGCCGACCGGCTGGCACTCGACCAGCGTCAGAAAGAACTCGAGCAACAGGCTGCACTTGAACTGGGCAGCGTAATCCTCGGAACGGGCCTCGAAACGTTCTCGAAGAAGGGCCTGGCAAGAGTGGCTGTGGAGCTTGCAAAGCTCGGGGAGGACGAGGCGTTGATGCGGCTGGGCGCCTCCACACCTTCTCCTCGCTCTCAACAAATACCTGTGAAGTAGAACGAGGAAAGGGGCCCTGTCCGGCTTGGACAGGACCCCTTTGGGAGGGAGATCGACGGGAGAGTTCAGTCGATCTCGGGAGCATCCTTGTTGTCGTCGTTCTCGCCGGAGCCGTTGCCGCGCGAGAGGAAGTCGACCTTGTCGGCGAGGATCTCGGTACCGTATCGCGTGACCCCGTCCTTGTCTTCCCACTGGGTGTAGTGGATGCGGCCCTGGACGCTGACAAGCTGACCCTTGGAGCAATACTGGCCGACGGTCTTGGCGAGGCCGTTAAAGCAGGTCACCCGGTGGAACTCGCTTTCCTTGGCGGTGTAGCCGTTCTCGTCCTTGTAGGTCTTGCCGTCCTTGTCGCGTGCGGGACGATCGGTGACAACGGTGATCCCGGTGACATTGGTGCCGCCCTTGGTCTCGCGGGTGTCCGGATCGCGGGCGATGCGGCCGGTGAGGATTGCGATATTGGTCATGGTGAAAGTCCTTCAGTTCCTCAAACCGGAGACCATCTCCGGCTTGCGAACATCCAGAAGAAGCAGGGCATGGGAGGACTGCACCGCAGGCCTGAAGGGCCGAAGGGAAACCTGTTCATGACGGGTGGTGCGGGCAGGCAGCGCAGCTGCCAACACGGCCGGAAAGGAACGGGTTGCGGCTCCTCAGCTGACCTGGTTCAGGACTGTTCGCGAAGAAAGCCGGATGGGTATCGGGTGCGGATCTGAAGGTGCCAAGACCCTGCTACAATCAACCTACCCCATCGCCTTCCGATGCCGCTAGGAGATCCATGAAGTTGCGAGCTGCTTCCCGGTCTTCCTCGTTCTCGAACGCCACGTCGAGGTCGGGGGCGGACCCGAACATGTGCAGGAACGACCACAGTGCAAAGCGCTTGCCCCGGTCCTGCTCGAGGCCAAGGTCGACACGGCAATGCTCAATGCCCGCCGCGAAAGTGTCGGGTGCTATCTCAGCCAAATTGGTCGAGGCAAAGTAGCGCAGGAGAAGATCATCGAGTTGCATTGCCGGTCTTGTAGCTTGGAAAATCAGATGCAGGAACGACAAGCATCGCGCCGCAGCCAGCAACAAACGTGTTCGTCCCAGAAATGTTTGGCTGCACAGGCACTCAGGTCACCGCAATGAACAATAAATTTGCTCGAAAGCGTATCTATTCGGGCCTGTCGTAACCCTACAATCGACTGGATTGCATTCGGTGCTATTCAGCCATTGCGACCCGAAGGGCTCGGAGCAGCGATGCAATGAGTTCTCTCCTTGTGGGCGGCTCCAAATGGGGCCGCCCTTTTTCTGGTGACCGGGGACGCAATCGCGAAAACGCCGAGCGAACCTTGAGCGTTCACCTAGGACAGCTACCCAACGGCCCGCGACGATCCACGACCGTGATGCGCTGCTTCTTGGCCTCGATCACCAGGCGCTCGGTCACGCCGTTACCAGGAAATGCCACGACGTAGCGAGGGTTAAGACCGAGCATTTGCTCGTTGCGCTTGAACCCTGCGCGGGCACCGAGACGGCGTTCAAGCCCGAACGTCAGTTGCTGGACTTCGTGACGCTCGGCCCAGGATGCGGCCAGTCTGTCGGCTCCTTTACCGTCGCCGCCGTGAATCAGAAAGAGATCGGGAACGACCTCGCGTACCTTGTCGAGCGTAGCCCAGATGTTCGCCGCGTATGCCTTGGCGTCGTTCTCGCTGTCGAAGCGGTTGCGGCCGCCGGCGAAGACCACCGGTGTACCCTCTGGCGAATGTGCAGCCTGACGACGTTCCTTGCGCACGCGCAGGAAATCGCGGGCATCGATCACTGCCGAAGTCATGGTCTTTGAATGGCGCGCACGCGATCCCGATACGGGCTTCCAGGAGGAACCGGTTTCGTCTCGGTATAGACCTGCCGCAACCTCGCGCATCTGCTCGAATGCTAGCATGCTGGCTTCAGCTGACTGGGCGCGCAGCGTCTGTTCCTCAAGGTTCGACGAATGCACTTCGGAGCCGTCGGCCGATGCCAACAGGGCGCGGATTTCATCCGAGGCCCGGTCCACCAAGGCCGACTTGCGGCTGGCAGCGCGGTGGAAGAGGTTGACGAAGCCCCAGGCGAGATCCTCGGCGTCGGATTCGAGCGCGGTATCGGCGAACAGCGCGAAGAGATCGGACCAGACCGCTCCGAGCGTGTGAGCCATGGCGTCCTCGCAAGGGAAGTCGGCCTCGTTGAAAGGGGCAGGCGTGATCGAGAAGCCGGATAGATCGAGACCGGCAAGCTGGCTGGCAAAACTGTCATACATCTGAGTAGTCCTCCTGAGACCGGCGAGTGCCGGCAGAGGAATTTCCGCGCGGGCCTGTTCGCCGTGCACGAAAAGGACCGGGACAAGGGAACGCCGCACCGCGGCAGCGGGAAACCCCGCAAGGCAAGGCTGGCGCGGGCCACACGGGCCGCAGCCTTGCGCGGGTTGCGGTGGGACCTGACCGGTCCAGGGCACAAGGACCAGCGAACAGGCTCGCGCGGGATAGTGTCGGAGTGGTGCTGGAGTTGTCTGGGAGGAGTCCCGGATCGGTTCAGGAGCGCTCCGGGAGGCCGAACTGGCCCGGCGTGAAGGCAAGCACTTCCGCATGCGGGAAAGCCGCGATCGCGGTTAGTCGATCTCCCTCGTGGCGCAAGTGCCACCCCCGACCGTGATCCGGTTCCGATTTCGCAAAGCCGGCCGGATCGAGCAGTGCCAGGTTCATACCGTCCGGCTCCCGCGCGGACCGTGCCCGGATGGCCTGACCCCCCGCCTCGCGCACCGAAGCGGCAAGGTCCTGGCAATGCGAATAGTCGTCCGGGTCAAGCCATCGCTGGGCATCGGCCTCAAGCGGCGGCCTGGTCGTATCGGTCAACCGCGTGACCGATACGGCTACGGAAAAGCTCAGATGCTCGCTTGTCCGGTTGCCCGGAACGAACCCCGGCGAGCGGCTGTAGAATTTGAGCCGCCAATAGGCGGTCTCGGTGATAGCGGTGCCTTCGGCTTCGCTGGCGTAGAAAATCCCGGGTCCCTCGTTTGCCCGGCGAAAGCGGCTGGCAACCGTGTGGCCATAGCGAAAGGGTGAAGCGAGGAGATAGTGCAACCCGTGCGCGGACTTCGGAAGGTCGGGCTTTGCGCTATCTGCCAGTTCCTCAAGCCGCTGTTGCTCGCCAAGATCTGAGGTCAAACGATTGGTCGAGATACGATGCTGTGCTTCGACTACCCGCCATACCGTTCGGCGATAGCGGCGGAACTCAGACGCGAGCGCGGTGGGCGTCCACATAGTCGCAAACGGTAATGAGACCCTTGAAGCTGTCGACGAGATCGATCGGGCGCGCATCGAGATCGAGATTGGCGGTCGTCAGCCACGCGCGCGCAGACATGTCATCGCTCCCGAGCAGAGCATCGAGCGAGCGGAATAGCCGCAGGAGGAACTGAGCAGCTTCGAAGGACTTCGATGCAGGGTCGAGCTGTGCCTTGCCCGAGCGCAGGCGCGAGGCCGTCGATTCCGACACCCCCAGGATTGCACCAAGCTTGGGGTTGGTGAGGCCCCAGAACTCCGCAATGCGCGCGATAGCAGAGGTGAGGACCTTTCCATCATCGGGCTGCAATTCGAGTGGCTTCGTCGCCATGACCTTTCCTTTCATCTGCAAGATATACACACTTATCACTCAAATGCAAGATTTCTGATGTTCGAAGACCGCCTCTCCGTTTGAGAAACGCCCGACCATTTTGAGTTCGCCGAACATTCGTTCGAAACGCGGCGCCACTTGGGCGAGCCAGTGGCGCGCACGGGCCGCGCGCGGGTGAAAGAAGTCAGCTTCCCAAAAGCGAGCATCATCGCGAGGGGCGAGCCAGATCGCGGCAAGCCCGCAATAGGTCGATATCCCGCAATCGGCGAAAGCGTTGCGCAGGAGGATACGCTCCTCGCGACCGCGCCATCCATCGAAGGTCTCGAAGGATGGAAAGGCTGCCTTTGTGGTATCGATGATCTCGTCGACGAGGCACTCATAGACCCAGTCCGCATCGTCGTCTTGGCCGTCATCGAGCAGGCGAAAGGCTACCAATGAGCCGGTCGGATAGCTGACGGAACGTCCCATCTCACCGCTCCTTAGGCTGCACTAGCAAGATCGACGTCGGTCTCGCCTTCACATGTTTGAAGTCCACCCAGTTCGAGCAACAACGTGGCTGCCTCCTCGGCCTTTGCAGCCGCGGTCAGGATCGCGCGCTCGTCCGATTTGAGGATCTTGAGCCAAGACGCGATGTAGCTCGCATGATTATCGAGGTGAGTGACTGGAAGACCCAACTCTGCCCCGAGAATGGCTGAGGACAGTTCGGCGATCAGTTCTTCGGCAGCATAAGCATCGCTACCGAAACGGTTCTTGAGATCGCGATCGAGCCGCGAGGAATGGCCGGTCCAGTGCGACAGCTCATGCGCGAGTGTCGAATAGTAGTGGTCGTAGGCTTCGAAAAGCTCGGCGGGCGGTATGGTTATGCGGTCGCGCAGCGGCTCATAGTATGCCTGGGCTCCGTGATGCCGCAGGTCTGCCTCGATCCGGGCGAAGAAAGCATCGAGCCGCTCTTCGCGGCCTTCGGGTTCAAGCGCGGCAACCAGTGGCTTCGGATGGTAGAATGCGGGAAGGCCATCGCATTGGTCGGCATTGAAGACTGAATAGGCCTTCAGCACGCGCCTGCTCTCCGTGTCCTGACCGCCTTCGGCGTTTTCGACCTCCTTGGTGTAGCTTTTGTAAAAGATCGCAATGGTCGATTTCTCGCCTTTGCGGACCTGACCTCCAAGCGTCTGGCATTGGCGGTATGTCATCCAGTAGGGAGAGGCGTATCCGCAGGCATCGGCTACCATCCAGAGCCAGAAGGTATTCATGCCGCGATACGGTGTCCCGCAGGAGCGCAGCGGGCGAGAAAGCGGCAAGCCACGCCACGGCTTGACCCAGGGTTTGGTGCCCTGCTCCAGCTTTTCAATGATGGCAGCAGTGATGCGCCCGGCTGGAGAAACTGAAGCGGTGCGGCGGGACTTGGTCATAGATCGTCTCCTGATCACCGGAACGGACGTGTCCGGGTTCAGGATGAACAAGGCGCCCTCCCCTCTGAGCCTCACCAACGTAAGCGACCTACGGAAGGAAAGGTGAAAAGGCGGCCCGTCCCGAGAGGGACGGACCGCCCGCCGAGTGACCTGGACCTGTCAGGAGGGGTCAGGCAGCCTGCTCGGCAATTTCGTTCGCGGCCTCGTCTTCGGTCGGGTCCGCGGCTTCATTCTCGACCGGTGCCTCAGATGAACCGAAGCGCATGATCTCGGGCACCCAAGCTCCCGCTCGCGTCTTCACATCCGCCTCGCCGATGAAATTGCCGGAGAAGATACGCTCGGCTGCGCTCGCCAGTTCTGCCTTCTTCGAGCCTGCATAGCGGCTGACGAGTTCGGGGCCGCCTGCTGCATCGAGCGCTTCGAGCGTGCGCGCCTTCGCCACACGATCGAAATAGTTCGCCGCCGTTGGCCGCCACCAATGCGCCGTCTCGATCTCGAGCAGCGACCCGAGTATCTCGTGCAGCGGCGCCGAGCGATCGCCTTCACACGCAAGGCTAGCGACCAGCGTGCGGGATACGACATGGCCGAGCCAGGCCGAACGTGCTTCATCGCTCAATGCGCGGAAGCGTTCGAACCGCTCGACATCCGTCTCACCGGAGCGCCAGCTTTCGTCGAGCGAGGCGGCAAATTCGGCAAGCGCAGCGCTCGCTGGGGCGTCCTTCGCCTCGAAGCCGGCCACCGGTCCCGATGCTACCGAGCCGACCAGCGTCGATGCCTTCTTCGCGCGCCAGTCATGCCCATCGGCATCCGCGAGCGTGAAGACCATGAAGTCGAGCGCAAGCGCGGGATCGTTGGCCAGGTGGATCGCCAGGATGTCGCGGCGCTGCATCGCGAGCTCGTCGAGCAGACGGTGGGAAAGGGCGCCGCTCTTGCGCTTGGTATCAGCCCCAGCATCCACTGGTTCGACTGCTCCGTCATCAGCGTTGACGACTTCAACTTCGGTGTAGAATTGCGGCACCAATGCCGGTTCGCCATTGCGAGAGAGCACGAGGAACGCTCCAGCCTCCGACTTGAGCTCATCGGCAAGCACCGGCGGTCGGTCGTTGAGATCGCGCATCGCGCGGTCGATCGAGACCAGTTCTTCTTCCGCCTTGGCGATCTCGCTTTCGTCGCTGTCCTCATCCTCGAGGATGGCGGCCGTCCGATCGTAGTCGGCTTCAAGGTCGCTCAGCTCGCGGGCCTCGTCTTCGGTCAGCGGAGCCGGTTCGCATGGGAGCCGATTGAGGCCTTCGACGAGATCGTGGCTGACATAGTTCCCAAGCGTCGGTCGCACCCAAGCAAGTCCGTGTTCTTCAGCGACCATTTTCGCAGCATCATCCATCGATTTCTGGGCCAGGTCTTCGAGCAGCGCGACATCGATCCAGCTCTCGCTGGCTTCGTCGTCGAACAGTTCGCGTTCGATTCGGCCTCCTGCAGCAAGGTAGGCATCGCGCCCGACCAGAACCGCGCGCGGATCGGAGCCACGAACAGTGGCATCAAGCACCATGCGGCGGATCGTATCAGGCGTGATCTGATACCAGGCATCCTGCAGTTCGGCATAGACGTGTGCCTGGCGGTCGATGTCTGAAATCGCCCCATAGGCCTTGGCCATGTCGAGCGTGATCGCGCCTTCGGCGAGCGCTTCAAAGATACAGGGTGCGAGACCCGCCAGTCGCAGACGACCCTCGACAAAGCGGACCGTGAGACCAAACCGGCGGGCCACGTCTTCGGTGCTGGCTCCCGCTTCGATGATAGCGGCGAAAGCCTGCGCCTCGTCGGCCGGGTTCATCGCAAGGCGCTGGAAGTTCTCAGCAAGGCTCGCTTCGCGAACCTCGCTTTCCTCGCCTTCGATAACAAGGCAAGTAACCTCGTGGTTCTTGGGAAGCGTGCCTTCCTCGGCCAGCGCTTGGAGCTGAGCCAGACGGCGACCACCGGCCTCGACTTCGAACTTGCCGCGCTTGGCTTTTCGCACGACGAGGTTCTGTAAGAGGCCGCGCGCGGCAATGTCCGCACGCAGCTGCAGGTCTGCAAGAACGTCGCTCGACTTGCGCACATTGCGGGGGCTTGGGACGAGCTTCTTCAAGGGAATAGACTGGATCATGGATTGTCTCCTGATGGATTGAAGAGCCACGCGAAGATGCATGGCCCGACAAGCCACCGGCTCCCTCCCCTCTCTCACGCTTGGTCGTGGATTTGCCGTTCAGGCCGCAATGGCCGGGAGAACAGAGGATGCCTTCGACACGGGGACGAAAAGGCGCGTGCGGTAACGAATGATCTCTGTGAAACAGCCCTTGGTCTTGTACCAGTCGAGGCGTTCGGGGGCGTAGCCGGTGAGTTCGAGGCGCTGCTCGCCGCCGACCAGAGAGCGCTTGACGGTCAGAGCGTCATGACTTGCGAACGACTGGGGCGTTCCGCTTGTCAGGACCAGTTTTCCGAGCTCAGCCGGATCGGGGCCGGACACACCCTTCAAGCCGAATGTCTCGGCGATCTTGGCAAGGTCGATATCAAGGACTTCGCGTCCGATAATCGAGCTCCCGTGCTCGGCGGCAAGGCGGGTGACGCGGACATGGTCGCCAGGCAGCCGCTTCCAGACCGGAAGAAGCAGTCCAGTCGCCAGATGCACTCGTTCAGTGACCGGCGAAGCAGCTGCGGCGTCTTCTTCCTGTGTCCACAGCTGGGAAAACTCGGTCACGCCGACCTCTTCCCACAAGCTTTCTCCAAGCGCCTCGAGCGTCCAGTTGACCGATTGAAGCGGGCGCAACAGGCGACGGCGTTCGATCACCGCGCCATCATCGGCGATGAGGCGCCGCGCCGGAACTGACAAGGCCACCTTGCCCGAGCGCGCATTGCGCAGGGGAATGGCCTGGGGTGATCCGATCTCTTGCATCCTCACGAGACGTTTGAAGCGCAGCGGACGCAATTGGCGTTTCACTTCGAGCGAAACGAGGCGGGTTTCGGCGCCAGAGACAGCATCGGTGCGGAGCACATCATCGGATAGCACCGAGAAGCTTTCGACGCGGACCGTTTCCAGACCTAGATCGAGAGTACCAGCCTCTCGGGCTGCTTCGACCCGCGCTTCAACAAGTCCGAGATACTCTTCGAAGATGCCGTTCTGCAGTGCGATCGGGAGCGCAAGTATGCGGTTGAGCCAGCGTTGGATGGTGGGAAGATTGTCGCTCAACCCGCCGTCGGGGTTCTCGAGCTTGAGGCCGGTTCGCTCGACGAAGTCCCCGAAACCGACTGCCTCGAGTTTTCCATCGTAAAGCAAGTAGAACCAGCGCGAGAGCGCGTCTTTCGCATAATCGCTCTCGAGATTGTCGGCAGGATCGAACAGGTTCTGACCGCCGGTCTGACGCTGGCCGCGTGTGAGAGCGCCCAATGCGTCGAGCCTTCGCGCAATGGTCGAGATGAAGCGGCGTTCGCCCTTCACGTCGGTAGTAACCGGGCGGAACAGCGGCGCAGAAGCCTGGTTGGTGCGGTTTGTCCGGCCAAGACCCTGGATCGCGTTGTCCGCCCGCCAGCCCGGTTCGAGGAGGAAATGGACGCGCCGCTGCTGGTTTTGGGCATCAAGGTCGGCGTGATAGGATCGGCCCGTACCTCCTGCGTCCGAGAAGACCAGAATACGTTTCGCTCCATCCATGAAGCACTGTGCTTCAGCGACATTGGCGCTTGCGCTTCGACGTTCAAGCCGCTGCTGACCGTCGCGCCCTAAGACCAATCTGCGGGTGCGGCCCGTGACTTCCGCCACGGCCTCGGTCCCGAAGTGCTCGATGATGGCATCAAGTGCAGTGGCGATAGGGGGCAAAGCGCAAAGCTGCTCGATCAGTGCGTCGCGAGCTGCGATGGCACGCGAGCAGAGAACGGGCTTGCCGTGCTCGTCGCTCATCGCTTCGGATCGCAGATTGCCTTCCTCGTCAGTGAAGACCTGCATTAGGCGCACGGGGAAGCTCTTCGCGAGATAGTCGATGACATATTCGCGCGGAGAGAGATCGATATCGAGCGCTTCTCGCTTCTCGTCCGAGAGATCGGCCAGGCGCCGGTCGAGCATCGCTTCGGCGGTCGAGACCAGCTGCACGACCACCGAATGGTCATCGCCAAGCGATGCTTCCATGGCAGGGATCAGGCTTGGCAGTTTCATCGAGAGCAGAAGCTGCGCAAAGAAGCGCTGCTTGGTACCTTCGAAGATTGAGAGCGCCGCGGCTTTGGCGTTGCGGTTGAGCGTATCACCGCTGTCCTCGTCGACCACCCTTGTGGCTTCGAGCGCTTCATCGAGATTGCGGTGAATGATCGCCCAGGCCTTGGCATAGGCATCGTAGATCCGCACCTGCGCTTCTGTGAGCTGATGTTCGAGGATCTCGTATTCGACCCCCGCAAACGACAACGCACGGGCAAGGTAGAGTCCCTGGGCCTTGAGATCGCGGGCGACAAGTTCCATCGCTGCCACGCCGCCGGCGCGGATCTCGGTCATGAATGCCTCATGCGTTGGAAACGAGGATTCGGGCCCCCATAGCCCAAGGCGGGCCGTGTAGCCGAGATTGGCAATGTCCGATGCGCCGGTCGCGGAAGCGTACAGAACACGTGCTCGCGGCAGATGGTTCTGAAGCCTGAGACCTGCCATCCCTTGCTCCGATCCTTTGACATTGCCGCGGGTCGAGGAAGAGCCGAGCGCATTGGCCATGGCATGCGCTTCGTCGAAGGCAATCACGCCTTCGAATTGCTCGGCGGCCCAGTCGAGGATCTGATCGAGCCTTGTGTCCTCGGCGCGTCCCGAGCGAAGCGTTGGATAGGTTACGAACAGGATACCCTCGGCCATCGTCACCGGACTTCCGAGTTTCCATCGGGAGAGCGGCTGGATGTCGAGTGGGAGTCCCCCAAGCGCTTCCCAATCGCGGCGCGCATCTTCGAGCAATGCCTCGTTCTTGGTGATCCAGACGTGACGGCGTTCGCCCGAGAGCCAGCGATCCATCATGACGCTCGCGATCTGGCGACCCTTGCCTGCGCCCGTGCCGTCACCGAGGAAAAAACCCTGGCGGTAGAAGTGACCGTCCTCCGCGAGTTCGACCGTCGTTCCTTGTTCGCTTGGACGGAATTGCCCGGGAAGGTCGCGGGCGAATGCCTCGCAAGCGTAGATCAGTGTTTCGCACTGTGCGGCCGAGAGCAGTTTGCCCTCCTGCCAGTTCGCGGGAAGCAAGGGGCGCACTTTCGGCACCGGTGCCGCGACCGAGCCCATCGCAACCGATTCTACGAGCGGTGTCGGGTGAACGGCAGCATCCTGCATGATGACGCGGCTCGGTCGGTAAGGCAGGTAGATACCTGCCTGCTCGGGAACGGGCGCGGGCTCGTCCAGGGCTTGATAGTCGAGCGCGACTGCCGCGCTTTTCTGGGCGGCTCCAGTCACGAAAGGAGCAATCGGCTTGCGCCAAACAGCGCCGTCTGCCGAGGTCGCAACCGAACGTACCGGAAGGCGATGGATGTTCGGTTGCCTCGGCGCGCGATCGGGCAGCTTCGCCAGGCAGGAATGAAGTTCGGCGAGATCGGCGAGATCCCCCGCGATCGTGGAGGCGTCCTGAAGAGCCGCCTTCTCGATGACCACCATTCTGACCGCGATCCCGGTTCCGCTTCGTGAGAATGCGCCCGACAGCCGGATGTTGAGCAGCAGCGAAGCCTGTTCCTGGTCTTCGACAAAAGCCAAGGCATCAAAGCCGTCTGGGAGAATGGCGACGAGGCGACCTCCTGGAGCGCAAATCCGCAGCGCACTGCGCAAGTGGCGCATTGCCGTGCGGCCATCGACGCCCCGCTCGCGGCTTCGGGCGAACGGAGGGTTGATCAGGATGACGGTGGGGCTCGGACCTTTGGCGAGTTCGGCGATCAACTCGCCATCATGTGCTGATAGACGAGCACGAGGGAAGATATGCGCGAGCGCATCGCGACGCGCGCGATCGATCTCGTTGAGCGTCATCGAACAATTTCGAACGTCACCCCAGAGAGCAAGCGCGCCATTCCCGGCTGACGGTTCGAGAATGTGATCGCGCGTGCCAAGGGACGCGGCCTTGGCCATCAGCCATCCAAGGATCGGCGGCGTCGAAAACTGCTGAAGCTCGACCTGGGTCTCGCTGCGCACGTGGCGAGGCGGCAAGGCTGCATCGAGCCAATCGAAACGCGCTGCGGCCTCGTGGAAGCCTGTATCGAGGTCGACGCGTGAGAATTCGCGAAGCCAGAGCAAGGCCCCGATCTCGACCGCGTTGTTATAGCCGTCGATCGTCCACGCACTGCCCCATTCCTGTGCGCCGGTTTGAGCGGCGAAGAGCTGGGCAATGTCACGTCGGGTGAGATGGCTTCCATTCGCAAGTCGCTGGGCAATTTGGTCACCGATTGCGAAAGCGAGCGGAATTGTGCTCGATGTCTCGCGGTCTGGGAAAAAGTCTGACTGGAACATGGCTTGTCGTCCTCCTGATTGAGGCATCGGGACATGCGCCCTCTGCCGGGTCAGGAATTCGAGAAGCTCTCTCCCCTCTTATCGGCACGCCTTGCGGCGAAGCCATGACTGGAGTTCGTCGTTCCAGTCGGTCCCGCGTGAATTGGGCCGCCGGACTTGGATATGCCGCCCTTCACGGAGATAAGCACCTCGCCCACGCTCAGCTGCAAGGTCGCCGCCAGCATCGTGATCGACGAAGAGATGGAGGTCGCTCACGCTCTCCGGAATGGCAACCAGCCCGAAGCGTTCATTGCCCAGCGTTGCCCACGTCGGGATCCCGGTGAGCGCATAGGCCGACATCGCGCTCTCAATGCCTTCGGCGAGACCGAGCCTTCCCTCGGCGGGTGCGAACAGACGTACTGCCGCCTCGCCGAGTGACCCCAGTGCGCGTTTCGGCTTGGCAAACGAGGCCTGGGTATGGCCGGAATGCGACAGGAATGTCCGGTGAACGGCAATCGGTCCCTCGTCCAGGCTGACCGCAGCGATCATCGCTGGCAGGAAGCGGGCGCGCCCCTTCGGACCAAGCGGTGTGCGCGGGTGAAACCTTAGTGCATGGGACGTGGCGAGGATGTCGCGCCCTTCGAGATATACCTTGGCAGGAGTTCGCTGCAGCGGCCGGGCATCGCGCCAGATACGGAGCGCTGCAGCTGATGGCTTATTGGAATAGCTCGGCTGGATCGGAAATTCGTCAGAAGAGCCTGAGAATAGCGCTGAGGTCTCGATCCCCTCTCGAGCGAGGGCAGCGAGCACGCTCGCCTGATCGCAGCCGGCGAAACAATGCAGGAGGATAGCCTTCCGGCCAAGGGTGACACCGAGCGAAGGCGTGCGATCGTCGTGTGCAGGGCAACGTGCCATGCCCTTGGTGCCAGACCACTTGCCGCCGCGGCTTTCGCAGAGCTTGCGAGCGGTTTCCTCAAGCGAAGGTCGGGAAAGGGTTGAGTTCGAAACGGACATACTTGCTCCATCGCCGCACAATTGCCCCTGCCGATTGTCCCCTCTCCTCTTGCCGGACACGTATGGCGCTTTCCTACACCCCAATGTTCTATTTATGTTCTGTCGTCGATCTAGGCAAGATAAGAGAGCGTAATGAGGCAAATTTGGGTAACTGGCGTGTGTTGTGGGCTTGCAATTGCAATCCCCGCCATTGCCCAGGCGCAGGAGTTCCGGGTTTTTGATCACCGACTTAGCGAGGTCGAAAAACCGGCAGACATAGAATTCACGCACGATCCTTCATTGGCGTTCGTTGGGAACGGAAGAGAGATCTCATCCCCAGCCCATCGAAGTTACAAAGAGACGCTCTACGAACCCCTCATCCGGCAAGCTGAAGTACGGTATCGATTGCCTCCTCGCTTGCTTCAGGCATTGGTCTGGCAGGAATCCCGGTTCAATCCGATGGCGATCAGTCCGGCTGGTGCAGCCGGACTTGCGCAACTCATGCCTGCAACCGCACGAGAACTCGGCGTAACCAATCGGCACGATCCAGCTCAGAATATCGACGGTGGCGCGCGATATCTTAGGCAGATGCTCGACCGGTTTGGTGCGATCCATCTCGCACTGGCGGCCTATAATGCGGGGCCCGGCGCGGTATCGCGTGCAGGCGGAATACCAAGAAATCGAGAAACGCCGGGATATGTGAGGAGCGTTATCCAAAGATGGATGGCATACGGAGCACTATGAACACGAATCGGAAAAGGATCAGCGGACGGCTCGAGCATCTCCCGCGCGGGGCAGCGATCGTGACAGATGCAGGCGACCACTGGGTTCTGGAAGGCTACGAGCCATCGAACGATGACTTCGGTTTCGAGGTCACTGCCGAGGGTATCGTTGTGGGCTTTGATCGCCTTCGAGTTGAGTGGCTAGGCCAAGTGCCAGCGTAGCTCGCTAAATCACGCAGCTCTCAAAATCGCGACGTTGTCTGTGTTTCCGCGCATCGCATCGAGGAAGTTGGCCCAATCTTGAAGCATCGCGCGACGGGGCGCCAGATACTCTGCGGCATTATAGGCCCCGCGAACTTCGTTCTCCTCGCTATGAGCCAACTGAAGCTCGACCCAGTCTTCATGGTACTTTCGGATCCACATTGGCGGTTGGCCGACTTCGACAAGCTGTTCATTGGCCCATGTGCTCGCAAGACCTCTGAAGCCATGAACAGTCTGCCGACCGTGATAGCCCAGACGATACAAACCATAGATCATGGTGTTTTCGGATAGCGGCACTCCACGCTTCTGGCCGGGAAACACATAGTCACTTTGAGAACATGCGATCATGTCCTTGGCGAGCGAAGCGGCTTGCATTGACAATGGTACGATATGTTCACGGTGCATCTTCATTCGATCAGGGCCGATGCGCCAAAGCGGAGAGTTTCCGTCTAGATCCTCAAACTCGTGCTTCTTGGCGAAACGAAGTTCTTTCGTTCTAACCCATGTCAGAAGTGCGAAGGTGAGCGCTGCGCGAGTGATTTCGGAGCGTCGCTCCCCTTCTTCGTTGTATTGATCCAGCTTGTTTATGAACTCTGGCAACTGAGCGAGCGGCAGTTTGGCCATATGCTTTACTCGAGGGCGCGGCTTCAGAGCGCCGCGAAGATGAGCCGTGGGGTCCCCTTCGCAAAGGCCGCTCGCGATGGCGAACTGAAAAACTTGGCCAATGCTCTGCTTCGCACGCCGACTGATATCCAGAGCGCCCCGTTCTTCAATATTGCGGATCACGCCTAAAACTTCAGGCGGGGTGATCTCGTGCATCAACCTTTCGCCCAATACTGGAAACACGTCCCGTTCCATTCGAGACCAGACACGCTTCGCATGAGCTGGATCGAGGCTGGTCTTTCGATTCTTGTGCCACATCTCAGCAACAGCTTTGAAGGTTCTCTCTGGCTCGAAATCTCGACCAGGCTTGTGGACCATCGGATCCTTGCCTTCGGCCAAGGCAGCCTTTGCAAGCGTCTTCAACTCACGCGCAGCCGCGATTCCGACGTCAGGGTAAGCACCAAAGGAAAGCAGCTTCTCCTTCCCGCGATAGCGGTATTTTAAGCGCCAAAGCTTCGAACCGTTCCCTTTTACGAGGAGGAATAGCCCTTCACCGTCGGCAAGCTTGTAGGGTCGTTCTGCCGCCTTCGCATTCTTGATCTGAATCTCACTCAAAGCCATTGGGGGTATCGCTCCTTTTCGGTACCCCCCGAAAGTACCCCCAAAATACCCCCACTCCAAATCCGGCTTCAAGCGCATGCAAGCGAACGCAAGCGGACGCGAATCAGCCACATGACTTTGATTTCATTATTTTTTTCGGATTTATACGGAAGAATGCGAACCCATGCGGATTCGAGAATGGTAGCGGAGGAGGGACTCGAACCCCCGACACGCGGATTATGATTCCGCTGCTCTAACCACCTGAGCTACTCCGCCCCGAAAGGCCGTGCGGCGGGCAAATGCCCGCTCGGCAGGCGGCGCATTTAGGGCGCGCGCGCCTATCGGTCAACACTCATTTCCCGCGAAATGCGAAGCGACGCAGAAACTCCCACGGCCCGCCCCGATAGGCGTAAAGCGCAAGGCCGCGAAAGGCGAAGTCACGGGACTCTATCACCCCGCTCAATTGCGCCTGAAGCGCCTTTGCTTCCTTGGAAGTGACCTTGTTCTGGATCGTCACGTGAAGACGCGGTCGGTGCTGGTCCTGATTGGTCAGCATCCCGTGAAAATGGTCGGCAATGCGGTCACGAAGATCAAGCATGGCCGGACTGACAAGCTTGATGGCGGTACCTCCGCCAAGCGACATCAGCCCTTCTACCTGCCCTTCGACAGGGGCCGTCTCTCCGGCAAGCCTTGCAAGGTAACTGCGGACCTCGCCTTCACATTGCGCAGGCAGCGCGTGGAAAAGCGTAACATGCGCTTCGAGGTAGTTGCGTTCGGGCGGGAAATGCTCGGTCCGCAGGTCGGTAAAACGACGGTGAAGGTCCGTGGGCAGTTCAGCCGTCAGGATGAGGGGCGCGTCCGCCCCGCTCACATCTCACCGCGTTCACGCCGCAGCGCGAACCACTTTTCGACATTCGCATTATGCTCGGCCAGGGTTTGCGCGAAGGCGTGCCCGCCCGTCCCGTCAGCCACCATGTAGCGTGCCTCGGTCGCCTCGGGATCGAGCACGGCAGCGATGGATTCGCGTCCCGGATTGGTGATCGGCCCCTTGGGCAGGCCGACCATCGAATACGTATTATAATCGTTCACCGCGGCAATTTCGGACTGGCGAATGCGCCGGCCAAGCGGTTTTCCCTTGGTGAGCGGATAGATGATCGTCGGATCGGCTTGCAGCAGCATCCCGTCCTTGAGGCGATTGGAATAGAGGCCTGCGACCATACGCCGCTCTTCGGGAACACCGGTTTCCTTCTCGACAATCGACGCGAGGATGAGTGCATCCTTCACATTATCGACCGCAATGCCTTCCTTGCGCCGCGGCCATGCTTCGGCGAGGTAATTCTGCATCGCCGCCTGCATGCGCGCCAGCACAGCAGCCCGCTGCTCGCCGCGTTCGAAATCATAGGTGTCGGGAAGGACGCTGCCTTCCTGCGGCACCGGTATTTCACCGGTCAGATGCTCCTGCGCCATCAGGCGTTCCCACACCAGGATCGAGGGCATTCCTTCCGGGATCGTCACGAAGCGACGGATGACGTCGCCCGACTGGAACATGCCCAGGATCTGCGACTGGCTGGCGTTTGCCGGCAGGAGGAATTCCCCTGCCTGGATCGGATCGCCGCCGCCGAAGATTTTGGCGCGCAATAGAAAAGCGTCCGCGGAGGCAACTACGCCCTCGTCCTCCATGCGGTTCGCCACCGAGGTCAGTGTCGATCCCGAGGGCACGATGAAGGGCGTGTCTTCCTCGATCTGGGCGGAGCCGAACCAGCCGCTCGCGAACCACGCGGCTGCGACAGCAAAAACCAGCGCGGCAACCGCGCCGAGCATCAGCGCGGGGCGTTTTGTCACCTTAGTCGACCTTCTTGAGGATTAGCGAGGCGTTCGTGCCGCCGAAACCGAAGCTGTTGTTGAGAGCAGCCTTCACTTCGCGCTTCTTGGCCGTCAGCGGGACGAGATCGACGCCTTCGGTGCCCTCGTCGGGATCTTCGAGGTTGAGCGTCGGCGGTACTACCTGATCGCGGATCGCCAGAATGCAGAAGATGGCTTCGACAGCACCTGCGCCGCCAAGGAGGTGGCCGATGGCGGATTTCGTGCTGCTCATCGATGCGCCGCACAGATCGTCACCAAGCACGCGCTTGACCGCAGCCAGCTCGATCGTGTCCGCCATGGTCGAGGTACCGTGCGCGTTGACGTAGTCGATGTCGCAGGCCTCAAGGCCGGACTTCTTCAGCGCCATGCGCATGGCCAGTTCCGCACCCTTGCCTTCCGGATGCGGAGCGGTGACGTGATAGGCGTCACCCGAGAGGCCATAGCCCACGACTTCCGCATAGATCTTCGCACCGCGTGCCTTGGCGTGTTCGTATTCCTCGAGGACCACGACGCCCGCACCCTCGCCCATGACGAAGCCGTCACGGTTCTTGTCGTAAGGACGGCTCGCCTTTTCGGGAGTGTCGTTCATGCTCATGTTGAGCGCACGTGCCTGAGCAAAGCCGGCCACGCCGAGCGGGTTCACAGTGCTTTCCGCACCGCCCGCCAGCATGATGTCGGCATCGTCGAGCGCGATCATGCGCGCGGCATCGCCGATCGAGTGCGCACCAGTCGAACAAGCGGTCACGACAGCGTGGTTCGGCCCCATCAGGCCGTATTTGATCGAAACCTGGCCGCTGATGAGGTTGATGAGGCGTCCGTGGACGAAGTGCGGGGAGACACGGCCCGGACCGCGTTCATGCAGGACGATGGATTCGCTTTCGATACCCGGAAGACCGCCGATGCCCGAACCGATCGAAACGCCGGTGCGCATCTTTGTCTCGTCGTCCATTTCCTCAAGACCGGCATCTTCGATGGCCTGTCCGGCAGCGTCGATACCGTAGATGATGAACGGATCGACCTGGCGCTGGACCTTGTGGTCGACGCGCTTGTCGGGATCGAAGCCGTATTCGTGGTCCTTGCCCTTCACCTCGCAGGCAATCTGCGCCTTCTGGTTCGAAGCATCGAAGCGGGTGATCTTGCCCGCCCCGCTCTTGCCAGCGATGAGATTGGACCAGGTTGTTTCTACATCGCCGCCCAGGGGGGTGACGAGTCCAAGTCCGGTAACGACCACACGACGCATGAATTTCTCCGCCTAAAAAACAACAGGCCCGGCCCGCTATCGGGTCGGGCCTGTCCGGTCCCGCATTACGCGGGAAATTGAGCCTTGGAGGGAATTAGCCCTTATGCTCTTCGATGTACTTGGTCGCGTCGCCGACGGTGGTGATCTTCTCAGCCGCATCGTCGGGGATTTCAACGCCGAATTCTTCTTCGAACGCCATGACCAGTTCAACGATGTCGAGGCTGTCTGCGCCGAGATCGTCGATAAAGCTGGCTTCCTGTGTCACTTTGTCGGCTTCGACGCCGAGGTGCTCGACAACAATTTTCTGCACGCGGTCGGCAGTATCGCTCATTTTATTCCCTCTCGAATTCATGGGGGTTAGCAAATTGGCTTTCGCCCTAATCAACGGCGCGGCGCAGCGCAAGGGCAACTCGTCCGGTTGGTCGAGCCAAAAGTGCATCTGAACCGTTTGCTGGTTATCTATCACTTTGAAAAGGTAACGAAAAGATGTCCAGCACCGTATTCAAGAGCCTCACCGACACCACCTATGATTCGGTCGAAGGTTACCGCCAGGCCGGCGAGAAGGCCGATAGCCCGCAGTTAAAGCAGGCCCTTCAGCAGCGTTGCCAGAGCCGAGAGCAGACCCTGCAGCAGATGAACGCCGAATTGCAGCGTCAGGGCGACGAGCTTGTGACCAAGGGCACGATGACCGGCGAAGCGCACCAGATGTGGCAGAGCATCACCAGCGCATTCGAGAACGACGACGAAGCTGCTGCGGAGCGCGTCGAGGAAGGCGAGGACTACATCAAGGGCAAGTTCGAACAGGCGCTGGAAAGCGACCAGCTCGAAGCGCAGGAACGCGCGGTCGTCCAGCAGGCCTACGCCGAAATCTGCGAAGGCGAACGCTTCGGCGACATGATCGCGAAGCAATTCGACTAAGTTTGTCTGCAATCGAGAAAAGGGGCGTGGAGAGCGATCTCCGCGCCCCTTTTTCTATCAGTCTCCGGCGCGGTCCACGCGGGTCGCCTCGGCGCCCTGCGGCTTGGGCGCATCGACTGTGCGGATATGCACGTCGCGCAGCTGGCGCGGGGACACGAGATTGGGCGCGCCCATCATCAGGTCCTGCGCCTTCTGGTTCAGCGGGAAAGCGATCACTTCGCGAATATTCGGCTCGTCGGCGAGCAGCATCACGATGCGGTCGATGCCCGGGGCCGAGCCACCGTGCGGCGGCGCGCCGAGCTTGAACGCTTCGATCATGCCCGAGAAGTTCTCGTCCACATCGGCTTGCGTGTAACCGGCGATTTCGAACGCCTTATACATGATTTCCGGCTTGTGGTTCCGGATCGCTCCCGACGAAAGCTCGTAGCCGTTGCAGACGATGTCGTACTGCCAGGCGAGGATTTCGAGCGGGTCCTTGGTTTCCAGCGCTTCCATCTCACCCTGCGGCATCGAGAACGGGTTGTGGCTGAAATCGACCTTCTTGAGCTCTTCGTCATACTCGAACATCGGAAAGTCGACGATCCAGCAGAACTTGAAGCAATTTTCCTCGATAAGTTCGAGCACTTCGCCGACGCGCGTGCGGGCCGCGCCTGCCAGCTTGGCAGCGTCCTTTTCCTTGCCCGCAGCGAAGAACAAGCCGTCGTTTTCGCCAAGGCCGAGCTCGGCATAGAGCTTTTCCATGCCTTCCGTGCCGTGATTCTTGGCGATCGGGCCGCCGAACTCGCCGCCCTTGCGGGTGACATAGCCGAGGCCGGCAAAGCCTTCCTTGCGGGCCCAGTCGTTCATCTCGTCGAAGAACTTGCGGCTCTTCTCGTGCGTGTTCGGAGCGGGGACCACGCGGACCTTGCCGCCCGTGCCGACGATCTTCTCGAACAGGCCGAAACCAGACTTTTCGAAGTGGTGCGTGACGTCGCTGATAATCAGCGGGTTGCGCAGGTCGGGCTTGTCGGTGCCGTATTTCAGCATCGCTTCGGCATAGGGGATGCGCGGGAATTCGCCTGCGGGCGTAACGGTCTTGCCGCCCGAGAATTCCTCGAACACGCCGGCAAGGACGGGTTCGATTGCCTGGAAGACGTCTTCCTGCGTCACGAAGCTCATTTCGAAGTCGAGCTGGTAGAATTCGGGGCTCCGGTCGGCGCGCAGGTCTTCGTCGCGGAAACAGGGGGCAATCTGGAAATAGCGGTCGAAACCGGCGACCATCAGGAGCTGCTTGAACATCTGCGGCGCCTGCGGAAGCGCGTAGAAACGGCCCGGATGGAGGCGGCTGGGCACGAGGTAGTCGCGCGCGCCTTCGGGGCTGGAGGCACCCAGGATCGGCGTCTGGAATTCGCTGAAGCCCTGGTCGGTCATGCGGCGACGCAGGCTGGTGATGACCTGGTTGCGCAGCATGATGTTCTTGTGGACCCGTTCGCGGCGCAGGTCGACGAACCGGTACTTCAGGCGCGTTTCTTCAGGATAATCTTCCGCTTGGTTGACGATCAGCGGCAGGTCTTCCGCGCGGCTCTGGATTTCGATCTCGCGGGCAAAAACCTCGATCTCGCCGGTGGGCAGGTTCTTGTTGACCGCCACTTCGTCGCGCGCCTTCACCGTGCCGTCGATCGTGACGACCGATTCCAGCTTGAGCTTTTCGAGCACCGGAAGCGCCTTGCTGTCGCTGTCGGCAACAATCTGCGTAATGCCGTAATGATCGCGCAGGTCGACGAACAGCACGCCGCCATGGTCGCGCTTATTGTGCACCCAGCCGGACAGGCGGACGGTGTCGCCGACATTGTCTTTTGTCAGCTGAGCGCAGTTGTGGGTACGATAGGCGTGCATCTGGAAATCTTTCCATTTTGGGATGTATGGCGCTAAGGGCGCGAGCGTGCGCGCTCCTTTAACAGGAATCGCGCGCGCTAACAGGGCACCGGCAGGTTTTTGTCAAGACTTTGGCAGACGCTTGTGGCGGTGCGGGAGCGGTACTCCGCTCGAGACAAGAAAAGACACGATGAAAATACACGACCTGATTACGACCACCGATGCACTCGCCGACTTGTGCGAGCGTCTGGCGAAAAGCGAATTCGTCACCGTCGACACCGAGTTCATGCGTGAGAACACGTACTGGCCGGAACTTTGCCTACTGCAGATCGCCAACGAGGAAGAAGCGGCGGCGATCGATCCGCTGGCGGACGGCATCGACCTTGCCCCGCTGTGGGATTTGATGTGCGAGAACGAAGACGTGCTCAAGGTTTTCCACGCCGGTGGGCAGGATGTGGAGATCGTATACAATTTCACGGGCAAGACGCCCCACCCCATTTTCGATACGCAGATCGCGATGATGGCGATCAGCCAGTCCGAACAGATCGGCTATGCCAACCTCGTCGAAAGCTGGCTCGGCTTCACGGTCGACAAGGGCGCCCGCTTCACCGACTGGAGCCGCCGCCCCTTGACCGAAAGGCAGATCGAATACGCCATCGGCGATGTGACCCACCTGTCCAAGATCTTCCCGAAGATTCTCGAAAAGCTCATGAAAACCGGTCGCGGTGCATGGCTCGATGCCGAAATGGACAAGCTGGCCGATCCGGCGAACTACGCCAACGATGCCGATCTCGCATGGAAGCGCATTCGCTCGCCCGGCCGGAATGCCTCGGTGCTTGGCCGCCTCAAGGCGCTGGCCGCATGGCGCGAAGGCGAAGCGCAGCACAAGAATATCCCGCGCGGCCGGATCATGCGCGATGAAACGCTCGCCGATATTGCGAGCCACCCGCCCAAGAAGCAGGCCGACCTGACCAAGGTGCGCGGCCTGTCGAACGCCTGGCGTGACAACGACATCGGCAAGCGATTGATGAAGGTGCTCGACAAGGCCGAGCCCATGCCGAAGGACGAAATGCCCGATAAGCCGAAACGCGGCGCGCCGCTCGGCAAGGAAGGTGCGCTGGTCGCCGATCTCCTCAAGCTTCTGCTCAAGATTCGTTCGCGCGAAATCGACATTGCCGCCCGCCTGCTGACCCGGGCGGACGAAATGGAAGCGCTGGCCGCGGGCGTCCGCAAATTGCCGATACTCGAAGGCTGGCGTTACGAAGTCTTTGGCAAGGACGCGCTCGAACTGGTCGAAGGCAGGCTCGCCTTTGCAGTAAAGGACGGCAAGCTGCTGATGACGCATATCGACGACATGGAAAGCGAACTGAACGAAGCGCAGGCGGCAGAGTGAGTACCTACCTCCCCACCCTCAAGCAGCTTCAATATTTAGTCGCCCTCCACGAGCACGGCCATTTCGGCCGCGCGGCAGAGGCCAGCTTCGTTTCCCAATCGACCCTTTCGGCGGGCATCCGCGAACTGGAATCGCTGCTCGGCGTGACCCTCGTCGAAAGGAGCCGCCGTGTGGTGCGCTTTACGGCGCTGGGCAACCAGGTGGTGGAAAAAGCCCATCGCATCCTGCGCGAGGCTGAGGAACTGGCCGATCTCGTCCAGGCTGCCGGCAAACCGCTGGCCGGGCAATTGCGGATGAGCGTGATCCCGACGATCGCGCCTTTCATGCTGCCTCGCTTCCTTCCGAGGCTGCGCAAGGAGAGGCCCGAGCTCGAACTTTTCCTGCGTGAGGAAACCAGCCAGGCTGCCGTCGAATCGCTCCAGCACGGACGGGTCGATTGCGTGTTGCTTGCCCTTCCCTTCGCTACCGGTGAGGTAGAGCAAGCCCATATCGCAGACGATCCGCTTTACGTCGCTTTCCCGAAGGACGATCCGCGCGATCCGCCGGAAACGGTGTCGACCGACATGATCGACGAAGGAAGACTGCTCCTGCTGGAAGACGGTCATTGCCTCAAGGAACACGCGCTTGCGGCCTGCAATCGGCCCGAATTGCGTGGCAGTGCAACCATGATCGGCACCAGCCTGCACACCCTGGTGCAGATGGTCGACAACGGCCTTGGCCTGACCATGTTGCCCCAGATGGCCGTCGATGCGGGTATCCTGAACGGCACCGACGTCGTCGCACGCCCGCTCAAGAGCAAGGCAGCGAGCCGCGAAATCGCGCTCATCTGGCGCAAGAACTCTCCGCGCCGGGACGATTTCGAATTATTGGCTGAGGAACTTCGCGCGGGTTAGGCCGCGAGCGGTTCGTCGTCCTGCTTGACCTTGGATTTAAGGTAGCGGTCGGCTTTCTTGACCACGAACATCGGGACAATCACGCTGAGCGCGATCCCTGCGAGCGAGCAGAAAGCGATCCAGATTGCCATCGCCGTGCCGCCGGACAGGTAGAGTCCATAAAGCACGGGCGCCGCGAGCACGAGGCCGCGGATCTCGTTGAAGATGATCGCAACAGCGCCGACCTTGAGCAGCGCCGCGAGGAGCATGTGTAGCGTGGCAGTCATGCGAACCGTAGTAATGCTGGTTGGTAAAGAAACCGTTGACCACACCGCTCGTATCCCCGCCCCGTCGTGAAAGCGGTGCGTCTGGTCATGTTGTGCAAGCGCCACTAAAGGTGGTTTTCCGGCGGGGTACGGGATCGTGGAAGCCGGAACAGGGGATCTGAAAAGTCGTGCAATTGACTGTGGCGCAGTGCCGGTGACCGAGGGAGAGGCCAAACAGGTCGGCGTCTATCGCGGGGCTGCCGTGGCGGTCGCCATGACTTGGGTCCTGCGCGCCATCGGGCTGGTTTCGGTCTTCATACTGGCGCGGTTGCTGACCCCGGCAGACTTCGGCGTGGTCGGGCTCGCGATGACCGCAGTCGCGCTGGTGGAAACCTTCTCCTACCTCGGCATGAAGCAGGCTCTGCTGCGAATGGAGAAGCTGGAGCGGGACTATTACGACACGGCCTGGACGATCCAGATCGTGATGTTCTCCCTGCTCTCGCTCGTCCTGTTCGCGATCGCCGCGCCAGCCGCGTCTTTCTTTGCCGAACCGAGAGTGGAAGCGGTGATCTACGCGCTATCGCTGCGGTTCATCATGCTCGGCGTGATGAACATCGGGATCGTCGAGTTCGAGCGAAACTTCGCATTCGGGCGTGACCTCAAGATGAAAGGCACTGCCCGGATCGCTTCGTTTTTCGTCACCGTCGGCCTGGCACTCTGGCTGCGGTCCTACTGGGCGCTGGTCGCAGGCATGATCGTACAGTCACTCATCCTGATGGTGCTTTCCTACGCGATGCAGCCCTATCGCCCGCGCTTGTCGCTCGCGCGCAAGGCCGAGTTGCTCGGGGTCTCGCTCTGGATCTTTGCCGGAGCCGCAGCCCAGGTCTTCTTCAGCCAGGTCGAGAGGCTTACCGTGGGCCGCGTGGCCGACACCGGCACCGTTGGTGCATTTTCCGTCAGCAAGGACGTGGCGAACATCCTGACGCAGGAAATCGCGATGGCCCTCAACCGCGTCACTTATGTCACGACGGCACGCAGCGGAGCGTTCACCGAACAGGGCCGACGTATTGCCCGCTCGCTGGGCGGTTATGCCATGATGGCTGCTCCGATGGGATTGGGCCTTGCTGCCGTGTCGGGCGAGTTCGTGAGGGTATTCCTGGGAGAACAATGGGGAGCAGCTGCCGTACTGGTCGCGCCGATCGCCGTAGGAACGGCGCTCGTCGCCGTCTTCCGCCTGATTGCATCCTCGCTGCAGGCAGGCGGCCATGAACGGGTTTCCGGACTACTATGCCTTGCCGCATTGGCGACCATGATCATCGCGGTCGTCACGGTCGCCGCCAACGGCGGCTCGCCGCTGGCAATCGCCCAGACCGGGCTTGTCGTCAGCGCAGCGCAATTGCTAGTCGGCCTCGCCATCATCTCCCGCCTGTCGCGCGGGAGCATTCTCGGCGCAGTAATTTCCGTTGCCCGCCCCTTTCTGGCCGCCACCGCCATGTATGCGGTGGTGATCAGCCTGCCGGTCCTGTCGAATTCGGTGCTGGTCGAGCTGGTCTGGCGCGCAGGCGTCGGAGCGGCGAGTTATGCCGCGATACTCTGGCTTTTGTGGCTGGTTTCCGGCCGCCCCGATTCAAGTGAGGCCGAGTTTCTCCGCGTTGCAGGCAGAAACCTGCGGCGGCGTTAGTCCATGTGCTTGAGGCCGACCCGCAGGTAATCCCACCCTGTGATCAGCGTCAGCAAGGCGGCTGCCCAAAGTGTCACCAGGCCGACCGTGTGCGGGACGTTGGCGGCGATGTCGCCGATCATCACGGTCCAGCGCGGCAAGCCCTGACCCAGGATCAGCGAACCCAGCGCTACCAGCTGGAACGTCGTCTTCCACTTGGCGAGCTTGCTGACCGGTACCGACACCTGCAACCCACCGAGAAATTCGCGCAGGCCCGACACGGCGATCTCGCGCACGAGAATGATCAGTCCGGCAATGACATGCATGTCGCCAACATACGGGCCCGTCAGCACGCCTTGCGCCGCCAGCACGAGGATTACCGATGCGACCATGATCTTGTCCGCGATCGGATCGAGGAAAATACCGAGTCTGGAGACTGCACCGCTCGACCGGGCCAGCATCCCGTCGAAATAATCGGTAATACCCATCGCGCAGTACAGCACGAATGCCGCAAGGTAGCCGGTTTCCCAGCCCGGCCACCACAGAAGGAAGGCCAGGAGCGGGATCGCGAAGATCCGCGAAAGGGTGAGGATGTTGGGCAGGCTCAACATGACGAATCGCTCTAACGACAAACTGTCCGGCGCAAAAGCGGCACATTTGCCTTGTCCGCGCCTGCGTTAGTCCGCACAAGGGCCGCGGAGCCGAGGTTGTGCCCGGGGGGTCATGCTTACATCAACACATTTGCTGCGCAGCAGGCGCTTTCTGCCGCTGTTCGTCACGCAGCTCTTCAACGCGTTCAACGACAACCTCTACAAGACCGCGATGGTGCTCTTCGTGGTCTACCAGATCTACAATTCCGAAGAAGCGGAGGGCCAGTTCAGCGCCGTCGCATCGGGCCTGTTCATCCTGCCATTCTTCATCCTGTCCGCGCTCGCCGGCCAGCTCGCCGACATGCGCGACAAGGCGGCGATCATCCGCAAGGTCAAGTTCTGCGAAATCATCCTGATGATCATCGGGGCAAGCGGGCTCTATCTCGCCTGGAAGGGCTATGACCTGCCGGTCAGCCTGTTCGGAATCGAAACCACTTTACCGATCGTCCTGATGCTGTTCGCGCTGTTCCTGACCGGGGTGCAGTCGACTTTCCTCGGCCCGATCAAATACGCGATCCTGCCGCAGCATTTGAAGAAGGACGAGGTCCTTGCAGGCACGGGCCTGGTAGAAGCCGGGACTTATATCGCCATCCTCGCCGGCACGATCCTGGCTGGATGGATCCCCGTCGAAGTCGCGGCGGTAGGCATCATCCTCACCTCTGTCGTCGCGTATTTCGTCAGCCGCCAGGTTCCCGATGCCCCGCCCCAAGGTGCGCCTGAAAAACTCGACTGGCATATCCTGCGCGCCTCGGTGCGACTGGTACGCGAGACCATGCACGCCCGCGAAGTCTATTACGCCATCATCGCGATCAGCTTCTTCTGGACCATCGGCGCGGTGCTGTTCATCCAGTTTCCCCCGCTTGCCAAGAATGTCATCATGGCCAGCAAGGAAGTCGCGAGCCTGTTCCTCGTGATCTTCTCGGTCGGCATCGCCATCGGCTCGGTCGCGATCAACGCCTTGCTGAAAGGCAAGGTCTCGGCCCGCTATGCCTCGCAATCGGTCATCGTGATGGGGCTGTTCGTCATTGCCTTCTACGGCGTTGCGAAACTGTGGGAGGCCGACCAGCCGACCGAGCTGTTGGACGTCGCAGGGTTCCTCGCCTGGCCCATGGCGACCATCCTCCTGCTATGCCTGCTCGGCATTGCGATCGCGGGCGGAATGTTCGTCGTGCCACTCTATGCTTTTCTCACCACGCGCGTGGCGCCGGAGAAAGCATCGCGCACGATCGCCGCAAACAATATCGTCAATTCCGGCGCAATGGTCTGCGGGTCGCTTATGGCAATGGGAATGAGCGCCGCCGGGGTGCCGATCGTGGAGCAGGTCCTCATCAGTGCGCTGATGTGCCTGATCTCTGCATGGTTGGGGCGCAAGCTGCTGAAGGCAGAACGAACCGCCGCGGCCATTAGCCGGGCCTAGCAATCAGGCGATGAAGGCGAGAACCGCTGCGAAGGTCGCAAAATAAACCGTTGCTGCACCGCGAACGTCCGAAGCCGTAAGGCGCCAGTCCATCGGCTGGTCCTGCGGCACGTCGGCAAACATCGCGCGGCGCTGTGGCAGACTTGCCCGCAACCAGTGGCGGGCGGCTTCGGTGTTAAGGACTAATGCGCGTCTCATGATGCAGGTCTTAACGCATTTTTAACCCTTGGGGTCCCGCACAATCAACGCTGTAGCAATTCGGGACATTCAGCGTGTTTGCTGAGGATAATCTGCAAGAATTGCCACCGCGATTGCGCGAAGCTGCCCGCGAGGCTAACCGCCTGATCCATGACTACACGCCCCACTCCCGCCGCCGCGAAACTGCTCGTCGATTGCCTGATCGAACAGGGCTGCGACCGAATTTTCACAGTGCCGGGAGAAAGCTTCCTGCAGGTGCTCGACGCGCTCGGCCAGCAGGAGGCGATCGAGCTTGTCACTTGCCGCCAGGAAGGCGGGGTTGCGATGATGGCGTGCGCGGACGGAGCGATGACCGGAAGGCCGGGGATCGCCTTCGTCACCCGCGGCCCCGGTGCGACAAACGCAAGCATCGGCATCCACGTCGCCCAGCAGGATTCGCAGCCGATGATCATGTTCGTCGGCGACGTAGATTCCGGCATGCGCGACCGTGAAGGCTTCCAGGAAGTCGACTTCGCGGCCTTCTTCGGGCCGATCGCAAAATGGGCGGCCCGCATCGATAGCGCGGACCGCATTCCGGAATACGTCGCCCGCGCCTATGCCACGGCCATTTCCGGGCGCCCCGGGCCGGTCGTGCTGGCCCTCCCCGAAGACATGCTGAGCCATGACACTGCGGCAAAGCCCCGCAAGCGCGTGGAGCGGCCTGCGCAGGCCCCCTGCCCCGATGCCATGCAGGCGATGATGGCCCTCATTGCCGATGCCGCTTCGCCAGTCGCCATTGTCGGCGGCGCGGGATGGAATGCAAAGGCACGCGAGCACTTTCAGCTGTTTGCCGAACGCCTTGGCATTCCCGTCGCCACCGCTTTCCGCCGACAGGACGCGATCAGCCCGTCGAGCCGCGTCTATGCCGGATCGCTGGGCTACGGCCCCAATCCCAAGCTGGTCGAGCGGGTGAAGAATGCCGACTTGGTCTTGGCTGTCGGCGCACGGCTCGGGGAAGCGACCACCGACGGCTATACGGTCCCGCCGTTGGAGGATGCCGAACGCACGCTGATCCACGTCCACCCCGATCCGGAGGAATTGCACCGCGTCTATCCCACCGAACTCGCCATCTGTGCCGAGATGGACGAGTTCGCGGAAAGCGCCGCTCTGTGGGACGATGGCGACACGATCGATTTCGATGCTGGTGCAGAAGCAAATGCGGAGTGGGAAGCCTGGGCCACGGCCACGCCCAACGACTATCCGCTCGACATGGGCGCTTGCGTCCAGTTCATGCGCGACACTCTTCCGGCAGACACGATCATCTGCAACGGCGCGGGCAATTTCGCCGGATGGTGGCATCGCTACTGGCGTTACGAAGGATTTCCGACGCAGCTTGCGCCTACCTGCGGCGCCATGGGATACGGAGTTCCAGCCTCGGTTGCCGCTTCGCTACGCTTCCCAGAGCGTACCGTGGTGGCGGTTGCAGGCGATGGCGACTTCATGATGAATGGCCAGGAAATGGCCACGGTCGTCCAGCACGGCGGCAACCTGATAGTCATCGTCGTCGATAACGGGGCATACGGCACGATCCGAATGCACCAGGAGCGCGAATTCCCTGGCGAAGAACGCATCAGCGGTACCCGCCTGGCAAATCCCGACTTTGCGGCGTTGGCCGCAGCCTATGGCGGCTGGTCGGCGCGCGCCGAGACGACCGAGCAGTTCAAGGATGCGCTGGTTGCAGCACAAGGCCGCTCGGGCCTGCGGCTGATTCACTGCGTGATCGACGTCGAACAGCTGGCAGCAAGCGGCGCAACCGTCAGCGGATTGCGCGCTCGCAACTGATCCCCTCGGTCAGATCCCTGCCATCGAGCAGATTACGGACCATTCGTCCGGCTTGATCTCGGCAACCGACAGGCGCGACAGGCGCACAAGTTCGCAATCCTCGAGCTTGGGTTCGGCCTTGATCTGTTTCAACGTCACCGGGCTAGGTAGCTTGGTCTTCGGCACGATCTTCACAGCCGCCCAGTTGCCTTCGGGATCGGTCGGGTCGGTGATCCCGGCCACGCTCACTTCGCAAATGCCGACGATCTCCAGTCCTTCGCGCGAATGGTAGAAAAAGGCCTGATCGCCCACTTCCATGGCCGCCAGGTTGTTCTTGGCGCGGTGATTGCGAACCCCGTCCCAGGTCCCTTCCTTCTCGGCGACAAGGTCGTCCCAGCTATATTTGAACGGTTCCGATTTCATCAGCCAGTAGCGGGCCATTCGCAAAATTCTCCTTCTCGCGGGTTCGGCAATGTGCGGGCGGCCTAGCGCGCCCGGCGCCACTTGGCCAGAAAGCGCACGGGCACAGTGAGTTCCGGTTAACGGCTTTTTAGACATCCTTCCTTAGGCACACATGGAACACGAGCGTGTCCGGGGGACCATTTGGGCAAGATTATCTCAGGAAAGCGGCCGGATCGGGCGGATGACGGGTCGCCGGGCCTCGTCGGCTCGACTCGCCACGACCTGGTCACGCAAGGCATTGCTTTTGCCGCGATGATCCTGTTCGTCGGCACGGCCGGCGTCGCCCTGCCCAACATCATCAAGACCTGGAGCGGGGCGGTTGGTGGGCCCGACGTGGTGCTGACCAATGCGCTGATACTCAACATTGCGCTCATTCTCCTTGGCTGGAGGCGGTACAAGGCGCTGAACGTCGAACTGGGTGAGCGCCGCCGATCGGAAGAAGAAGCCCGGCGTCTTGCCGAGATCGACGATCTTACCGGCTGTCTCAATCGCCGCAGTTTCGCGACGCGCCTTGCCGTCCTGCTGGAAACGGAATGCAACTCCGAACGCGCACTGGCCGCGATTGCGGTCGATCTCGACAACTTCAAGCAGGTGAACGACCTCAATGGCCATGCCGCCGGCGATGCCGTCCTGAGGGCGACGGCCGAACGGCTAGAACGGGTACTTCCTGCTGGAGGCGTCCTGGCCCGCATCGGCGGCGATGAATTCCTTTGTGTGGTGCCTTATCACGCATCCGCACCCGACCGGATCGAGCACCTGGCGACACGCATGGTCGATCGCGTGGCGACTTCCGTGCAGCACGACGAAATCGCTCTCGACGTGACTGTGTCCATCGGCATCGCCAGTTCCGTCCATCTCGACGCACTCGAAGAAAGCCGCAACGGGGCGCAGGCCCTGATGCACAAGGCGGACATCGCCATGTATCACGCCAAGAAGCAGGGCAAGAACCGCTTCTACTGGTTCGAAGCACCGATGGAAAATGAGCTGCGGTTCCGCAACAAGCTGGAATCGGGCATTCGCGCCGGGATCGCGAACGGTGAATTCGTGCCGTACTACGAACAGCAGATCGACCTAGAAACCGACAAGCTGGTCGGTTTCGAAATGCTCGCTCGCTGGGAATCGCCGGAACTAGGCGTGGTGGGGCCGGACATTTTTATCCCGATCGCAGAAGAAATCGGGGTGATCGGCGAACTCTCCGAAAAGCTCATTGCGCAGGCGTTCGAGGATGCAAAGCAGTGGGACGACGCACTGACCCTGTCGGTCAACATCTCTCCCGTTCAAATGCGCGATCCGTGGTTTGCGCAAAAGGTGCTCAAGCTCCTGGTGAAGCACCGTTTCCCGCCACACCGCCTGGATATCGAGATTACCGAGACCTGCCTGCACGAAAACATCGGCATGGTGCGCTCGATGATCACGTCCCTGCGCAACCAGGGCGTACATGTCAGCCTCGACGATTTCGGTACCGGCTATTCCAGCCTTTCGCAGCTGCGCAGCCTTCCTTTCGACCGCCTCAAGATCGACCGCACCTTCATCAGCGAGTTGCGGGCAGACGAAAACAACACGGCCCTGGTCGATGCGATCGTGGCTATGAGCGATGGCCTGAAACTGCCGATCACGGCCGAGGGCATCGAGAACGAGGCCATCCACGAGGTTCTCAAGGGCATGGGTCGCATGAAGGGCCAGGGTTACCATTACGGCCGCCCCGAGCCTGCAGCCAAGGTGCTGGAGCGCCTATCCCTACAGCAGTTGCTGGCCTCGCCAAGCGACGAAGTCCTCGACCTCGACGCCGAACGCAAGAAGCGGGATGACAAGGCCGAGAGCGACAAGCGCGTCGGCTGATACTTTACGCTGGCCGCCTGAAGGCATAGATGCGCGCCAAGATGCGCATTCCCTTCATCAAGATGCATGGCTTAGGCAATGATTTCGTCGTGCTCGATGCGCGCGAAAATGCCCTGCCCGATCTTAACGAAAGTATCGCGCGCGGCATCGCGGATCGGCACACCGGTATCGGATGCGACCAGCTGATCCTGCTACAGCTCAGCGACAGCGCGGATTTCCGGATGCGGATATTCAACCACGATGGCAGTGAAGTCGGGGCCTGCGGCAACGCGACACGCGCGGTGGCCATGCTTCACGGAAGCGATGCGCAAATCGAAACCGCTGGCGGCATGCTTGCCGCATCGCCGCGAGATGGCGGCGCCAGCGTCGACATGGGCGCGCCGCATTTCGAATGGGACGCCATCCCTCTCGCCTATCCCATGGACACGCTCTCCATGCCGGTCGGGTGGGAAATGCTGGAAGACCCCGGCGCCGTGAACGTCGGCAACCCGCACATCATTTTCTTCGCGGACGATTGCGATGCGATCCCGCTCGATCAGCTCGGTCCTGAAATCGAGACCGATCCCCTGTTTCCCGAACGCGTGAATGTGAACGTCGCGACAATCGAGGGCCGCAGCCGGATCCGGCTGCGCGTGTGGGAGCGCGGCGCAGGCCTGACCAAGGCATGCGGAACCGGTGCCTGTGCAACCGCTGTCCACGCCATGCGCCGACGGCTCGTCGACCGAGACGTGACCGTGGCTTTGCCCGGCGGTGACCTGCAGATCGGCTGGAGCGAGGGCGAAACCATTCGCATGACCGGCCCTGCAAGCGAAAGCTTCCGCGGTTCCTTCGAGTGGAACGACTACGCATGAACGCGCCCGCCAAACTGCCGCAAATCGTGTCGCTGGGCTGCCGCCTCAACATCTCCGAAAGCGAGCGGATGCGCACCATGCTGGCGGGCGAGGAGAATCTCGTTGTGGTCAACAGCTGCGCGGTCACCAGCGAAGCGGTGCGCCAGACACGGCAGGCCATCCGCCGCGCGCGCCGCGCCAATCCTGATGCCCGGCTGCTGGTTACCGGATGCGCCGCCGAGATCGAGCGCGACGAACTGGCCGCCATGCCCGAGGTCGATGGCCTCATCGCCAATGACGCAAAGCTCGACCCGCGCGCATGGAACGTGCCGGCGGAAGCTCCGCCCGTCCCCAAGCGCCGCACACGCGCCTTCGTGGCCGTGCAGAACGGCTGCGACCACGCCTGCACCTTTTGCGTGATCCCCCAAGGGCGCGGTGCCAGCCGCTCGATGTCCGTCGACGCAGTGATCCGCGAGGTCGGCCTGCATGTGGACCAAGGCGCCGCCGAAGTGGTATTAACGGGCGTCGACGTTACGTCATGGGGCCACGACCTTCCGGGCAAACCGCACCTCGGCGCGATGGTGCGCGCTGTGCTCAATGCCTTTCCCGAATTGCATCGCCTCAGGATGTCCTCGCTTGACGGGATCGAGATCGACGAAACCCTGTTCGAGCTCTTCGCCAGCGAGCCTCGGCTGATGCCGCATCTCCATCTTTCCATGCAGCATGGGCATGACCTCATCCTCAAGCGGATGAAACGCCGTCACAGCCGCGCCGATGCGGTTGGTCTGGTCCGCCGTCTGAAGGATCGCCGGCCCGAGCTTGCAGTGGGTGCCGACCTTATCGCGGGTTTTCCGACCGAGACCGGAGAGCACCACGAAGCCAACCTCTCGATCATTCGCGACCTCGGCATCGTGCACGGCCACATCTTCCCCTACTCGCCCCGCCCCGGCACGCCGGCGGCGCGTATGCCGCAACTGGATCGCGCCACGATCAAGCAGCGCGCAGCCGAATTGCGCGAGGCAGTGGCAAAGACCCGTGCAGACTGGCTGGCAACGCTCGTCGATAAGCCGCTCAATGTCCTCGCGGAACGCGACGGCACTGGCTATGCGGAGAACTTCGCACGGGTGGACCTGCCCGCCGGTACCGAGCCGGGGCAGATCGTCACGATCACCCCCACCAAATTCGAGGACGACCTCCTGGCATGAGCAAACCCAGCTGGACCGAGCGCCTGTTCGGCGGCTTCAAGAAGACGTCGGAACGCCTGTCCGAAAACCTGACCGAAGTCGTCAGCAAGGCGAAGCTCGACGATGCGACGCTCGACGATGTCGAGGATGCGCTCATCATGTCCGACCTCGGCCCGAGCGCTGCTGCACGCATCCGGGAGAAGCTGCGGGACAAGCGCTTCGGCCTCGAAATCAGCGCGCAGGAACTGAAGGAAGCGGTCGCCGAGGAAATCGCCGCGATCCTGCGACCGGTCGCAAAGCCGCTTGAGATCACCGCCTTCCCGCGCCCTCAGGTCCTGCTCGTGATCGGCGTGAACGGCAGCGGGAAGACGACCACCATCGCCAAGCTCGCGCACCTTTTCGTCGAGGACGATTACAACGTCATGCTCGCCGCCGGAGACACCTTCCGCGCGGCGGCCATCGGCCAGCTCCAGACCTGGGCAGACCGCGTGGGCGTGCCCATCGTGCGCGGCCCTGAAGGCGGCGATCCCGCCTCGATCGTGTTCGACGCGGTCAAGAAGGGCACCGAAATCGGCACCGACGTGCTGATCGTCGACACCGCAGGCCGCCTCCAGAACAAGCGCGAGCTGATGGACGAGCTGGCCAAGATCCGCAAAGTCCTCGGCCGCCTCAACCCCGAAGCGCCGCATGACGTGGTGCTGGTGCTCGACGCCACCAACGGCCAGAATGCGCTCAGCCAGATCGACGTTTTCAAGGAAGTGGCGGGCGTCACCGGCCTCGTCATGACGAAGCTCGACGGAACCGCGCGCGGCGGCGTGCTGGTGCAGGCGGCGGAACAGTACGGCCTGCCGATCCACGCGATCGGCGTCGGCGAGAAGATCGACGATCTGCGCCCCTTCGATCCGGACCTGGTGGCGCGCGTCATTGCGGGGATTGCCTGATGAGCGAAGCGAAGCCCAAACAGAAGACCGGCTGGCTGCACACGCTGGTCGACTATGGCCCGCTGTTGGTCTTCCTCGGCGTCTACAAGCTCTACGAACCGCCAGAGACATCGACTTTCGGCGAGATTGCAGCGGTCATTTACGGCACGATCGCCTTCATGGTGGCCGCCGTCGTCGCCCTTGCCTTCAGCAAATGGAAGTTCGGCAAGGTCAGCCCGATGCTGATCCTGTCGACGACGCTGATCGTCGGCTTCGGCGCATTGACCATCTGGCTCCAGGACGAACGCTTCATCCAGTTCAAGCCAACGGCAATCTATTTGCTGTTCGGTGTGGTCCTGATCATCGGCTGGCTGCGTAACCGGGCGTGGCTCCAGGTCCTGCTCGAAGCGGCATTCGAAGGCGTCACTCACGAAGGGTGGCTGAAACTCTCGCGCAACTGGGGTTTCTTCTTCTTCGCACTTGCCGGTCTGAACGAAGTGCTGGTGCGCACCATGAGCTTCGAGGGATGGCTGTGGGCGAAGTTGTGGGTCTTCCTGCCGCTGACCTTCCTGTTCACCTTCACGCAGATCCCGATGCTGCTGCGCCACGGCCTCTCGTTCGAGGATACGGACGAGGTCATGCAGGACGAACCGCCCACCGGGTGATCGGGGAAACGCTTTCCTACCGCGGGTGCCGTGCGGCAGGGATGCCCAATGGCATCACCGACCGATCCCGAAGTAGCGACGCAGCGAACTGTCACCCGCTCGGACGCGAGAATTTCGCTTCCAATTCAGTATAGTAAAGCCAAATCCGGAAGTTGACAGGGTGTCGCCTTTGTCACCCGCCTGCCTTTCGCCTAGATCAAATCTCGACCTGGCTGCCAAGTTCGACCACGCGGTTCGTCGGCAGCCTGAAGAAGTCCATCGCCGTCGCAGCGTTCCGCAGCATCCAGGCGAAGATCTTCTCGCGCCAGATCGGCATGCCGGGCTTGTCGCTCGGCAACAGTGTCTGGCGCGACAGGAAGAAGCTGGTGTGCATCATGTCGAACTCGCCGCCACAACGCTCCATCTCCTTCAGGCCCTGTGGAACGTCGGTTTCCTGCATGAAGCCGTAGTGCAGCACAGCGCGGTAGAAGCCGTCACCGAGATCGACCATTTCGCAGCGTTCGCTGGCGTCCACATAGGGAGTGTCGTCGATAAGGACCGTGAGGATCACGACCCGCTCGTGCAGTACCTTGTTGTGCTTGATATTATGCAGCAGGGCGGATGGCACGCCTGCCGTCTGGCTGGCCATGAAGATCGCCGTGCCGGGCACACGAGTGGCACTGTTCTTGGCACTCTTGGCGAAGATTTCGATCGGCAACGCCGTTTCGCTCATCCGTTCGCGCATCAGCTTGCGTCCGCGCGACCATGTGGTGAGCAGCGTAAAGGCCACGAGACCGACGACCAGCGGGAACCAGCCGCCATCCGGAATCTTGACGAGATTGGCCGCGAAATAGGCGCCGTCGACGATCAGGAAGAAGGTCACCACGGGCAGAGCGTACCACCACTTCCACTTCCACACGCCGACGAACAGCACGCCCATCAGCAGCGTGTCGATCGTCACCGCACCCGTCACCGCGATACCGTAAGCGCTGGCGAGGCTGGACGAGTTCTGGAAGGTAAGGACAAGGATGATGACCGCCACCATCAGCGCCCAGTTGATGACCGGGATGTAGATCTGTCCGGCCTCTGTCTCGCTGGTGTGGCGGATCGACATGCGCGGCATGAAGCCCAGCTGCATGGCCTGGTGGGTAATCGAGAAGGCGCCGGAGATAACCGCCTGGCTGGCGATGAATGTCGCCATCGTTGCCAGGATAACCAGCGGCAGGCGATATTCCTCGCTCGCCAGCAGGAAGAAGGGGTTCGCTGCGGCAATGGCCGCCTGCTCCGGCGGGAGCCCTGCGATCATCGCGCCCTGACCGAAATAGTTCAGCAACAGGCACGGCATCACGAAGCCGAACCAGCTCAGGCGCATCGGTCCGCGGCCGAAATGGCCCATGTCCGAATAGAGCGCTTCGGAACCGGTCACCGCGAGCACGACGGCGCCCAGCGCAAGGAATGCCACCACACCGTCGGTGACGAAGAACATGAAGGCGTAATAGGGGTTCAAGGCCCACAGGATGTCGGGGTTCTGCCAGATCTGGTTCAATCCCAGCCCGGCAATGGTCACGAAATAGACGATCATGACCGGCGCGAAGAGCGCACCCACTTTCGCCGTCCCCCGGCTTTGCAACAGGAACAGGCAGACCAGCAGGACAAGGGCGATCGGTATGACCAGCGGATCCAGCCGGTGATCGACCACCGTCAGGCCTTCGACAGCGGAAAGGACGGAAATCGCCGGGGTAATCATGGAATCGCCGTAGAACAGCGACGTTGCGAAGACGCCCAAAAGGACCACGAGCCAGCCCCAGCGCGACTTTCCGATATGACGGCTGAGCAAGGCCACGAGCGCGAGGCTGCCGCCCTGCCCCTTGTTGTCCGCGCGCATCAGGATCGTGACGTACTGGATCGCAACGACGATCAGCATCGACCAGAAGATCAGGCTGACTACGCCGAGAACATGCATCCGGTCGATGGCGATATTAGCTGCGCCATTGAAGGTTTCGCGGAACGCGTAAAGCGGGCTGGTGCCGATATCGCCGAAGACGATACCGATGGCGCCGACCGCCAGAGCGGTCTTCGAAGCACCGTGACCGTGCCCATGGGCCTGGCCAGGACCTTCGCGACGCGCACCGTCGGCCTCAGCCCTTTCGACTGGAGCTGTGTTATCTGTGCTCAAAGGTGGGTTTCCGGCTGCATCATGTCATTCGCCTATCCGCGAAGTATCTGTACCCTTCGCAAGGTCGCGGCGCTTAGCACCGCCCCGCGACACCCGCAATGGCGCAGGTAAGGGTGTTACTGAATGGGGTCGGTTGGCATCGCTGCCATTTCCAAGAGCGCATCGAGCCGTTCGAGCCTCATCTGGAGGTCTCCCCGCCATTCGGCATCTTCGGGCGCCGCCTCAAGCGCTTCTACCCAAAGCTCGCGCGTTCGGGCAGGTTCGCCGCCACGAAGCCAGGAAAGACCGAGGAAATAGCGCGCTCCGCCATTTTCCGGCTGCAATTCGGCGGCACGTTCGAACGCGTTGATAGCGGCCGGCGTCAGATTGCCTTCGGCGTGTTCGACAAGCGCAATGCCAGTTGCCAGCCATGCCTCCGTATCTGAGGGATTCTCGCTGATGGCGTTGGCGTAGAGGCCGCTTGCCTGCGCATAATCACCGCGGCGGGCGAAACCATCACCCGTCATGATCCAGCGACTCGGCAATTGTCCTGCCCCGAAGAATTCTCGCCGGGCAGAGACCAGCAGTTCGCCGCTCTGCGTTTCGGAACCGGCCGCTGCCTTCGGTGAGCTATCTTGGCCCGGGGAACCCTGCATCGCATAACCGGCAAGACCGAAAACCAGAGTTGCACCCAGCAACGTCCACATGGTGCGCGGCAAGCGCAGCAAGATCACGGCAGCAATGAATGCGGCAAGCGCTAGGAGAATGATCGGGAGCCACGTCATGCCTTGGCCTTCCCGAATCTGCGCCACAGAACGGCGGCGATGGCCAGCAGGAATACGACCGGCAAGACGAACAACGGCCACGTCCGCGCACTTACGACAGGAGCATAGCTGACATAATCGCCATAGCGTTGCATGAGCCAGGTGCGGACCTCTTCCGGCTGCTCACCTGCCGCAATGCGGATACGAACCTGGTGCCGCATGTCACCGGCCATCGGCGCATCGCTGTCCGCGATCGATTGGGACTGGCACTTCAGGCAGCGCAGCGTTTCCATCAGCTCCTGCGCCGCAGCTTCCTGAGCGGGATCGTCCAATTGCCGATAGGCGTAAGGGGCAGGAGGCGCGCTGCCCTGCGCCAGTGCCGGAGCAGCGACTACCGCCAAGAGGAATGCCGCAAGCAGTCTCACGCGCCGGCTTCCCGCAGCTTCTCGAGCAGGACGGGCACGTCGTCAGCACGAATATCGCCGATGTGCTGGTAAGTGATGATCCCTTTGCCATCGATCACGAAGGTTTCCGGCACACCCGAAGATCCGATACTCAACTGCACTTCTGAAAGGTCGTCGCGTCCGATGCGGCTATATGGATTGCCGTGGCGTGCAAGGAATTGCGCCACGTCCTCCGGATCGTCACGAATGGCGATACCGACAATCTCGGCCCCCTGGTTTTTCAGCGCTTCGAGCTGCGGCGCCTCGGCTATGCATGGCAGGCACCAGCTGGCCCAGATGTTGAGCAGGCGCGGCTTGCCTTCCTTGAGGTCGGCTGTGGTAACGCCGGGGTTCTCGGGATGTGCAGGCGGCAGCTCGAAATAGGGTAATTCCTGCCCGATCATGCCGCTGGCCACGAAATCGTCCTTAGGCTGGGTCAGCTGATAGGCCGCCACGCCAAGGAAAAGCGCAAAAAGCATGAGCGGGATCCAGACACGCCAGTTCATCGGAGGTCCTCCATATCCGCTCGCCTGCCGTCGATCTTCCTGCGGATAGACCGGCGTTTAAGATCGCGGCGGACACGGCCGATGATGGCGAGCACCCCGCCCAGCGCCATCAGCATCCCGCCGTACCAGATCAACGTCACGAACGGCTTCCACCACAGGCGCAATTGCCACCTGCCATCGTCAGCTTCGCTGCCCATCACGGCATATAGCTGCCCGTTCCAGCGCGTTAGCAGGACACTTTCAGTGGTTTGCTGGGGCGGAGCCCAGAAATTCCGGGATTGGGGCGCGATCTCGGCAGGTGCGCCGCCCTTGTAGCTGGCAAGCATGCGCCCTTCGATCGCCGTCCAGTTAGGTCCAGCAACGGGCGCAATGCTGTCGAGCTTCACTTCCCACGGTCCCACTTGCGTGGATTGACCGACCTCGAGAGCCGCCAGCTTCTCGTTCGAGAATGCACTTTCGCTGGCCATTCCGAACAAGGCAACGGCGATGCCGAAATGCGCTACGATCATTCCCCAGACAGAAATCGGGAGGCGACGGATATTTCTGCCCCGCAGCGGCAAGAAACTTGCCACACCCAGGGCGATTGCCAGCGCCAGACCCATCAGCGGGAGGATTGCCACACCTTCGAACAGCGCGAAGAAAATCAGGCCGGCGACGATGAGGGCGGCGATCAACGCCAGCTCCTTTGAAATCCGTCCGAAGCTGTCGCGCCGCCACCGCAGCAGCGGACCCACCGCCATGACCGCAAGCATCGGCAAGGCGAAGATCGCCGACACCGGATTGAAATAGGGCGGTCCGACCGATACGCGCACGTCGAAAGCCTCGGTCAGAAGGGGGTATAGCGTGCCCAGCAGAACCACTGCCAGGATCGCGCTGAGCATCACATTGTTGAACACCAGCGCACCCTCGCGGCTGGCAACGCTGAATCGTTCGCCTTCACTGATCGAATTAGCGCGCAGCGCAAACAGCAGCAGGGCTCCTCCGATATAGATTGCGAGCAGCGCCAGGATGAAGCTGCCACGTTCGGGATCGACGGCGAAGGCATGAACGCTCGTCAGCACGCCTGAACGCACCAGGAAAGTGCCCAGCATGCTCATCGAGAAAGCAATCACGCCCAGCATGATGGTCCACACCCGCAAGGCATCACGGCTTGCCAGCACGCTAACCGAATGAAGCAGCGCGGTAGCCGCCAGCCAGGGCATAAGGGACGCATTCTCGACCGGGTCCCAGAACCACCAGCCGCCCCAGCCAAGTTCGTAATAAGCCCAGTAACTTCCTGCAGTTATGCCCAAAGTCAGCAGCACCCACGCACCCAGCACCCAGGGACGCATTGCGCGGGCGAAGTCGGGCGTGACAGACCGGGTCAGCATGGCTCCGACTGCGAAGCTGAAAGCTACCGATAGCCCGACATAGCCGAAATAGAGGGTCGGAGGATGGAAGGCGAGACCGATGTCCTGCAACAAGGGGTTTAAGCCCTGCCCTTCGGCCGCCGGGATCGGCAAGCGTTCCAACGGATTCGAACTGAGCAGCAGGAAGGCATAGAAACCCAGCGCGACAAACCCTTGCGCAGCCAACGTCGCCTGCATCGTGCGCTCCGGAAGTCGGCGTTCGACCGCGGCAATCAGCGCACCTGCAAGCGCCATGACCGTAACCCACAGCAGCATCGAGCCTTCGTGATTCCCCCAGGCTCCGGAGAGCTTGAAAACCATCGGCTTCATCGAATGGGAATTGGCGGCAACCAGCTTCACCGAAAGGTCGGTTATCGCGAAGACCCAGAGCAACGCCCCGAAAGCGAACGCTGCCAACGCGCCCTGAAGAATCGCAGCAGGGCGTGAGAGGACCGCGATACCCGCGCCTTCTCCGACACGGATACCGAGGGCACCGGCCCCCAGTTGCAGCACTGCCAAGGCCGCTGCCATCCACAGCGCCGCATGACCCAGCTCTGCAATCATTCCAGGCCCACCGTGGTTTCTTCTGCCATCTCGGCAGCCTGATGCTCGCTCATGCCTTCCAGTTCGCGCGGCACGTAATTCTCGTCGTGCTTGGCGAGAAGATTATCCGCAACGAAGGTACCGCCGGCGTCGAGACGGCCTTCTGCGACCACACCCGATCCTTCAACGAACAAATCGGGGAGGATCCCTGCAAAGCGCACCGGAATGCGGGAATTCTCGCGTCCGGTAACGGCAAAGGTCACGGTGATGCCGTCAGGCAGCTTTTCCAGCGAACCCGGTTCCACCATGCCGCCAAGTCGGACTGCCTGCCCCGGCTCGGGCGGGTTTTCCGCCATCTGCTCCGGCAGGTAGAAATAGCTGGCCTGATTGCGCAGGGCATAGCTTGCCAGCAAGCCTGCACCGATCAGGGCGATCAATGCGAGGACGATCAGGACCAATCGTTGATGCTTGGCCTTCATCGCGCTTTTCTCGTCGCCGAGCGCACGCTTTCGCGCCGCTTTTCCGCACGCTTCATGGCTATCCAGCTCCATGCAATCATGCCGAGCGTGCCAGCCACTGCCACCACATAGGCCGCGACCACGAAATCCCACTGATCCAGAGCTTCACGCATATCAGTCAGCCTCCAGCGCGCGCCGCCGCAAGCGGGCTTCGGCCTGGATATCGGCCAGCAGCGCACGCATCCGCGCGAGCACTACTCCGCCGAAGATCAGCGAAAAACCGAGCACAGCCAGCAGGAGCGGCTGCAGAAAAACCGCGTCGATCGCGCTCTTGCCCATCGTTATGCTGGGCGGCTGGTGCAACGAGTTCCACCACACGACGCTGCGATTGATGATCGGTATATTGATCGCACCCAATAGGCCGAAAATCGCAGGGATGCGTGCCGATACCCCTTCACGCTCGGACGCCTGCGCCAGCGCGATATAAGCCAGGTACAGGAAGGCCAGCACCAGCATGCTGGTCAGCCGCCCGTCCCAGACCCACCAGGTCCCCCAGGTCGGGCGACCCCAGATCGAACCGGTCGCGAGGCAGATGACAGTGAAAACCAGGCCAGGGACAGCCGCAGCACGCGCCGCAATTGCAGCCAGCGGGTGACGCCACACGAGAAACACGAGACTGGAAATCGCAATCGCGCTCCACCCGCCCATGCCAAGCCACGCCGTCGGTACATGGATGAAAAGAATTCGGACGGTCTCGCCCATCAGGCGATCGGGAGGAACCGATGTTACTCCCCAGAACAGCGCGATTGTCGTCAGCAAAAGGCCGCCCGCAAGCAACAGCGGCGTCAGCCACTGAGCGAGAGAGAGAAACCGTTTGGGATTGGCAAAGCCGTGCATGATCGAAAGCCGTCGTCCGCGCTTTTACAGGCGCAGGCCTGACCCGCAAGTGAAGATCACGCTTATCCGCGTCCGATGAGAGCCTGCGCCAGGCGGTCGGCGACCTGATCGGGCGATTCGCCGGTCTTGTCGCTTTCCTGCCAGATTTCCTCCAGCCGTCCGGGGATCAGCGCAATACGCTTGCGCACCTCGTTGATGTCGCACGGCGCTTCCTCCTGGCGGCACAGATATTCGAGCGTCACGGAGATGATCCCGCCTGCATTGATGACATAGTCGGGTGCATAGAGAATGCCCCGCTTCGCCAGCATCGGACCGTGTTCAGGACGCTTGAGTTGGTTGTTCGCGCCGCCAGCCACGATCTTGCAATCGAGTCGGCCGATACCCTCATCATCGAGAATCGCGCCGAGGGCATTGGGGCTGAATACGTCGCACGGAACCGACATGATCGCGTCGCTCGCTACGCATTCGGCATCGAGTTCGGTCGCCAGCGCCCGGCAGCGATCTTCGTTGATATCCGAAAGGGTGAGCTTCGCGCCTTCCTTGGCCAGCAGCCTCGCGACGCCGCCACCGACACTGCCGACACCCTGGAGAGCGACATGCACGCCGTTCATGCTGTCCTTGCCAAGCTTGTGCTTCACGGCAGCCTTGATGCCGAGGAATATGCCGAGGGCGGTAAAGGGGCCGGGATCGCCGCCTGCCGCGTCTTCGCCCTCGACCGGCAGGCCCGACACGTACTGGGTACGCTGGGCGACGGCTGCCATGTCCGCTTCCGAAATACCGACGTCTTCGGCGGTCACATACTGTCCACCGAGCGCGTCAACCGCGTCAGCGAATGCAGCGAGCATTTCGGGCGTCTTGGTCTTGTCGCTATCCGCTAGAATGACGGCCTTGCCACCACCCATCGGCAGACCTGCCATGGCGTTCTTGTAGCTCATCCCGCGCGAAAGCCGCAGCGCATCGCGCATTGCCGCTTCGGGTTCCGCGTAATGCCAGAATCGGGTGCCGCCGGCGCCGGGGCCCAGGTGCGTGGAATGAAGCGCGATAATCGCAGTCAGGCCGCTCTTCCGGTCGCGAACGAGCTGCACCAGCTCGTGATCGTCAAAGTCCGTTTCGGTCCAGAATGCCGTCATCGCTATGCCCCTTGCAGGAGTTCAAGATGCTGCGCGAAGGGGAGAAAATGGGGCGATCGACGGGGTTCGAACCCGCGACCTCCGGTACCACAAACCGGCGCTCTAACCAACTGAGCTACGATCGCCACACGCCCCCGGAACGCAGCCGGGTAGGCGGCACATAATCGCGGGCGAGCGGGCGTCAACCCGCCTTCCGCAACGGCGCGTGCCTGTTGCACAATGTGCGGCCGATGGGAAGGGAAAAAAGCGCGGACAAGGCCTCTCACGCAACTATCTTACCACCCCTTGCAGCGGCCGCACTCGCGACTATCGTGCAATCCGATGATTGGACCAGGCGAATCCTCTGCGGACCTCGTGCTTTCCCGGCCGGGCGTGCAACGTGTACCGTCGGACAAGCTCGAACTGTTCCAGCTACGGAATTTCGTGAGCCAATCCTTGTGCGCTACGCTGATCAAGTTGATCGAGAAGGATCGCCGCCCCTCCACGCTCGCCGATGCCGGAGACGATCGCTATTTCCGCACCAGCGAGACCTGCGATCTCGAGGCGGAGGAACCCGCAGTGCGCGAGATGGAAGCCCTGTTCGGCGCGCTCAACGGCATTGATCCTGCGCACGGCGAACCCTTGCAAGGCCAACGCTACGATGTGGGCCAAGAATTCAAACCGCATTGCGACTACTTCAATCGGGGCGGACAGGACTGGGAAAAATATTGCTCCGTCGCGGGCCAGCGCACGTGGACTTTCATGGTCTACCTCAACGATGTCGAGGCCGGAGGCGCGACGCGTTTCAAAGCCATCAAGAAGAACTTCCAGCCGGAAACCGGCAAGCTGGTGTGCTGGAACAACATGCGTCCGGATGGCTCGGAAAACCCGAACACCATTCACCACGGGATGAAGGTGCGGCGCGGTGTGAAGTACGTCATTACGAAGTGGTATCGCGAGAAGCCGTGGGGTTGGTAATGTGATCGAAGGCGGAAAAGTTTACGAAGGCGGCTGCCACTGCGGGACCGTGGGGTTTCGCTTCACCATGCCGGAAGCGCCGGTAATCAGGCGCTGCAATTGCACCATTTGCGCGATGAAGGGCGTGGTCATGGTCGACGTACCGATGGCCGATTGCACCATCACCAGAGGAGAAGAGGCCCTCACCCTTTACAGCTTTGGAAGTGGCCAGGCGCAACACCGCTTCTGTTCCAAATGCGGCATTCATCCCTTCCACCAGCTGCGATCGGAACCCGATCACTACGGATTGAACCTCGCCTGCATCGACGGCATGACGATCTACGACCTGCCCGAAATCCCGGTCTTCGATGGGCAGAACCACCCGGCCGATAGCGGCGATTACAACTATGTCGGGGTCATGCATTTCGAACGCTACGAAGATTGATCAGGATCAAATACGGTCGCCCCGGCGCTTGCTAACTCTCTTTTCAACAAAGGGAGAACCCACCGATGAACGATTACAGCGCCTTGCAACAACAGCTTCAACAGCGCCTTGCCGATCTGCTCGGTCGTGCAGAGGTGATCGAGGATGATCTGCGGCACCCTCTGGATGCCGACTTTGGCGAACAGGCAATCGACCTTGCCGACGACGAGGCTCTGGAAGGGGTCGACGAAGTCTTGCGCGCGGAAATCGGACAGGTGCGGAATGCACTGCTGAGGATAGAAAAAGGCACCTATGGCACTTGCGCCAATTGCGGCAAGCCGATCGCCGATGCCCGCCTGCAAGCGCGCCCGATCGCGACGCGCTGCATCGATTGCGCTGCGTGACCCAAACGAAAAAGGGCGGCCCCGCAGGACCGCCCTTCGAATTCGGTGATACCCGAAAGCTTACTTCTTGAGGCTGATGCCGCCGAAGCGCTTGTTGAAGGCTGCGACGCGGCCGCCTTCCTGAAGCTGCTGCTTGCCGCCGGTCCATGCCGGGTGGCTCGTCGGGTCGATTTCCAGCGTCAGGGTTTCGCCTTCGCTGCCCCAGGTGGAGCGCGTCTGGAATTCGGTGCCATCGGTCATCTTGACCGTGATCATGTGGTAAGCGGGGTGACCTTCGGCCTTCATGATAAACGTCCTTCTAGCTTCGGAACGGTTCCGACCGGTCCAGCTGTGTTTGGAGAAGGCGCGCGGTTAGCGCCGCGCGCAAAGATTTGCAAGTCTATTCGGGTGCGTCCGCGATCATCGCGGTGAAGCTGACTTCACAGGTCACCTTGCCATCCACGCTGGCTTCGCCGGCAAACTTGCAGACACGCGAGCGTTTCTGGACAAAGCTGGCCTTGAGGTCGAGCAGCACGCCCGGCGTGACCGGAGCACGGAACTTCGCGTTCTCGATCGCCATGAAGTAGACGAGCTTGCCGGAACCGGCGAGGCCCAGGCTTTCCACCGCGAGGACACCGGCTGACTGCGCGAGCGCTTCGATCTGGAGGACGCCCGGCATGATCGGTGCACCGGGAAAATGCCCCTGGAAGAAGTCTTCGTTGAAACTGACCGCCTTGATCGCATGGATGCGTTCATCGACGACCAGCTCCTGCACCCGGTCGACCAGAAGCAGGGGGTAGCGGTGCGGCAGGCGCTTCAGCACCTCGACTACGTCGAAACCGGTCTCGCTCATTCCCCTGCTCCCTGTTCGGCTATCAGCGTCCGGTCGCGGCCGGCTGCTGGGTCTGCTGCTGCGCGGCTGCCTGCTGCTGACGGGCTGCGGCGACCATCAGGATCTGCTGGATCTGCTGATACAGTGCAACCGACTGCTGCGCCGGCTGCCAGCCCTGCGGAGGCGTGATCTGGACCGAAGGGACGCGTGTGTTCAGGGCGGCGACGACCTTCTGGGTCACATTCGCGGCAGGCGCGGAAAACTGCACTGCGTCGGGCGAAAGAACGAGCTGGAGGTTATCCTGCTGTACCACGGTCTGAAGCGCCGCGTTGTACTGCAGAAGGATCTGCTCGACCGCGTAGATGCGTGCACCGTCGATCTGGTTCGAAAGCTGCGCAGTCTCGGTTTCGAGAGTCTGGAGCTGCTGAGCCTGAGGAGCGCTCTGCGCCGCCACCTGCTCCGCCTGGTCGAGCTGACCGTCGTTGTTGGTGTCGAGCTGCTCCAGGAGCGTCTGCATCTGCTGCTGCTTCTGCTGGATCTGCTGGATCTGCGACGCATAAGTAGTCGAAATCTGCTGGTAGGCAGTCGTGCGTGCGTTGGCCTGCGCCACGGCGGCAGGGACACTTACGATCCCGATGTTGCCGTTCACCTGCGCGGCTGCCGGAGTGGCCGCCATTGCAGCGGTGGCGAGGCTCGCAGCGGCGAGCGACTTGGTAATCAGTTTCATTAGAATTGCGTTCCTACATTGAAGGAAATGGTCTTGGTATCGTCACCCTCTTGTTTCTTAATCGTCTGGGATAGATCGATCCTGAACGGGCCGAAGGGCGAGTTCCAGTTGATACCGATACCCGCGGTAATGCGCGGGCTGATGCTGTCGCCAAACAGGACTTCGCGGTAGAAGCCATTCGGGTCGAGGACAGGGGTGTTTGCGTTTCCATCGGCGTCCACGGCATCGAATGTGCTGCCGGAAATCGGATCACCGTCAGCGTCAAGTTGCGGATTGCCGTCGGCGTCGTAGAGCGGGCCGAAGAATATCGGTTCGCCACCAGAGCGCGACTGGAAGCTGTTCGGGAAATCATCCAGTTGCGGACGATCGATCGCGAAGAGCGAACCAACGTCGAGCCAGAGCGAAGGCCGGATGCCCATTTCGCGCGCACCCGATCCCAGCGGAATTTCGAGCTCTGCACGGGCGAGGTAATAAGCCTTGCCGCCCAGCGCATCGTCGAAAGCGCGGTTCTTGGTCTCGCGGAACTGGTCGATGGTTTCGAGGACACGATCCGTGGTCGGATCGCCATCGTCGTCGAGATAGCGCAAGCGAACCACACGAGGTCCGACGCCACGGATATCGAAGCCGCGGAATTGCGGTTCTCCGAGGAAGAAACGGTCGGTCAGACGTACATCGTCGAAGCCTGGAGTATCATTCTGGCTGAGCGCGCGAATCCAGCCGCCTTCCGCGTTGAGCGAGAAGATGAGACCGCTGCCGAGATTGAACCACTTGCCCATCTGCGAGCGCATGCGAAGATACTTCACATTGCCGCCGAGCCCGGCGAATTCGCCGGTCACGCTGATCGTTTCGCCGCGAGTCGGGCGAACACGGCTGTCGAGCGAGTTATAGTTCAGCGTCGCGCCGAGGATCGAAACGGTTCGTTCCCCCACGGCTTCGCAGATGAAGCGCGACTGGAGACATTCGGCCACGCCGTCGCCATCCGTATCCTCGAAGAAGCCGTCGCCGATGGAAACGTCTTCGTACTGGAGCGTGTAGCTGCCGATAAGCGACATGTATTCCGAAAGGGGAACACCGGCACGCATTGTGAAGCCGGTCTGGGCCTGCTTGTAGCGATTGAAATCGGTCGCGAAGAAATCGTTGTCGTACTCGCGGTGATAGATGTCCGCACCCAGCGAGATGTTGCGATCGAACACGTAGGGTTCCGAAAAGCTAATCTGCGCCGACTTCGAGAAACGCGAGTAGTTCACGCTGAGACCGACGGTCTGGCCGCGGCCGCGGAAGTTACGCTGGCGGATCGAACCCGACAGGATGAAGCTCTGGATCGAGGAGAAGCCGGCCGAAAGCTGGAGTTCCCCGGTGGGCTGTTCTTCGATATTCGCTTCGAGGACGATACGGTCGGGCGCGCTGCCCTCGACCTGCGTGATCTCGAAGTTTTCCTGGAAGTAGCCGAGCGACTTGATGCGGGCTTCCGAACGCCGAATGGCGAGCGAGTTGAAAGCATCGCCTTCCGCGACACGGAATTCGCGGCGCACGACCTTGTCCTGCGTCAGCGTGTTTCCATTTACGTCGATCCGCTCGACATAGGTGCGATCAGCTTCGCGAAGGACGAAGTTGACGTCCATCGTCAGCGTTTCGGGGTTACGTTTGAACTGCGGTGCAACCTCGGCGAAAGCGTAGCCGAACGTGCCGGCCAGCTCGGTCATCTGCTCGACCGTGTCCTCGACCCGTTCCGCATCGTACCAGTCGCCAGTCTGCATCGGCAGGCGTGCGGTCATGGACTCGCTGTCGAAATCTCGAAGTTCGCTTTCGACCTTAACGTCGCCGAACTTGTAGCGCTCACCCTCTTCGACGACGAAGGTGATGATGAAGTCTTCCTTGTCCGGGGTCAGCTCGGCAACTGCGGAGACGACACGGAAATCGGCATAACCCTGCGTCAGGTAGAACGTACGCAGCTGCTGCTGGTCGAACGCCAGACGATCGGGGTCATAGCTCGTGTTCGAGCTGAAGAAGGTCCAAATGCGCGATTGCTTGGTCACCATCTCGCCGCGCAGATCGCTGTCGGAGAAGGCTTCGTTGCCGATGATGTTGATCTGGCGAATCTTCGACTTCGGACCCTCCTCGATCTCGAAGACGATATCGACGCGGTTCTGGCTCAGCTGGACCAGCTGCGGCTCGACCGTCGCGGCGAAGCGGCCCTGGCGCTTGTAGAGCTCGATAATGCGGGCAACGTCGGCGCGTACCTTGGAACGCGTAAAGATCTGGCGCGGCGCGAGGCGGATCTCGGGAATGATCTTGTCATTCTTGATCCGCTCGTTCCCTTCCAGAATAATGCGGTTGATGACAGGGTTTTCGGTCACGGTGATGACCACATTGCCGGCCGTGTTCGTTACGCTGACGTTCGAAAACAGCTCGGTCGCGTAGAGGTCCTTGAGGACCTGGTCACCCGCCGCCTGGGTGTATTCGTCGCCCGGACGAAGGCGGATGTAGGACAGGATCGTCTGCGGTTCGAGGCGCTGCGCTCCGGCAACTGCGATCGAACGCACGACATCCTGCTGGATTACGGATTCGGCCGGCTGTTCGGCTTCTTCTGTTCCGGCATCCTGTGCCAGAGCCACGGCAGGCATGCCTGCCAGCACCGAACCGGCCATCAATCCGGCGACGAGCCGCGCGCCAAATGGTTTCGTCTCGCTTGCGGCGTTCGCAAAATCAGTCATCGACAAGGGAGTTCCCGTCCTCAAAAGTACAAAAGACGCCTTGCGAAGCGCCTGGAGGCCCCCTGCCCCATGCGCGCCGCGCGATCAAGCCGTGTGACGCCGCAGACGCGCCTTCACCCGACCCTTTCCCCGCCTAATTCCCGAAGAACGGGAGTTTGGCGATATCAATGAAGGTGACGAAAATCATCAACGCGAGCACAATTGCCACGCCGGCCCGATAGGCCACCTCCGTACTACGGGGGCCAAGCGGTTTCCGACGGATCGCTTCCGCCGCGTAAAACGCCAGGTGCCCGCCGTCGAGAGCCGGGATTGGCAGTAGGTTGATGAATGCCAAGTTAAGCGAGATCAGAGCTGCCAGGTTGAAGAATGCGAGCGCTCCGAGGCTCAGCTGTTCGCCTGCAAACTTGCCGATCGTAACCGGTCCGCCCAGTTCCTTGACCGAGCGTTCGCCGACCACGATCTGCTTGATACCGGTCACCATCATGTCCACCAGCTTGCCCGTCTGGACGAAGCTAAGGCTGACAGCCTCACCGGGGCCGACACCTTCGAACTGGCGTTCGGTAACGGCAGGTGGAATGCCGATCTGACCGATCGTCGAGACGTTCCCGAACCTGTCCTCCGCCTTGATCGTGCGCGGTACGACGTCGAAGTTGCGCAGATCGCCATTCCTGAGCACTTCGATATCCAGCGTGCGACCAGGATACATGATGATCGCTTCGCGAAGATCGAAGAAGCTGGTGACCTCCTTGCCCTCGACGCGCATGATACGATCGCCGATCTCCAGCCCGGCTTCCTGCGCGGCAGAATCTTCGGCGAAGGCGGTGATCGTGGTTTCCATCGCCGGATCAGGCGAAACCGGTTTGCCGAAGATCATGAAAAAGCTCGTGAAAATCGCCAGCGTCACGAGGATATTCATGGCCGGCCCGGCAAAGACGATCAGCGAACGTTTCCATAGGCTGGCGTGGTGGAAACTGCCCTCCCGCTCTTCTGCGGTGGCCTGCGCAATGGCTTCCTTATCCGGTACGCTGGCCGGATTCATGTCGCCTTTGAACTGGACGTAGCCGCCAAGCGGCAGCGCGCACAGTTTCCAACGGGTTCCGCGCTTGTCGGTAAAGCCCGCGATTTCCTTGCCGAAGCCAACGGCAAAGGCTTCCGCGTGAACGCCGAACCAGCGCCCCACGAGATAGTGTCCGAGTTCGTGCAGCGTAACCAGCGGCCCCAGCAGCAGCGGGAAGCCGATGATATACATCCAGAAAGGTATCGAACCGTCCAACTCAGCAAATCTCCAGCATGGCGCTCGCGCGCTGTCTTGCGTCCTCGTCGACGCGCAGCACCTCTTCGAGGGTCTGCGGCGGCGATGGAAGCTCTGTTTCCGAAAGGGCGCGCTCCACCATTAGCGCAATGCGGCTGAACGGGATGTTACCTGCCAGGAAAGCGGCCACTGCCACCTCGTTTGCGGCATTGAGGATACCCGGCGCAGCGCCGCCAGCTTCTGCAGCTTCTCTCGCCAGGCGAGTAGCGGGGAAACGTTCTTCATCCGGTGCATGGAAGGTAAGTTCGCCGATGGCGGCGAGGTCGAGGGGATCCATCGGCGTGTCCATGCGCGCGGGGTGCGCGAGGCACGAGGCGATCGGGACTCTCATGTCGGACGGGCCAAGCTGCGCCAGTGTCGATCCGTCGCGGTATTCGACCATCGAGTGGATGACGCTCTGCGGGTGGACGACGATCCTGATCTTGTCGAGGCCGACGGGGAATAGATGATGTGCCTCGATAAGTTCGAGGCCCTTGTTGAACATCGTGGCGCTGTCCACGCTGATCTTGGCGCCCATGTCCCAATTGGGGTGGGCGATGGCCTGTTCGGGTGTCGCTGCGTCGAGCTGGGCCTGGCTCCAGGTGCGCAGGGGTCCGCCGCTGGCCGTGAGCGTGATCGTGCGGACCTCGGCAAGCTTGCCGCCCTGTAGGCACTGGAAGATGGCGTTGTGCTCGCTGTCGACCGGAAGGAGCGTAGCGCCGTGCTTCTCGACGGCTGCGGTCATCACCTCGCCAGCGGAAACCAGCGCTTCCTTGTTTGCCAGCGCCACAGTAGTGCCTTGCTCGATGGCAGCCATGACCGGGCCCAATCCTGCGCAGCCCACGATTGCGGCCATGACGATATCGGCCGGACGCGCAGATGCTTCGCACAGGGCCGACCTGCCCGCCGCTGCCTCGATACCTGATCCGGCGAGCGCTTCCTTGAGAGCGCCAAGAAGGTTTTCCTGGGCAATCACCGCGACGTCCGCACCGAATTCCCGTGCCAGCCTGGCGAGTGCTTCGACGTTGGAATGGGCGGTAAGCGCCACGACGCGCCACTGGTCTCGATTGCGACGAACAAGATCGAGTGTCGACGCGCCGACCGATCCGGTCGCGCCGAGTATCGAGATCGACCTCGTCATGCAGCAGAGCCGAGCACGAAACCGGCAATGAGAGCTACGGGGATCATGCCATCGGTCCGGTCGAACACACCGCCGTGGCCTGGAATGAGGCGCGAGCTGTCTTTCACCCCGGCTTTGCGCTTGAGCCAACTTTCAAGGAAATCGCCTGCCTGCGCGGCGACAGCCAGTGCCAGGCCCATGAGGGCGATCGTGCCGACCTCGTTCATGTCGAAGCCCATCGTCGTCGATCCGCTGACCTGGCGAGCCGAGGTATAGATAAATAAAGCCAGCCAGAGACTAGCCCCGACGACCCCGCCGAGGAGGCCCGCCCATGTTTTGGAAGGACTGATCGAAGGAGCGATCTTGGGCCCGCCGATCGAACGCCCGAAGAAATAGGCGAAGGTATCGATGGCGATGACAGTGCCGACAATGCCGACCACCAGGCCGGGCGGCATGCGTGTGAGGACAAATCCGGCTAGGCCGATATATATCGCGCCGGCGAGGATCGCAGCCAACCTGTAGGATACGTTCGTGGTCGCTTTCACGACCAGCAGAATGAATTCCAAGAAAGTTGCGAGCACGACCGCGGCGATAAACCAGTCGAGCCACGGATCTCCGGCGATCAGCGCCGCGACCGCAACCGCAACCATCACCGCAGCCGATATCAGGCGCTTGGGCAGGTCCGCATTCTTCCTTGTTTCTGGATCACCGTCCGCCAAAGCGTCTCTCCCGTCCCGCAAACTGGTCCAGCGCATCCATCAGGTGCGCAGGAGTGAAGTCGGGCCATAACACATCCGTGAACAGCATTTCCGCATAGGCCGCCTGCCACAAGAGAAAATTGGAAAGGCGAACCTCTCCGCTGGTGCGGATCAGCAGGTCGAGAGGCGGCAAGTCTGCCGTGAACAGATTGGCAGCGATGCTCTCTTCATCGATTTCGCCTGCCTCTGCAGCCTTGCGTGCGGCCCGGGCAATTTCCGCGTGGGCCCCGTAGTTTAGTGCGACCGCCAAGGTCCGTGATCCGTGCGCAGTCTTGTCGAGCGCATCCTCGAGCAATTCTACGATGTCGGGTGCAAGTGCCTGCCAGTCGCCGACAATCTTCAGCCTCACGTCATTCGCGATGAACTCGGGCAAGTCCGACTTTATGAACTTGCGCATCAAGTTCATGAGGTCGTCGACCTCTTCCTCGGGCCGCTTCCAGTTCTCGCTGCTGAAGGCGTAGAGCGTCAGGCACTCGATTTCGGTATTCTTGAGGCTGCGCACGAGCTCGCGCACGGCCTCGACGCCTTTGCGGTGGCCCATGACCCGCGGCAGGTGCTTGCGCTTGGCCCAGCGACCATTGCCGTCCATGATAATGGCGACATGGCGCGCGATCTTGTCGTGGCTGTCAGCCATAGGTTCTCATCCGAGAGGCAGCAGACCTTACGGCCCTCACTGCGTCATGATTTCCTTTTCCTTGGCCTGGGCCGCCTGGTCGGCCTCGCCAACGTATTTGTCGGTCAGCTTTTGGACCTCATCCTCGAAGCGCTTGCGCTCGTCCTCGGAGATTTCCTTCTTCTTCTCGTCTTCCTTGAGCGCTTCCATGCCGTCGCGGCGCACGTTGCGGATGGCGATCTTGGACTGCTCTGCATACTGACCTGCGAGCTTGGCGAGATCCTTGCGGCGTTCTTCGGTAAGATCGGGCATCGGCAGGCGAACGTTCTGCCCATCGATCATCGGGTTGAGACCAAGGTTAGCCTTCGCAATGCCCTTCTCTACGGCAGTTACGTTGGCCTTGTCCCACACCTGCACGCTCAGCATACGCGGTTCGGGTGCGGATACGGTCGCAACCTGGTTCAGCGGCATCATCGAGCCGTAGACCTCGACCACGACGGGATCGAGAAGGCTGGTGTTCGCACGGCCGGTGCGCAGTCCCGAAAGGTCGCCCTTGAGGCTGTCGATCGCACCCTGCATGCGGCGTTCGATATCGGCTTTGTCGTATTTGGCCATGATGGCTTCCTCGTCTCTTGTCGTTTCTTTTATGCGGTGTGGTCGGTCACAACGGTCTGTACACCGTTGCCCGAAAGAACCTTTGCCACATTGCCCTTTTCGCGGATCGAGAAGACCACGATGGGAATGTCGTTGTCACGGCACAAGGCGACGGCGCTGGCATCCATGACCTTGAGATCATCTGCAAGAACCTTGCCGTAACTTACGGTTTCATAACGCGTCGCATCGGGATTTTTCTTTGGATCGCTGTCGTATATCCCGTCAACGCTCGTACCTTTCAGCAAGGCATCGCAATTCATCTCGGCGGCGCGCAAGGCGGCTCCGCTGTCCGTAGTGAAATAAGGCGCGCCGACACCTGCAGCGAAGATCACAATGCGACCTTTCTCGAGGTGACGCTCTGCGCGGCGGCGAATGACGGGTTCGCATACCTGGTCCATCTGGACAGCGCTTTGTACACGGGTTTGCACGCCAAGCTGTTCGAGCGCGCTCTGCATCGCAAGTGCATTCATGACCGTCGCGAGCATGCCCATGTAATCCGCCTGGGCGCGATCCATGCCCTGTGCTGCCCCGGCCATTCCGCGAAATATATTGCCGCCGCCGATGACTAGGCAGATTTCGAGGCCGGTATCCTTGGCGGCCTTCACTTCCTTGGCAAGTTCAAGGACGAAGGCCGGATCGATGCCGAACTGCTGATCCCCCATCAAAACCTCGCCCGACAGCTTCAGGAGGACGCGGTTCATTTTGGGGAGGGTCATGCGAAGCGATCTCTGTTTGTGGGGTTTGCGGCTCCTTAGCCATGATGCGCCGGACTCGCAAAGGGAAAGGCTAGGCGCCGGTGATCGCCATGGAACAGTGCCGCCAACCTTTCGTTACCCGTTGATGACCATTCAATCTCGAAATTCCATGTCGCAGCGCAGCGCTTGGCAGCGAATTGCCATCATCGTGGCCGTGATCGCGCAGATCGGCTCTACCTTCCTGCCCAGCTTGGGAGTGGGAGAGCCGATCGGCAGCCGCTCCGATGCGGAACGCACGCTGATCACGCCTGCGGGATGGGCATTTGCAATCTGGGGCCCACTCTATTTCGGTTCGATGGTCTTTGCAGTCTACCAGGCTCTACCGTCCCAGAAATCCAATGCGCTTCTGCAAAGGATCGGCTGGTTTGCGGCCGCAGTATTCTTCGGAAATGGCCTGTGGGCTCTCTACACGCAGCTGAATGAACTCGATGCGGTTTCCGTAATCATCATATCGACAGTGCTCGTCTGCCTGCTCTTTATCTACCGTTCGTTCGTCGGCCTCGACCGTGAGTTCACCACCGCAGAACGCTGGACGGTCATGCTGCCCCTGAGCGCCCTGGCCGCATGGCTGACCGCGGCGACCATCGTCAATATCGCTGCGGCTTTGCAAAACTACGGTGTCGGCCAAGCCTGGCCCGAAGCTATCGTGGCAGGGGGAATAGTGCTGGTCGGCGGGATCATCGCCGCACTCGCGATTTGGCGAGGTCGCGGGAACCCGGTCTATGCGCTGGTATTCCTGTGGGCGCTGTTCGCGATCCACTCGGCGGGCGGCCAGATTGCAGCACCTGTAGCCTATGCCACGATAGGTGCAGGATTGCTGGTCCTCTTCGCGACCGGCTTCAAATTACGCCTTTCAGAGAACAGGCGCCGCTGGTTCGGTTGACCGACCGCACAAAGTAAAGCGGCCGCCGGACCAATCGTCCGGCGGCCGCCTGTTCAAATCGTTTGCCTGAGATCAGCCGCCGACGGCAGCAGCCACTTCGGCTGCGAAGTCGGTTTCTTCCTTCTCGATGCCTTCGCCGAGCTGGAAGCGGACGTAATCCACCAGTTCGACCTTCGCGCCGACGTCCTTGGCCGCCTGTTCGACGACCTGTGCGATCGGGGTCTTGTTGTCGATGACATAGACCTGGCTCAGCAGCGCGTTTTCTTTCGCGTATTTGTTGACCGCGCCTTCGACCATCTTTTCCTGGACGTTTTCGGGCTTGCCGCTTTCGGCAGCCTTTTCCTTGGCGATCGCGCGTTCACGCTCGATCACTTCGGCGTCGAGGCCGTCTGCAGTCAGGGCCTGCGGGAACGCAGCTGCGATGTGCATGCCGAGCTTCTTGCCGAGTTCTTCGAGCTTGGCCTTCTCGCCTTCGCTCTCGAGAGCGACGAGGACACCGATCTTGCCGAGGTCGGGCGCGACAGCGTTGTGCATGTAGGGCACGATGACGCCGTTGGTGACCGAAACGGTCTTCATGCGGCGGATCTGCTGGTTTTCGCCGATGGTGGCAACGTTGTTGGTCAGCTTTTCGGCAACGGTCCCACCGGTCGGGTAGGCAGCGTTCTTGAGCGTGTCGACATCGTCACCGTCGGCGGTCAGCGCAACTTCGGTGGTCTTGCGAACGAAGTCCTGGAACTGGTCGTTCTTCGCAACGAAGTCGGTTTCCGAGTTCACTTCGACAGCAACGCCCTTCGTGCCTTCGACGGCGATGCCGACGAGGCCTTCTGCAGCGGTACGGCTCGACTTCTTCTGGGCGGTGGCGAGGCCCTTGGCGCGCAGAGCGTCGACAGCGGCTTCGATGTCGCCGTTTGCAGCTTCGAGAGCCTTCTTGGCGTCCATCATGCCCGCGCCGGTCTTCTCGCGCAGGGCTTTCACGTCAGCGGCAGTGAATGCAGCCATGATAGTTTCCTTCTTGGTATCTTTAATGCGTAGGCACCGGGCCTGCTGTGTTCAGCGGCCCGGCGCATAGTTCGCTTGTGTGACGGTAGCGTGGCGCCCCCGCCTCACGGCAACGGTCTTAAGCCGCGGCTTCTTCCGGCGGATTTTCCATAGCGCCGACATCGGCACCGGAATCCGTCACGCCTTCGCCCTTGCCGGTGCGGGCAGCTTCGGCAACCGCATCGCAATAGAGCTTGATGGCGCGAGCAGCGTCGTCATTGCCCGGGATCGGGAACGCGATGCCGTTCGGATCGACGTTGGTGTCGAGCACTGCGACCACCGGAATGCCAAGCACGTTGGCTTCCTTGATGGCGAGGTCTTCCTTGTTGGCGTCGATCACGAACATCACGTCCGGAATGCCGCCCATGTCGCGGATGCCGCCGAGCGAAAGCTCGAGCTTGTCCTTCTTGCGCGTAAGGTTCAGCACTTCCTTCTTGGTCAAGCCGCTGGTGTCGCCCGAGAGCGTTTCTTCCAGCGTCTTGAGTTCCTTGATGGAGCCCGAGATCGTCTTCCAGTTGGTGAGCATGCCGCCCAGCCAGCGATGGTTGACGAAGTGCTGACCCGAAGCGAGCGCAGCTTCGCGGATCGGATCCTGCGCCTGGCGCTTGGTGCCGACGAACAGAACCTTGCCGCCCGAACGTGCGGTCTGGCTGATGAAGTCGAGTGCGCGCGCGAAGAGCGGCACGGACTGCGACAGGTCGATGATGTGGATGCCGTTGCGCGCGCCGAAGATATACGGCTTCATGCGCGGGTTCCAACGGTGGGTCTGGTGGCCGAAGTGTGCGCCGGCCTCAATCAGTTGCTGCATGGTGACGGTAGGAGCCGCCATGGTCATTTCCTTTCCGGTTGTACCTCTGGAAGACTGGAACCCGTGGTGCGGTATGTCCCGCGCCGGGCACCGGTATGAGCGCCTTCCATGTGGATTTGCCCGCCCGTTCAACCGGCCCGAATTGGCCGAATCTCAAGCGAACGGCGGGCCTTTAGCGGGCTTTTCCAACGAAAGCCAGACTCGTTTCATCGCAAAAAAGGGGAATCCTGGCGCTAAAAGCGCTTGACAGGGGAGAACAAAACGGGAACATTGTTCTCATCGCCGGAACTACCGGCGGGCATTAGGGGTTTTCCCGTAGAATTGCCCGGTCTGTCAACAGGTTTGTCGACAGGACACGGGAAGGAGATGATCGGATGTTCGCACTGTTCCTCACTACCGTTTTCGCAGCCGCTGCCATTGCGGCCGTCGCTGTGCTCGCCGATGGCGGACTGCGTTGGTGGTCCGCTTTCGGCCAGCTGCGGCATCGTCTGAAGCTGCCGACCGAAATCGAAACCTGTGAGAGTGGGATGCGTCCGTCGATCACCCACGGCGGCTTTACCCGCCCGGGCCGCAACCGTCCGGTTACGCGCCAGTCGGTGCGTTGCGCCGCCTGATCTTGGAATACCGCATCAGCGTGTAAGGCAGCAGCAGGAGGTAGCCCACGCCGATCGCGCTGAGCGTCCACCACGGCTCGACAAGCAACGCGGCGAATAGCAGGCCGACGAAGGCCAGCACCCACAACCTGATCCCACGACGCGGCCTTAGCGAAGTCCAGCTCGGGGTAGCCATGCTCGATATCATGAGCACGGCGACAGCCAACAGCCACGGACCGACCAGGATCGGCGCGCGGAATACATCCAGGTCGGTTGCCGACCAGATGAAGAACGGTAGGAACGCGAGGCCCGCTCCCATTGGGGCAGGCACACCGGTCAGGAAGCCGAGCGACTTGTGCGGTTGTTCCTGCAAGTCGATCTGGGCGTTGAAGCGCGCCAGTCGCAAGGCGCAGCAGATTGCCAGCGCAAGCGCTGCGAACCATCCAAGCCGCGGTTCTGCCGACAACGACCACAAGTAAATGATGATCGCTGGCGCAGTTCCGAAGCTCAGCGAGTCCGCCAGGCTGTCGAGTTCTGCGCCGAAACGTGACTGGGCGTTCAGAGCCCGCGCAATACGGCCGTCCATCCCGTCCAGCAGGCCCGCAACTATGATCGCGATTGCCGCCGCAGCCCACTGTTCGGAAATTGCGAAGCGAATACCGGTAAGCCCCGAACACAGTGCCGCAGCCGTGATTGCATTGGGAGCCATTGCCCTGAGCGAAAGTCCGCGCGATTTTCCGATCACCGGCTTTTCGTCCTCGGCGGCTTTCGGCCCCAGGCGCGCACGTTCTTCATACTGACGGTGCGGGTCGGCTTCTTCTGGATGATTCACTGCGACACTCCTTCAAGCAGGCGCTGCGAACCGATCTCGGCGAGGACGGTTTCCCCCGCGACGACCTTCTGGCCGAGCATCACCCGCGACGCGGTACCCTTAGGAAGGTAAACGTCGACGCGGCTGCCGAAACGGATAAGCCCCACTCTCTGACCAACGCCCAGCGTGTCGCCCGGTTTCACGAAGGGAACGATCCGACGCGCAACCAGCCCGGCGATCTGGGTGAAGCCTACGCAAACACCGTCGCTGCGCTCCACAAGGATGTGCTGCCGCTCATTCTCTTCGCTCGCCTTGTCGAGTTCGGCGTTGAGGAACTGGCCCGGAACATAAACCAGCCGCTGGACCATCCCGGCGATGGGTGTCCGGTTGATGTGGACATCGAAAACGGACATGAAGATTGACACGCGCACGGATGGCTCGTCGCTCAGACAGGGAATGCCGTGGCCATCGTCCACCACCAGTTCTCGCGGTGGATTGACCTCGGCGATCTGAACTATGCGGCCGTCGGCCGGCGACACGATGGCGTTCGGATCCTGCGGCACTACCCGCTCGGGATCCCGGAAGAATGCGAATATGCCGAGCGAAAGGAAGGCCATCGGCCATGCCAGCGTTTCCCATGCGAACAGGGCGAACAGCAAAGAGATGCCGAGCGCTGCGATGCCGAACTTCCGGCCTTCCGGATGGATTGCGGGCAGGCCCCATTGGGCTTCGCCGCGCCCCTGGCTGTCTAGTAGGTCACCTGCCATGAACGAGGGCCTAGGCGCTGATTGCGCCGCTCACAACCCGCCTACCCTGCCTTGCGCACGAAAACGGTACCGGCAGAGTAACCTGCACCAAAGCTGCAGATAAGTCCCGTATCGCCCTCTTTCAGGTCTTCGCTGTGCAGATGGAAGGCGATGATCGACCCGGCGCTGGATGTGTTGCCGTAAGTGTCGAGCACTGTCGGGCTCTCATCCTCGTTCGCCTCGTGGCCCAGGACGCGATGTGCAATCAGGCGGTTCATGCCCGTATTCGCCTGGTGAAGCCACAGGCGGCGCAGCGTGGTGGGATCGATGTCGATCCGCTCGGCTTCGTCTACGATCATCTGTGCAACCATCGGCACGACCTCCTTGAAGACCTTGCGGCCTTCCTGGACGAACAGCTTGTCCGGCCCGCCGGCATCCTCGGGATAGGCGCGATTGAGGAAACCGAAATTGTTGCGGATGTTGTTGGAGAACACCGTCTTCAGCTTGGTGGCAAGGATATCCCAATGCCGGGCCGGGGCGATGGCGGCATCTTCGACCAGCACGGCCGTCGCGACGTCGCCGAAAATGAAATGGCTGTCGCGGTCGCGCCAGTTCAGGTGGCCGCTGGTGATTTCGGGGCTGACGACCAGCACGCTCTTTGCATTACCTGCGCGGATGTAATCAGCAGCGGTCTGGATGCCGAAGGTCGCCGAAGAACAAGCGACATTCATGTCGAAGCCGAAACCGTCGATGCCCAGCGCCTGCTGGATTTCGATCGCCATCGCAGGATAGGGCCGCTCCATGTTGGAGGCAGCGCACAGGACCGCGTCGACGTCTTCGGGCTTGCGCCCTGCCCGCTCGAGCGCGTCGCGCGCCGCCTTGACGCCGATTTCCGCCAGGATCGAAATTTCGTCGTTCGAACGCTGCGGCCAGCGCGGCGCCATCACGTCGGGATCGAGCACCGGCTCTTTTGCCATCACGTGACGTGCCTTGATGCCGCTGGCCTTCTCGATGAACTCGACCGAACTTTCGGTCAATGGCTCCATTTCACCAGAAGCGATCGCGTCGGCGTTCGCTTCGTTGTGGCGGCGCACATACTCGTTGAAGCTGGCGACCAGCTCTTCGTTGGTGATGCTTTCGGCGGGGGTGAACAATCCGGTCGAGGAAATGACGGGTCGACCGGTCATCTGCGTATGCTGAGTCATGCCCGCGTGCCTAGGCCGGGCAAAGCACGCTCGCAAGAGAGTTGCGGTATGAAATCGATGGGAAGGGAGCCGGTGGTGGACAGGGCTGGATTCGAACCAGCGTACGCTTGCGCGGGCAGATTTACAGTCTGCTGCCTTTAACCACTCGGCCACCTGTCCACACGGGCTCGCCTGATCTCGTCTTTGAGATATAACGTAGGAAACCGCTTGGGGTCCCTCGCCGAGAGGCGCCCCTTTGGCGAAGCGATGCTTGCCTGTCAATGCCCTCACTGGCAGGAGCGCAGCCCAAGCCGAAATACAGGATGGAAAAGATGGCAAAGGGCGAACGTAAACGCGCATTGAGAGGCCGGGCCGGCCGCATGAAGGGTGGGCGCGGCAGTGGCAGGGCCAGTGCGGGCCAGGTCCGCTTATGGGGACGCCACGCGGTCGAGGCTGCGCTGAAGAACCCGGACCGGGTTCATCGCAAGCTGTGGGCAACGCGCGAAGGGATCGAATCCCTCGACGGAGAGCTGCCGCCAGATTTTCCCGTCGAATTTGCCGACGTACAGGATCTCGCGCGGCTGGTTGCAAAGGACGCCCCACATCAGGGTCTTGTGCTTGAATGCGCGGCGCTGGAGGACAAATTTCTCGACGAAGTCCTCGACGCCGACCCTGCGCGGCCCATCGTCGTACTCGACCAAGTAACCGACCCGCACAATGTCGGAGCGATCATGCGCTCCGCCAAGGCGTTCGGTGCTGCGGCGATCGTAACGCAGGACCGCCATGCCCCGCCCGAAGGCGGCGTCATCGGCAAGACCGCCTCCGGCGCGCTGGAAACGCTGCCGTGGATCCGGGTCGTGAACCTCGCTCGCGCGCTCGATGAGATTGCCGAGGCAGGCTATTGGCGGATCGGCCTGACCGGTCATGCGGAAGCAACTCTTACTGAAGCACTGCCAGCCGGCCCTGTGGCCATCGTCTTGGGCGCTGAAGGCGAAGGGATGCGGCAGAATATCGAAGGCCACTGCGATGCTCTCGCGAAATTGCCGATCTCTTCGGAAATCGAAAGCCTTAACGTTTCCAACGCAGCTGCCGTGGCATTGTACGCCGTAGCAACGCGCAACTGACGGACCGACGAACTCGACCGGGGGGAATTCATGAATAAACCGATTCGCACAGCCGCTCTTTTGGCGGCCAGCTCGCTAGCACTGAGCGGCTGCCTTTTATCGCCAGGCACCTTCACCAGCGAAATGCACCTGATGAAGGACGGAACCTTTGCCTACAGCTACGATGGCGAAATCCAGATGCTTGCGCTGAGCAAGCTCGCCGAGATGGGGGCAAAGTCGGAGGAGAAATTCGAAGCGGAATGCTTCGACGAAGATACCTTCGAGGATCGCGAATGCACGCTGGCTGAAGTGAGCGAACAGCGGGCCGAGTGGCAGGCTGGCGCAAGCGAACGGCGCGCGAAGGCAGAACGCGAGGCCGAGCAGGCGAAACAGATGCTGGGCGGATTCGACCCTTCCGATCCGGAAGCGGCGCAGAAGCTCGCTGACCAGCTGGCACGGCAGCGCGGCTGGGAAACGGTCGAATATAAGGGCGATGGCATTTTCGACGTCGACTTCAGCATATCTGGCCGCATGACCCACGACTTCGCCTTCCCGATGGTCGAGAAGATGCCCATGGCGAACATGTTCGTCACGATGATGCTGCGCGACGGCAAGCAGGTGCGGGTCGATGCCCCGGGCTTTGCGTCGCAGGGCGGAGGCAACCCCATGCAGGGCATGATGACCGGGATGATGGGCCTGGCATCGCTGGGCAAGGCGAACGAGGAAGGCAAGGAAGGCGAAATGCCGAACATCCTAATGCCCAATGGCACCTTCACCATCGTTACCGATGGGCGCATCCTTGCCAACAACACCGACGAGGGGCCCGTGGATACCGCTCTCGGCCAGGCGCTGGTGTGGGAAATCGACCAGCGCACCGAGCAGGCGCCGACTGCACTTATCTCCTTCGACTGAGCTCGCGAGGGCTTAAGGCCAAAGAAAAACGCCGCAGCCACGCATCAAGCGGGCTGCGGCGTTTTCTTTTCCATGACTGCCAGCCGCACTAGTACGGCGCAGTGACGGAGCGGTCTTAGTTGACCGCGTCCTTGAGACCCTTGCCAGCCTTGAACTTCGGCTGGTTGGAAGCCTTGATCGTCATCGGTTCGCCGGTGCGGGGGTTGCGACCGGTCGAAGCCTTGCGCTTTGCGACCGAGAACGTGCCGAAGCCGACCAGGCGGACTTCGTCACCGTTCGAGAGCGATTTGGTGATCGCGTCGAAAACGCCTTCGACGGCGCCTGCTGCGTCGCTCTTCGAAAGGCCGCTCGAATCGGCAACCGCGCTGATCAGGTCGTTCTTGTTCATTTTGATGGAAACCCCCTCATTTGGTGTTTTGAAATAGTGCCGGTGAATCACGTCACCGAAGGCGAGCGAATTGAGAGGCTTTTAGTCGCGCTGTCAAAGGCAAAATCCGCGAAAAAGCGCCAATTTTGCGCCACAAATTCGATTTCTGCGACGAACCGTTGGTCCAATGTGTCCCAGAAGGGGAAAGGCGCCCGAACAAGGGTCCGGGCGCCTTCGCGATTCGCTGCAGTGCAATGTAACTTTTGTTAGTGTGCCGTAGGGGCCGCGGCGCCTCCGGCTGCCGGGTGAACTGGCTGGCTCGCGAGGTCGTCCGCCTCGGTCCATTCGATCGCTGCCGGGATTGCGGTCAGCGCCTGCTCCAGAACCTCGTCGACGTGGCTGACAGCCACAATCTCCAATCCCTCTTTAACATTGTCGGGAATCTCGGCGAGATCCTTCACGTTCTCTTCCGGGATCAGCACCTTCTTGATGCCGCCGCGCAGGGCTGCGAGAAGTTTTTCCTTCAGCCCGCCGATTGGCAGCACCCGGCCCCGCAAGGTCACTTCGCCGGTCATCGCCACATCGGCGCGCACCGGGACACCCGACAGTGTCGAGACGATCGAAGTGACCATGCCGACACCCGCGCTCGGACCGTCCTTCGGCACCGCGCCTTCGGGAAGGTGGATGTGGATGTTCTTGCGCTGGAAGATGCTGGGCTTGATGCCATAGGCAGGTGCCCGCGCCTTCACGAAGCTGAAAGCGGCGGCGACGCTTTCGTTCATCACTTCGCCCAGCTTGCCGGTGGTCTTGATTTCGCCCTTGCCCGGCGTCGTCACGCTTTCGATGGTCAGCAGTTCGCCGCCCACTTCGGTCCACGCCAAGCCGGTCACTGCACCGACTTGCGGTTCGTCCTCGCTCATGCCGTGCTTGAACTTGCGCACGCCAGCGAAATCGCTGAGATTGTCGGGCGTTATGGTGACTTCGGTCGCCTTGCCTTCGAGGATTTTGCGCAAGCTCTTGCGCGCCAGACGCGCCAGCTCACGCTCGAGCGTACGCACGCCTGCCTCGCGGGTGTAATACCGGATGAGGTCACGCAGCGCATCGTCGGTCAGCTCGAATTCTTCGGGCTTGAGGCCATGATCCTTCACCTGCTTTGGCAGGAGGTGACGCGATGCGATTTCGACCTTCTCGTCCTCGGTGTACCCTTCCAGCCGGATGATCTCCATGCGGTCCAGCAGGGGCTGCGGCAGGTTGAGGCTGTTCGCAGTGGTCACGAACATGATGTCTGACAGGTCGAGATCGAGCTCCAGGTAATGGTCCTGGAACTTGTTGTTCTGTTCCGGGTCCAGCACTTCGAGCAGGGCCGAGGCGGGATCGCCGCGGAAATCCTGGCCAAGCTTGTCGATCTCGTCGAGCAGGAAGAGCGGATTGCTCTTGCCGGCCTTCTTGAGATTGGTGACGATCTTGCCCGGGAGCGAGCCGATATATGTCCGGCGGTGACCGCGGATTTCGGCCTCGTCGCGCACGCCGCCCAGCGACTGGCGCACGAATTCGCGGCCGGTCGCTTTCGCGATCGACTTGCCGAGGCTGGTCTTGCCGACGCCGGGAGGGCCGACGAGGCACAGGATCGGCCCCTTCAGCTTGTTGGTCCGGGCTTGAACGGCGAGATATTCGATGATCCGGTCCTTGACCTTTTCGAGGCCATAGTGGTCCGCATCGAGGATTTCCTGTGCCTTGCCGATGTCCTTCTTGACCTTGCTCTTCTTGCCCCATGGGAGGCCGAGCAACACGTCGAGATAGTTGCGGATGACGGTCGCCTCGGCGCTCATCGGCTGCATGGCCTTGAGCTTCTTGAGCTCGGCCTCCGCCTTGGCCTTGGCCTCCTTCGACAGCTTGGTTTTGCCGATCTTCTCGGTCAGCTCGGCAATTTCATTGCCGCCGTCTTCGTCGTCACCGCCCAACTCGTTCTGGATCGCCTTCAATTGTTCGTTGAGATAATATTCGCGCTGGGTCTTCTCCATCTGGCGCTTCACGCGCCCGCGAATGCGGCGTTCAACCTGAAGGACGGAAAGCTCGCCTTCCATGAAGGACATGACCATTTCGAGCCGCTTGAGCGGATCGGGTTCGATCAGCAGTGATTGCTTGTCCGACACCTTGGCATTTATGGCGGCGGCAATCGTGTCGGCGAGTTCGCCAGCATCGTCGATTTCGCGCAGCTGTTCGGCGGCGTCTTCGCCCACTTTCTTGTTGAGCTTGGCGTATTCGCCGAACTGGTCGACGACCTGGCGCATCATTGCCGTGACTTCGCTGCCGGCAGCCGTCGGCTCTTCGATGATCGTGACATCGGCCACGACATGCTCGCCTTCGGGGCGAAGCGCTTCGAGCTTGGCGCGTTCCTGGCCTTCGACCAGCACGCGCACGGTGCCGTCGGGCAGTTTCAGCAGCTGAAGGACCTGCGCCACAACGCCGAGGTCGTAAAGGTCACTGCCTTCGGGGTCGTCACAGCCCGGATCGAGCTGCGAGAGGAGGAAGATGTCCTTCGATCCTTCCATCGCCACTTCGAGCGCGGCGACCGATTTGTCGCGGCCAACGAAAAGCGGAACGACCATGCCGGGAAAAACGACAATGTCGCGCAGGGGAAGAAGGGGGAAACTCTCTGTCATATTCATGCGTCCGTTTGCGGTCCGGTAAGTGAGCGGGACCGTCCTTGACCCTGAATATGGGTGCGCCCCCCACGCTTCGCAACGTGGAGGGCGCAACATGTTGGGGATTGGTGTGCGCTCGCCGCGCCCGGCTTACATTCCCGGAAGGTTGAAGCCCGGCGGAAGTCCCATACCACCCTGGATCTTCTGCATTTCCTCGGCCGACTTGCGGTCAGCCTTGTCGCGCGCGTCGTTGAAAGCAGCGGCCACGAGGTCTTCGACCATCTGCTTTTCTTCCGGCTTCATCAGGCTGTCGTCGATCTCGACACCGATAATGCGGCCACGCGCTGAGGCGCGAACCTTCACGAGGCCGCCGCCGGCAGCGCCTTCGACTTCGATCGTGTCGAGCTTGGCCTGCGCCTCGCCCATCTGCGTCTGGATCGTCTCGGCGGCCTTCTGGGCTGCGGCGATCATTTCTTCCATCGATTTCATGCGTTTCGACTCCAGGGTATTTCGCGCCGTTGCGGAGGAAGCTCGGCGCCGTCTTCGATAAGTTCGGCATCGGGAAATGCCGCGAATGTGGCTTTCACCAGCGGATGTTCGCGCAGCTTGGCCTTGGCTTCCTCACGCTCCGCCTTCTCGACTTCGACCAGCGAAGGGCGAGCCTTGGCCGGATCGCCGCCTTCCAGCGTCCAGCGTTCACCGCTGATTGCGTAAAGCGCGTCCTTCAGCACCGGCTCGATCGCATCGCTGAACTTGTCGGAGCGATGATAGACCAACCTGCCCTGCTCCACCAGGATCGGGCGTACCTGCAGGCGCATGATGCTCGCGGCCTGCAAGTGACCGGCGTTGTCGACCTTGTCGACGAGCGTCTCCCAGTCGAGCGAAGCGGATGGGGCCTCGCCTGCCGAGGAGTTTTCGGTCGTTGCCGCAGGCGCCGGTCCGCGTTCGGCCAGTTCCTCCAGTTTCTTCGCCAGCTTTCCCGGATCGGGCAGATTCGACGCATGGAGAACGCGCAACAAGGCCATACGCGCGGAAACGAGTGGATCGGGCGCCTGGCGCACCTCGTCATGACCCTTGAGCAACAATTGCCAGAGGCGATGGACCTGGCCGACTTCGAGGCGCTTTGCCCAATCGTCCAGTTGCTCGCGCTCTTCGGCGGTCGGGGCGTCGGCCTCCCCGGCCACCTGCGCCAGCGCGATCCGGTGAGTAAGATCCATGAGCGCGCGCATCAGCGAAAGAGGCTCGACCCCGAGCGCGTACTGGTCATCGACGGCCTTCAGCGCAGCTTTGGAATCGCCTTCGAGAAGGTGGGCGAACAAGCGCCGCTGCGCCCCGCGATCGGCAAGGCCGAGCATGTCGCGAACGCGCTCTGCAGAGACCTTCCCGCCGGTTTCCATGTCGGCATGGGCAATCGCCTGGTCGAGGATGGACAGACCGTCACGCACCGATCCTTCGGCAGCGTTGGCGATGATATGCAGCGCTTCGTCTTCTGCCTCGACCCCTTCCTTGCGGCATATCTCCGCGAAATGGGCTTCGAGCAACTCGCCAGGGATGCGGCGCAGGTCGAAACGCTGCGTGCGGCTGAGGACCGTGACGGGCAGCTTGTCGACTTCGGTCGTGGCGAAGAGGAATTTCACGTGCGCCGGCGGTTCTTCCAGCGTCTTGAGCAAGGCGTTGAACGCATTGCGCGACAACATGTGAACTTCGTCGATTATGTAGATCTTGTAGCGCGCCGATACGGCCGCATAGCGAACCGCTTCGATGATTTCGCGCACGTCGTCGACGCCGGTATGGCTGGCGGCGTCCATCTCAATCACGTCGATGTGGCGGCCTTCGGCGATCGCCGTGCAAGGTTCGCAAACGCCGCAAGGGCTGATCGTCGGACCACCCTCGCCATCCGGGCCGATGCAGTTGAGTGCCTTGGCAATCAGGCGGGCGGTCGAAGTCTTCCCGACCCCGCGCACGCCGGTCATCAGGAAGGCATGCGCCAGCCTGTCGCGTGCAATGGCGTTCGCCAGCGTTCGGACCATCGCGTCCTGCCCGATGAGTTCGGCAAAGGTCTGCGGTCGGTATTTGCGCGCGAGAACGCGATACGGCTGCGCAGTTGCTGGCGCAGGGATGGAAGGAGCCGGTTTCACTTCGGCCTGAGCGGCAGGCGTCGGTTCGACGGGCGGCGCTGCGTGCTCAGCGACGGGTTCGGTTTTCGGTTCAGGATCCTCCCCGAACATCGAGTTCTGGCCAGCAGCCTCGAGCTCGGCAGCGCTCGGCGTGTCCGCTTCTTCAGCCTCGGCTTCCCACGGAAGACCGTCAGTGTTGTCCGGTGAATCACCCATGCAGGATTAGGTAGGCGCAGACGCGCCGAATGTCATGAAGGGTGTGGGAAAATAAAGGAGCCGAGCGACCCGTCGCAATTCACCTGGGCTGCTTCCTTCCGGACCTGACCCGGTGAGCGAACGCAAACGTCCACCCGACTCCCGGCGCGCCATATGGCGATGCCGGGGTCAGAAATCAATCACCGAAAATTATCGGCGTAGGCCTGCAGCTTCAGATTGTGCGGCGGGGTGGCGTGAACGCGGGCAGGAATGCCGTACTTTTCGGCATAGGCCTTCGCTTCGTCCTTGCTCGGGAATTTGAGCTGCACCTGGACCTGCGTGTCGCCGCTGCCCGTCCAGCCCATCAGCGGGTCGGCCTTGCGCGCTTCAGACTGTTCGAATTCAAGCACCCACTCGTCGGTGCGGGCCTTGCCGGATTGCATCGCGCTTTGCGGACGTTGGTAGATTCTCGCTGCCATAGTGAGCGCCCCATAATTCAACCTCCCGATTTATGGAAGGCGTTCTTCGTCTTCAAACTCGGCTTTTCGGTCCACGGTTCCTCGGGCCAGCGATGCTTGGGATAGCGGCCCTTCATGTCCTTGCGCACATCTTCCCAGCTACCGCGCCAGAATCCCGGCAGGTCGCGAGTCGACTGGATCGGGCGTCCGGCAGGGCTGGTGAGCTTCAGGAGAAGCGGCGTCTTGCCGATCATCGGATGCCGCTCCAGCCCGAACAATGCCTGTACGCGGACTTCCACGCTCGGCGCATCGTCGCCTGTGTAATCGATCGGATGCGTGGTCCCGGCAGGCGAAGAGAATTCCTGCGGTGCGTCCCGGTCGAGCTTCTGGCGTTCATCCCAGTCGAGCAAGTTCAGGAGAGCGTCGACCAGTCGCCCCCTCGGCACATCGAGATCGCGCCGACCGGCCAGCAGAGGCGCCAGCCACAAGTCAATATTCTCGCCCAGGTTTTCGGGCTCGAATGCCTTGATCCCGACAAAAGAAGCCCGGGCGGACAGCGCCTGCGGGACCAGCTTTGCCGGGTTTTCCCGCACCTTATCCACAAGCCTGTCCACAATCGCCTGGTCATCTGGCGAAGGGTCGGGACCGCTTGCTAAAGTGATTGCTCCGAGCCTCCTTTCGAGCCGAGCCTCGATGCGATGGCCGGCCCATCGCAGGACCGACCGCCTTTCGATACGCTCACCCAGCCAGCGTTCGAGGTCGCTCTCGTCGAGAGCGATTGCCGACGTAATCCGGGCGGCCTTTGCCTGTCCCTGCGCATCGCCGATTACGAGATAAGACGCGCTGGCCAGTGGCGACGTGGGGTCGAGGGAAAAACCCCTGCCCCCAGCCGAAATCCAGCTTTCGCCGCTCGCATCGCGCTTTTTCGCGACGAACTCCGGCCGCCCTGCAGCCAGCATGATAGCGGCGGGCGGATTGTCGCTGTTAACCTGTTCCGCAAGGTCCTTTGCCTGCGCCGCCCAGCGCCTGGCAAGCTTGCGGCTGGCCTCAGCCCGCTGGCCGCGATCGCTGTCCCAGCGTTGCAGGCGTGCCTCCAGATCCTCGCCGCGACCGCCGAGTCCCCGTTCCTGAAGTAGCAGAGCCAGCTTGGCCGCACGATCCGCAGAGCTGTGCGCCGCTCCGAACAGGACCATGGCAGCGGAAGCCGGATCCATCGGCAGCAGGGCAAGCTTCTCGCCCAATGCCGTAATTCGCCCGGCGTCATCGAGCGCGCCGAGGGCCTGCAAAGTGGTACGCGCCGCTGCAACTGACGGCCCGGACGGCTTGTCGAGCCACCGCAATTCGGCTGGCTCGTTCGTGCCCCATTTCGCAAGTGTCAGGACCAGCGGCGCGAGGTCGGCCGTCTCCATCTCGGGAGGATCGAATGCGGGGCGGCCGGCATGGCCGCCCTCCTCCCACAAGCGATAAGCGACACCCGGCCCCTGCCGTGCCGCACGACCTGCACGCTGCGCTGCGGCCGCCTGGCTAGCGCGGTGCGTCACCAGATGCGTCGTGCCCGCTGCACGGTCGAATTCGGCGCGGCGCGAAAGCCCCGCATCGACGACCACGCAAACGCCGTCGAGCGTCAGCGAGGTCTCCGCAATCGCGGTGGCGAGCACGATGCGGCGGCGCCCCTGGGGATCGCGGCGGATCGCAGCGCGCTGGTCCGCACCTTGCACCTGTCCGTGAAGCGGCAGGACCACGGCATCGGGCAATCGCGCTTCCACCCGCTCGCGCGTGCGCTCGATTTCTCCGACACCGGGCAGGAAGGCGAGGATATCGCCTTCTTCGTCACGCCATGCCTGTGCGATGGCCGACGTCATGGCGTCCTCCACCCGCATTTGCGGCGAAGACCCAAGCCATTCGATGCGCAAGGGGTGAGCGCGGCCTTCGCTTTCGATGACCGGCGCATTCTCACCCAGCAAATCCGCGAACCGCGTGCCGTCTATGGTCGCCGACATGATGAGGACACGCAGGTCTTCGCGCAGCACTGCGCGGCTTTCCAGTGCCAAGGCGAGACCGAGGTCGCTGTCGAGGTGACGCTCATGTGCCTCGTCGAACAGGATTGCTGAGACGCCCACCAGTTCGGGGTCCTGCACCAGCATGTTTACGAAGATCGCTTCGGTTACGACGAGGACGCGTGTTCTTGTGCCTCGCTTGCTGTCGAGCCGGGTGAGATAACCAATCGTCTCGCCAGGCTTTTCGCCCAGCATCTCGGCCATGCGCTCGGCAGCAGCGCGAGCGGCGACACGGCGCGGCGATGTCAGGATAACGGTGCCCGTGCACCAGTCCTCGGTAATCAGCGCAGGCGCGACGGCCGTGGTCTTACCGGCACCCGGAGGCGCGATAAGGACAGCGCCTGTTCGCTCGCGCATGCAAGCAAGCAAATCCGGGATTACTTCATAGATTGGGAGTATAGACACTGAATTTTCTGAAGCCGGCTTTGCGTGGGGATAGATCGGACGGCACGGATTTTCTATAGCTGCCCATCGAGCGTCTCAATTGTGCGGACAAACAGTCCTGAAATTAAGAAAAATTTGCGATCTGTGGATTAATCCAACGGGCGAATTTTGAAGGGTCTGTATCGCGATGGTGAAATATCTTGGTTTGGCTATGTCGAGCATCGCGCTTGCGTCATGTTCAGCAGAGGGCGGTCCGGTCTTCGGGCCAGAATTCCCACAGCGTGGCACGTATGCTTCGCAATCGACAGAGATGGATGTCGAATTGCCACCGTCGGAAGCTTTTATCGATATATCGTCTGAGGAAGATTTGCGACGCTTCGTGCTGAGCAAGGTTTTCTCTGACAATTGCGATGACACACCGATTGAATTGGACGGAAATTCTTTCAAGTCCGTATGGAGTTGCAGACTGCAAGGGCCGCAGCCCTACCCCGTAGACGTGTCTGTTCAATGGGCGCGCGATTCCGTGCAGATTCGTACAGATTACGAAGTAAGCGGTTATCCCTTATGGCACGAGAAAAGCTATCGCCTCATCGAGGCGCAGTAGTTCTTCAATACGCTGGCGGAAAGCTTAATGTCCGCGGGCGACCGCGAACAATGCTGCCTGCGCCATCGCCTGGCGGGCCTTGCCGTCGGGGAAGATCGACAGCGCGTCGATTGCGCGCTGGGCGAAGTGGCGTGCGCGCGCCTTGGTGTCGGCGACAGCGTTGTATTTGCCAATCAGGCGGATCGCTTCGGCCAAGTCTTCATCGCCCGAGCGGAAACCGGCAATGGCCGATTTCCAGAATGCACGCTCCTCCTCGTTGCCGCGTGCATAAGCGAGAATGACCGGCAGGGTCATCTTGCCTTCGCGGAAATCGTCGCCCTGGTCCTTGCCCATTTGCGCGGCGTCGGCGTCGTAGTCGAGCGCGTCGTCGACGAGCTGAAAGGCAACCCCGAGGTTGCGTCCGTATTCGTCGAGAGCCCGCTCCTCTTCCTCGCCGCATTCGGCGACGACGGCGGCAATCCGGCTTGCTGCAGCGAAAAGGGCGGCGGTCTTGGCGCGGATAATGTGGAGGTAACGTTCCTCGCTCGTGTCGATCTTGCGTTGGGCGGTCAGCTGGTCGACCTCACCTTCCGCGATGATCGCACTGGCACCGGACAGGATTTTCAGCACCTTGAGGCTGCCGTCCTCGGTCATCAGCTCGAACGAGCGGCTGAAGAGGAAATCGCCGACCAGCACGGTCGCGGGATTGCCGTAGATGATATTGGCCGCCGCCTTGCCGCGCCTCAAATCGCTGCCATCGACGACATCGTCATGCAGCAAAGTGGCGGTGTGGATGAACTCGACCGCCGCGGCGAGCTTGTATTGGCGCGTGCCGCTGTAACCCACCAATTCCGCCCCGGCGAGCGTCAGCATGGGCCGCAGGCGCTTGCCGCCGCCCGAGATAAGGTGGCCGGCCAGCGCGGGGATAAGCGGCACCTCGCTCTGCATCCGGTCGAGGATGACCTGGTTGACCTGGTTCATGCCCGAAGCGGTGAGCGCGAGCATGGGATCGATCGAGGGCTGCGGGCCCTTGCGCGGGAGGGGTACGACGTCGGCTGTCATTGCAGCTTGGCCATGCGCTGCACTTGCTTTCTTGGCAAGAGAGCAATTGATGATAGCTTGGCAAGTGATGACGCAAACGGTGCAACCTCAACCGGGGGACGACAAGGTCCTGGCCGGCTATCGCAAGAGTATCGACAATATCGATGCGGCTATCGTCCATATGCTCGCAGAACGCTTTCGCATCACGCAGGCGGTTGGAGAGTACAAGGCGAAGGTGACGCTGCCGCCTGCCGACCCGAACCGTGAAAAGGAACAAATCGCGCGGTTGCGCCGGCTGGCCGAGGAAAGCGAACTCGATCCGGAATTCAGCGAGAAATTCCTGCGCTTCATCATCGACGAGGTCATCCGCCACCATGAAAAGGCGCGTGGTAGTTAACCCGCCCGGGGAAGGCTGAGCTTTACCAGCAGCCCTCCGAGATCCTCGCTTTCGTCGAGTTCGACCGAGCCGCCGTAAATTTCTGCCACGTCCCTCACAATGGCGAGGCCAAGGCCGGTGCCCGGCTTGCCTGTGTCCAGCCGTGCGCCGCGATCGAAAATACGGGCGCGTTCGCTTTCGGGAATGCCTGTGCCGTCATCCTCGACCCAGATGGTGCATAGCTCTTCATCGCGTGCGGCATCGATGGTCACGAAAACGCTGCCGCCGCCATACTTGGCTGCGTTCTCGATCAGATTGCCCAAGATTTCGTCGAGGTCCTGCCGCTCGATCGAAACGGCGGCCAGCTTGTTCCCGTCGAGGTCGAAGCGCGTATTCTCGTAGATACGTGTGACCGCGCGCAGCACGCTTTCCGCGCTGGGCCAGACATCGGCGCGCGCATGGCCGCTCGCGCGCCGCCCGACCGCCCTCGCCCGTGCAAGGTGGTGTTCGACATGGCGCTGCATGGTTTTGGTTTCGCGGCACACGAGGTCCGACAGCTTGGGGTCGTGTGCGGTCGCGGCATTGGTCAGCACGGTCAGCGGGGTCTTGAGGGCGTGGGCGAGATTGCCCGCGTGCATGCGGGCTTCTTCTGCCTGCTTCTCGCTATGCGCCAGCAGCCCGTTGATCTCTTGCACCAGGGGCTCGACCTCCAGCGGCAGTGGCTCGGTAATCCGGTTCGCGCCTTCCGAACGCATGGACTGGATCGCGGCACGCACGCGGCGGAGCGGCGACAAGCCGTAATAGCTTTGCAGGATCGCCATGATCAGCAACCCCAAGCCGAGTGCGGCAAAGCTCCAGATCAGGATCGAACGGATCCGCGCGATCTGGAAGTCGAGTTCTTCGCGCGCGGACGCGACGGTGAAGGTCCACACCACATCGCTGTCGGGTAGTTCGACATTGCGCTCCGCCACGCGAAGCGGTTCGCCGTCGAACTGGTAGGAATCGTAGAAATGCGGATCGTCGTCGCGATGCGATCCATCGACCGTCAGCGTGCGATCCCACAGGCTGCGACTGGGAAAGGTCTCGCGCCCGTCGCCGCTGATCTGCCAGTATACGCCGCTATAGGGTTCGAGGAAGCGCTGGTCGCCGAGCGAGCGATAGGTCCAGACCTCGCCATTATTGTCGATCTCGGCCGAGGAAATCAGCGCGGTCAGCACATATTCCAGCTGGTCGTCGAAATTGTTCTGCACCAGCCGAGTAAGAGTGCGGTCCAGCGCAAATCCGCCGCCCACCAGCAGCAACCCGATCCAGACGGCCGCAATGACCATCATGCGCTTGGCAAGGCTGCGCTGGGGCGGCTTGCCTTCCGGCAATGTCACGGGGTCTTCGGGCAGCGCAGACGCGTCACCGGGCGGAATGTCCGCCGCGCGACGCGCCTCGCCAGCCGGAGTGTCCTCAGGCTCGGGGCGCGTCAGCGGGGTCGTCGAGGCTGTACCCAAGTCCACGGATAGTCGTGATTACCTCTGCACCCAGCTTCTTGCGGATGCGCGTAACGAAGACCTCGATCGTGTTGGAATCGCGGTCAAAATCCTGATCGTAGATGTGCTCGATCAGCTCGGTGCGGCTGACCACCTTGCCCTTGTGGTGCATGAGGTAGCTCAACAGCTTGTATTCCTGCGCGGTCAGCTTGACCGGCTCGCCAGCCAGGGTGACGCGGCCCGAACGGGTGTCCAGGCGTACCTGTCCTGCGGTCAGTTCGCTGGAGGTATTGCCCGACGCACGGCGAATGAGCGCGCGAAGGCGGGCGATCAGCTCTTCGGTCTGGAATGGCTTGGCGAGGTAGTCGTCAGCGCCTGCGTCGAGGCCAGCCACCTTGTCCGACCAGCTGTCGCGCGCAGTAAGCACGAGGACGGGGAATTTGCGCCCCTCCTTGCGCCACATACCGAGCACCGTCAGGCCGTCGATCTCAGGCAAGCCGAGGTCGAGGATGACAGCGTCGTAATCTTCGGTGGAACCGAGGAAATGCCCGTCTTCGCCATCGGTCGACAAATCGACCGCATAGCCATTCTGCTCGAGAGTGCTCTTGAGCTGCTGGCCGAGCGTGGGTTCGTCCTCGACAATCAGGATCCGCATGAATTTCCGTCCTTGTTATCTGCGTAATGCGTGTCGTTCATGTAGATGAACGCGTCAAGATGAACGGAGTTTCTTGTGCCCGGTGCCGGACCGCCTCAGCGGCTGCGGCGCAGGACCCGGCCGGTGCGCGCGTCGACGTCGACGAACTTCACCTTGCCGTTCTTGATGAACTTCAGGCGGTAGGCCATCGCGGTCGAATCGTAGTCGAAACCGAGGTATTCCGCGTCGCCCATCGAAGGGACGATGCGATTTTCGATTTCGCGTGCGCGCATGATGTTGCCTGCCCGCATTTCCTTGCGCGCTTCGCCCTGGTCGGTGCGACGCTGTGCCTCTGCCGGGGTCGCCAGCAGCGGACCGGCGACGAGACCGAAAGCGAGGAAGGATGCAAGCAGGCGTTTCATGATGCTGTAGTGACTACTCCCGAGCCATTGAACAAGTCGTGAATGTGGACGTTCACAATCGTTCAGCGCGTCATCTCGTATTTGACCGTTACATTGACGCCGGTGCTGACGAGGCCGGGTTGGACGGGCGCCGACTGGTCTGCAGCGGCTTCCAAAGAGGCCGTGCGTACGACCGGATAGGGGCCCGGCGAGCGACCGGTAATCGTCTCGTTCACCTCGAGCAGGCGGATTCCGGTGAAGCCGGCAAGCTGCGCGTATTCAAGCGCCTGTTCGCGGCCACGCTGCATCGCCGTGGCGCGCGCACGCGCCTTGGCATCGGTGTCGTCTTCGAGGCTGAAGCGCGGACCGTCCAGATTGGTGGCCCCAGCTACGACCAGTGCATCCAGCACCTTGCCGGTCTCGTCGATATCACGCAGCTTCACGCTCACCTGGTTCATCGCCTGGTAGCCACGGAACACCTGCCGCTGCTGGCGCTGGTCGTAATCGTAGCGCGCGTTGAGATTGATACCCGAGGTCTGGATGTCCCGCTCCGCCACGCCGAGCGCCTTGATCCGTTCGATTACCTTGCGCATCTCGACCGAATTCTGCCGCAGGGCTTCGACTGCGGTGGGTGCATTGGTCACCACGCCCGCACCGACATTGACGATGTCGGGCTCCGCTTCGATCTGCTCCGAAATACTGAGCTCCACGACGGGGCCGGTCGAGGCGATCTGAACTTCGGCGGCCTGGGCTGTTCCGGCCATGGCGAGCGCTGCAAGAGCTGGGACGGTGTGGCGGATCATGGCGTAACTCCTTTTGTTGAGACGCGTTTTTCGGCTCCCCACCTTTACCAACGGCTGAACGCGCAGGTTCCCTTCTTTTCATCTTCGTCCGATGACGTTAGCGCAGAGTACATGTTGAGGGGGACCGGAATGCGGCTTGGCAAATATCTCATCGCGATGGCAGCGGCGACGCTCGGGAGCGGGCTATCGGCGCAGATGGAGCCGGTGCCCGATATCCAGCCGGGCGAAGCGGAAGGGCCGTTCGGGACACTCATCGTGTCGGGCGCCACCATGATCGAAGGCTCCGGCGCGCCGCCGATGGGACCTGTCGATATCGTGATCGAAGGCAATCGCATCGCAGCCATCCATGGCGGCGGCGCACCAGCAGATGTGAAGGCGGCGGCCGACCGCGTGGTCGATGCCACCGGCATGACGGTCATGCCCGGTTTCGTCGACGCGCATGGGCACAATGGCGATCCGTCCAAGGCTGCGCAGCCCTCCTACGGCTATCGCCTCTGGCTTGCGCACGGCGTGACCAGCGTGCGCGGGGTGAGCTTTTACTTCGGGCCAGGCCAGCCGGATCTGACCGACCGCCAGCGCAGCGAAGCGAATGCGATCGTCGCCCCGCGCCTGTTCCCCTACGCCGTGTTCGGCGACAAATGGGGCCGCAGCGCTCCGACAACGCCTGCCGAAGCGCGCGAATGGGTTCGCTGGGCCAAGGCGCAGGGGTTCTGGGGGATCAAGTTCTTCAATTCCGCGATGCCCGACGTGCTGGGCGCAGCTCTCGACGAGGCCGAAAAACAGGGCCTCGGAACGGTCGCCCACCTCGCCCAGCCGGGTGTACAGCGCGTCAACGCTCGCAAAGCTGTCGAACTTGGTCTCGACGGGATCACGCACTTCTACGGTCACTTCGAAAGCCTGCTCGATGACAATGCGCTGCCGCGCTATCCGAAGGGCTACAATTATTTCGACGAGCAATCGCGTTTCGCGTGGGTAGCCCGCCTCGCCGACCAGGTCGTCGAGCCGCATAGCGAGGAATGGGACGCCTATATCGACTTCCTCATCGAAAGCGGCGTGACCCTTAGCCCGACCTTCAACATCTATTCAGCCAGCCGCGATGTCATGGCTGCGAAGAACCGCGACTGGCACGCGCGCTACAGCCTTCCCTCGCTGATGGATTTTTATGCGCCGAGCGCCACCAATCACGGCAGCTATTACAAGGACTGGAGCACGGAAGACGAGGTCGCCTGGCGCAAGTTCTACCGTTACTGGTTCGACCTGACGGCCGAATTCCACCGCCGCGGCGGACGCGTGACTGCCGGCAGCGATCCGGGCTACATCTATCAGACATGGGGCTTCGCCTATATCGGTGAGCTTGAAATGCTGCGCGAAGCCGGCCTCAGCCCGCTCGAAGTCATCCGAGCAGCCACAACTGCCGGGGCGCAGGAGATTTACGATCCGCGTGGTGAAGATGCGCCGATGGGCACGATCCAGGTCGGCAAGCTGGCCGATCTCGTCATCGTACCGGGCAACCCTCTCGACAACCTCAAGCTGCTCTATGGCACCGGCCACACCAAGCTTAATTACGAAACCGGCAATATCGAGCAGGTCGGCGGCGTGCGTTGGACAATCAAGGACGGGATTATCTACGACGCGCCAAAGCTTCTCGAAAGCGTCGCTGCAATGGTGGAAATGCAGAGGGGTTCGCGCAAAGCCACACCATAGGCGCTTGCAGCTTGGGGGCCGCGCGACTACCTCGCGCTGCGTTATGGCACAGCCCCCTATCCTCAGCCTCGAAGGCATGGCCCTGCAACAGGGCGGCAAGTGGCTGTTCGGCGGGCCGGATCACGACCCGCTGGACCTGCATATCGGGCCCCGCGACAGGATGGCGCTGATCGGCCGCAACGGCGTGGGCAAGACCACCCTGTTTCGCATGATCGACGGCCAGCTGGAAACCGATGCGGGCACTCGCAAGATCAAGCCCGGCACGCGGATTGTACTGCTTGAACAGGATCCCGACCTTTCCGGCCACGCCACCTTGATGCAGTGGGCGCTGGACGGCACGCATGCCCCGCAGGAACACGAGGTCGAAGCCATCGCCGGCCAGCTCGGCATCGACATGAGCCGCGCCACCGACGGCGCAAGCGGCGGCGAAAAGCGCCGTGCAGCGATTGCCCGTGCGCTGGCCCAAGACCCCGACCTGCTGTTGATGGACGAACCGACTAATCATCTCGACCTCGCCGCCATCGAATTCCTCGAAGGCTGGCTGGACCGCTATCGCGGCGCCTTCCTGGTCATCAGCCACGACCGAACATTCCTCAAACGCCTGACCCGCGCGACCATCTGGCTCGACCGCGGCAATTTGCGCCGTAAGGAAGTCGGCTTCGGCGGCTACGAGGCCTGGGAAGAACAGGTCTACGCCGAAGAAGCGCGCGCAGCGGAAAAGCTCGACGCGAAGCTGAAGCTCGAAGCGCACTGGCTCGAACGCGGCGTCACCGCACGGCGTAAACGCAATCAGGGCCGCCTGGAGAAACTGTGGCAGATGCGCGCCCAGCGTGCCTCGATGATCGCCAGTGCAGGCACCGCAAAGCTGAAGCTCGCGACGGAAGAAGATTTCAAGTCGAAGTCGGTCATCGTCGCTGAAGGGATCACCAAGGCCTACGGCGACCGCACGATCATCAAGCCGTTCAACCTGCGCATCCAGCGAGGCGACCGGATCGGCATCGTCGGATCGAACGGCGCTGGCAAGACGACACTGCTGAAAATGCTGACCGGCGAACTGGAACCCGACAGCGGCACGGTGGAAATCGCCAAGACGCTGACAGGCGTGATGATCGACCAGCAGCGCCAACTGCTGACCGACGACAAGACCGTTCGCCACGTGCTGGCGGAAGGCGGCGACTGGATCGATGTGCGCGGCGTGCGCAAGCACGTTCAGGGCTATCTCAAGGAGTTCCTGTTCGACCCGAAGATCGTGGACATGAAGGTGTCGGTCCTTTCCGGCGGCGAGCGTTCGCGGCTGTTGTTGGCGCGTGAATTCGCGAAGGCCTCAAATCTCCTCGTCCTCGACGAACCGACCAACGATCTCGACCTCGAAACGCTCGACCTCTTGCAGGAAGTCATCGCGGATTACGAAGGCACCGTGCTGATCGTCAGCCATGATCGCGACTTCCTCGATCGCACCGTCACCATCACGCTCGGCCTCGACGGCACGGGCAAGGTCGATGTCGTGGCCGGCGGGTACGAAGACTGGGAAAAGAAACGCCGCGCACCTGTCGAGCGCAAGGAGAAGCGGCAGGACAAGCCCGCTGCGAAACCTGCCGAACAAGCCAAAGCGAAGCCGACAAAGTTATCCTACAAGGACCAGCGCGATCTGGAGCTGTTGCCTGCACGTATCGAGGAACTGGAAACAGCGATCGCCAAGGGCGAGACGATCCTTTCCGACCCCGATCTCTACACCAAGGATCCCAAGAAATTCGCCACGATCAGCGAAGGGATCGAGAATGCTCGCACCGAAAAGGATGCGGCAGAAGAACGCTGGCTGATGCTGGCGGAAATGGCAGAGGCACTTTGAGCGCAGAAGCGCTTGCATCACGGATTGCCGCCTGCAGGCTATGCGAAGAGCACCTGCCCCACGGGGTACGCGCCGTCGTCAGCTTTTCGCCCGATGCGCGCCTGCTCATCATCGGCCAGGCACCCGGATCGAAAGTCCACGAAAGCGGCATTCCGTGGGACGACGCGAGCGGCGACCGGCTGCGCGAATGGACCGGACTGACGAAGGATCAGATGTACGATCCCGCGCAGGTCGCGCTTGTGCCCATGGGGTTCTGTTATCCAGGCAAAGCCAGCGGGGGCGACAAGCCGCCCCGACCGGAATGCGCGCCGCAATGGCACGAAAGCGTGCTGGACGTCCTTCCCGAAAACCGTCTGACCTTACTCGTCGGCACCTATGCGCAGGCCTATTACCTGCCGCAGGCGCGCAAGCTGTCGATGACGGAGCGGGTACGAAACTTCGGGCACTATTTGCCGGATTTCCTTCCCCTACCCCACCCCGCATGGCGATCGACGCTCTGGATGCGCAAGAACCCGTGGTTCGAAAACGAGGTCCTCCCGCAATTGCGTGACCTGGTCTCTCACCGGATCCGATAGAAGTCGGCCACCCGGTCCAGCGCAAGCCGGAGCACCAGCTTGCCGCTCCTTGCAGGCCATCCGAGACCCCTCTCGGCATGAGACAGGCTCTCGCAATTGCAGACCACGTGCCACAGCACATCTTTCAGACCCCTGCCTGCCTGAGCCATCGCACCGTCGAACCGGGTTCGCGCCGCGATCTGGCGTTCGCTCGGCGTCATGCCGTCACCGCCGCCCCCGTCCAAGCGGACCGGATCCCAGCGCATGGTGATACCGGGCGCGACCTGAGAGCGTTCGTAGTCCGCACGAAGCCGCTCGCCTGCATCGAACAGGCGGTCGTCGAGATGCCCGCGAGCGTGCAGCCATGAGAGCGGCGATTCCGCCACGTTTACCGTAACGGTTCGCTTCCTCCCTTTTATCGAGCCCTTTACGCTAGGCCCCTGATCGGTGAGTTCGCGTTCAACCAGTTGCTTGCGCACTATTCTTCTCCATGCCTGTGGAGAGACCGCTTGCATATTTTCGGTTAGTGTAGGAAAGATGAAAAACCATTTCGGTTATTGGGAGAGATCCGGTGATCAACCGCATCCGCGACATTCGCAAGCAAAAAGGCTGGACGCTGGCCGATCTGGCAGAGGCTTGCGACCCGCCCACCACGCCACAGACTGTCGGGCGGCTGGAAACGGGGATGCGGAATCTCTCGCTGAAATGGATGGAACGGATTGCCGCAGCACTCGGGGTCGAGCCCGAAGTTCTGGTCCGCTCCGAAAAGGCCGCCCACCCGCAGGTCGTCGCCACGCTCGGCAAGGATGGTCCTGAAGCCCTCGATACTACTCGCGACGCGCTTCTGGCCACCGACCTCGGCGCCGACGGCGCCCTGATGGTACTGACCATCGATTACCCCCACGGGGAATATCGTCCCGGAGACCAGCTGTGGCTGCGCCAGATCGATCCGGAAGATGCCGGGCGCGCGGTCAACCGCGACGTCCTCGTCCCGCGCAAGGCCGGGCGCTTCTCCTTCGGACGGCTGATCGATCGGCAGGGCAGCCTCGTGGGTATCTTGCCGCCTGGCCACGGCGAAAAGCAGCAGGTGGTGGACAGCCCGCCCTGGATCGGTGTCGCCGAAATGCTGGTCCGCCGACTGTGACCTCTGGCAAAGCCCGGCGGGCACTGGTCCTGTCGACATTGTGGCCCAATGCATCGGCGCCGAGGTTCGGAACCTTCGTCGCACGCTCTATCGAGGCACTCGGAAGGCATACCGACTGGGAGCCTGTCGTCATCAACCCTATCGGCCTGCCACCCTTGGCGCTTGGACGATATCGCGAGGCGAAGGAAGCCGCCGTCGATGGGGTGGAAAACGGTGTTGCCGTCCATCGACCGACATTTCGCCTGCTTCCCAAGGTCGGCGGACGTCTCAATCCCCGCCTGATCGCCAAGGCCGTAATGCCTCTCGCGAAGAAACTGCACGAAGAGCAGCCGTTCGACCTGATCGATGCGCAGTTTTTCTATCCGGACGGGCCGGCCGCATCGCGCATCGCAGCAGAGCTCAGCCTTCCCCTCTCGATCAAGGCGCGGGGGGCGGATATCCATTATTGGGGCGGCCGCAGCTATGGCGCGCACGCTCTTAAAACTGCTGCCCAACAGGCTGCCGGTCTGCTCAGCGTTTCCGAAGCACTGGCGGACGACATGGCTGCGCTGGGCATGGACCGCTCCAAGATCGCGATCCATCGCACGGGCCTCGACCGTGACCGGTTCCGGCCGCTCGGCCATACCCAATTGCGTAATCGCCTCGGCGACGAGCTCGGCATCGAAATCGGCGAAGACGACCAGCTCATCGCCACCGTCGGGGCGCTCATCGAACGCAAGGGGCAGGCGCTGGTCATAAAGGCTCTTACGGACCTGCCTGACGCCCGCCTCCTGCTGGTCGGCAAGGGAGAGGACGAGGCGAGCCTGCGCGCCCTTGCAAGATCGGAGGGCGTGGCCGATCGCGTCCACCTCCTCGGCAGCGTGGATCACGATCTGTTGCCGATCATACTGTCCGCCGCCGACGTGATGGCCCTGCCATCTGCCAGCGAAGGGCTCGCCAATGCGTGGATCGAGGCACTGGCCTGCGGTACGCCCCTCGTCATCACCGACGCAGGCGGTGCGCGCGAAGTGGTGAATACTTCCGCCGCGGGAGTCATCGTCGCTCGGCGTACCGATGCGGTTCGCGAAGGGATCAGGCTGGTCTTGCAAAACAGGCGGCCACCCCTGGAGGTTGCCGCCTGTGTCGATGTTTATAGCTGGGAGGCGAACGGCGAGGCGCTAGGCGCGCATTACGATCGCCTTGTCGGGGCCTAGACCTCGCCCCGAGCGATGCGTTCCTGCTTGTCCGCAATCGTCTCTTCAGGAACGAAGCTGTCGGAATTGACGCCCATCCAGATAAGCAGCGGCGAGGCCATGTAGACCGAGCTGTAGGTACCCACGAAAAGACCCAGCGTGATCGCGGCAGTCAGTCCGAATAGGCTGGCCGGGCCCACCAGCAGCAGCGGCAGCAGCGCCACCAGCAGCGTCAGCGAGGTCATTACGGTACGCGCCAAGGTTTCGTTGACCGACAGGTCGAGAAGCTCGGGCACGGGCATCTTGCGATACTTCTTCAGATTCTCGCGGATGCGGTCGTAGACGACGATCGTATCGTTCAGTGAATAGCCGATGATGGCGAGAATGGCCGCGATGATCTGCAGACTGAATTCCAGCTGGAACAGCGCAAACATCCCCAGGGTCAGGCTGACGTCGTGGAACAGCGCGAACAATGCGCCGACCCCGAATTGCCATTCGAACCGGATCCAGATGTAGAGCGCGACGGCCAGCATCGCGGCCACCAGCGCAAAGACCGCATCCTTGCGGAATTCGCCCGAGACCTTACCCGAAACGTTGTCGTTCCCGTCGAGGCGGAAGTCCGGGTAATTGCCCTGCAGTTCATCGACCACCGCGTTGGCCGCAGCCTGCGCGGCGTCCTTGTCGGCAGCGATCTCGTCGGGCAGGCGCACGCGGATCGAGACCTGGTTGTCTTCGCCGAAACGCTGGACGACCGGTGACCCGTAGCCGAGCCCTTCCACGTCGTCGCGCAGCTGCGCCACCGGGGCTTCGCTCCGTTCGGTGAAGGTCGCCCGCACTTCCAGACCGCCGGCAAAGTCGACGCCGTAGTTGAGGCCCTTGGTCGCCACGAGCGCCCAGCTCGCCGCGATCAGCAGGATGCTGACGACGAAGAAGGGTATGCGCCACTTGAGGAACTTGATGTTGGTGTCGTCGGGGACGAGCTTGAGAAGTTTCATCGTCCGTTTCCTCAAAGATTGATGTCGGATGGGCGCGTCTTGCGCAGCCATCCGGCGACCCACATGCGGGTCAGCGGCAGGGCGGTAAAGACGCTGGTGAACAGGCCGACGACGAGGACCACGGCGAAGCCCTTGATCGGTCCGGAGCCGAAGCTGAACAGCAGTACGCCTGCGATGAAGTTGGTGATGTTCGCGTCATAGATGGCGCGGCTGGCTTCCTTGTAGCCGTTTTCCACCGCGGCGATGACGCGCCTCCCCCGCTTTCGCTCTTCGCGAATGCGCTCGTTGATCAGCACGTTGGCGTCGACAGCCGCACCGATGGTCAGGACGAAGCCCGCGATTCCGGGCAAGGTCAGCGTCATGTTGAGCGCTGCCATGATGCCCAGCAACATCAACACGTTGATGACCAGCGCCATCGTCGCAAAGATACCGAAACGGCCATAGGTCAAGATCATGAGGCCCATGACCAGTAGCGTGCCGATCACGATGGCGATCATGCCCGACTTGATCGAATCGGCGCCAAGGTCAGGTCCGACGGTACGTTCTTCGACCACGCTGAGATCAACGGGCAGCGCGCCGGAGCGCAGCTGGATTGCGAGGTTGTTCGCGCTTTCGACCGTAAAGCCGCCCGAAATCTGTGACTGACCGTTCTGGATCGGATCGCGCATGACGGGAGCCGAGATCACCTCGTCATCAAGGATGATCGCGAACTGGCGACCCGTGTACTGCGTGGTCATCCGCGCAAAGCGGCGACCGCCGTCGGGATTGAAAGTAATCGAGACGACCGGTTCGTTCGTCTGCGCATCGAAATTCTGCTGCGCCCCGGTGAGCGTTTCGCCGTCGATCCCGCCGATCCGCTGGACGACCACCCCGTTGGGGAAGCCCTCGCCTTCGGCATAGGGATAGACTTCGCCGCCTGCGACGAAACCGCGCGCCACTTCTTCGGCGCTAGCCTGGCGTTCGACGAGCTTGAATTCCAGCTTGGCGGTCTTGCCGAGCAGTTCCTTCAACTGTTCCGGATCCTGCAGGCCGGGCACCTGCACCACAATGCGGGTGTCGCCCTGGCGCAAGATCGTCGGCTCGCGTGTACCGAGACCGTCGATACGAATACCCACGGTGCGCAGCGCGCCTTCCATCGCGGCATCGACCGCGTTGTCGAGACCAGCCGCGGTCTGGGTCAGGACGAAACGTTGCCCGTCGACGACCTGCAAGTCCCATTCGCGGACCGGACCGGTGCCGTTCATGATGTCTTCGATCTCGGCGCGCGCGCGGTCCACGTCGGCGACATCGTCGAGCAGGAAGCTGAGCTGGCCGTCGGCAGTCGAAACGTCGCCGATGCGGATGCGCGGCTCTGCGCGGCGCATGGCGTTGCGCACGCTTTCTTCCAGGTCCTCCAGCCTCATGGCGGCCACCTCGTCCCGCTCTGCCTCGAGCAGGATGTGGCTACCGCCGGCAAGGTCGAGACCCAGGTTTACGACCGGGTCGGGAAGCTGATCGGGCCAATCGAGATTGGCGAGCGAGAACAGGGAAGGCAGCGACAGGAGCATGCCGAATACGGCGATGCCCCACAGGAACGCTTTCCTCCAGGTTGGAAAATCGAGCATGTCTGCTGTGTGCCTCTTGCCGGATCAGTCGTTGGCGGGCTTGGCGGTGGTGCCGGAGAGCACTTCGCCAATGGTGTTACGCACGGCGCGGACCTTCATGCCTTTCGACAGTTCGACTTCGACGAACTGGTCGTCGACCTTGGTGATCTTGCCGACGAGGCCGCCCGCCGTCACCACTTCGTCACCCCGCTTCAGGCCGGCAATCTTTTCCTGGTGCGCCTTCTGCTGGCGCATCTGCGGGCGGATCATCAGGAACCAGAAGATGGCGAAAATCGCGACCCACGGAAGAATCTGCAGCCAGATAGGCGGCTGGGCTGCGGAGGAGCCGGCGGCGGCGAGAAGGTCGATCATGAAGGAAAAGCCTGTATCCGTTGATGCTAATGTCCACGCGAGATGGGACCGGTTGCGGTGCAATCAAGCTTCCGGCCGAAAGCCCCCTCGTCAATAGCGCGCGCAGCTAGCAGGAACGCGATTGCAGGGCAATGAATTGCCGCAGCTTGACGCTTGCCATGCACAGAACTGCACCCTATAGGGCCGCCTCCACTGGTATCGGGACGTGGCGCAGTCTGGTAGCGCACTATACTGGGGGTGTAGGGGTCGCTGGTTCGAATCCAGTCGTCCCGACCAGTGGACCACACCGGAAAATCGATTTCTCTGAACGCGGCTGGGCTCAGCCCGGGCTGATCGCGCGATCCCCGCTGAGTGCTGCGATCAGGCCGGTCGCATAGAAAGCGACCAGCACGCCGACGATCGCGGTGGGCGACTTGCCGGCCTCGGCGATCCCCGCACCGCAGCCTGCATCGTCGGCCCAGTCGAGCCAGTCCTGCCAGGAATAGAGCTCGTTATCTTCGACGTCGCGGTAGGTTTTGCCAACATAGCGCCAGTCTTCCGGCGCATTGCCGTCTTCCAGCCATCGGGCATATTCCGGCTCGATCCGGTCGCAATCCCACAGTTCGGGAATGTCGAGCGCACCTTCGGCCGACGATGGAATCGGGTCTGCCGGTTGCGCCAGGGCGCCGCCTGCGACCAGCGCCAGGACTGCTGCTCCGGCTGCGATATGTGAGAAGACCCGCTTCATCCGATGCTCCGCATCTTGTTCGAGAGCCAGACATTAGCGCACTTGCCGTTACGATACAATGAAGCGCAGCCCGATTGGGCCGGTCCGTTTCCTACACGATCCTATTTGGTTATTTGAGGTATTTTGGAGGAACCAATTATGGCAGTCATCGAATCGCTTATCGGCCCTATCGCCTCGATCATCGACAAGATCATCCCGGACAAGGAAGCGCGCGCCAAGGCCAAGCTCGAACTGCTCGCGCTCGAAGGCACCCACGAACTCAAGTCCATCGAAGCCCGCCTCGCCGCCATCGTAGCCGAAGCCAATTCCAAAGACCCGTGGACCAGCCGGGCGCGACCCAGCTTCCTCTATGTAATGTACACGATGATCCTGTTCGCATTGCCGATGGGCATCCTGGCGGCCTTCCTGCCGGAGGCGGCCGGAGATATCGGCGACGGCATCACGCGCTACCTTCGCGGACTGCCGGACGAGCTCTACGCCCTCTTCGGTACCGGCTACCTCGGCTACACCGCAGCCCGCCAATGGGGGAAGGCAAAGGGTATCGAGGGATAATTCTCCCAGGACCGTGTTCCACATGTTCCACTCTGTCGGAGGCGCGTGGGGGCAATCCAACTATGTCCCTGCGCGCCAGGCTGGGCTAGGAGGCGCTTCATGAGCACACTCGTCTACGTCCTCAACGGCCCCAACCTGAACCTTCTCGGCACGCGCGAACCGGACATTTACGGCTCCGACACGCTGGCCGATATCGAGACCGCGCTGCACGGCCAGGCCAAGACCCTCGGACTGACTATCGACTTTCGCCAGACCAATCACGAAGGGCAGCTGGTCGACTGGCTCCACGAGGCTAACAGTGAAGGCGCTAAGGCGGTTTTGCTCAACGCAGCGGCCTATACCCACACTTCTATTGCCCTGCTCGATGCGTGCCGCGCGATCACGGTTCCGGTCATCGAAGTGCACCTGTCGGATCCCTCGAAACGCGAGGAATTCCGCCATGTTTCCTATGTGGGCATGGCCGCTGCCGACTGCGTCCAGGGCCTGGGCGCACGCAGCTATTCCGTAGCGTTGGACAAGGCTGCCTCGCTGTAACGCAATCGTCACAGCCCCTTGTCTTGCACGCCGAGCCAGAGCATAGGCGCGTGCAACAGTTAACAAGGGACCATTCATGGCCGAACGCAAAGGTAGCGCCGGGAAATCCGGTATGAACGTCGACACTTCGCTGGTTCGCGAGCTGGCTGAAATGCTGGGCGAGACGGGCCTCACCGAAATCGAGGTCGAGGATGGCGATCGCAAGATCCGCGTATCGCGCGGCGGCGGTGTGGCAATGGCCGCCCCCGCCCCGATGGCAGCAGCATCTGCACCGGCAGCTGCTGCTCCTGTACCGGCTCCCGCCCCAGGTAATGATCCTGCGCCCGCAGAAGCCGATACCGCCGGAGCGCTCAAGTCACCGATGGTCGGGACCGTCTACCTCGCTCCCGAACCGGGCGCCGCCGACTTTGTGAAGGTCGGGGACACCGTGAAGGAAGGCCAGACACTGGTGATCGTCGAAGCGATGAAGGTCATGAACCCGATCGCCGCCGACAAGTCGGGCACGGTCAAGGCGATCCTCGTCGAAAACGCCCAGCCCGTCGAATTCGACCAGCCGCTCGTCGTCGTCGGCTGAGGCAGGTCATGACGATTTCGCGTATCCTTATCGCCAATCGCGGCGAAATCGCGCTCCGCATTCATCGCGCCGCGCACGAGATGGGCATCGAGACGGTCGCGGTGCACTCCACCGCCGACGCGGATGCGATGCACGTTCGCCTGGCCGATCACGCCGTTTGCATCGGCCCGCCGAGCGCGACCGACAGCTATCTCAACATCGCCAACATCATCTCGGCCGCCGAAATCGCGCAGGCCGATGCGATCCACCCCGGATACGGCTTCCTGTCGGAAAACGCCAAGTTCGCCGAGATCGTGGAAGCGCACGACATCAAGTGGATCGGCCCCAAGCCCGAACATATCCGCACGATGGGCGACAAGGTCGAAGCCAAGCGCACCGCAGGCAAGCTCGGCCTCCCGCTGGTGCCCGGCAGCGACGGCGCTGTTTCCGAGATCGAGGAAGCGCGCAAGATCGCCGACGAGATCGGCTATCCCGTCATCATCAAGGCCGCCAGCGGTGGCGGCGGACGCGGAATGAAGGTCTGCGAAAGCGAAGACCAGCTCGAAACCCTGATGCAGCAGGCCGGTAGCGAAGCGAAGGCCGCGTTCGGCGACGCCACCGTCTACATCGAGAAATATCTCGGCAACCCGCGCCACATCGAATTCCAGGTCTTCGGCGACGGTGAAGGCAATGCCATTCACCTCGGCGAACGCGACTGTTCGCTCCAACGCCGCCACCAGAAGGTCCTCGAAGAAGCGCCCTCCCCTGTCATCTCGGAAGAAGACCGCATGCGCATGGGCGAGGTCTGCTCCAAGGCGATGCGCGACATGGGCTATCGCGGCGCGGGCACCATCGAATTCCTGTGGGAAAACGGCGAGTTCTATTTCATCGAGATGAACACCCGCCTTCAGGTCGAACATCCGGTGACCGAGGCCATCACCGGCGTCGATCTGGTGCGCGAACAGATCCGCATTGCCGACGGCAAGCCTCTTTCGGTCGCGCAGGAAGACATCGAGTTCAAGGGCCATGCGATCGAGTGTCGCATCAACGCCGAAGACCCGTTCACCTTCGCTCCATCGCCCGGCAAGATCACCCATTACCACCCGGCGGGCGGCATGCACGTACGTGTCGATAGCGGCCTCTACGCTGGCTATTCGGTTCCGCCTTATTACGACAGCATGATTGCCAAGCTGATCGTCTACGGGCGCAACCGCGAAGGGTGCATGATGCGCCTGAAACGTGCGCTGGAGGAAATGGTGGTCGAGGGCGTAAAGACCTCCATCCCGCTCCACCAGGCCCTGCTGGAACAAGACGACGTGAAGAGCGGCGACTACTCGATCAAATGGCTCGAGGACTGGCTCAAGGAGCGTGAGGCCTGAGGTCGACCCATCACCGCAAACGACCAGATCGTAGTTACTCGAGATGACGCAATATTGAACCCAATTCGCTGAAGAGGGACGCTTTTGTCGATAAAGCCTGAAATTGTCGTGGCTGAGGACCGAAGCGCTCTTTTCGAGCTCTTGAATTCCAGCGAACGAGGTGCAATCTCTGTCACCTCAAGTGATGGAAAGACGATGACTCTTCCAAGCGATTGGATGCCAGTTCGCGAGCCGATTGGAGCCGGGTATCTCGAGATAGTTTCTCAAACAGCGGAGGAAGCTTGGTCGATTGATACTAGCGAAATCGTCAGGGTGAACTGCTTGGAATCTGGCGAATTACTCTGGGAAACTCGACGGGGTGACCTTATTCGGCCTAGCACGCCAGCCGTGGAGAGAATGCGGATTATCGCGCTATTCTACCTCCCAATTCTTTGCGTTATCATGTTGAACTACTTCTTGGGTTGGAAGCTTTTTGGTGAGTGGGACGGAATAGCAACTTTAGCAGGCTTTCTGGGAGCGATGCTTTTGATTTCAGCAATTCCGCGACCGGCAGAAATAATCTAGGTTCTGCAGCGACCTTCAGGCATTCTGGCCCACGCTAGTCGAAATCGAACCCCGCAGCCTTCGCCTCTGCGATGATCTCTTCGCCGGTCATCTTAGGGTGCTCTCCGCCGATGCAGGTCCAGCTGGCGGCTTCGTCGACGAAGATCTCTTTCTCGACCTTCGCGCCGCTGGCGCTGTCGAACAGGCCGGCCGAAAAGCTGCGGTTGCCGGTGGGGAGGAATTTGAACCACAGGTTCGACCCGCAGGTCTTGCAGAACGCACGCTCGGCCCACTCGCTCGACCGGTAAACGGCGACGCTATCCTCGCCGTGGATGGTGAATTGCTTGCTTTCCAGCGCGCTGTAGAACGCCCCGCCCCAGCGGCGACACATGGTGCACTGGCAAATCTCGATCTCGCCCGAAGCGTCCGCAACTTCGATGCGGACTGCCTTGCAGAGGCAATGACCCTCCACCACCTGATCAGCCGAGCGGGACGCCCGGTTCGCTCTTCGAAGTGCGAATGGTCAGCGAGGTCTTCACACTGGCCACATTGGGCGCCGGCGTCAGCTTGCTGGTCAGGAATTCCTGGAAGCTCTGCAGATCCTTGCTGACAATCTTGATGATGAAGTCGATCTCGCCGTTCAGCATGTGAACTTCGCGCACTTCGGGCAGGTCCAGCATCGCCGCTTCGAATTCGCGCAGCGCGTCTTCGGCCTGGCTCTTCAGGCTGACCATGGCGAAAACCGTGATCGAGAAGCCCAGCTTCGAAGGATCGAGTTCGGCGTGGTAGCCACGAATGACGCCATCTTCTTCCAGCGCACGCACGCGGCGCAGGCACGGAGGCGCGGTCAGGCCGACGCGATGGGCCAGTTCGACATTGGTGATTCTGCCTTCGTCCTGCAGTTCGGAGAGCAGGCGACGATCGATTTCGTCGAGATTGGCCATGCGAGTCCTCGATAATTTGATGCGCCATAAAGACGCTGCGCGCTTAAGAAATGTTGAAAAGGCGCAAGCATCGTATTGGCTAACATTATTATCTTTGCCAGCAATCGTCCCGCTTTGCAACGTGTCGGAAACATCTCGTTCATCACGTTTGTTGGAGCGATAGAAGGGACGCGCGCGTAATGGTTACCCGCCTGCAAACCACCTAAGCTTCCGGAGCATCGATGCATTTTGACGACCGCCTTGCTACTGTGCTGCGCAATCGCGCGGGCGGAGAGCGTGCGGCCAAAACGCAGTTCCGGCAGCTGATCGACCTGCTCGGCGAACGTCCGCAGGCAGGCGACAAGGCCCTGAAAGCAGCAGCTTACCTGCGATTGATCGCATTGGGCGAGATGATTTCCGTGGCCGATCGGGCCGCGATCGTCGGTGAGAACGGCTGGCGTTTCCGCAATCCGGAACTGGTGAAATGGTTCGGCGAGGCGCATCCGCATATCGCCGCAGCGGCGCTATATCGTGCGAATCTGACAGGTGAGGAATGGGAAGAAATCATCCCCCGCCTCCCGATCCGTGCACGCGGCTTCCTGCGCCATCGGCGCGATCTTCCCGTTGCGGCGGAGCGTGTTCTCGACGCCCTTGGGGTGTCGGACCGCGCGCTGCCGCAGCCGGTGCTCGAGCAATTGAGCCAAGATGCGGTCATGCCCCCTCCCCCGGTCGAGGAACCGGAAGACACGCCGGAAGAGATCTTGGAAGAGCCTGCGCCCCTGTCGCTCGGCACGCTCGAAACATCCGAAGCTCCTGCCGACGAAAAGCCTGCGCCGGAAGATCGGCCGATCGAATCCGGGAAGGACGGCATTCGCGCCCTCGTCGACCGCATCGAAGCGTTCCAGAAAGTGCGCAGCGAACGCGTGCTGGATCAGGACGATCCGCGCCTTCCGCTCGGCGAAAAGGACGCGGCATCGCAGGCGCGACCGCTCGACCAGTTCGTTTTCGGCAGCGACACGGACGGACGCATCGACTGGGCCGAAAGCGGCATCGCGCAAATGGTAGTCGGGATCGATCTCGCCCATGCGGCGAACGATGAGGACCATGCTGTGCGCGCATTGCGAATGCGCCAGCCGCTTTCCGGACTTGCCGTGCACCTGCGCGGCGCAGGGCGAATCGAAGGTGACTGGATCGTCGATGCTACCCCGCGCTTCACGCGCTCGGAAGGGCGCTTCTACGGCTATGTAGGCCGCTTCCGCCGTGCAGTATCCCAGGTCGAGGACCGGCGCGAGGCCGAAGCCGACCGCCTGCGCCAATTGCTTCACGAGCTGCGTACGCCGGTCAACGCGATGCAGGGCTATGCCGAAATCATCCAGCAGCAGGTGATCGGGCCGGTCCCGCACGAATACCGCGCCATCGCCGCGACCATCGCGGGCGATGCCGCCCATATCCTGGCCGGGTTCGAGGAACTGGACCGGCTGGCGAAGCTGGAAACCGGCTCGCTCGAGCTGGAGCAAGGGGATGCCGATTTCGCCGCGATTGCGCGCAAGCAGGTGGCGCAGTTGCAGCCGGTACTCAGCCCGCGCGTTGCACGGTTCGACACCGACTTTGGCGAAGGACTCGCGCCTATCGCCCTGTCCGCTGCGGAAGCGGAACGGTTGGCCTGGCGCTTACTCGCAACAATCGCGGGGACGCTTTCGGCGGGTGAAGCGGTAGCCATCAAGATGGAGACCGGCCGCGAACAGGTGGAATTCGCACTCAGCCTGCCCTCGGGCCTCAAGTCTGCAGACGACGTATTCTCCGTGGAGACCCGTGCCAATGCGGGCGCGCTGAGCGCAGGGATCTTTGGCGCCGGCTTTTCACTCCGCCTCGCACGTGCGGAAGCGCGGGCCGCGGGAGGCGAACTGGCGAGGGTGGAAGACGCGCTGGTTCTCAGTCTCCCGCTCTTGACCGGGGTGGAGAGCCTGCCTAGCCCTGAAGGGCAACCGGACAACGCAACCGGTTGAGAGCGGGTAACGACCCCCTGGACCAGTTAAGCTTGGGGAAGCAGATTTGTCCGAACGCAGCCTTCTCGATCCTCCGCCGCCGGCCTTGAAAGCGCGGTTCAAGGAAGGGTTCGGCCAACGCGCGTTGCTGACCATCGATACCGAAGAAGAATTCGACTGGTCGAAACCCCTTGCGCCGACAGGACACAAGGTCGACCACCTGCTGCGGATCGGGAAATTCCAGGAATTTTGCGAAGGGATCGGGGTCATTCCCGTCTACCTGGTCGACTGGCCGGTAGTCTCGTCGGGCCAGGCCAAGGACATCTTCCCTCCGCTGGTTGCAAGCGGACGCGCGGAAATTGGTGTCCAGCTGCATCCCTGGGTCAATCCACCACAGCGCGAAGCCGTCACGGCTCACAATAGCTTTGCCGGAAATTTGCCTCCCGACCTCGAGCAGGAAAAGTTCGACAATCTCGTCGATGCGATCGAGCAGAATCTCGGCGTATCGCCGCTCATCTACCGAGCCGGGCGGTATGGCGTGGGGTCGCAGACGGCTTCCATCCTCAAGCAACGCGGCATCGCTATCGATACCTCTGTCAGGCCGCATCACGACTATTCAGAGGAAGGCGGGCCGGACTTTTCGCGGCATCCCGACTATCCTTACTGGACCGACGAACAGCGTAGCCTGCTCGAGATCCCCCTGACGACCTGTTACTGGGGAATGCTGCGAAAGCAGGGTGCGACGCTGCAACCGCTGGTGCAGAAATTCCCGGGGTTGGGAGGCGCGCTCGCACGAACCGGAATGCTCGAGCGTATCCCACTCACGCCCGAAGGCACGACCAAGGAAGAGGCGATCCGCTGTATCGACATTGCGCTCGACGACGGTCTCGAATTGCTTGTGCTCAGCTTGCACAGCCCTTCCCTCGTGCCCGGGCATACCCCCTATGTTCGCAACGAGGACGATCTCGACGCGCTCTACGATTGGTTGCGTGCCGTTTACGGCTATTTCGACCTGCGCGGAGTGAAACCGACGAGCGTCGGTGAAATCATGCACCAGGTTGAGGTTTGAACGCTTGCGCTTGCCAGACGGCGCGTCTAGGCGGCGCATTCGTCTGACCACAGATGACATGGGGCCTGTAGCTCAGTTGGTTAGAGCTGGCCGCTCATAACGGCTAGGTCGCGGGTTCGAGTCCTGCCGGGCCCACCACCCCCACCGCCGGACGGCAGAAAAGCGTAGATTACTGTGTAGTCTACGCTTTTCTCGTCGAACTGTGACACTTAACTGTGACACATGAGCGACGAAATGGCGAACTATCCGGGCCTCCATATACCCGACAACTCTCCGAACTGGCATGTGCGGAAGCGCACACCAAAAGACCTCCGTCAAATCGAGAAGAGAGAGTCGATCCGGCGCAGCCTCGGGACAGCGGATAAGCGGGAGGCCATTCGACGTTATCCGCTCAAATTGGCCGAGATCGAGGCTGGCTTCGCCGCTCTGCGTGAAGAGATCAGGGCGAAGCCCGTCATAGAAGCAGCGCTAGCAACCGGAAGGATTGAAGAGCTTGGTCGCGCAGCAATCGAGGGCTTAGTCGAAAATTGGTGGTCGAAACGGAGCGGATACCGCACTCACGACTGGATTGACGGACAAACCATGGGCGACGCTCTTCGCGAAATTGCCGATGACGAAAGGCTAAATGCTCTCGCAGACCGCGAGGGACGCGATCTCGCTGGTGACATTGCCGATCAACTTCTTGTGGAAGCGGGTGCTGCCAGCCGCCCCCATCGCTCCGGGAGTATCAAGAGTACTGTCGAATATCCAATCGTCGCTCGGGAAACTCTGGCGTACCGGCAATTGCGAGCACTCGTCGGCAAAGGACTTGAGTATGAGGCATCTCTGGCGCGAGATCAGCTTACAGGCGCTGACAGCGCTGCCCCGCATGCCATTTTCAATCCGAAAGGGGCACCTAGACAGACCGCTAGAAAAACGCTCGGCGACCTCGTGCGCGAATACCGGAAAGAGCGAGAAAGGCTTCACGGTGTGGAGAGCACCGCGAGAAAGTTCGGTTTACTCTTCCGCATTCTTGAGGAGCAATGGTCGGATGATCTACCACTCAACAAGATCACTCGCGAAAGCTGCGTAAATCTCATCGGCTTCATCCAGCGCTTGCCCGCCAACGGTAGCAAGAAGTTTCCTCGGATGACGCTGGAGGAAACCGTACAAGTCGCCGAGCAACGAGGCCACAAGCTCCTCTCGCCCAATACCGTCGGCAGTTATGTTCAGAACTTGTGCGCTCTGCTCCGATGGGGAGAACGCCAAGGCTACGGAGTGGAGGTCAACCTTGACGGTCTGAAACCCAAAGCCGAAGCGGAAGTACAGCGGCGGGGCTACGAACCCGAAGAGATGAAGAAGCTCTTTTCCGGGCTAGTTCCGTTTCGTGAAAGCGAACCTCATAAGTTTTGGGTGCCTGCGCTCGCTGCTTTCACTGGCGCACGAGCCGAGGAGATTTGCCAACTTCGGACCGAAGACGTTATCAGGGTAGCAGAGGTCAACTGCCTAAACCTGACACGTTTCGATACGAAAGGTCGGGCGGTGGCTGGAAAGCGGTTCAAGAACACTCACAGCGAACGCGTCGTGCCGCTGCACAGAGAGCTACTCGCCGCTGGGTTCCTTTCGTACGTTGAAAACTGTCCTGCTGACGGGCGACTGTTCGATGCACTCAAGCCGGGCGCGAAGGGCAACTACTCACACAACCTATCGAAGTGGTTTGGCCGCTACAAAAAGACTGTAGGGTTCGACGATCCAGCGCTTGTCTTTCATAGCTTCCGGCACGGCTTCCGGGATGCGTGTCGCGATGCCGACATACCGGAGGAGACCGCGCATGCCTTAGGAGGATGGGCGACCATCAACCAAGGTCAACGCTACGGCAACCGAGGGGCTGTGAAGAACCTTCATCGAGCGCTGCAAAAAATTGGCTATGAAGACTTTTCACTGGCCGACGCGGTTTGCCCATAAAAACGATCCGAAACCCCCTTAACCAGACACAGCACTTCCCTTTAACTATCAGCCTGTTAGGAAGGAGGCCAACAACGGGAGGAACGATGTCAAAAGCTACGTTACTGTGTTGCCTGGTCGCTTCGTCGATTTCGATCTCCGCAGCAGGGCAAGAGACCTCAAGCTTGCGCGAAGCCCAGCCAAAAGACCTAACAACGAGGATTGAATTAGCGGTCGAAGAGGCTCGCAAGGCGCTAGACGACCAACTTACTGATTATCCCAGCGCGCGCTTCCGCGGTGTTCGCGCCCGGATTGTGCCCTCTGTCTACTCAAGCGACGAAGGACAATCAGACAAGGTTCCGTGGACTCACCGTGGCGGCCCCATTCTTGTACTTTGCGGGCAGATCAACGCGAAAAACCGGATGGGTGGCTATACGGGCTGGAGTGATTTCGCGTTTAGGCCATCACAGGTTGACGTTGTCACGCTCTACAATTTCGAGAAACCTCGGATGCCTTATGAGACCAATATCGCGGAGAAACCTCGACTGACTGTCGCGACCGATCGGCACGACGCAGAAAGAGTTGAACTACTTTGCGGCCCGGATGGCGAGGATGCTAGTCAACTTGATCTCGCCAATAGGTTAGCTTTTGAAGCCTAATCGGATTGTCTTGCAACTGGTTGCAACAATCACTCGCGTCAAACAGTCGGCCATCCGAAGCCGAACTTCGCAACGTAGAACTCCTCTCGCAGCATCGCGAGGTCTGCTTCCCATTGCGAGATCGCGAGAGCAAAGCTTGCGGTGCTCCTACGCTTCGCGGATCGTGCGAAAGATGCGAGGCTGTGCGCCATCTTTTTCAGGCGAGCAGGTGAGGATGGTGGCCCCCACGATTTGACATAGTCAGGGCTTTCCAGCGGAGGCAAAACCATCTTGAAGGTCCGCCGCAGGACCGCACGGCGCGCGTGGTCAGTCAGATCAGAACTCTCGCCCACGTGGTAGCCAAGATACGAGAGAAAACCCTCTGACGCCCAGTTTATCTCAACGCCGCCCTTGCGACTTCTGCCAGCCCGCGTCGAGGGCCAATCAAAGTAGTCATCCGAGTTGAACTGCAACTTGGCCCTCCGGCCCCACTCGCCTTCGATTCTGGCGATGAGGCGGTTGTAGGTGTCCAATCTCTCGGAATTGCGCCCAGTCTCCTCGATATAGCCCGCTAGCGCGACGTGCTTCTTCCACTCGGTCGCAAGCTTGGTGAACGACGCCCTTTGCACGTTCTCGATCAGTGCGGCGATTTCATTTTGGCGCTCCTGCCACCGTAGCTCGGACGGTGTAAGTTCTCCCTGCATCGCAGCCGCTTTCTTCCGAAGCTCTGCAAGAAAGCGTTTTTCTCTCTTCGACCTTTTCTCCGCCTCGATCTCGGTCGGGCTCCTCGGAGGACCCGCAGGAGCTTTCGCCTTGGATTTTTTCCTCTGCTTCTGCGCAGGTTTTGGCTTTGAAAGTAAGGAACCTTGTGCCTTCTGCTCTGCCTTCTTGGCCTTTCGCCTCTCGGCCTTGCTACTCATGAACTTGGACGACGGCTTCGGCTTCCTTTCGACTTTTGGCCTCACCGTCACGCCAGCGGCCAAAAGCGCATCTGCCATTGCCGAGTTCACCTTGCGCTCCTGATTCGGGGGCTTGGCCTCTTTCTTGCGCGTGCCGCCAGCAGCCAGATCGCCTTTGCGCGCAACGGGTTTCGCAGGTGGCTTCTTACCCAGCCGGACGATAATCGGGCCTTTCTGATCGCCTGCCTTTGCGATGGCGCGATTGACGGCGCGATCGCGTGCGCGATCCTCCTCCGTGCGAGGCTTCCAGCGCTTATTCCGCTTGATACTGCCTTTGGTACCCATTTCCCCCCGTGCGCGTGATAGTGCCCGGTTGCAGTGTGCCACCAGCCGGGTAAACGATGAGCAAATACTTTTGAGGGATCAATGGGAAAGCTGACACAACAAGAACTTGAGCGACATCTGTGGGGCGCTGCCGACATTCTGCGCGGCACTGTCGATGCGGGCGACTACAAGCAGTACATCTTCGGCCTCCTCTTCTATAAGCGCCTCTGCGACGTGTGGCAGGAGGAGTATGAGGCCCTGCTCGAAGAGACCGGCGACCGCGAGGAGGCAGCCGATCCTGACGAGCACCGCTTTCACGTCCCAGCCGAGCATCGGTGGGAGGCGGTGCGGCAGCAATCGACACAGATCGGCCAGCGCCTCAACAACGCTCTGGCAGCAATCGAAGACGCCAACCTGCGCTTACGCGGCGTGTTCGGCGACGTGGATTTTGCCAATCAGGATCGCTTCTCGGACGCGCTTCTAGAAAAGCTCCTCACGCACTTCGAGAAGCACCGTCTGCGCAACGAGGATGTGCCAGCCGACATGCTTGGCGATGCCTACCTCTACCTCATAAAGATGTTTGCCGAGGGCGCGGGAAAGAAGGGCGGAGAGTTCTATACGCCCCGCCAGATTGTCCGGCTCATGGTGGAGATCATCGAACCTCGCCCAGGCATGTCGATCTACGACCCGACCTGTGGCTCGGGCGGCATGTTGCTGGAGGCGGTGCAGTATTTGAAGGATCGCGGCGAGGATGCTCGCTCGCTCTCGCTCTATGGGCAGGAAAAGAACTTCGCAACGTGGGGTATCGCGGAGATCAATCTGTTCCTCCACAACGTGGATGACGCCTTTATCGCTAAGGGTGACACCATCCTGTCACCGAAGCGATACGACCCAGCCGCCCGCGAGTTCGTAGAAGGGATCGGGGCCTACGACCGAGTTCTCGCAAACCCTCCCTTCTCCGAGAAGCAGTGGGGCCACGAGGTATGGTCAAACGGTGATCCCTTTGGACGCGACGAATACGGGTGCCCACCGAAGGGCTACGGTGACCTTGCTTTCGTGCAGCATATGCTCGCGAGCTTGAAGGACGACGGTATGATTGCTGTAGTCGTTCCGCATGGTGTGCTCTTTCGCGGAGGAGCCGAGGGGCGCATCAGAAAGGCCTTGCTGGACGAAGACGTGATCGAGGCGGTTGTAGGCCTCGCACCCAATCTTTTCTACGGAGCAAGCATTCCAGCGGCCCTGATGATATGTCGCAAGAACAAGCCTGACGAGCGCAAGGGCAAAGTGCTCGTTGTCAACGGGGATGGAACCTACCAGCCGGGCAAGGCGCAGAACTTCCTGACCAACGACCATGTCCGCACGCTGGCCGATACCGTCCACGCTTTCGCCGATGTCGAGAAGCTGGCCCGCGTCGTCCCGGTCGAGGAGATCGCCAGTAACGGCCACAACCTCAACATCAGCCGCTATGTGCAGACGGGAGCGGACGCCGAGGCGGTCGATGTCGCGGCGGAGGTCGCCAAGCTGCAAGACCTGATCGCCAAGCGCAACGAAGCCGAAGCCGTGATGTTCGGGCACCTCAAGAGGCTGGGCTATGTTGAGTGATGTTGCCGAGCTGGATTGGAAAGCTGATGCGCTGCCCGATGGCTGGCGTTCGGCGGAGCTTGGCGACATTATCACGCTTGAATATGGACGCTCGCTGCCCAAGAAGGCAAGGCAACCCGGCAGTGTGGCGGTCTATGGATCGAATGGCGTGGTTGGCACCCATAATGAGGCGCTAGTGCCCAATGGTGGCATCATTGTCGGGCGCAAAGGCACGGCAGGTTCGGTGACGGTTTCGCCCGGTCCATTCTGGCCGATTGACACCACCTATTTTGTGAAGTCCCGGAAAAGCGTCGATTGGGATTGGTTAGCTGCGACCCTACAGCATGTTCGGTTGAACGAGTTAAACGAAGCGACCGGCGTGCCCGGCCTCAATCGCGACAAGGCGTATCGCCAGCCAATCCTATTTCCACCCCTCGACGAGCAACGGCGGATCGCCGAGGTGCTGCGGTCTGTGGATGAGGCAATTGCACGCGGCCAAGAAGGCTTAGACTTCGGCGAACGCTTGCTCACCATCAAGCGGAGAGCAATCTTCAAGCGATTGATCACCGATCCTGACGATAGCGCTCTGCGGTTCGGCGACATTTGCGAATTGGGGCGCGGATTTGCGTTCAAAAGTGAGGATTATATTGACGATGGCATCCTCAATTTTCGCGTAACCAACGTCGGCAGACCCGCTTCTGAATTGGGTGAAAAGCGGTTCTTACCGCCAAGCTTTCTGACCGAATACGAGGAATATCGACTGAATGGCGGTGAGATCGTTTTGGTGATGGTCGGCGCAACTGTCGGGAAGCTCGGGCGAATTCCTCATTCAGTGTGCCCTGCGTTGTTGAACCAGAACATGTGGACGCTGACTGCGAAAAAGCCTTTCGACCAAAACCTACTCTGGCACCTCACGCATGTGCTGATTGAGCAGAAGGTCCATGACGCTCAAGGTGGCGCTTATTCATTCCTAACGAAGAAAGATTTCTTGGAACACCGTGTTGGCCAGTTCGATCTGAATGAAATTGCAGGGCAGGTGGCCAACCTCACTTCCATTGAGCAGTATCTTCGAGTGCATTCCAGAGAACTACGCAGGCTGCACAGTTTGAAAGCCAGCGTGATGTCTGAACTTCTTTCCGGACGGGTGCGAGTGCCAGCATGAGGCTAGGACAAGGAACAATCGCTAGCTTGGGCGACATCGCGTTCGCGACCGGAATGAACAGCAGCAGTCTGATCGGCTTCTTCAATTCCTTCGGCTTAGATGAGGAGATGGTGCACATGCTCGGCAGCAAGCGCCAATTCGCTGTCGATGCGTGGCGCAAGTTGAGCGGCTCACACGAGCTTCCAGACGCGATCAACCAGATCCTTAGCCCTCATTTCTTCGGCAATCCTTCCGAACGAGAAATGCACGTCGATCAGTTGCGACGGTGCCTCAAGCTGGACGGGTATGACCTCGTAGACGACGGATGGCAGCTTCACATCACCTCACGCTCCGGGGCTGCCGCGACCGGCGTACTGAACCATCTCAAAGCCCATGGCGAACGCATCGACCATGAGAACCTCATTACGCGTATTCGCATTATCGAGCGTGAAGCGGAGACCAGCCCAGCAGATGCGATCGGGTCGGCAAAGGAGCTAATTGAAGCTGTCTGCAAGGACATCATCGAGCGATCTGGCGGCACCATCGGTAAGAAGCCGACGCCAGCTTCCTTGCTCAAACAAAGCCTTTCGGCGCTTGAGTTAGCGCCAGAAGATATTCCCGATAGGTCGAGGGGCGTTGATGCAATCAGAACAACCCTCAACTCGCTGGGCAGCATCACCCACCAGCTAGACGAACTCCGCGGACTTTATGGCTCGGGTCATGGCAGGTCGAGTTCAGCGAGGGGGCTGACGCCGAGGCACGCAAGGCTTGCAGTTGGAGCGGCAGGTACTCTCTGCCTATTCCTTGTCGAGACCTTTGAGGTTGAAAGAGGGACGAAGGAGGCATGAGCGAATACCGCCTGGCCGAAAAGCCTGCTCTGGACATATTGGAGGCGATGGATTGGGAGCGCCTATCGCCCACCAAGGCGCTGGAGATGCGGCAGGAAGAGAACCGTGTCATTCTCAAGCCTGTTCTCATTGAGGCCCTCCAGCGACTGAACGAAATAGAAGCCGAAGACGCCGAAGCGATCTACAATGATCTCGCGACACTGTCGGACAACGAGGAGTGGCAAAAGAAGCTGCGCGGGTCATACTCCCGCCGACTGGTTGGCGAAAACCGGGATAGCCCGATTGCGCTGATCGACTTCAAAGATGCCAGGCGCAATTCCTACCATGTGGTGCGGCAGTTCCGCGTGGTGGCGCAGCGTCCGCGCATCCCCGACATAGTCCTCTTTGTGAACGGTATCCCGCTCGTCGTCGTCGAGGCGAAGTCGCCGATGAAGAAAACGCCGACGGGTACCGAAGCCTACGACCAGATGCGGCAATACGAGCGCGATATCCCTCGCCTGTTCTGCCCCAATGCCTTCAATATCCTGACAGATGGGATGCGGACCGAATACGGCGCTACGGGATCGCCAGAACAGTTCTTCGGCCCTTGGCGCGATGCGTGGCCGCGAGACCGCGATGAGTTCCCCGACGATCTTTCTAAAGACCTCTGGTGTCTTTGCGAACCTTCCCGCCTCCTCGATCTCTTAGCGCACTTCATCGTCTTCGAGACCGACCCCGAAACGGGTAAGAAGATCAAAAAAATCTGCCGCTATCAGCAGTTCCGCGCTGTGAACAAGGCTGTACAACGGGTTGCAGAGGGAGAGCACCGTAAAGGTCTGATCTGGCACACGCAGGGAAGCGGCAAGAGCCTCACGATGGTCTTCCTCGCGCTCAAGCTGAAAACACACCTGACGCTGGACGCTCCGAGCCTAGCCAACCCCAATATCCTCGTCCTGACGGACCGCATTGACCTCGACGACCAGATCAGCCGAACCTTTGTTGCCTGTGGTCTTCCAAATCCCGTCCAGTGCGGATCGGTTTCCGCGCTGCGAGAAGCAGTCAATCGCGGTGGCAACGGCCAAATACTCCTCTCGACTATCTTCAAGTTTGCAGGATCAAAGGAGGCCATTCCCAACTCGGAGAACTGGATCGTGTTGGTGGATGAGTGCCACCGCACGCAGGAGAAGGACTTGGGCGCGTTCCTACAAGCCACCCTCCCAGATGCCCACTTTTACGGATTCACTGGCACCCCGATTAAATCGACCGACAAGGATACATACGCCCGCTTCTCGGTCGCTGGAGAAGGATATCTCGACAAGTACGGCATCGACGATGCAGTGAGCGATGGGGCGACGGTGCCGATACGGTATGAGGGCCGAAAGACCGACTGGTCTATCAATGAGGCGGAGATCGACATCCTGTTCGATCGCTGGTTCGTGGACCTCCCTGACGACAAGCGTGAGGAGCTGAAAATCAAGGGCCTTACCGTCGCGACCATCGCGAAGCATCCCGAGCGGGTGCACCTCATCGCCCTCGACATCTGGGAGCACTTTAAGGCCGTTTGCCAGCCAGATGGCTACAAGGCCCAGATCGTCGCCGTGGATCGGGAAGCGGTCATTCTCTACCGCGCCGCGCTATCTGCTGTAATCGCGGCAGACCTCGCAAAGAATGGATTGGATCCGGACGAGGCGAAGGCGAAAGCCGACGCGATGATCGCCTGCGCGTTCTCCAAGAGCCAGGAGGACAACAAGCCGAGCGAAAAACCAGAGGTTGCCGCCCTACGCGCGCAACTCGAAGAGCATTACCTCGACGACCCGGCAGAGAAGGAGGTGAAGAAGCGGTTCAAGGTGCGCGGTGCAGAGCCGAGCTTCCTCATTGTCTGCGACAAGCTTCTCACCGGGTTCGATGCCCCCATTGAGCATGTGATGTATCTCGACAAGCCGCTCAAGGAGCACAACCTCCTACAAGCGATCGCACGAACGAACCGGACCCACGCGTTCAAAGACAGCGAGGGTGGGATGATTGAGAAGCCTGACGGGCGGATTGTCGATTATATCGGTGTTACCAACAATCTCGACGAAGCGCTGGCCTCCTACCGTTCAGAGGACGTTGAAAACGCGATGCGCGACATCGCTATTTTGCGGAATGATCTGAAAGAGGCACACGCTCGGTATAGAGCGCAAAAACGCTCCATGAAACTTGAGGGTTTGGACGAGAAGGCTGCCGCCTATGCCGCAGCCGATCTGGTCGCCAAAGGGGACGAGGACGATTGGTTCGACCTCCAGCGCCTGGCTCGTACCTTCATCAAGGTTTACAGCGATCTCTCACCCGATCCGGCGATCCTCGATTTCACTCAAGAGGTGAAATGGGCCGCCACATTTCTGCGGCTCGCCGCGCAGGCGATTAACAAGGATGAGAGCCTCGACCACCGCAGCTACAGCGGCAAGATCAGGGATATGCTGGAGCAGCATGTCCACGCGACAGGCCTCTCCACTACGATCAGGCTGCGAAATATCACCGATCCAGAGTTCTCGGACGATTTTGCAACGGGTTGCAAATCGGATGAGGAGTTGCAGGAAGCCTTCGTTCGCAAGTCCACCGAACTACGTCGCGTAACGACTGAATTGGTGGACAAAAACCCTGCGCAATATGGGCGTTTCTCCGAGCGCGTGCTGGAAATTATTAGGCGGTTTGAAGAAGGGCAACTTGCAGCCGCAGATGGCCTACGCGATTTCGAGAACCTGACCGGTGACATCAAGGCCGAGCAAGGCGCTCACGCGGAACTCGGCATGGACGAGCACGCATTTGCTATCCTTCGGATTATGGAAGACATCGTGCCTGACGTTCCGCACGAGGCATTGCGTGATGCGGCGATTGAGATAGGCGCGCTATATGCCGAGGCGGCATCGACCCAACCCGCCTTTACCCACATGGATGATTATCTCCGAAGGCTACGTCGCGACGTTCGCCGTATTCTCGCAGCTAATGAAATCGGAGAGACAAAAACGATCCGTGAGAAGGTAGAGGACTATGTGGTCCACGCCTTCGGGACTGGACAGTGATGCCAACTCTCCAAATCGGCAAAAAGGTAATACCTTACGAGCTTCGGCGGTCCTCCTCCGCACGTGAGCGCCGAATTACTGTCACCCCCGGACATGTCGAGGTGCTTGCTCTCGTCGATGACGACGATGAACAGTTGGCAGCCTTCCTCGATCGCAAACGCAAATGGGTTTTCAATACGGTGCGGGAGATGGATCAGATCACTGCGACCCGTCATGCGGTGCCAAGGTTCATGACTGGATCGAAGATACCGTATCGTGGTCGCAAAATGCCTTTGACGGTCAGGCGTACCGATGCAGAGCGGATCAGCGTATCCTACCGAAACGGGTTCATTGTCGATCTTCCTGACTGGGCCGGACAAGATGCAGATCATTTGGTGGCGAGCGAGCTTCGGCACTGGTTGAAGAAACGCGCGCGCCAAGACGTCCGCGAAATAGCGGCCAGTTACGGTAAAAGGTACGGCCTCGTTTCCCGCTCGATCCGAGTTGCCGACCTGTCAAACAGTTGGGGTTCTTGCGGTCCCGAAGGCAACATTCTCGTCAATTGGCAGCTTATCTTCGCACCAAGAAAAGTCTTGGAATACGTGGTTGTGCACGAGCTTTCTCATCTCATCGAACGCAACCACGGCGCGCGGTTCTGGAGCGTACTCGCCTCGTATCTGCCATCCTACGAGGAAGCGCGCCATTGGCTGGAGCGAAACGAAATCACTATTCCAGCCGATCTGATGAGCACGCACACAAGAGGTCATGACAGCTAGAAAGGCGCGGTGTCGTCGGCCTCTCCTTGCACACGATGTGTGCTCAACCGCAGATCGGACCAAACCTCTCATTGACAAGCATTTTTCAGAACAATAGCACGACCGAACCGAACTGCCGGTCAAGGTCTTTGTGAGCCTCTCATGGCTACCTTTCTCCCTTGATGTCGGTGGGGGCACAGGGCGACCAATTTTGGTCGCCCTTGGCTTTTGGAGAGGATTTTATGTCAGTGCAGGCCGACCGGGTTTACATCGCCAACTTTGGCGAGGGCAACGCCCTCTGGCCGACTGCGAGGGCAAACAACACTGTTTTGACTATCGACAACGTTGGCGTGCATCCTTTCTGGCAGGCAGGCGATCGCGAGGGCTTCATTAGCGCCGCGTTGGAGACGACGTTTACCGCGCGAGGCGTGCGCCCGACCAAGCAGACAGCGGGACGTTGGTACAATCTCATCGACGAGTTGCGCGATAGCGAAGGCGATATTTGGATTTCTCGACAGGGTGCCGAAATCTGGTGGACGGTAACCGAGCCGGGTGATCTCCAAGAAGAACTGATTGCCTCGACTAATCCCGCTCGCGACGGGCCAGAGGTCTGGCTGCTGCAAAAGTCTTGCAGACCGTGGACGAACCGCGATGAAAAAGGTCGCCCCCTCTTGTGGGAGGCGCTGCACGCAAAGGCCCGCGACTTTCTTTCTACCGAGGCGACCTTCCAAAGCATCGCCAATGATCGCGGCTATGCCGACTATGCGCGAGCGCTATTGGCTGGAGAGCCTCTGGACGCATGGCATTCGACAAAGCTCTTTCGCGACAAGGCAGAGGCTTCAACCAAGCAAGGTGGGCGCACCTTTTCCGCGAAGGAAACGGCAGCGATGGATATGACTAGGACGCTCCTACATACGGTGACCCAATCAAATGGCCAGACTGTGGAGCGTCGGGTCAAAGAGAAGAACACCGACCTTTCGAGGGAGGAATGGGAAGCCCTGCTCCTTCGCTTGCTCGGGGAGCAGGAAGACCGCTGCGCACTTACGGGCATGCCTCTTGGTTATGTCGGCGAAACCGACGACCTACAGATGCGCCCATCGCTCGACCGAATTGATAGCAGCGGTCACTACACACCGGACAACGTCCAGATCGTTTGCCGCTTCATGAACCGCTGGAAAAGCGCCGATCACGATGACTTGGTTAGGCGATTGCTTGGTAAGCTTCGAGAGCACTACCGCACGGGGGTGTAGTCCCTCTTATTCAAACGGACCTTGAGAGAAGCCGATCTCTTCCCGCGCGCAGTCGCCTTGCTATTCCCCCCTACCCGGTGAGGGCAGCCCCCCTCTACTTCCGACGATCACCCTCCTGCATTTCTTGAACACCCCCTACCCTGTCAGGGTAGGCCCCATCTGTCTCTGCCCGATGCCCAAAGCAGAAATCAGCCAAGGTACGAAAACTTGTAACTTTTGGGCCTAGCAAATCACCTTGACCCGAAAGACCCATTAGATACGGAACCTGTGTTTTGGGGCACCCCAAAATAGACGAGGTATCTTCTGGGTCTTGGAGAGTTGAATGAGCCGCATCGCCTATTATCGCGTGTCCACGGGCGGCCAGAGCATCGAAGCCCAACGCAGTGCTTTATCTGGGCCGTTTGATCGTGAGTTCAGCGACGAGGGTGTGAGCGGTGCCACACTGGCCGCTGCCCGTCCGGGCTTTGGAGAATTGCTGTCCTACGTCCGGGACGGCGACACAGTCTGTGTTTACGCGCTCGATCGGCTCGGACGCGATGCTCTCGATGTGCAAACCAATGTGCGAGAGATGCTAGAAAAAGGCGTGACGCTAGATGTCGTCGGTCTAGGCCCAATTGGCAGGGGAGTGGGAGAGCTAATCGTCGCAGTCCTCGCGCAGATCGCGGATATGGAGCGGCAACGGATCAAGGAGCGCTGCGATGCAGGGCGAATAGCAGCCCGGCAAGCTCTGGCAGCTACCGGCAAAACGCATCGTGGCAAGGCGGGGTTAGGAAGACCTCGCGCTGCTGATCCAGCGGAGGTCCGCAAATGGCGACAGGATAACGGCGCAAGCATCCGCCAAACCATGGATCAATTCGGCATCTCGAAGAATACTGTCACTCGCTATTGCGCTGCTGGTAGGTCCAGCTAGACGCCCACGGCCATTCCCACTCTCTATAAGGTCCGAGTTGTAGCCTAAATGTGTAACGTTGAAGCGACGAGCAAACGTCGATGAGCGCGGAGAACGACCTCCCACCACCGCGAGAGAGAAACAGATACGGAATACGGTCATATACCGAAAATCCACCGGTCGCCGCCGAGGCGTTGTTCGACCGGCTCGAACTGCGAGTCAAAGGCTCGATCGCCGCGCGCGACGCGGCTTCGATGGAAAGTTATGTTGGGCAAATTGGTGCTAGCGCGGAGCAGCCTCGGCTGCTCGGACTTGCGCATCTGCATGGCGGGGCGTGGAAAGCATCGGCGGTGAACGGCACGACAATTTCGCGCTGCGACGTGCGGATCGTGAGAACCTCGCCAAACGCCCACCTTGAAATGGTGATCTCTGTAAACCCGATGCGCACGCTCGGACATTTACTCGACCGCTACCGCTTCGACGATCTAACCGCCATCGAGCCGACTGACTTCTTCGCAGCGGCCCCAGAGCCAACGGCAGCGAACCTCACCCTCGATGGCAACGACAATATGGTGAGTGACTATCGCTCGTTCGCTGGGACGGTCCACCGGACCTATTTGCAACGGGTTGCAGAGTTTCTCGCGCTATTCGAGAGCAACCTTCGCAGCAAGATTTTCGCCGAACTATGCCCTGCCTCGATCGGGTTTGACCGACATGAAGAAGGGGCAACCAGTCTCGGGAGGAACGATGACGTCGAAGTCCGGCTCGACTGGGGTGACCTGACGGTTTCTCAAGCCGAAGTGTGCTGGGAGCGGTATGATCCTGACGCGCTCGACAAAGCACATGAGTTCGCCAGACAAATCTTGGTCTCGGCTCGCAGCGCCAGCGTAGACACCTATGGGGGCCGTCGAGGACCGACCGTGGGCCGCAATCTGGGCGCTGTTTCGACCCAATTGCCGCTGACACCTTCGGGAGACGTAAGTCTGGCAATCTACGCGAAGGCGAGAGATCGGCTGCGGATCGAAATCAGATACCGCAAAGACCTGCCGGAGAAGGTTCGCGCGAGATTACCTGCCAATCCTCACCTCACAGATTGGCTCAACGCAATCAGCGAGGCAGCGAGCGAACGGCTTTCGGCCCACGACTTCGCTAGGCTAACTCAACCAGTGCGAGAAGCGCATGAGGAAGCCCTAGCCGATCTGCTCGATGCCGTGGCCGATGTTACGACAAAGGCAGGCGGCAAACGACGCCCGATATTCCTGGAGCTACTTCGTCATGGAAGCATAACGGCTACCAACCATCACGGGACCGCACCGACACGAATATTGGAACGTCTCGCCAGTCGGGGTGTGCTCGAACATGTCCGGCTCGTGAAGAAGGACAGTAAGATAGGACGCCGCTATCGACTAACCGAGAAGTACCTGCCGCTCGTGACAAGGTAGTACGAGCGCCCTCCAGTTAAATGCGACCTACATATCTAGCTATTTCAATAGTTTATATTTTATTCGCTCAGGAAATTGGGTACATTCCAACCATTCAGGAGGTTAGAATGAAAACCCAAGTCGGAGACCAAATGTGCTTTCAGGGCTATACGTCAGAGCCCTCTGAATGGCAGCCCAATATGTCACCCGGTAGGATCGTGGTCGTATTCAAAGATAATGGAGACGGGGAGTACCTTGTCTTCCCGCTTTCGGATGACGGGCAGTTTGACCCCCTGAACGGCGAGGTCGTTTTCCAAGAAGAGATGGTCAAATTGCCTCTCCCACGGCTTCCACGCGAAGCGCTTGCTGCTCCATTCGGTACAGGGTTAGTTGTTGAGCCTCGTCGAACATCAGCTTGACCCGGATGCTTGGCACTCGTAAGCGACCGCCGGTGTGACACTTAGGTGTGACACACTGATTGTCGCAGTACGGACTAAGTTGCTGATTTTATTAGTGACTGGCCATTGTGGGTTTTGCTCCTGCCGGGCCCACCAGTCGTTTGTGTCGTCAGTCGGGATTGCCGTGTCGGGGAGTAGCGCAGCCTGGTAGCGCATCTGTTTTGGGAACAGAGGGTCGCAGGTTCGAATCCTGTCTCCCCGACCAGCAATCCATTTCGAGGCAGGAGGATAGCCGCATGACCGCCGCTGGCCCTGCCATAATCGACAATCGCGCCATCTGGGCCATCGCCCTGCCCGCAATGGTCACCAATGTGGCCACGGCACTGATCGGCATTGGCGACATGTGGATCGTCGGGCAATTGGGCGATGCGCCGACGCAGGGCGCTGTCGATGTCGGCGCGCGCCTATTCGCCGTCCTCTTCACCGTGATGAATTTCCTGAAGACGGGCACCACGGGGCTGGTCGCGCAGGAAGGTACAAGGGCGGGCAAGGACGCGCAGGTCGCGATGCTCGTGCGCGGGCTCGCGGTCGGCCTGGTCATTGCGGCCGCCCTGTTGATCGCAAAACCCGTGCTGCTCCCGGCTGCGCTGGGCGCGCTGGGTGCTTCAGGCGAAGTGCTGGAGGCTGCTCGCATCTATGCCGAGATCCGGTATTGGTCCGCCCCGGCAGTCATGGCCAACCTTGCCCTCATCGGCTTCATGGTCGGCCGCCGCCAGATGACCGCGGTGCTGATTTTCGAAGTCGCCTACAACCTCACCAATATCGCGCTCGGCCTGTGGTTCGTGCTCGGCCTCGACTGGGGGATCGCCGGGATCGGCTGGTCCAGTCTCATCGCAGAGTATGCCAAGCTGGTTGCAGTGGCCATTTTCCTGGCGCGCGGCGAGTTCCTCGCCATGCTCCGCAACGTTCTTGGCGAGAAAGGTACGCTGGCCTGGAGCGCTCTGAAGCCCTTCCTGTCGGTGAACCGCGACCTGTTCCTGCGCACACTCGTCCTGACGATCGCTCTCGCCGCGCTGACCCGCCTATCGGCGGAACGCGGGGCAATCGTGCTGGCGGCCAACGGCATTCTCTACCAGATGTTCATCTTCACCGCCCTGCTGCTCGACGGCTTCGAGAACGCCGCCCAGGTGCTCAATGGCGAGCGGGCGGGAGCGCGCGACCGGGAGGGCTTCAGCGCCTACCTGCGCGCAATCATCGTCCGTGGCATCGCTGCGGCAGCGCTCGTCGCCGCAGCATTTGCGCTCTTTGCCGACCCCATCCTTGCAAGCTTTGCTGCAACTCCTGCAGTCGAGGCGGTGGCGCAGGACCTCGGCGCATGGCTGGTCATCATCCCGTTTGCAGGCGTGGTCAGTTTCGTTCTCGACGGGGTGTATGTCGGCGCCAGCTGGACGCGCGCACTGCTGTTGACGATGGCGGGAGCGGCGGCCGCATTCGCCCTATCGCTCTGGCTCACCTGGCCGATGGGAGCCCATGGCCTGTGGCTGTCGTTCACCCTCTTCCTCGGTGTGCGGGCCGTGCTGCAGCTTGGCGCGGTGCCCTGCTTGCTGGATCGCGAATTCGCAGCGACGCGTGAACGATCCTGATCAGTAATTCGCGGCCTTGGGCAATGCGGATTTCGGCGCGACGGACGCCAGGAGAGCGGTCTCACCTTTGCGCTCGTCGTGGATCGAGCGGTTCCGTCCGCCCTGCTTGGCAGCGTAAAGCGCGGAGTCGCTGCGCGCAAAGAGCTTGCCATACCCTTCGCCTTCGCAACGTCCGGCGATGCCGAAGCTCGCGGTAAGACGATGGTCATCGGGCATTCCCTCGATCATGCTTGCGCCGAAACGGTTGCGGACCCTCTCTGCCATGGCCACGGCGGCATTCCCGTCGCAATTCCAAGCCAGGAGGCAGAATTCCTCGCCGCCGATGCGCCCGGCGATATCTGTCTCGCGAATGGTCTCGCGCACTACTTCACCGAACCGGGCGATGGCACGGTCACCCGTCTGGTGTCCGTAGACGTCGTTGACGGCCTTGAAATGATCGATATCGGCCACGACCAGCGAAACCGGGACGCCCTCCTGCTTGGCCCTCTCCAGATAGGCGATCGCATCCTGTTCGAAGGCCCGCCGCGTACGCAGGCCGGTTAGAAGGTCGAGCTCGGCACGCTCCCTCACAGCAGCGATCTGGTCGTAGATGCATGCGGCCACCAGCACCATCGCCGCCAGTAGCGACAGGAGTGCAAGCGACAGGTTGAGCACCGAATAATAGAGCGATTCCCGGTAGGCCGCTGCGGGAATGCTGCCTTCGATCAGCAGCGTCAGTAGCGGCCGGATAAGGAATTGCGCGGCCAGGAGTGCCTGCATCGCGATAATGACCTTGTCGATCGACTCGCGGCGATGCGAGTTGAGCAATGACATGACCGCGACCACATACATCACGCCGTAACCGCAATTCACGATGATAAGCCGCGCCGTCAGGTCATCGGAGAGCAAGATGGCAAGCGCCAACGTGCCCGCCGATAAAGCATAGATGATCAGCAACACGCCGAGATGGGGTGGCTGGTCGACGCGCCGCGCCATCCCCCAAATTCCCGCAGCCGCGCTCATGGTGTAGAAGAATTGAGTAGTGTGAAAAACGTAAGGTGATCCGGTATCGAACAGGTGCGTGACACCAAAACCGATCGCGAAGAAGGCATAGGCTGCAGCGAACGCGAGCACGTAATTGCCCAGCGTCCCGCGCTTCCACAAGAGCAGGAAGCCGACACTGAACATCACCGCCATGGTCGGCGTGATCATACCGATGATTTGTTCGCGCATCCCCACCCTGTCTTGTTGAGCCGTCGCGTTAGCCCGAAAAGGTTAATCACCCGTTGAGACTTTGCCCAAGATCTCGAAAATACGGGTGGTTAGCCTTGCTGACTACTCTTTCGTATCGCGCACGATCGGGTCGCTTCGGTTGGCAAGAATGCCGACAACGGCAGTCCAGACAGCCACATTCTGGCGCAGTTGCACAGGGTCGATCTTGTCCAGCGTGTCGTCTGCCGTGTGGTGCAGGTCGAAATAGCGCGTCCCGTCCTGCTGCAGGTCGATAAGCGGTCCACCCTGTTCGCGCACCAGGTTGAGATCCGCTCCGCCCGTCGCGACAATGCGCGTCGGAGCAACGCCGAAGCGTGCGACTGCCCCCGCCAGCTCGCGATAGAGTTCGGGATCGCTCGCGGTGAAGTTGGTTTCGATACGCCAGATGCGATCGGCACCGAAATCGCTTTCCAGTCCTACATAGACCGGCTCGTCCGCATGTGCCTTGGCATAGGCAGCGCTACCCCAGAGGCCCGTTTCCTCGGCCCCTGCGAAAAGGACGCGGATGGTGCGGAGCGGCTGGCCCTGCGCGGCAACGTGCTTTGCAGCCGCAGCGATGATCCCGCAGCCTGCACCATCGTCTATAGCGCCGGTTCCGAGATCCCAGCTGTCGAGATGGCATGCCAGCAGGACCGGTTCGAGCGCCGGATCGCTGCCGACGATCTCGCCGACGACATTGCCGCTCGTCGTAACGCCCAGATCGCGCGGGGTCAGGACCAGCTTCATACGCACCGGCTTACCCCGGGCAAAAAGCCGCTCCAGGTTGTCGGCATCGGGATTGGATAGCGCGCCTGCCGGGATCGGCTGGATTCCTTCCGCAAAGGTCGTCGTTCCGGTGTGCGGAACACGGTGGCTGTCGGTGCCCACCGACCGGATCACGGTTGCCACTGCACCCTTGCTCGCCGCCATGGAGGGGGCCATCCAGCGCGCCGGACCGGCAAACCCGTAGCTGGAGCCATCCTGCGTTGGGCGCATGTCATGGCTCACGAAGGCGATTTTCCCTGCGAGGTCCACCGCATCGGCGGCGACGAGATCGGCAAAGGTCGGGAAATAGACCACCTCGGCCTCGATCCCTTCGGAACCGGTGGAAGTCGTGGTGGAAAGTGCTGTGATCGCCATTGGTTGCGTCGCAGGCGTAGTGACCCAGGCCATTTCCTGCCCGCGCACCCAGGTTTCCATGTCGAACGGTTCGTCCGCGATATTCGCGAAGCCGTTGCGGCGCAGCCAGTCCATCGCCCACACGCGCCCTCGCGCCTCGGCATCGGTGCCAGGCATGCGCGGGCCGACTTCGGTGGTGATCCCTTCGACGAAGTCCCAGGCAATCGTGTCGCCCAAAAACGCATCATCCGCTCGGTCGGCGCTGGCGGGAACGGCAAAGGCGATGGCGGCAAGCGCAAGGAGCTGTTTTTTCATGGCGCGCTTGCTAGCAAAAGTTGCGATCCTGCCAAGCAGCAATCGCGGCATACCTGTTCGTAACCCCCAAGAGTCGTTCAGGTTTTTGCCATTTCGTCCCAGAAATCAAGCGCTCTTGTCGCTCCCTTGCTGTCGGGATCGAACAGCGCCTCCACGGCATCCGCGAACCGTTCCACGTCGCCCATGTGCGCGCGTGCGGCAGTCGCATCGGAAAAGCGCTGCCACGTCGGTTCGCTCTGAGACAAGGCGAGCATGGCGCGGGCTATCCCCTCGACGGACTGGGGCTCGACCACGCAACCGGTGACACCGTTGCGCACTAGGGCGTCCCTGGCGCCGACCGACGTGGACACGATTGCGGGCACACCGAAGGCAGCCGCTTCGTTGACCACCAGGCCCCATTGCTCCTCGGTACTGACAAGACACAGCGCTAGCGCGCCTGCCATGCGGCGTGACACTTGTTCGGCACGCAGGAAGCCCGTGAACTCGACCCCCTCGCCTGCCTGCTCCTGCAAGTCCTCGCGCAGTTCTCCGTCGCCAGCGAGCACAAGCTTGCGCGCGGCTGACCCTGCCAGCTCCCGATAGCGGGCATATCCGGACAGGAGCGTGGTTAGGTTCTTCTTTTCGACGAAGCGGCCGACATAGAGGAAATGGCGATCCGCCCACCGCGCCTCGCCGCCGGCTCCTTGTGCACGAATTCGGTCGAGCCCCACGCAATCGTACCCCGGCAGGATCGGCTTGTCGCCAAAGCCGAGAAAGCGCAGATATTCGCGCTGGCGCAGCCCGCCGACGATCGCGGCGCGATAACAGGACAACAGCCGCGCCTTGGCCTGTTCACGGGGCAGGATGCGGGGAAAATCGTCGAACTTGCTTTCGGTCATCATGACGCAGCGCGTGCCTGCCGCCTTCAGGCGCCAGGAAAGCGCGATGATGTCGCGCTCCGAATAGGGGACGCCGATGCAGACCATGTCGGCATCGGCCACCGCCTTCATTGCCGCGCGATAACGGGCAAGGTGGCCGACATCGTCATAGGACTTGCCGGGAAACAGCGTGACGTGCCGGGCTTGCTCGAATCCGGACGCTGGCTCCCATGCATAGGTTTCACTGGTGGTCGCATATTCGACCGCGATCACTTCCGCGCGACCCGCAAGCCTGCGCGCCGCCGCTTCGACCCGGTCGACATGGAAAGCGGCGTATTGGGCGAACAGGATCGCCACCTTGGGCAAGGTCGGTTGTTGAGCGAGCGCGTCGGTCATGGTCCGGCAGAGCTAAGCCAGCCTCCATGCGATTGCCAGACCCGGCTTGCCCCCGGCCACAGCTATGACTATCTGGCGCACAACTTCCCGTTCCGAAAAGATCAGACCCAAGGATTCGCCCGATGGCCGCGCAGTACGCCTTCGTAATGAAGGACATGACCAAGACTTTCCCCGGTGCCCAGAAGCCGGTGCTCAGCAATATCAACCTGCAGTTCTACCAGGGTGCCAAGATTGGCATCGTGGGTCCGAACGGCGCGGGCAAGTCCACGCTGATCAAGATCATGGCTGGCATCGACACAGATTTCACCGGCGAAGCATGGCCGGGCGAGAACATCACCGTCGGCTATCTGGAGCAGGAACCGGAGCTAGACGAGAGCAAGACTGTGCTCGAAAACGTCAAGGACGGCGCCCGCGGAATCGCCGACATGGTCGAACGTTTCAACCAGATCGGCATGGAAATGGGCGAGGAAGACGCCGATTTCGACGCACTCAGCACGGAAATGTCCGAACTGCAGGACAAGATCGACGCGGTCGACGGCTGGACGCTGGACAACCAGCTGGAAGTCGCGATGGAAGCGCTGCGCTGCCCTCCGGGCGACTGGCCCGTGACCGATCTTTCGGGTGGTGAGAAGCGCCGCGTGGCCCTTACCCGCCTGCTGATCCAGAAGCCTTCGATCCTGCTGCTGGACGAACCGACCAATCACCTCGACGCCGAAAGCGTCCAGTGGCTCGAAAACCACCTCAAGGATTATGCGGGTGCGGTGCTGATGATCACCCACGACCGCTACTTCCTCGACAATGTGGTGGAGTGGATCCTCGAACTCGACCGCGGCAGCTACTATCCATACGAAGGCAACTATTCGACTTACCTGGAAAAGAAGGCCAAGCGCCTCGAACAGGAAAGCCGCGAGGAAAGCGGTCGTTCGAAGGCCCTGTCGCGCGAACTCGAGTGGATCCGGCAGACGCCGGCGGCGCGCCAGACCAAGTCCAAAGCCCGTATCCGCAAGTTCGAGGAACTGCAGGAAGGCCAAAAGGACCGCAAGCCCGGCAAGGCGCAGATCGTCATCCAGGTGCCCGAGCGTCTCGGCGGCAAGGTCATCGAAGCCAAGAACATTTCCAAAGCTTACGGCGACAAGCTGCTCTTCGAAAACCTCTCCTTCATGCTGCCCCCGGGCGGCATCGTCGGCGTGATCGGGCCGAACGGCGCGGGTAAGTCCACGCTGTTCAAGATCCTGACCGGCAAGGAAACACCTGACAGCGGCACGGTGGAAATCGGCTCGACCGTCCACCTCGGCTTCGTTGACCAGAGCCGAGATCACCTCAACCCCAAGAACAACGTCTGGGAAGAGATTTCCGACGGCCTCGACTACATGAAGGTCAACGGCCACGACACCTCGACCCGCGCCTATGTCGGCGCGTTCAACTTCAAGGGTGCGGACCAGCAGAAGAACGTCGGCAAGCTGTCGGGCGGTGAACGCAACCGCGTCCACATGGCCAAGATGCTGAAGGAGGGCGGAAACGTCCTGCTGCTGGACGAACCGACCAACGATCTCGACGTGGAAACGCTGGGCGCACTGGAAGAGGCGATCGAAAACTTCGCCGGCTGCGCCGTGGTCATCTCGCACGACCGCTTCTTTCTCGACCGTCTGGCAACGCACATTCTCGCCTTCGAAGGTGACAGCCATGTCGAATGGTTCGAGGGCAACTTCGAGGCTTATGAAGAAGACAAGCGGCGCCGCCTTGGCGATGCCGCGGATCGTCCGACCCGCCTCGCCTACAAGAAGCTGACGCGTTAATCTTGAAGCAACAGTCGATCGGTCAAATATCTTTCAGGGGGTTATCTTGAACCGATCGACTACAAACCGGAGCGAGACTTTCGTCTGGCCTGTGGCCTACAGCCTCGCCTGGCTCCTGTGCGCCTACATCGCGCTTGAACTCACACAAGGCGAAGACGGCATCGCCGCCGTCTGGCCGTCGAGCGGGATATTCGTAGCCTCCCTGCTGCACCTTTCGGGCAAAGGTCGCATGGCGGTGACAGCAGGCGTCGGCATCGCCAGCCTGGTCGCGAACTATATTTCAGGCGTGTCGCTGCTCGCCTGTTTTGGCTACACCGTCGCCAACCTCGCAGAAGGCTGGCTTGTCTTCTACCTGATGGGCGGAGAGACGAGCCGCGGCAAATTGCTGGCACGCCCCCTCAATCTCATTCGCTTCGCAGCTTCCGCCGCTGTAGTCAGCGTCTTCAGCGCCGGTGTCGCTGGCATACTGAGCGCCAATTTCGATCTGGAATTCCTGATCTCCTGGGCCACTACCGTCGGCCTGGGGATGATGATCGTTGCACCGTTCATTCTCTTCCTGGTGCAAAGCGACGAAGGTCGCAGACGCCTTACAAGCATGCGGACGGTCTGGGCGCTGATGCTCGTTGCGGTGGCCTCGCTCGCTGCATTCGGCCAGTCCGAGGTGCCGTTGCTGTTCCTGCCCGTTCTCGCGATTTCGATCGCAACCGCTGCCCTTGGCCTGAGCGGTGCCGCGCTTTCACTATTGGTGGTGGCCGTCATCGGCTCGATCCTGACGGTCTACGATCTCGGCCCGGTCAGCGGATATTTCGAACTGCAGGGCCAGAAAGTGCTTTTCCTTCAGGTCTATTTTCTCGGCCTGCTTGTCTCCGCGCTACCGGTTGCGCTCATGCTCACCCAGCGCCAGAACGATCTTGTCAAACTGTCGAGGAGCAATCGCTTCCTGACCGCAGCGGAAAAGGCGGCCAAGGTCGGCCACTGGCGGTATGCTCCTGTAGAAGGACCGGTCTACCTTTCGCCCGAAGCCCGGCGCATGGTTGGCTACGATACGCAGCCCCATACCGTCGCGGATATCGCGGAGCTGTTTCAGGACAGCGACCGCAAACGGGTTTCGCATATCCTCCTCCAGTCGCTCGCGACCGGGGTACCTTTCGTGTTCGAGGCCCGCATTGCCGGACCTTACGGGGAATTGTTCGACACCGAATGTCGCGGCGAAGTCGAGTGGTCCGACGATCCGAACAAGATATCCATCTTCGGCACGATGATGGATATCACGGACCGGGCGAACACCGTGCGCGAACTCGCCAATGCCCGCGCCCACGCCGAGCGCAAGGCGGATGAACATCGCGCACTGGCAGAGACCGATCACCTCACAGGTATCGCGAACCGGCGAAAGATTCTCGCGGATCTCGAACGCACCGTTCTCGATATGCGCGGGACCGGAGAGAATATCGCGCTCGCCATTGTCGACGTCGATCACTTCAAGTCGGTCAACGATCGCTTTGGCCACGAGGCGGGTGACCGAACCCTGCAGCAGATCGCGAGGATTTTGTTCGATCGCTTCGACGACATCGGCCATGTCGGGCGCATTGGCGGGGAAGAATTCCTCGTGGTCGCAAGGGGGACCAGTGCCCGCGAAGTCGACCAACGCTGCAATGACCTGCGCGATTACCTGCGCGCCTATGCCTGGCCGGTCGAGGGTCTGGACGAATTGACGCTCAGCATCGGCATCGCCGAACTGGCCGAGGGCGCCAGCGAGACAGATATCCTCAACGCCGCCGACAAGGCGCTCTATTTCGCCAAGCGCGGCGGACGCAATCGCTCGGTCGTGTTCGAGGGGAATCTGGTCAGGGTGTGACCTTGCTCTGACCGTTGCAGACACGCTCCAGCGTCGATGCACGGCCGCCACTCCGGCGCGATTTGACTCCACCCCGTCCCGTTTGACAGAAGCCCGCGCCAGGCGCCCGAAACGCGGGTGCCCTTCCCGTCGGCGATCTGCATACGCCGCGAACACGAATTTCAAGGATTTCCATGACTACTCCCACCAACGGCGACACCGTGACCATCGACTACGTGCTCAAGCGGAGCGACGGCCAGGAAGTCGGCAACACCGCCCAGGTCGGCCCCCAGCAGGTCCAGATCGGCAGCGGCCAGATCTTCCCGCTGATCGAAGAAGCGCTGACAGGCATGCAAGTGGGTGACGAAAAGTCGGTGGCCATTCCCCACGACAAGGCTTTCGGTCCGCGCCGCGATGAACTGGTAATCGACATTCCGCGCGCAAACCTGCCGCCAGAACCCGCGCCGCAGCCCGGTATGCAGCTGAATGCCCAGACTCCCGAAGGACAGCCGATGACGTTCTTCATCCTCGAGGTGGGGGAAGACAGCGTGAAGGCGGACGGCAATCACCCGCTGGCGGGCGAAGATATCACCTTCGACCTGATCCTGCGCGATATCCAGCAGGCGGCCTGACCAGTTGATCTAACCGGGGTGGCCTCTCGTTGCGCGCCGCGCGCGAACTGCCACCCCCCTTCAACCGCTTGCGAGCATCGCCTTTGAAGAGGCCGAAGCGATGTGTCCGCCCTGATGAGTTGCCTTCGCTACGGAGTTATCCAGGAGGCTGTTTCGCGGCCGATCAGCGCGCGGCGATGACCCTCGTTCGAGAGCCAGTACCAATCGGCCTCTTCCACCGTCACCCGCAGGACAGCAAAGTGTTCGCGCGCCGGGGAAAGCTGCTCGTTGGTCGGCTGAATACCCTCGGCCCAATCGGGGAGCCCGCTTGAGGGCTCTGCGCGCTTTTCACCGGGAGGTGCGCCAAGATAGCAGCGCTTCGCAAAATTGCTGCTTTCGTCCCAAGCTGCATCGGTCAGCGCGCTTTGTGTTTCGATCCAGCCCAACCCGCGCACCCTGATCTGCACCTTCTCGTCCGGATCGTAGAACAGCACCGCCATGGCGGCGCCCTCGCCGATGACCGCCGCCTTGGGGGACCGCGCGTCGGTGTGGAACCGCAAGGTCCAGTTGTCCCGATCGAAGTCCCTCAGGATCATGATCCGCGCATCGGCATCGCTAGTAACTACTACAGGAGCGTGCATGGGCGATTTGCGGCTGGAAGCGGCATTGCAGAAACGGTCGGCAATATCCGCGCGAACCTTGTCGAGATCGTCATACATGACCTCTCCAACGCACGTATCGATGCTTTGTGTCAATCGTTCGCATTCAGATTATTGTATTCCAACATGAACGAAAGCATGGCAGGCCGGTTCAGTTTCACGTCAGGCCGTTCTGATACAAACCGGTACATCGACATTGGAGCCGCGGGTGGTGGAGCGGCTTTTGAGCAAGAAGGAACGCTCCATGACTCTAACTAAGCTGATGAAAGGCAGCGCGCTTGGTGCCCTCGCAATCGCGATGGCAACGGCGGTGGTTCCGGCCCAGGCCGAAGCCGCAGCTGACCAACAACGCGCGGAACGCGACCGGGGCGACCGACAGGAACGCCGCGACAATCGTCGCCAGGAACGACGCAGCGAACCCCGCCAGGAACGGCGGCAGGAACGCCGCGACGATCGGCGTCAGGAACGCCGTGAAGCACGCAACGATGCTGGCAGCGAGCGCCGCGAGGCGCGTGCCCAGGTGCGCCGTGAGGCTCCTCGCCGCAAGGTTCGTCCGCAACAGCGCGCCGAACGCCCTCAACCGGTGGCTCGCAATGAGGAACGTCGTGGTCGCGATTGGAACCGCTCGGACCGTCGGTCCGATACCGCGCAAGTCCGCTCGGGTCGCGACTGGAACCGCAGCGAGCGCAGAGAGAACAGCCGCGATGTAGCGCCTGTGCTTCGGCGCGAAGACGTGCGTGACGCGCGTCGTGCCGATCGCCGCGATGACCGCCGTGCCGACCGCCGTGGAGATCGCCGCGATGCATACCGGGAGGGTCGCCGTGACGAGCGTCGCCGCGACAACCGCGAAGATCGCCAGATCCGCCGCGACGGTTATCGCGATGGCTATCGGGATGCGCGCCGCAGTGACCATCGCGAAAGCCGCAAGCGTCACTGGGACGGTCGCCGTTGGCACCACTACAACTCGTGGAACCGTTATAGCTGGCGGGACAACCGCCGTTACAACTGGCACGATTACCGCAAGCGGTATCGCAGCATCTATCGCCTCGGTCGTTACTACGCGCCCTATCGCGATTACCGCTATCGCCGCCTGAGCATCGGTTTCCACATCGGAAACCTCTTCTTCGGCAGCCGGTACTGGATCAACGATCCGTGGCGCTATCGCCTGCCGGAAGTGTACGGCCCCTATCGCTGGGTCAGGTATTACGACGACGTGCTGCTGGTCGACACCTACAGCGGCGAAGTGGTGGACGTAATCTACGACTTCTTCTGGTAAGCCTTCAGGCTCCTGCCCGATAGGATGAGAGTGGCCTTTCGGGCACGATGCCCCCGCCGAGCGATCGGCGGGGGTTTTTCGTGTCAGCCGGGCACCTTGCCGAAGGGAAGCATCCTGAAGATGCCTCCGTTCTTGTCGAAGAACGTGTGTTTCAGAGCGCCCAGAATGTGCAATCCGATGAGGTAGATCATCACAGATCCGCCCGTTGCGTGGAGGTCGAAGATCGCCATACCTGCATCCGGGTCTTTTCCGACCGGCAGAGCTGGCAGCGTGAAAATCCCGAAGACATCCACGCCGCTCCCGAAATAGGAACTGCCAAGCCAGCCGCCGATCGGCAGGCCAATCAGCATGACGTAAAAAACGACATGCGTGGTTCGGGCCAGGATACGTTCCCATGTCGCTACGCCGTCGAGGGCCGGGGCGGGATGCGTCATTCGCCAGGCCAGCCGCCCCAGGCTCAGGACCAGGATCGTTATTCCCAGAGCCTTGTGGTTCGCAAAGATCGCAGCTTTCTCCGCGTCGCCCGCATGCTCGGCCGCTTCCGCCAGCCTCCAGTTCACGATGACCGCTATCGCGATGACCCAGTGAAAGAGCATTGCGACCAGCGAATAACGCTTGGCATTTGTGGTGGCCATTTCCATCCGACTTCTCCCCTCAATTGGTGTGCGAAACTATAGGTTTGGCATTGAAGCACAAGATGCCATCTTGCGAGCAGCGCGGTGATTGCTAACAATCGCCCCGATGACAAAGACAGCGACGATACCCGACCAGGATGCCCTTAAGCGCGTTGGCGCGAAGGTTCGCCAGCGCCTCGAGGCGGATCCGGAAATCTACAAGGTCCCCACCGACAAGGCCGAGATTTTCGCGGTGCCGAATTTCCTGTCTGCCGAGGAATGCCGCCGCTTCATCACCATGATCGACGTTGTCGCGAGGCCGAGCGAACTTCACGAGACTGCGTATATCGAGAAATTCCGAACATCGTATTCCGGCAATTTCGACCCGCGCGACCCGTTCGTCAAAGGGATCTCACGCCGCATCGACGACCTCCTCGGCATGAATTCCGTGACCGGAGAGGCGATCCAGGGCCAGCGCTACCTGCCGGGCCAGGAATTCAAGCCGCATAACGACTGGTTCTATACCGACCAGGAATACTGGAAACTGGAACGCAAGCGCGGCGGACAGCGGTGCTGGACCGCCATGGCCTTTCTCAACAAAGTCGAAGAAGGTGGGCACACCCACTTCACCGAAGTCGGTGCATCGATCGAACCCAAGCCCGGCGTTCTTCTGGTGTGGAACAACGCCACCCCCGAGGGCGAACCCAACGAGGGCACGATGCACGCCGGAACCCCGGTTATCAAAGGTGCCAAATACGTGCTGACCAAGTGGTACCGCACACGCAAGCACGCCTGATGAATCAGCCGCGGGCGAGCGCTTCTGCGATCAGCTTGCGGCTGTTCTCGATACCGTAGAGCGCAATGAAACTGCCCATGCGCGGACCCTGGTCGCTGCCAAGCAGCGTCTGATACAGCGCCTTGAACCAGTCACGCAGGTTCTCGAAACCGTATTCCTCGCGCTTGCCGATTTCATAGACCTGGGTCTGCAGATCCTCTGCGCTGGCATCCGCCGGCGCATCGGCGAGGTAGGCATCGAGAGCGCGCAACGCCTCGGCCTCGTTCGTGGCAGGCGCACGCTTCGACAGGGTCGGCACGATGTAGTCGCGCGTATAGGCGACCGCAGTCCCGATCAGCACATCGAGCTCCGGCGTAATCCGCTCGGCCCCGATGTAGCTGGCGAGATAGTCACGCAGCGATTCCTCGCTCGCCTCAGCGCCGAGCACGCTGGCGAGGTTGAGCAGCAGGCCATAGGTCACCGGCAGGCTGTCGCCCGCACCCGGCGCCTCGGAACCCTCGAACCCGCCATTCGCACGCGCGAGGTGCCACACCGGATTGCCAAGCTGCTTGTCGAGCTCCTGCTCGGCCAGCCGCTCGCGGAACTGCCAGTAATCGTCCACCGCGCGCGGAATCACGCCGACGTGCAGCTGCTTCGCGCTCTTGGGATTGGGGAAGATGTAGAAGCCGAGGCTCTCCTCGCTGCCGTATTGCAGCCATTCCTCGATCGACAGGCCGTTGCCCTTGGACTTGGAGATCTTCTCGCCGTTCTGGTCGAGGAACATCTCGTAGATCAGGCCTTCCGGCTTGCGGCCGCCGAGAACCTTCACGATCCTGCCCGACTGCACGCCGCTATCGGTGAGATCCTTGCCATACATCTCGTAATCGACGCCGAGCGCAAACCAGCGCATGGCCCAGTCGACCTTCCACTGCAGCTTGGACATGCCGCCAAGCGCAGACTGCTCGACTACGCTGCCGTCCTCGTCGGCAAACCGGATCGTGCCTGCTTCGGCATCAACCACCTCGACCGGCACCTGCAACACGCGGCCCGTGCTGGGCGAGATCGGCAGGACCGGCGAATAGGTCTGCCGCCGTTCTTCGCGAAGCGTCGGCAGCATGATGTCGAGGATGGCCTGGTTCTTGCGCAGGACCTGACGCAGCGCATCGTCGAAGCGACCGGAGTTGTACATGTCATTCGCGGCAACGAATTCGTACTGGAAGCCGAAACGGTCCAGGAATTCGCGCAACTTGGCGTTGTTGTGCGCAGCAAAGCTTTCGTGGCCCTTCTCAAACGGGTCGGGCACGCGGGAGAGCGGCAGGTGCAGGTTCGCTTCGAGCAGCGCCTGGTTGGGCACATTGTCGGGCACCTTGCGCAGGCCGTCCATGTCATCGCTGAATGCGACCAGCCGCGTTTTGCCGTCCTCGGGCTTCGCACCGATCATCGCCTCGAACGCGCGGCGGACCAGGGTGGTGCGCAGCACTTCCTGGAAGGTGCCGATATGCGGCAGGCCGCTGGGGCCGTAGCCTGTCTCGAAGAGCACGGGGC